>NZ_JADKYQ010000005.1:0-384535 GCF_015354395.1 Micromonospora sp. ANENR4
GACCGGAAGAACCGGAAGAAGAGGTCAGAGGATGGGGGGCGGGGAGTAGGTGGCGGCCTCGGGGTGGGATTCGACGATCTTGGTGATTCTTGCGGTCACCCGAGTGACCTGGTCGGTGGCGGCGCCTACGAAGGCGTTGCGGTCGGCCACCAGGGTGTCGATCTCGGCCCGGGTGAGGCCCAGCCGGCCGTCTGCGGCGAGGCGGTCGAACAGGTCGTTCTCGGCCGCGCCCTTCTCCCGCATCGCCAGCGCCACGGCGACCGCGTGCTCCTTGATCACCTCGTGCGCGACCTCCCGGCCGACACCCCGGCGTACGGCGGCCACGAGGATCTTCGTGGTGGCGAGGAACGGCAGGAAACGCTCCAGCTCCCGGTTGATCACCGCCGGGTACGGGCCGAACTCGTCCAGCACGGTGAGGAACGTCTGGAACAGCCCGTCGGCGGCGAAGAAGGCGTCGGGCAGCGCGACCCGGCGCACCACCGAGCAGGAGACGTCACCCTCGTTCCACTGGTCGCCGGCCAGCTCACCGACCATCGACAGGTAACCCCGGATGATCACCGCGAAGCCGTTCACCCGCTCCGACGAGCGCGTGTTCATCTTGTGCGGCATCGCGCTGGAGCCGACCTGGCCCGGCTTGAAGCCCTCGGTGACCAGCTCCTGGCCCACCATGAGCCGGATCGTGGTCGCCAGCGACGACGGCGCGGCGGCCACCTGGGCCAGCGCGGAGAGCACGTCGAAGTCCAGCGAGCGCGGGTAGACCTGGCCGACGCTGTCCAGCACCCGGCGGAAGCCCAGGTGCCCGGCCACCCGCTGCTCCAGCTCGGCCACCTTGCCGGCGTCGCCGTCGAACAGGTCGAGCTGGTCGGCGGCGGTGCCCACCGGTCCCTTGATCCCGCGCAGCGGGTAGCGGCCGATCAGGTCCTCCAGCCGCTCGTACGCGATGAGCAGCTCCTCGGCCGCCGACGCGAAGCGCTTGCCGAGCGTGGTGGCCTGCGCGGCGACGTTGTGCGAACGGCCGGTCATCACCAGCGCGGAGTACTCGCCCGCGTGCCAGCCCAGCCGGGTCAGCGTGGCGACCACGCGGTCCCGGATCAGCTCCAGCGAGGCGCGGATCTGGAGCTGCTCGACGTTCTCGGTGAGGTCTCGGGAGGTCATCCCCTTGTGCACGTGCTCGTGCCCAGCGAGCGCGCTGAACTCCTCGATCCGGGCCTTCACGTCGTGCCGGGTGACCCGCTCGCGCGCCGCGATCGAGGCCAGGTCGACCTGGTCGACCACCCGCTCGTACGCCTCGACGACCCCGTCCGGCACCGGCACGCCGAGGTCACGCTGGGCCTTGAGCACCGCCAGCCAGAGCCGGCGCTCCATCCGGACCTTCTCCTCCGGCGACCAGAGGGCGACCAGTTCGGGCGAGGCGTACCGGTTGGCGAGCACGTTCGGGATCGTCGTCACGTACCTCAGTCTTTCATGAGGCCCGGGCCGGTCCCGGCGACGCCGGTACCCGGTCCGGCCTGTGGGCGGGCCGGACCGGGACACGGCGTCAGCCCAGCCGGATCTCCGGGTCGAGCGCGACCGCAGCCATCTCCTCGACTGTCATCAGATGCCGGTCGGTGGACGAGACCGTCTGCACCGACACGTTGGTGCCGTCGGCCCGCTCGACGGTCACGCTACGCAGGACCGTGCGCTTGGTCACCGACCCGACCAGGCGCCTGCCCTCCGTGTCGTGCGCCACCACGAGCTCACCCGCGGGGCCGGTGAAGGACCGGCACGTGACCTGGCCGGGGGTGCAGTCGCCCGGGCTCGTGTGGCCGGGGCGCATCCTGCCCACGTTGATGGTCAGATACGACCGGACCTCGCCCCTAGCGGCGACACCCACCGCGAACCAGCCGGTCATGGACTCCCACTGGAACGGCTTCACCGTCCACGGCGGCGTGTCGGTGACCGGGCCGTCCCAGGTCTCGCGGTCGGCGGTCGACCCGCCCTGCACCCACCGCAGGTCCGGCGCCTCCCGGTGGAACGCGGTAAGGATCGCCGCTTGCAGGCGCTCCGGCTCGGACCGGGCGGAGGCGGAGGCCGACGCGACCGGGAGGGTGGGCGCCGGGCCGCCTGACGCTCCCGGCTGCACGACCACGCCGACGCCGAACGCCAGCGCCAGCACCGCTGTCGCCGAGGCGTACGCGCCCACCCGACGCCGGCGACGCCGGCCCTCCCGCGCCACCAGGGCGTCCACGTCGACCGTCGTCGGCGGCGCGTCGCCGATCGCCGCGTCGAAGATCTGCCGGTACGTCATCGCCGCCTCCCGCTCTCCACTGTCGAATGGTGCGAGGCGAGCAGCCGCAGCGTCTCCAGCGCGCGGGCGGACTGGCTCTTCACGGTGCCGGTGGTGACGCCCAGGATCTGCGCGGTCTCCTCGACGGACAGGTCGCAGTAGAACCGGAGCACCACCACCGCCCGACGCCGCGGCGCGAGCCCGCCCAGCAGGTCCAGCAGCATCTCCCGCTCACCGACCGACGGCTCCCCGGCTGCCAGGTCCGCCCGGTCCGGCACCTCGTCGGTGCTGTGCTCCCGCCGCCACGGGCGGCGCCGTTCGTCCAGCCACGCGTTGGTGAGCATCCCCCGGACGTACGCGTCGATGTTGTTCGCGCCGAGCGCCCGTCGCCAGTTGCGGTAGAGCTTGCCCAGCGTGATCGACACCAGGTCGTCCGCCGTGTGCCAGTCCCGGCAGAGCAGGTACGCCGTGCGGCGCAGCGGCTCCAGCCGGGCGGTCACGTAGTCGCGGAACTCCTCGTCACGCCCGGTCACGGGGCGCCGCTCCTCGTTCGCCTCATGCCCAGGGGACGGAACGGGCCGGCAGGCGGGTTGCCCGCCCGGTGGAGAACCGGGCGGGACGCCGTCGTCAGCGCTCCAGGATCGCTGTCACGCCCTGCCCGCCGGCCGCACAGATGGAGATCAGGCCGCGCCCGCTGCCCTTCTGGTCCAGCAGCTTGGCCAGCGTGGCGACGATCCGGCCGCCGGTGGCGGCGAACGGGTGCCCGGCCGCCAGCGACGAGCCGTTGACGTTGAGCTTCTCCCGGTCGATGGAACCGAGCGGCGCGTCCAGGCCGAGGCGCTCCTTGCAGAACTCCGGCGACTCCCAGGCCGCCAGCGTCGCCAGCACCTGGGAGGCGAACGCCTCGTGGATCTCGTAGAAGTCGAAGTCCTGGAGGCTCAGCCCGGCGCGGGCCAGCATCCGCGGCACCGCGTACGTGGGGGCCATCAACAGGCCCTCGTCGCCGTGCACGAAGTCGACGGCGGCGGTCTCGGACCAGGAGAACCAGGCCAGCACCGGCAGGTTGTGCGCCTTGGCCCACTCCTCGGACGCGAGCAGCACCGTCGATGCGCCGTCGGTGAGCGGCGAGGAGTTGCCGGCGGTCATGGTGGCCCGCTCGGCGTCCGCACCGGAGGCGCCGAAGACCGGCTTGAGCGAGCCGAGCTTCTCCAGGCTGGTGTCCGGGCGCAGGTTCTGGTCGCGGGTCAGCCCCAGGTAGGGGGTCATCAGGTCGTCGAAGAACCCCTTGTCGTACGCGGCGGCGAGCCGCTGGTGCGAGCGCAGCGCGAGTTCGTCCTGCGCGGTCCGGTCGACGTTCCAGCGCAGCGCCGTGCGGGCCGCGTGCTCACCCATGGACAGCCCGGTACGGGGTTCGGCGTTGCGCGGGATCTCCGGCTTGAACGGCTGGTGCGGGCGCAGCTTCGCCGCGATCTTGAGTCGTTCGCCGAGCGTACGGGCGGAGTTGAGCTGGAGCAGCGTGCGCCGCATGTCCTCGTTGACGGCGAGCGGCGCGTCCGAGGTGGTGTCGACGCCACCGGCGATGCCGACCTCGATCTGCCCGAGGGCGATCTTGTTGGCGACCAGGATGGCCGCTTCCAGCCCGGTGCCGCAGGCCTGCTGGATGTCGTACGCGGGGGTGTGCGGGTCGAGCCGGGAGCCGAGCACCACCTCACGGGTGAGGTTGAAGTCGCGGGAGTGCTTGAGCACCGCGCCGGCCACCACCTCGCCGACCCGCTCGCCGGCCAGCCCGAACCGGGCGACCAGCCCGTCGAGCGCCGCACCGAGCATGTCCGCGTTCGACGCGTGCGCGTAGCGCGAGTTGGACCGGGCGAAGGGGATGCGGTTGCCCCCGATGACCGCGACCCGCCGGACACTCTGCACGATCGGCCTCCCTCGAAACTGTTGCCCGAACCCTACTCGCCAGTAGGCTACGCCTATGACCGACAGGTACGCGAGCTTCGTCCAGACGGGGGCCGGTCGCGCGCTGGTCAAGCGCCTCGGGCTGCCCGACCCGCCCCGACTGCGCCGACACACGCCGGGTGACCCGCTCGTTCCCGGGCCGGTCCTGCTCGGCTCCTCGGCCGGCGGCCGGATCGCCGAGCCGGCCGGGAAGATCCTGACCGCCGCCGGGGTCGAGCTGGCCGACCCGGTCGCCGCCCACGACGCCGACCGCCGCTTCGCGGCCCTGATGTACGACGCCAGCGGCATCACCGACTCCGCCGGGCTGCGCCAGCTCTACGACTTCTTCCACCCGCAGGCCCGCTCGCTGGTGCCCAGCGGCCGGGTGATCGTGCTGGGCACGCCGCCGGCCGAGTGCGGCTCCCCCCGGGAGGCTACCGCCCAGCGCGCGCTGGAGGGCCTGACCCGCAGCATCGGCAAGGAGTTCGGCCGGGGCGTGACGGCCCAGCTGGTCTACGTCACGCGCGAGGGTGACGCCGGCACCCCGGTGAGCCTGGAGTCCACGCTCCGGTTCCTGCTCTCCGGCCGGTCCGCGTACGTCTCGGGCCAGGTGATCCGGGTCGGCACCGGCACCGCCGTCGCCCCGGCCGACTGGGACCGGCCACTCGACGGGCAGGTGGTGCTGGTGACCGGCGCGGCCCGGGGCATCGGCGCGGCGCTGGCGAAGGTGCTGGCCCGCGACGGCGCGCAGGTGGTGGCGCTGGACATCCCGGCGGCCGGGGACGAGCTGGCCGCCGTCGCCAACGACATCGGCGGCAGCGCGGTGCAGCTCGACCTGACCGCGCCGGATGCGCCGACCCGGCTGGCGGAGCACCTGGCGTCCCGGCACGGGCGGGTCGACGTGGTGGTGCACAACGCGGGCATCACCCGGGACAAGACGCTGGGCCGGATGGACGCCGACCGGTGGGACTCGGTGATCGACGTGAACCTGTCCAGCCAGGAGCGCATCAACGACGTGCTGCTGGAACGCGACCTGATTCCGGCCGGCGGCCGGATCGTCTCGGTCTCGTCGATCGCCGGGATCGCCGGCAACCGGGGGCAGACCAACTACGCGACGAGCAAGGCCGGCGTGATCGGCCTTGTCGACTCGCTCTCCCCGGTGCTGCGCGAGCGCGGGATCAGCCTGAACGCCGTGGCGCCGGGCTTCATCGAGACCCGGCTGACCGCGCGTATCCCGCTGACCATCCGCGAGGCGGGACGGCGGATGAACAGCATGGCCCAGGGCGGCCTGCCGGTGGACGTGGCCGAGACGATCGGGTGGCTCTCCTGGCCGGCGACCGGCGCGGTCAGCGGCAACGTGGTCCGGGTCTGCGGCCAGAGCCTCCTGGGGGCGTGATGCCGAAGGACCACGAGGACGACGACCTGACCCTGCACGACCTGATCGAGGGCCCCACCCGCGACCTCACGGCGGCCCGAGCCGCCGCCCTGGCTCGCACGCAGGCCCGCCCCTCCTCCGACGATCATGAAGTTGACGGCATTTCTGGAGATCCACAAGGCAGCCAACTTCATGATCAACGGGGTGAAGGAGCGGCGGGGCGGCGGCGGGTGGAGTTGGACGGGCTGCCGGCCAGTTCGGCGCTTTATCGGCGGGCGCTACTCGGGGTGGTGCCTGGGGTCGGGGGGCGGCGCGGTGGGGACGTGCCGGGGCTGGAACTTGCCGTTGGCGGGGTCGCTGTGGATCAGCGGCACCTGGCGGACTACGACCGGGTGTGCGGGTTCCGGCTGACCGACCGGCTGCCGGCGACGTACCTGCACGTGCTCGGGTTCCCGCTGTCGCTGCGGCTGATGACGGGTCCGGGCTTTCCCATCCCGCTCACCGGCGTGGTGCACGTGGCCAACCGGATCACCGTGCACCGCCCGGTCGAGGTCGGCGAGAACGTCGACTTCCACACGTACGCGGAGAACCTGCGCCCGCACGAGCGGGGCCGCCAGCTCGACGTGGTGCTGGTCGGGTCGATCGGCGGCGAGGAGGTGTGGCGCGGCGTGTCCACGTACCTCGGGAAGGAGCGCGCGTCCGGCGGCGGCCCGCGGCGCGACAGGGGCGACCGCCCGGCGCCGCCGGCCGCCTCGGCCCGGTGGCGGGTGACACCCCGCGTGGGTACGGACTACGCCCGGGTCTCCGGCGACCACAATCCGATCCACACGTCGAAGCTGGGCGCGCGGCTGTTCGGCTTCCCGCGCCCGATCGCGCACGGCATGTGGAGCAAGGCCCGCTGCCTGGCCGCGCTGGAACCCCGGCTGCCCGAGGCGTACACGGTGGACGTGTCGTTCAAGCTGCCGGTGCCGCTGCCGTCGACAGTCGCGTTCAGCGCCTCGACGACCGGCGCGGGCTGGGACTTCGCGCTGCACAGCGCCCGGGACGGAAGGCCGCATCTGGTCGGTTCGGTGCGCTGAGCGAAAGAGGGGACTTGCCGTCCCCTCTTTTCGGCGCTAAGTTGTTCTCAGATTGAGTTGTTCTCAACCTGAGAGTGAGTGACCGTGAACGAGCAGGACTTCCTCGCCGGGTACGACCCCCGGGACTACCCGGCGGTCGCGGTCACCGTCGACGTGGTCGCCCTGACCATCCGCGAGGGCGCGCTGCACCTGCTGCTGATCCGCCGGGGTGCGCCGCCCTACGCGGGGCACTGGGCGCTGCCCGGCGGCTTCGTCCACCCGGACGAGGACCTGACCGCGGGCGCCCGGCGCGAGCTGGCCGAAGAGACCGGCCTCGGCGGCGAGCGGCTGCGCCGGGTGCACCTGGAACAGCTCGGCAGCTACGGCGCCCCCGACCGCGACCCGCGCATGCGGGTGGTCTCGGTCGCGCACCTGGCATTCGCCCCCGACCTGCCCGACCCGGTCGCCGACACCGACGCCGACGAGGCGATCTGGCTGCCGGTCACCGCGCTCACCAGCCGGCAGCTCGCCTTCGACCACGGCCGGATCATCGACGACGGCTTGGAGCGCGCCCGCTCCAAGCTGGAGTACACGCCGCTGGCCACCCGGTTCCTCGCCCCCGAGTTCACAGTCACCGAGCTGCGGGAGGTCTACGAGACGGTCTGGGGCCACCCGCTGCACGCCGGCAACTTCCACCGCAAGGTGCTCTCGGTGCCCGGCTTCGTGGAGAGCACCGGCGCCAGCACCGAACGCGGCGGCGCGCGCGGCGGCCCCCGGGCCAAGCTCTACCGCGCCGGAGACGCCCGGCTGCTGCACCCGGCGCTCCTGCGCCCCGCCCGGGAGGAGACGGTGCGGTGAGGACCGAGGAGGCGATCCGGCTGGTCACCGCTGCGCGTACCGACGCCGACCTGTTCGGCACGCAGGAGCCGGCCCGCCGCTACCGCGAGCTGGTCGGCGCGCTGCACCCCGACCGGCTGGGCGCGGCCGAGCCCGGGGTACGCGCCGCCGCCGCCGAAGCGCTGGTCACCGTCACCACCCGGTGGCGCACCCCCGCCCCGACGTACGCCGGCGACGTCGCCGACCTGCACGACCACGGGGACGGGCGGCTGCTCAAGGTGGCCCGGCACCCCGGCGACAACGACCTGATGGCCCGCGAGGCGCGCGCGTTGCGCCGGATCGCCGAGCGCGGCGACGCCAAGCACCTCGCATACGTGCCCCGGCTCGTCGACTCCTACCCGGCGCGTGACCCGTCCACGGGCGTGCAACGGCAGGTCAACGAGCTGGTGACCGTACCCGGGCTGCGCAGCCTGGACGACGTACGCCGCGCGTACCCGGACGGGCTGGACCCGCGCGACGCGGCCTGGATGTGGCGGCGGCTGCTCGTGGCGCTCGGCCTGGCCCACCGGGCCGGCGTGGTGCACGGCGCGGTGCTGCCCCGGCACGTCCTGATCGAGCCGGACGCGCACGGCGTGGTGCTCGTCGACTGGTGCTTCTCGGCCGAGCCCGGTGGGCTCGTGCCGGCGCTGGTGCCCGGCCACGAGGCCTGGTATCCGCCGGAGGTCGCCGCGAAGCGGCAGTGCGGCCCGGGCACCGACATCGCGATGGCCGCCCGCTGCATGACCTGGCTGATGGGCGACCGCGCGCCGCGCGAGCTGCGCGCCTTCGCCGACGGCTGCCAGGGCGCCGCGCTCGCCAGCCGGCCGGACGACGCCTGGCGGCTGCTGCGCGAACTGGACGAGGTGCTGCACCGGCTGTACGGGCCGCGCACCTTCCGACCCTTCACCCTCAACCCGTAGGGAGGCTGCCGTGGGCAGTGGAATCTGGTCCACCGACGTGTACGACGCCGCCGACCGTTACCGGCGCCGCACCGGAAAGAGCGCGTTCTCGTACAGCGACAGCGGCGCCCGCAAGGTGCACCCGGCGCTCGACCCGCGCGACGCGCTGCGGGAGAGCCGCGACTCCGCCGAGCACCCGCAGTCGACGCCGATCGCCGTGCTGTTCGACGTCACCGGCTCGATGGGACACGTACCCCGGGTGCTGCAGAGCAAGCTGCCGCAGCTGCTCGGCCTGCTGCTGCGGCAGGGGTACGCGAAGGACCCGCAGGTCATGTTCGGCGCGATCGGCGACGCCACCTGCGACCGGGTGCCGTTGCAGGTCGGGCAGTTCGAGTCCGACAACCGGATGGACGACGACCTCGGCCGGATCGTGCTGGAGGGCGGCGGTGGCGGCCAGATGATGGAGTCGTACGAGCTGGCGCTCTATTTCATGGCCCGGCACACGGCCACCGACAGCTGGGACAAGCGCGGCCGGCGCGGCTACCTGTTCATCATCGGCGACGAACTGGCGTACCCGGCGGTGAAGGCCGCTGAGGTGACCCGGCTGATCGGCGACGGCCTGGGCGAGGACATGCCGGTCCGGCAGATGGTGGACGAGGTGACCGCGCGCTGGGACACCTACTACCTGCTGCCCGCCGGCAGCCACTACGCGGGCAACCGCAAGGTGCTGGACTTCTGGCGCGGCCTGCTCGGGCAGAACGCTGTCGAGCTGGACGACCTGGACGCGGTCTGCGAGACGATCGCGCTCACCGTCGGCCTCGGCGAGCAGGCCATCGACCTGGACGCCGGGCTGCGCGACCTGGACCGGGCCGGCTCCACCGCCACCCGGACCGTCTCGAAGGCGCTCGCCCGGCTCGGCTCCGGCCGGTGTGCGGTGGCGACGCTGCCGTTCAGCCCGGCCGACGGCGGAAGCGGGGTCACCCGGCTGTGAACCACGTGACGGTGGTCGACCTCGGCTACGGCGACGCCGGCAAGGGCACAGTGGTGGACCTGCTCTGCGCCACCCGGCAGGTGCACACGGTGGTCCGGTTCAACGGGGGCGCGCAGGCGGCGCACAACGTCGTCCTGCGCGACGGGAGGCACCACACGTTCGCGCAGTTCGGCGCCGGGACGTTCCGTCCGGGCGTACGGACACACCTGGCGCGGCACGTGGTGGTGGACCCGCTGGCGCTGGCCGCCGAGGCCGATCACCTCGCGTCGGTCGGCGTGCCGGACGCGCTCGACCGTCTGACAGTGGACGGGGAGGCGCTGCTCGCCACCCCGTACCACCGGGCCGCGAACCGCGCCCGGGAGATCGCCCGGGGAGCCGACCGGCACGGCTCCTGCGGGCTCGGGGTGGGCGAGGCGGTCGCGTACGGCCTCGCCCACCCCGACGAGGCACCCCGGGTGGCGGACTGCCGCCGCCCGGCGGTGCTGCGCCGGCGGCTGACCGCGCTACGGGACCGGCTCACCGCCGAACTGGGCCCGCTCGACGCGCCGCCGGTGGAGGACTGCCTGCCCGCGTACGCGGCCTTCGCGCGCCGGGTCGCGATCGTCGACCGGACCTGGCTGGCATCCGCGCTGCGCGAGGGCCCCTGCGTGTTCGAGGGCGCCCAGGGGGTGCTGCTGGACGAGTGGCACGGCTTCCACCCGTACACGACGTGGAGCACCACGACGTTCGCCAACGCCGAGACGCTGCTCGCCGAGGCGGGCATGGCCGGTACCGCGCAGCGGCTCGGCGTGCTGCGAACCACCACCACCCGGCACGGTCCCGGGCCGCTGGTCACCGAGGACGCGGCGCTGCCGTTCACCGACCGCCACAACGGGACGAACCCCTGGCAAGGCCGCTTCCGGTTCGGGCACTTCGACGCGGTCGCCCACCGGTACGCGCTGGAGGTGGCCGGTGGGGTGGACGGGCTGGCGCTGACCCACCTCGACCTGGCCGGCCCGGAGCTGCGGATCTGCCGCCGGTACGACGGTCTGGACCGGCTCGTCCCCGGCCCGGCCGGTGACCTGGACCGGCAGGCGGCGCTCACCGAGCGGCTGATGCGGGCCCGGCCGGTGCTGGACGAGTCGCCCGCCGACTGGCCGGCTGCGGTCTCGGAGGCGCTGGGGGCGCCGGTGGTGCTCACGTCGCGCGGGCCCACGGCCGAGGAGAAGGAAGGGCCCCTTGTTGACGCCTTTTGCACGGGAAGGGCCCGGGCTTAACACCGCACCCCCGAGCATGGGTGCATGGGGGACGTGCTCGACCTGCTGCACCACACGGTGACGTCACCGTGGGTATACCTGGTGATCATCGCGGTCACCGCGGTCGACGCGTTCTTCCCGGCCGTACCGGGCGAAACTGTGGTGATCACCGCGGGGGTCTTCGCGGCCGGCGGCGAGCCGAACCTGGCGCTGGTGATCGTGACCGCCGCGCTCGGCGCGCTCGTGGGCGACCACATCTCGTACGCGATCGGGCGCGGTGGCGGCGCGCACCGGCTGGCCCGCTTCCCGGCGGACAGCAGGCGGCGGGCCAGTTCGGAGTGGGCCCGCCGGGCGGTCGACAGGCGCGGCGGGATGATCCTGACCACCGCCCGGTACGTCCCCGGCGGCCGGACCGCGGTCACGCTGACCATGGGCGCGGTCCGCTACCCGGCGCGCACGTTCCTGCTGTACGACGGCCTGGCGTGCACCACCTGGGGGGTCTACTGCGGGCTGCTGGGCTACTTCGGTGGGCTGGCGTTCGAGCACAACCCGCTGTCCGGGCTGCTCGCCGGCGTCGCCATCTCGCTGGCGGTCACCGGTCTGTTCGAGGCCGTTCGCTGGGGCCGGCGGCGGGCGCACCGGCGGGCCGCCGCGCGGCGCGACTGTTAAAAGGGGGCCCTTTTACTACCGGAGGCGTTAAGAAGGGGCCCTTCCTTACACCGCCGGCGGATGCCAGGTGACGCCGCGCAGAAGCTGGTCGGCGCCGAGCCAGGCCACGTTCATCATCCGCGTCGCCGTCTTCCCCGCGTCCGCCTCCGGGTGGTCGGCCAGCCAGTCGGCGAGGGACTCGCTGGCGCCGACCAGCCCGTACGCGACCACCTCCAGGTCGGTGGCGCCGACCTCGCGGCCGGAGGCGCGCAGCGCGTGGTCGAGCATCCCGGCGACCACCTCGACCAGCCGGCCCCGCATGGTGGCGAGTTCGGCGGCGAACGGCTGGGAGCCGCGGGCCTGCCGGTAGAGCACCGCCCAGCCGTCGCGGTGTGCGCCGACGAAGCCGAAGAACGCGCGCAGCCCGCGCCAGAGCCGCTCGTCGGCGGGCAGGTCGGGGGCGGCGGCGCCGGCGATCGCCTCCATCATCCGGGTGCTCTCCCGGTGCAGGCAGGCGATGAAGAGTTCCTCCTTGGTGCCGAGGTAGGCGTACACCATCGGCTTGGAGATGCCGGCGTCGTCGGCGATCTCGTCCATGCTGGCGGCGTGGAAGCCGCGGCGGGAGAACACCTTCACCGCCGCGTCGAGCATCTGCTGCTCGCGTACGGCGCGGGGGAGGCGCTTGAAGGTCGGCGTGCTGGACACCCTTGCGAGCATACCTACCCGTGCGTAAGGTTACGCCAGAGTAACCAAAGTGGCCCCGCCCGAGAGGTGCAATCCCCCATGACTGACTTCGACCCGGCCAACTTCGCGAACGTCGGCCCGAAGGAATTCGCGCAGCTGGTCAAGTCCACGCCGGACGCCAAGATCGCCGAGATCATGTCCGGTGACGCGCGCGGCAAGATCCTCAGCGAGGTCTTCAACCGGATGCCCACGCTGTTCCGCGCCGACCGCGCCGGTGCCACGAACGCGGTCATCCACTGGAACATCACCGGCCGTCCGGACGGTGGCACCGACACCTACGAGATCGTCATCGAGAACGGCACCTGCACCGTCTCGGAGACCGCGACCCGCGACCCGAAGCTGAGCCTCACCATGGGCCCGGTCGAGTTCCTGAAGATCGTCTCCGGTGGCGCCAACCCGGTGATGATGTTCATGACCGGCAAGCTGAAGGCCAAGGGCGACCTGGGCCTGGCCGCCAACATCGCCAACCTGTTCGACATCCCCAAGGCCTGACATGGCCGAGTTCTCGCTCGACCTGAACGAGGAACAGCGGGACCTTCGCGACTGGGTGCACGGCTTCGCCGCCGAGGTCGTGCGCCCGGCCGCGGCCGAGTGGGACGCCCGGGAGGAGACCCCCTGGCCGATCATCCAGGAGGCCGCGAAGGTCGGCCTGTACGGGTTCGAGTTCCTCGCCACCTGCTGGGCCGACCCCACCGGCCTCTCCCTGCCGATCGCCAGCGAGGAACTCTTCTGGGGTGACGCCGGCATCGGCCTGAGCATCTTCGGCACCTCCCTCGCGGTCGCCGCGATCTACGGCGCCGGCACCCCCGACCAGCTCGTCGAGTGGGTGCCGCAGTGCTTCGGCGACGTCGACTCCCCGGCCGTCGCCGCGTTCTGCACGAGCGAGCCGGAGGCCGGGTCCGACGTCGGCTCGATGCGTACCCGCGCCGTCTACGACGAGGCCACCGACGAGTGGGTGCTCAACGGACAGAAGGCGTACGCCACGAACGGCGGCATCGCCGGGGTGCACGTGGTGACCGCCTCGATCGAGCCGGAGCTGGGCTCGCGCGGCCAGGCCGCGTTCGTCGTACCCCCAGGCACTCCCGGTCTCGCCGCCACCCGCAAGCTGCGCAAGCTGGGGCTGCGCGCCTCGCACACCGCGGACGTCTTCCTCGACGACGTCCGGGTGCCCGGCCGCTGCCTGCTCGGCGGCAAGGACGCGCTCGACGAGCGTCTGGCCCGCGCCCGGTCCGGGCAGCGCGCCTCCGGTCAGGCAGCGATGCGGACGTTCGAGCTGTCCCGCCCGACGGTCGGCGCGCAGGCGCTCGGCGTGGCGCGCGCCGCCTACGAGTACGCCCTGGACTACGCCAAGGAGCGGGTCCAGTTCGGACGGCCGATCATCGAAAACCAGGCGGTCGCGTTCGCGCTCGCCGACATGAAGATGGAGATCGACGCGGCCCGGCTGCTGGTCTGGCGCGCCTCCTGGATGGGCCGCAACAACCGGCCGTTCACCGCCGGCGAGGGCTCGATGTCCAAGCTCAAGGCCGGCGAGGTGGCCGTCTCGGTGACCGACAAGGCGGTCCAGCTCCTCGGCGGCGCCGGCTTCCTGCGCGACCACCCGGTCGAGCGGTGGTACCGCGACGCCAAGATCTACACCATCTTCGAGGGCACCTCCGAGATCCAGCGGCTGGTCATCTCCCGCGCCATCTCCGGGATGCAGATCCGCTGACCACCGGCGGGCCGCGGCCCGACCCGTGACGGCACGAGAGTCGTCGCGGGCCGGGCCGCCGCTCCCGGGCCGACCCGAACCGCGATCGGGCACAAGATCACGCCGAACCGGACGGCCGACCGTCCGGAGCCTGGTCGACGAACCACGAACGCGAAGGAGTTGCGCCGTGGACCTGCCGTTCATCGCCGCCACGCTGACCCGACGTGGACTGCTCGCCCCGGGTGGACCGATCCGCGTGGTCTCCCAGCTCAACGCGCTGCGCCGGTGGGGCTGGAGCCTCGCCGGGGAGCTGCGCCAGGCCGCCGCCCGCGACCCCGGCCGCGTCGCCGTGGTCGACGAGCAGGGCGCCACCATGACGTACCAGGAACTGCTCGACCGTTCCGAGCGGCTGGCCCGGTCGTTGCGCTCCCACCTCGGCGTGCAGACCGGCGACCGGGTGGGGGTGCTCTGCCGCAACCACCACGGCCTGATCGAGGCGATAGTCGCAGCGATGCTGCTCGGCGCGGACGCCGTCCTGGTCAACACCGGCCTGTCCGCCGCGCAACTGGTGACCGTGGCCGAGGAACAGGGCCTGCGCGTCCTGGTGCACGACGGCGAGTTCACCGAACGCGTCCTCGGCCTCCCGGCCGAGCTGCACCGGGTCGACGAGCGGGGGCAGGAGGAGCTGATCGCCGCCGCCGTGCCCGGGGAGAAGCTCCAGCCGCCGGAGCGCGACGGCCGCACCATAGTGCTGACCTCCGGCACCACCGGCGCGCCCAAGGGCGCCCGCCGGCCCACCCCGCACGGCTTCGGCCCGCTGGTGTCCATCATCGACAGAATCCCGCTGCACGCGAAGAACACCGTGATGATCGCCGCGCCGATCTTCCACACCTGGGGGTACGCCGCACTTCAGGTCTCGTTCGCGCTGCGCGCCACTGTCGTGCTGCACCGGCGCTTCGATCCGGCCACCACGCTCGCCGCGCTCGTCGACCAGCGGTGCGACGCGATGTTCGCCGTACCGGTGATGCTGCAACGGCTGATGGAGGTCGCGCCGCCGCAGCCCCGGCCGCCGCTCAAGGTGGTGGCGGTCAGCGGATCCGCGCTGCCCGGCAACCTGGCCACCGCCTTCATGGACCGGTACGGCGACGTGCTCTACAACCTCTACGGCTCGACCGAGGTGTCCTGGGCCTCCATCGCCGGCCCGCCCGAACTGCGCGCCGCGCCCACCACCGCGGGCCGCCCGCCGCACGGCACCCGGCTGGCCATCCTGGACGAGGCCGGCCGGCCGGTCCGCGACGGCGAGGTCGGACGGATATTCGTGGGCAACGAGATGCTGTTCGAGGGCTACACCTCGGGCACCGGCCGGGAGAGCCGCGACGGTCTGCTCGACACCGGCGACCTGGGCCGGCTCAACGCCGACGGACTGCTCTTCGTGGACGGCCGCGCGGACGACATGATCGTCTCGGGTGGCGAGAACGTCTTCCCGTCCGAGGTGGAGGATCTGATCGCCCGGTTGCCGCAGGTCCGCGAGGTCGCCGTGATCGGCGTACCGGACCCCGACTACGGCCAGCGGCTGGCCGCGTTCCTCGCGCTGCGGACCGGCGAGACGCTCGACCCGGAGGCGGTCCGCGAGTACGTCCGGCGCTACCTGGCCCGCTTCTCCGTGCCCCGCGACGTGGTGTTCGTCAAGTACCTGCCGCGCAACGCCACCGGCAAGGTGCTCACCCGGGAGCTGCGCCGCTACTTCGATTGATCAACATCGGACAGACAGCCCTGGCCGCCCGGTGCTACCTTCTCTCCCGACCGGACGGGGAACGGGGAGCACCACAATGGACCGGTTTCGGCGGCGTACCGCGCTCGGCCTGCTCGTCGGCGGCGCGTCCGCCGCCGCGCTCGGCTCGTTCGACCCGGTCCACGGCCGGCCCGACGACCCACCCACCCGGTGGCCGGTTCCGCCCGTCGAGCGGGAGAACCGCGCCGCCGGTGAGCCGTGGTGGCCCGAGCGCGGCGGCCGGGCCGCCGACGACCGGCGGCGTCAGATCCAGGGGTACGCCTCGACGACGAGCGTCGCCCCCGGCGAGGTGATCGATTTCCACGTCGCCGTCAACCCGGGCGGCCGGTTCCGGATCAGCGTGCACCGCATCGGCTGGTACGACGGCGCGGGCGCCCGCACGCTGCTGACCAGCCCCGACCTGCGCGGCGTGCCGCAACCGGTGCCGGTCGCCGACCCGGACACCGGTGTGCTCGCCTGCCGGTGGCCGGTGTCGTGGCGCCTGCCCGTCCCGCACGGCTGGACCTCCGGCCTCTACCAGGCGGTCTTCACCTCGGCCGGCGGCTGGCGAGCGTGCACTCCGTTCGTGGTGCGCGACGACAGGCGCCCGGCCGCGCTCTGCGTGGTGCTACCGGTGACCACCTGGCAGGCGTACAACCAGTGGCCGCGCGACCGGCGGCTCGGCAAGAGCCTCTACAACGGCTACCGGCCCGACGGGCGGCGCGACCCGGCGCTGCGGGCACGTGCGGTCTCCTTCGACCGCCCGTACGCCGACGCGGGCCGGCCCACCCACTTCGACCGCGACGAGGCAGCGGTCCGGTGGCTGGAACGCAATCTCTACGACGTCAGCTACGCCACCAGCTTCGACCTGCACTCCGGGCGACTCGACCCGGCCCGGTACCGGGGCCTGGTGTTCTGCGGGCACGACGAGTACTGGTCGGCCGAGATGCGCCGCGCCACCGAGGTCGGCCTGGACGGGGGCACCAGCCTCGCGTTCCTCGGCGCGAACAGCGTCTACTGGCACGCCCGCGTACGCCCCGCCGCCAGCGGACGCCCCGAACGGATCGTGGAGTGCGCCAAGACGCTTCCCGACCCGGGCGCCGGCACCGGCGACCCGACTGTGACGTGGCGCGACCTCGACCGGCCGGAACAGGCGCTGCTCGGCGTGCAGTACAACGGCATCGTGCTGACCCCGCAGCCGCTGGTGGTGCGCGGTGCCGACAACTGGGTGTGGTCCGGCACCGGCGTCGCCGACGGCGACCGCATCCCGGGCGTGGTCGCGGGCGAGGCGGACGGGCTGCACGCGGCCCTCGCCCGGCCCGCCGGGACCACGCTCAGCTCGTCGCCGTACCCGGCGCAGCAGGGCGGCCGACGACTCCAGAGCAGCCACGTCTACGAGACGGCACGCGGCGCCGTGGTGTTCGCCAGCGGCACGCTCGGCTGGACGCTGGCCCTGGACCGGCAGGGGCACCGCGACCCGCGCATCGAGCGGGCCACGGCGAACGTGCTCAACCGGATGGCCGGCCGCCGACGCGGGACGGTCAGCCCGGGATCGTGATCCGGCCGTCCACCGCCGCCGCCGCGATGTCGGTGCGGTGGTGGGAACCGGCCAGCTCCACGTCGCGTACCAACTCGTAGGCGGCGTCGCGCGCGGCGGCCAGGTCCGGCCCGGTCGCCGTACCGCAGAGGACCCGGCCCCCGGCGGACCGCAACGTGCCGTCGGCGTCCCGGCGGGTGCCGGCGTGGATGACCCCGGCGCGGTCCGCGCCGGTGATCACGTCACCGGTACGCGGGCCCGCCGGATAGCCGTCGGCCGCCACCACGACCGTCACGGCCGCGCCGTCGCGCCACCGCAGCGGCGGGTGCGCGCCGAGCGTGCCGGTGGCGGCGGCGTGCAGCAGCCCGCCCAGCGGCGTCTCCAGCAGGGCGAGCACGACCTGCGTCTCCGGGTCGCCGAAGCGCGCGTTGAACTCGATGACACGCGGGCCGGACGGGGTGATCGCCAGGCCCACGTAGAGCAGGCCGGCGAACGGGGTGCCCCGGCGGCGCAGCTCCGCCAGCGTCGGGTGCACCACGTCGCGCATCACGTCGTCGACCAGGTTCGGCGGGGCCCACGGCAGCGGCGCGTACGCGCCCATGCCGCCCGTGTTCGGCCCGGTGTCACCGTCGCCGACCCGCTTGAAGTCCTGCGCCGGAAGCAGCGGCACCGCCGCCTCGCCGTCGGTCACCACGAACAGGGAGACCTCGGGACCGGACAGGTATTCCTCGATCACCACCCGGCCGCACTCCGCCGCGTGCCGCTCGGCGGCCGCCCGGTCGTCGGTGACCACCACACCCTTGCCGGCGGCGAGCCCGTCGTCCTTCACCACGTACGGCGCACCGAACTCGTCGAGCGCACGCGCCACCGCAGCCGCGTCCTCGCAGGTGTACGCGCGGGCGGTCGGCACCGCCGCGGCGGTCATCACGTCCTTGGCGAACGTCTTCGAGCCCTCCAGCCGGGCCGCCTCCGCGCTCGGGCCGAACACCGCGATGCCCTTGGCGCGTACCGCGTCGGCGACGCCCGCCACCAGCGGCGCCTCCGGACCGACGACCACCAGGTCGGCCGCGACCTCGACGGCGAGGGCCGCCACTGCCGCCGGGTCGGTGGGTGTCACCTCCCGCAACTGCGCCACCGCAGCGATCCCCGGATTCCCCGGCGCCGCAACGAGCGCCTCGACAGCCGGATCCCCGGCGAGTCCGAGCGCGAGAGCGTGCTCCCGCCCACCACCACCCACAAGAAGTACGCGCACGCCCGGCATCCTACTGACCACCCCACCCCACCCCGTCGATCATGAAGTTTGCGTCTCAGATTGAGGGGTGATCGCCCGCAAACTCCTTGATCACCGGCGCTTCGGGCTCTGGCGGAGGGCGTGCTTGACCGTCTGGGGGATGTAGTCGGGACGCAGGGTGTCGGACCAGGTGAAGCGGAGGATCCGCCAGCCGGCGTTGACCAGGCGGTTCTGCCGGAAGCGGTCAGCGTAGACGGCCTCGGGCGTCAGGTGCGGGGCTCGACCGTCCGCCTCCGCGATCAGACGCGCCCCGCGCCATGCCAGGTCCCCGACGCCGAGCAGGTAGCCGTCGTCGTCCCGTACCGGCAGTTGCAGGACCTCCGGCGGGACGCCACCGTCGACGCACCGGAGCCGGGCGCGGGTCTCCAGGGGCGACTGGGCCCGGCCGTCCGCCTCGGCCAGGAACTCCCGAGCGGCGACCGCCCCGCGGCGACCGGCGAGGTACGCGAGCACCAGGGACATGTCGTTCTCGGCCAGGATGCCCTGGTTGAGTGCGGAGTCGAGGACGCACACCGCCGGGTAGCGCCTCGCCCGCAGCAAGACGTCCGCAACGGTGCGCGCCGGAGTCGTGACCGGTACGCCGTCGGCCCGGCACACGTCCGCGTCACCGAGCGTCAACTGATGCACCGTCAGGCTGGGCTCCGCCCGGCGCTGCACGTGCGGACGATGCGGCGGCACCGAGACGTGGATCGCGGCCGTCGGTGGAAGGCCGGCGATGCCGTGCAGCTCGGCGGCGGTGCCCAGCACCGCGACCGCACCCGGCCCGATGCTCGCGATCGCGGCGCGGATCATGGCCCGCCGGAGTGCCACCGGCCCGGCCGGTGACGGCAGGTAGCAGCCACGCGAGATGCGCGTCCATCGCCCGGACCGGACGAGGTACCGGATCTGCTCCCGGCCGACGCCCAGGCGCAACGCCTGCCCGGCCGTCACGAACCCGCCCTGTGTTGCGGCCAGCCGCGTCAGTTCGCCGAATTCACCCACACGCGCAGGCTCCCCCGCGCCACCCCACAGCCGACACCCCTGTGGACAACCTTGTGGACAACCACAGCCACCCTCCCACTGCCTCCCCCGGCCGACCGCCCGCGACCACCCCCGGTGATCAAGGAGTTTGTGTCCGGATCCGACGCCGAACTGGACACAAACTCCTTGATCACCGGGGTGAGTGCCCCGGGGCGGAGGGGGAGGGGTGGGGACGGGGTGGGGTTAGGGGAGGAGGGGGTGGCGGAGGACGTTTTCCTCTCGGCCTGGGCCTACGCCCACCACGCTCACCCGGGTGCCGGTCAGCTCCTCGATCCGCGCGATGTAGCGTCTCGCGTTCTCCGGGAGCTCGTCCTCGGTCCGCGCCTTGGTGATGTCCTCCCACCAGCCGTCGAGCTCTTCGTAGATCGGCGTGGCGTGGTGGAAGTCGGTCTGCGTCATCGGCATGTCGTCGAAACGCTCGCCGTTGATCTCGTAACCGACGCAGATCGGCACCTTTGCCAGGCCGGTCAGCACGTCCAGCTTGGTGACCACCAGGTCGGTGACGCCGTTGAGGCGGCACGCGTACCGGGCCACCACGGCGTCGAACCAGCCGCAGCGGCGCTCCCGGCCGGTGGTGGTGCCGTACTCGTGGCCGACCTTGCGCAGGTGCTGCCCGTTGTCGTCGAACAGCTCGGTCGGGAACGGGCCGGAGCCCACCCGCGTCGTGTACGCCTTGCTCACCGCGATGACCTTGGTGATCGCGGTCGGCGGGATGCCCGCGCCCACGCACGCCCCGCCGGCCGTCGGATTCGACGAGGTGACGAACGGGTAGGTGCCGTGGTCCATGTCGAGCATGGTGGCCTGGGCGCCCTCCAGCAGCACGGTCTCGCCGCGGTCGAGCGCGTCCCAGAGCATCACCCGGGTCTCGGCGATGTACGGGCGCAGCCGCTCGGCGTATTGGAGGTACTCCTCGACGGTCTCCTCGACGTCGATCGCCTTGCGGTTGTAGATCTTGAACAGCAGCTGGTTCTTCTCGCGGAGCGCCAGCTCCAGCTTCTTGCGCAGGATGCCCGGATCGAGCAGGTCCTGGAGCCGGATGCCCATGCGGGCGACCTTGTCGCCGTACGCGGGACCGATGCCCCGGCCGGTGGTGCCGATGCGGGAGCTGCCGAGGTAGCGCTCGACCACCCGGTCCAGCGCCCGGTGGTGCGGCATGATCAGGTGCGCGTCACCGGAGATGCGCAGGCGGGACACGTCCACGCCGCGCTCGGCGAGTCCGTCGATCTCCTGCAGCAGCACCTTCGGGTCGACCACCACGCCGTTGCCGATCACGATCATCGCGCTCGGTGACAGCGCCCCGGACGGCATGAGGTGCAGCGCGTACTTCTGGCCGTCCGGCGTGATCACCGTGTGCCCTGCGTTGTTGCCGCCGGAGTAGCGCACGACGTAGTCGACCCGCTCACCCAGCAGGTCGGTAACCTTGCCCTTGCCCTCGTCGCCCCACTGGGCGCCGAGCAGCACGATCGCTGGCATCTTCTCGCCTCCAGAAGGCTCGGGTGCCAGGTGGCGACCGGTCAGCGAGCCCGGGGTGTCAGGCTAACAAGTAGTGACGGTGGGACCAGCAGGGGTTGGTCGAGAAGCAGGAGGCTCCTTCGTGTACGACGTGGTGCTGCTCACTCTCGGCTCGGAGCGGGACGCTCCCGGTGGTGGCTGCGGCAGCGACGGCGCCTGCTGCGGCGGCGCGGACGACACCGCCGCCGAGACCGGCGAGGAGCGCTGCGAGACGCCGCGCGTACCGGTGCTGGCCTGCGCCGACGAGCTGACCGCCCGGGGTGCCCGGGTGACCACCGTGACCGCGCGGTCCGACAAGGAGATCGACGAGGTGTTGGCCCGCCTCGACGGTCCGCCGCGCGCCGACGGACTCACCTGGCCCGATTCCGACGGCAAGACCCGGCTGATCGTCGCCACGGCGAGTGACGGTCAGTTGCGCGCCGTCCTGCGTCGGCTGGTGCGCCGGTACGCTCCGCCGCCGAGCCGCCGCCCCGCGGACCTCGCCGACGACCGTACGGTGCCCGACCTGCCCCCGGTCGGCGTACTCCCGCTCGATCCGGCCCGGTCCGGGACGGCGCGGGACCTGGCCGCGCAGCTCGGGCTGCCCCGGGATCCGGCGGGTGTGGCCGCCGCGGTGCTGGACGGCACCGCCCGGCGGCTCGACCTGCTGCGCAACGACGGCGGCTCGGTGACGCTGGACGGTGCGCTGCTCGGCGCCGCCGACGACGCCGGCCGCCCGCTGCACTGGCGGGCCCGGGTCGAGGTCGACGGCACGGTGCTCAGCGACGGTTCGGAGCCGATCACCGCGTGCGCGATCGGCAACGCGGGCGGGTACGCGCGCCTCGGTGAGGTGGACCTGCTGGGCGGCCCGGATCCGGCCGACGGGCGGGTGACGGTGGGCGTCGCCGTACCGGTGGTGACCCGGTCGGCGTTGGGCCGGAAGAAGGTCCGGCTGGAGGTACGCCGGGCGCGGGGACGCGCGGTGGCGGTGGTGCCCCGCGACGAGAAGGTGCCCTTCCTCGACGACGGCGTCGAGGGCGAACTGAGCCGTAAGCGCTCCTGGTGGACCGAGCCGGGCGCCTGGGCGGTCTGGACGGGCTGACCTCGGTCGATCCCCACCCGGCTCGCGGCGCTGGCCGGACCGCCTATCCTCGGCGGAAGGAATGGGGAGGAACCGTGGTGCACGAGAACGACGACCGGGCCCACGTACCGGGCCGACCGCAGGTGCCGCAGCGGGACGTCGAGCCGCTGTGGCCGCCGGAGGAGACCGACGCGGCGGCGGCCACGATCCCGCCGTGGGCGTCGGTGCCCTGGCCGCTCCCGTCGGCCGACGCTCCCACGCCGGTGGCGGCGGACGTCCCGGCGCCACCGGCACCGGCAGCGGCGGACGTCCCCGCGCCCCAGGCACCGGCAGCGGCTGATGTCCCGGCAACCACGCCCACCTCCGGCACTGCCGGAGCGGCTACCGCGGGCGACGGCGCCGGGAACGGACGGCCCGCCTCGCCGTGGGCGCAGCCGCCGCAGCGGGCCGGGTCGGACTCCGCCACCACGCCGGACCCGCTTCCCGTCGAGGCAGCAGCTCCGCCGGCCGAGGCGGCGGAGGCCGACGGCACCGCGTCCGGCCGCGCCACCGTGGCGCCGCCCCCGCCTCCTGACGCCCTCCCCGAGGACGGCACGGTGTCCGGCCGCGCCACTGTCACCCCGGCACCGTCCCCACCGTCCGACGCCCTCCCCGCCGACGGCGTCGCCGCGGGCCGGGCCACCGTCGCCGGGACGCAGCCGTCACCGGAATCCGGTACGGGACCGGCAGGGCCGGGCGCGTCCGAGCAGACGCCCCGCCTCGGGCCGTTCCCGCCGTCGCCGGGCGTGCCGGCGCAGCCGTCCCCGTACGGCAACGGCTACCCGCCGTCCGCGTACCAGCCGCAACCTGGTCAGCCCGGCTGGTACCCGCCGCCCGGCTGGACGCCCCAGGCCGGCGAGCCGCAGCCGGGCGGCCCGCTGCCGCCGCAGGCGCCGGTGTCGGGCCCGGTGGTGCCGCCACCGCCGCCTCAGCCCGGAGCGCCCCACCCGGAGCAGGGCTGGACACCGCAGCAGGCGGTACCCCCGACCGCCGAGGACTTCGCCCGCCGCCGCCAGGCCCGGCCGGTCGACCCGGTGGCCACGATGGGCGTACGCGCGGTGGTCAACAAGATCGGGCTGGTCCGGCTCCCGCCCGGGCGGCACGAGCAGGAGATGAAGCGCGACATCGAGATGGTCCGCCGCAACTTCGGCGGGCTGCGCCAGGTGACGGTGGTCAACCCGAAGGGCGGCGCCGGCAAGACGGTGGCGATCCTGCTGCTCGCCATGACGTTCGGGCAGAAGCGCGGCGGATACGTGCTGGCCTGGGACAACAACGAGACCCAGGGCACCCTGGGCATGCGGGCCCAGCAGGACTTCCACGCCCGTACGGTGCGGGACATGCTGCGGGACCTGGCCCAGTTCCAGGGGCCGCACGGCCGGGTGGGCGACCTGTCGCAGTACGTCCGCTCGCAGGGCGAGGGCATGTTCGACGTGCTCGCCTCGGACGAGTCGGCGACCGGCGGCGAGATGCTCACCGCCGCCGCGTTCGCGGAGATCCGCGAGGTGGTCAGCCGCTTCTACAAGCTGATCTTCGTGGACACCGGCAACAACGTCCGGGCGCAGAACTGGCAGGCCGCGATGGACGCCACCGACCAGCTCGTGGTGACCATGTCGGCCCGTAACGACTCGGCCGAGACCGCCGCCCGGATGCTCGACCACCTGGAGCAGAGCGGCCGGCAGCGGCTGGTACGCCAGGCGGTCACAGTGGTCTCGATGCCGCCGTCCCGCAAGGAGATCGACCTGCCCGCGATCCAGGCCCACTTCGCGGCGCGGACCCGGGCGGTGCTGCTGGCACCGTACGAGCGGCTCATCGACACCGGCGAGCCGCTGCGGTACGGGCAGCTCTCCTCCGCCACCCGGGACGCCTGGCTGAAGATCGCCGCGTCGGTGGCGGAAGGGCTGTAGGACGGGCGCGACGGCCGACCACGAGAGGGCCGGCCGTCGCGGCAGTGGTCAGTCGCCGGAGAGCGCGTCTCCGGCGGCCGGGTCGCAGTCGCGGAGGAACTGGGCGCACCGGGCCGCCTCGTCCGCCTCGCCGATCTCCCCCGCGGCGCGGGACAGCACGTAGAGGCAGCGGAGGAAGCCCCGGTTGGGCTTGTGTGACCAGGGCACCGGGCCGTGGCCCTTCCAGCCGCTGCGGCGCAGCTGGTCGAGGCCCCGGTGATAGCCGGTGCGGGCGTACGCGTACGCCGTCACGACCTGACCCGCGGCGAGCGAGCGGCCGGCCAGCGCGGCCCAGGCCGCACTGTAGGTCGGGAAACGGGCCGCGACCTCGGCGTACGCCTCGTCGGTGCCCTGCTCGGCCGCCGCCGCCAGCGCGGCGTCGGCCTCCTCGTGGGTCGGGAGCAGGGTGGCCGGTGGCTCAGGCAACAGGTTCTGCATCGCCCCATTCAACCCGCTTCGCCCACGGGTACGCGAGGGGCCCCGCCCGGACGGTTGGCTGAACGGCTGAGGGTTTCGTCACGCCTGCGGCGGGAGCACACGTACCCGCGGCCCATGCCGCCGCCGTGGTTCTTGCACTACAAATACAGATCCGGAGCCTCCCCAGGACCCGGTTACGCAGGAGCCCGGCGGCGTGCCCGCCGGGCTCCTGTCGTTCCCCGCCCCGGTTTCGGCACTTGCCGTGCGGGGGCAGGATGACCTGGTGCCGACCCCACCACCCGCGGACGTCATCGAGCCGCACGCGCCCCACGTCAACGAGATCGAGACCCGCACCGCGTTCGAGCAGCGGCTGGCCGGGGGCACCCTGGCCGGCCTGACCGTGCAGGGCCTGCGCCTCGACCTCGACCCGGTACCCGACCTGCGCGACGTCGACGTCACCGGCACGCTCTTCGTGGGCTGCCGCTTCGCCGGCCGGGAGGTGGGCGCGGACCTGGTCCGCCGGGGCGCCAACGTGGTCCCGCCGTTCTCCGGGCTGCCGTATCCGACCCAGCCGTCGCACCTCTACACCGCCGACGAGCTGGCCGCCGGGTTCGCCGAGGGCGGGTTCGCCGAGATGTACGACACCCGGGTGTACGCGCACTTCCGGGCGCACGGCGGCGCGCTGCCGGACGTACGCGAGGCGCTCGGGCAGCGACTGCACGACCACGGTGTGGACAACGCGCTCGCCGACGCCACCCGGTCGTGGCTGGCCGCGCACGGGCCGCAGTCGGTGGTGGGGGTGATGGGCGGGCACGCGGTGCCGCGCGGCAGCGTCGCGTACCGGATGGCCGCGGTGCTGGGCTGGGAGCTGGCGCGGGCCGACCGCCTGGTGGTCACCGGCGGCGGTCCGGGCGTGATGGAGGCGGCGAACCTCGGCGCGTTCCTCGCGGCCTGGCCGGCCGAGGAGCTGTCCGCCGCGATCGACGTGCTCGCCGTCGCGCCGGACTTCACCGACCACGACCGGTACACGGCGGCGGCGCTGGCGGTGCGCAAGCGGTACGCGGACGGCACGTCGCTGCCCTCGCCCCGCCCGTCGGCGCCGGGCACCGAGTGGGCCCGTTCCGGCGGGCTGGCCATCCCCACCTGGCTGTACGGCCACGAGCCGGCGAACCTGTTCGCGGGCCGGATCGCGAAGTACTTCTCCAACGCCATCCGGGAGGACACCATCCTGCGGCTGGCCCGGGGCGGGATCGTGTTCGCGCCCGGCAAGGCCGGCACCGTGCAGGAGGTGTTCCAGGCGGCCACCAAGACGTTCTACGGCACCGACGGGGCGAGCGGGGCGTACGTCTTCCTGGACCGCACGTACTGGACCACCGAGCTGCCGGTGGAGTCGCTGCTGCGGCCGCTGTTCGCCGCGTCCCCGTTCGGCGACCTGTCGCACACGATCCACCTGACCGACGACGTCCGCGAGGCCGTCCGGGTGCTGACCGGCGGGTGAGACACGGAAGGCCGGCACCCGTCCGGGTGCCGGCCTTCCGTTCACGCGCGGGGCGTCACTTCATGGTGGTACCGGTGGAGCGCAGGTGCTCGCAGGCCTCGACCACGCGGGCGGCCATGCCGGCCTCGGCGGCCTTGCCCCAGACGCGCGGGTCGTACATCTTCTTGTTGCCGACCTCGCCGTCGACCTTCAGCACGCCGTCGTAGTTGCGGAACATGTGGTCCGCGACCGGGCGGGTGAAGGTGTACTGGGTGTCGGTGTCGATGTTCATCTTCACCACGCCGTAGTCCAGCGCCTCCCGGATCTCCGACAGCAGCGAGCCGGAGCCGCCGTGGAAGACCAGGCTGAGCGGCTTGTCCTTGCCGTACTTGGCGCCCACCGCCACCTGGATGTCGTGCAGCACCGAGGGGCGCAGCTTGACGTTGCCCGGCTTGTAGACGCCGTGCACGTTGCCGAAGGTCAGCGCCGCCATGTAGCGGCCCTTCTCGCCCAGGCCGAGCGCGTCGACCATCGCCAGGCCGTCCTCGACGGTGGTGTAGAGCTTGTCGTTGATGGCGTTCTCGACGCCGTCCTCCTCGCCGCCGACGACGCCGACCTCGATCTCGAGGACGATCTTGCCCTTGGCGGCCTCGGCGAGGAGCTGCTCGGCGATCTCCAGGTTCTCCGCCACCGGCACGGCCGAGCCGTCCCACATGTGCGACTGGAACAGCGGCTCCTGGCCGTTCTTGACGCGCTCCTGCGAGATGGCCATCAGCGGCCGGACGAACTTGTCCAGCTTGTCCTTCGGGCAGTGGTCGGTGTGCAGCGCGATGTTCACCGGGTACTTCTTGGCGACCTCGTGCGCGTACGCGGCGAACGCCGTCGCGCCGGTCACCATGTCCTTCACGGACGGGCCGGACAGGTACTCCGCACCACCGGTGGAGACCTGGATGATGCCGTCGCTCTCCGCGTCGGCGAAGCCCTTGAGCGCCGCGTTCAGCGTCTGCGAGGAGGTCACGTTGATCGCGGGGTACGCGTACCGGCCGGCCTTGGCCCGGTCCAGCATCTCCGCGTAAGCCTCGGGGGAAGCGATGGGCATGTCGAACGCTCCTTACTTACCGCTCTCGGCCGTGCAGGCCGCTGTCTTCCATGGGCGCGACCCGTTCCGGTCGCTCACGTCCACGGTTGCGCCGGACCGCGCTGTCCACCGCGGGCAGTATCCCGCAGGAGCGTGAGCGGGGCACAACCGGCCCGGACGCCGCTCACCGGTTCTCCAGCCGGTCCGGTACGACGACGCTGATCAGCCAGCTCACCACCGCGACCACGATGGCGCCCCAGAAGGCGGCCCAGAAGCCGTCCACGTGGAACGGGAGCTTCAGCACCCCGGCGATCCAGTCGGTCAGCAGGAACAGCAGCGCGTTCACCACGAGCGCGAACAGGCCGAGCGTGAGCAGGTAGAACACGCAGCCGAACACCTTGATGAGCGGCTTGAGCACCGCGTTCACGACACCGAAGACCAGTGCCACCACGATCAGGGTGAGCACGTTGCTGCCGGTGTTGCGGCCGCTCACCTCCACTCCGGGCACGATCAGGGTCGCGATCCACAACGCGACCGCGGTGATCGCCAGTCGGATCAGGAAGCCCATGCCTCCCATCCTGGCACCGGCCGTGCGCCGGGAGCGGGACAATCGCCGACTCCGCCGTTCCGCCCGCCACCCAGCGAGGGCCCGGAGCAGCCCGTACGGTGGTGGGGACGATGCCCGCACGGAGAACAGGGAGGGACGATGGGTCAGCCCGACGAGGACTTCGCCCCCAGTGACCACCTCGCCCCGGAGGAGCGGGATCTGGAGGCCGAACCGGCCGACGCGGTCGAGCAGGCCACCACGGTGACCGACGAGACGGACGGTGAGCCGCACCGGGGCATGGAGGTCGACGACTGGGACGCCATGGAGCAGGCCCGCGTCGTCACCGCCGACGAGGACGACTACCGCTGATCCGGGGCCCGCTCACCGCAGGGCGGTGACCTGTCCCGGGTGGGCGGCGGCCCACTGCGCCAGCCGGTCCGCCCGTAGCGCGTCCAGGAATCCGGGGGCGAGTTCCGGGTCCGGCTCGTACCCGCGGCCGTTCCACTCGTCGCGTACCGGGAAGGCGAGCGCGACCGGCTCCGCGGCGGCGGTTCGGCCGCTCGCGGCGGTCAGCACCGGCAGCGACAGATCACCGGTGTCGATCGTGACGGCCGATCCGATCCGTAGGAGCAGCCGGCCGAGCTGCGCCGGATCGGTCGCCGTGCCCTGCTCCCGCAGTTGGCGGAGCAGGCCGGCGGCGTAGCGGGCCGCGTTGCGGTCCCGGTCCAGCCCACCGTCGCGCAGCCCGTACCGCTGCCGCAGCAGGTCCACCGCCGCCGCGCCGTCGAGCCGCTGACATCCGGCCGGGAACCGCCGCTCGGTGTGCACCGAACGCACCGGCGCCGGCAGGCAGACCGGCACGCCGCCGACCGCGTCGGTCAGCTCGCGCGCCCCCGGGTACGTGAGCACCGCGCCGGCGTCGACGCGTACCCCGGTCAGCCGGGCGACCGCCTCGCGGGTCGCCCGGTAGCCGGCGGCCAGGTCGGTGCCCGACCCGGCGGCGCGGGAGAACGTCGCGTTGAGCTTCTCCGTCCCGCCCTGCGGCGGCACCGGCACCAGCAGGTCACGCGGGAACGACACGAGATAGAGCCGGCTCCGGTCGGCCGGCAGGTGCACCAGCAGCACCGAGTCGGCGCGCCGGCTGCCGACCGGCTGGTCGACGCCGAGCAGCAGCAGGTTCAGTGCGCCGCCGGGCTCGGGCACCGGCGTGGCGAGCGGGGGCGCCGCCGTGGGCGCCGGCGGCCGGGGCGCCATCGCGGTGAAACCGACGAGCGCGACGGCGGCGACCGCCAGCGCCGTGCCGGCCAGGCGTACGCGCCGGCGGCGCCGACGGCGGATGATCACCGCCCGGTCGACGGCGGCCCGGACCGGGCCGACGGGCGGGGTCGACTCCTCGAGGCGGGCGAACGCGGCCCGCAGCTCGTCCTCGATCATCAGGAGACCTCCACGAGTTCGGCTCGGAGGGTGGCCAGCGCACGCGAGATGCTGGACCGGACGGTGCCGACGGCGCAGCCGAGCACCTCGGCGATCTCCCCGTCCGGCAGGTCCTCGTAGTAGCGCAGCACCAGCGCGGCGCGCTGACGCCGGGGCAACCGGGACAGCCAGGACCGGATCTGGTCCCGGTCCGCCGCGGACTGGGCGTGGTCGGCCGGCGCGGGCACCGATTCGTCCGCCGCGCCGCGCAGCAGCACCCGCCGCGCCCACGATCCGCGCCGCCAGTCGATGAACTGGTTGGTGAGCATCCGGCGCACGTACCGCTCCGGGGCGTCGGTGCGGGCCACCCGCCGCCAGTTGAGCTGGACCCGGACCAGGGTGTCCTGCACCAGATCCTGCGCCTGGTTCGGGTCCCCGGTCAGCATGACCGCGTACCGCAGCAGGGCGCCCAACCGCGCGTCGGCGAACTCCTCGTACGTCACTGCACCTCCCGGTGTCCGATTGATGGACGGTTCCGGGCAGGTGGAACGTTGCGGTGGCGCCGATCATCCGTTCGGTCAATATTCATGATGTGGGACAACGCGATCCTTTAAGGAATCCTTAAGCTCCGGGGGCTCCACCTGATCACCCCACGGGAGGACCCCCCACATGCTCAGCAACTCCACCCGGCGCTGGTTCGCCGGGTTGGGCGTCGCAGGCGCGTTCGTCGCCGCCTCCGCCACCCCCGCCCTCGCGGCGGACGCGCCGTTCGAGGTCGTCACGCACGACCTGCTCGTCGCCCCGGGCCACCTGGGTTACGGCTCGCTCTTCGCGCACGTGTCCGACGGCGAGTCGGAGCCCAAGTTCGGCCGGACCACGATCGACATCGACTTCTCCGCGGTCTCGGGCTTCGCCACCGTCGAGCCGGCGTGGGACTGGACCTGCGACGTCTCCTCCACCAAGATGCACTGCGAGGCGGACCTCGCCGACGGCGACGAGCCCTGGTTCGACTACCTGGTCAACGGCAAGGACACCGCCGAGCCGGGCCAGAAGGGCGCACTGAAGATCAGCGTCACGTCGGGCGGCAAGACCGCCACCGGTACGGCCGGCGTCACCATCGCCGAGGGCGTCGACCTGGTGAGCGACCCGACCGTCGAGGCGAGCGGCGCCCCCGGTGGCCGCGCCGCCGTGCCGGGTGTCGTCCGCAACGGCGGCGACACCACAGTCGACGGGACGGTGCTCGTCGTGCAGGCCGACTGGCTCGCGTCGTACGGCGGGAACTTCTCCAACTGCCGGGCTCAGGAAGACGGGTTCTACGCCTTCTGCGCCTTCGACACGAAGATCGAGCCGGGCCGGTCGTACAAGCTCTCCGAGGACCTTCCGATCAAGCTGCGGCCGGAGACGCGTACCGGCGCCCGGTTCCCGGTCTACCTCGACTGGTGGACCACCGACGACTTCGACCAGGCGTTCGAGGACTGGCTCGACGAGGTCAAGCCCGGCACGGGCCCCGAGCTGCGTCTGGTCGAGAAGTCGGTGCAGGCCGCGCGGGTGCCGCAGACCGACCTGGACCAGATGAACAACTTCACTGTCGCAACAGTGAAGGTCACCGGTGACAACCCGGCCGACCTCGCCGCCGAGGGCGCCACCGCCACCGGGAAGAAGGGCGACGTCGTCACTGTCGCGCCGAGCTTCACCAACCTGGGTCCGGCCACGCTGGAGTACCTGGGCCAGGGCACCCCGGGCATCCGCCTGGAGGACCTGCCGGTCCGGGTCACCGTCCCGGCCGGCACGACCGCCGTCGAGGCGCCGTACGACTGCGTGCCGTTCCTGCCCACGAAGGAGTGGGACCCGTGGACCGCGAACTGGGGTGAGCCGGGCGCCAAGGAGTACGCCTGCCAGGTCACCGAGAGCCCCAGGGGCATGAAGAACCCGTACGAGTTCCGCCTTCGCGTCGACACGGTGACCGCGAACGCGACCGGCAGCTTCACCACGAAGCTCGCCGGCGACCCGAACGGCAAGAACGACACCGCCGCGATCGTCATCAACCCGGCCGGCGGCACCCCCGGCACGCCCGGTGACCCGGGCGACGGTGGCCAGGGCGGCGGTGACGGCGGCACGCTGCCGATCACCGGTTCCGCCACCGGCCTGATCGCCGGCATCGGCGCGCTGCTGCTCGCCGCCGGTGTGGTCGGCTACGTGCTGACCCGCCGCCGCAAGACCCGCTTCGTCGCCTGACCCACGCGACACCAGGTGCCCCGCCGACCCAGAGGTCGGCGGGGCACCGCCATATAGAAGAAGGACATCCAGCAGCACGGCTCCGACAAGCCGGGCCACGTCAGGTTTCCGGGGAGCCCGGCCCGCGCAGGGATCAAGCCTGACCGCCCGGAGCGGGTCGGGCTCCCCGGAAACCCCACGACACGAGCCAACAAACCAAGAGATCATCGACAAGTGCTGCTGACCCTCACCACGACCCACCGTCCGGCGACCGACCTCGGCCACCTCCTGGTGAAGCATCCGGACCGCGTGCAGAGCTTCGACCTGCCCGCCGGGTCCGCGCATGTGTTCTACCCGGAGGCGGACGAGGCGCGCTGCACGGCGGCGCTGCTGGTCGAGGTCGATCCGCTGAAGCTGGGCGGCGGCCGGAAGAACCGCGCGCCGGAGGGCTTCGCGCTCGGACAGTACGTGAACGACCGCCCGTACGCGGCGTCGAGCCTGCTCTCGTCGGCGCTGGCGAAGGTGTTCCGCTCCGCCCTGCGCGGCGAGTCGCGCGACCGTCCCGAGCTGGCGGCGAGCGCGATCCCGCTGACCGTACGGGTGCCGGTGCTGCGCTGCCGGGGCGGCGCCGAGCTGGCGGTACGGATCTTCGCCCCGCTGGGCTGGACCGTGACTGCCACCCCGATCCCGCTCGACGAGGCGTACCCGGACTGGGGCGAGAGCCGCTACGTCGACCTGACGCTGACCGGCACGCTGCGGCTCGCGGACGCCCTCAACCACCTGTACGTGCTGCTGCCGGTGCTCGACGACGCGAAGCACTACTGGGTGGCGCCGGACGAGGTGGACAAGCTGCTGCGCGCCGGCGCCGGCTGGCTGGCGGGTCATCCGGAGCGGGGCCTGATCACGCGCCGCTACCTGGCGCACCGCCGGGCGCTCGCGGGCGAGGCGATGGCCCGGCTCACCGAGCTGCGGCTGGCCGACGAGCCGCCCGCCGACGACAGCATCGAGCCGTCGACCGGAGAGCCGGCCGAGTCGTCGGGCGGCGGGGCCGGGACGGCGGAGGACGTCCGCCGGGCCTCGCTGGCGGTACGGCGTCGGGAGGCGGTGCTGGCCGCGCTGCGGGACAGCGGCGCGAGCCGGGTGCTGGACCTGGGCTGCGGTGGCGGCGCGCTGCTCACCGCGCTGGTCGCCGACCGGCGGTTCACCGAGGTGGTGGGCGTCGACGTGTCGGACCGGTCGCTCGGTCTGGCCGCCCGGCGGCTGCGCCTGGACCGTCTTCCGGAGCGGCAGCGGGACCGGATCCGGCTGTGGCAGTCCGCGCTGACCTACCGGGACGATCGGCTCCGGGGGTACGACGCGGCGGTGCTGATGGAGGTCGTCGAGCACCTCGACCCGCCGCGCCTGCCGGCGCTGGAGGACGCGGTGTTCGGCCACGCCCGGCCGGGCACGGTGGTGGTGACCACCCCGAACGTGGAGTACAACGTGCGCTACGAGGGGCTCGAGCCGGGCCGGTTCCGGCACGCGGACCACCGGTTCGAGTGGACCCGGGCCGAGTTCGCCGCCTGGGTGGACCGGGTGGCGGCGGCGCACGGCTACACGGCGGTGCTCAGCGGCGTCGGCGACGACGACCCGGAGGTCGGCACGCCGACCCAGATGGCGGTGCTCACCCGCGCCGACCGCGACGAAAGCACCGGCCGGCGCGACCGGGCCGACCGGAACAACCGGAACGACAGCAACGACCGGAAGGAGGCGACGAACCGATGACCGTCCTGGACATCCCCGAGCTGGCACTGGTGGCGCTCGTCGGCGTCTCCGGCTCCGGCAAGTCCACGTTCGCCCGGCGGCACTTCGCGCCCAGCCAGGTGCTCTCCTCGGACACGTTCCGCGGCCTGGTGGCCGACGACGAGAACGACCAGTCCGCGTCCGCCGACGCGTTCGACGCGCTGCACCACGTCGCCGCCATCCGGCTGCGGCGCGGCCTGCTCACCGTGGTCGACGCGACGAACCTCCAGCCGCACGCCCGCGCCGGGCTGATCCGGGTGGCCCGGGAGCACGACGTGCTGCCGGTGGCGATCGTGCTGGACGTGCCGGAGGCGGTGGCCTGGGAGCGTACCGAGGCGCGCGCCGACCGCACGCACGGCCGGCAGGTGCTCAACCGGATGCGCCGCGACCTGCGGCAGTCGTACGGGCGGCTGGCCCGCGAGGGCTTCCGCAAGGTGCACGTGCTGCGCGGGGTGGACGAGATCGACGCCGCGGAGATCCGCTACGAGAAGCTGTTCAACGACCGGCGCGAGCTGACCGGTCCGTTCGACGTGGTCGGGGACGTGCACGGGTGCCGTACCGAGCTGGAGGCGCTGCTGTCCCGGCTCGGCTACGTGCTGCGGCACGACGACGCGGGCCGCCCGGTGGACGCGGCACACCCGTCGGGGCGTACCGCGGTGTTCGTCGGAGACCTGGTGGACCGCGGCCCGGACTCGCCCGGCGTGCTCCGCCTGGTGATGGGCATGGTGGCGGCCGGCCACGCGATCTGCGTGCCGGGCAACCACGAGCAGAAGCTGCTGCGCAAGCTGCGCGGCCGGGACGTCAAGCTGACCCACGGCCTGGCCGAGACGATGGAGCAGCTCGCCGCCGAGCCGCCGGAGTTCGTCACCGGGGTGGAGACGTTCATCGACGGGCTGGTCAGCCACTACGTGCTCGACGGCGGCCGGCTCGTGGTGGCGCACGCCGGGCTGAAGGAGGCATACCACGGACGGGCGTCCGGCCGGGTGCGGTCGTTCGCGCTCTACGGCGAGACCACCGGCGAGACCGACGAGTACGGCCTGCCGGTGCGCTACCCGTGGGCGCGGGACTACCGGGGTTCGGCGATGGTCGTGTACGGGCACACGCCGACGCCCGAGCCGGAGTGGGTGAACAACACCATCTGCCTGGACACCGGTTGCGTGTTCGGCGGGCAGCTCACCGCGCTGCGCTACCCGGAGAAGGAGCTGGTGGCCGTCCCGGCGGTCAAGGAGTGGTACGCCCCGGCCCGCCCGCTGGTCCCGGTCGCACCGTCACGGCCGGACACCGTGCTGGACCTGGCCGACGTCACCGGGCGACGGCATCTCACCCACGCGTACGGGTCGCTCACAGTGCCGGCCGAGAACGCCGCCGCCGCGCTGGAGGTGATGAGCCGGTTCGCGGTCGACCCGGGCCGGCTGGTGTGGCTGCCGCCGACAATGGCGCCCTGCTCCACGTCGACAGTGGACGGGTTCCTGGAACACCCGGCCGAGGCGTTCGCCGACTACCGCGCGGCGGGCGTCGACCGGGTGGTCTGCGAGGAGAAGCACATGGGCTCGCGGGCGGTGCTGCTCGTGGAGCGCAAGCCGGGCCGCTTCGGCGGCGGGGTGGTGCACACCCGTACCGGCAGGCCGTTCTTCGGCCCGCCGCTCGACGACGAGTTGCTGGCCCGGGTGCGCGCCGCGGTCACCACCGCCGGCCTCTGGGCCGAGCTGGGCACCGACTGGCTGCTGCTCGACGCCGAGCTGCTGCCCTGGTCGGCGAAGGCGGGCGGGCTGATCCGCGAGCAGTACGCCGGGGTCGGCGCGGCCGGGCGGGCCGCGCTGCCCGCGGTGCTCGCCGCGCTGGACACCGCCGCCGGGCGCGGGATGCCGGTGGACACGCTGCGCAACCGGATGGCCGGGCGGGCCGCCGAGGTCACCGCCTACTCGGCTGCCTACCGGGCGTACGTCCGGCCGACCGACGGGCTGCGCGGGGTGACGCTGGCGCCGTTCGCGGTGCTGGCCGGGGCCGGGGTGAGCTACGCCGACCGCGACCACGGCTGGCACCTGGCGCTGGCCGACCGGCTCTGCGCCGCCGACCCGGAGTTCTTCACCCCGACCCGACGCCGGGTGGTGGACCTGGCCGACGAGTCGGCGGTGGCCGACGCCACCGAGTGGTGGCTGACGCTCACCGCGGCCGGCGGCGAGGGCATGGTGGTCAAGCCGTACGCGGGCCTGGCCGCCCGTTCGCCGAAGGGCTCGCTGCTCCAGCCGGGGATCAAGTGCCGAGGGCGGGAGTACCTGCGGATCATCTACGGTCCCGGGTACACCGGGGCGGCGCAGCTCGCCGCGTTGCGCCGCCGGTCGCTGGGGCGCAAGCGCGGGCTCGCCCTGCGGGAGCACGGCCTCGGCTTGGCCGCCCTGGACGCGCTGGCCGAGGACGCTCCGCTCTGGCGCCGCCACGAGCTGGTGTTCGCGATCCTCGCCTGCGAGTCCGAGCCGGTGGACCCCCGCCTCTGACGACGACGCCCGGTCCGGCCGATATGCCGGACCGGGCCGGGGTACCCTGTGTGGCCGTGGACACAGCAGAGAAGACCCGGATGTTCTCCGAGAGCGTGGCATTGAACCCGCTCGACCCGAAGGACCTCATCCACACCTTCGGCATGATCGGCGTCTGGGTGATCCTCTTCGCCGAGACGGGGCTGCTGGTCGGCTTCTTCTTCCCGGGTGACTCGCTGCTGTTCCTGGCCGGGGTGGCCGCCTCACCGGTGGCCGACGCCATCTTCGGCGACGGCACCCGCCTGTCCCTGGCCGGTCTGCTGATCGGCGGTCCGATCTGCGCCATCGTCGGCGCCCAGCTAGGGCACTGGCTCGGCGCCCGGTACGGCCGCCGCATGTTCGAGAAGCCCAACTCCCGGCTGTTCAAGCGGGAGTACGTGGAGAAGGCGGAGTACTACTTCCAGAAGTTCGGCCCGGCGAAGGCCGTGGTGCTGGCCCGGTTCATCCCGATCGTGCGGACGTTCCTCAACCCGGTGGCCGGGGTGCTCGGCATGCCGGCCCGCCAGTTCTTCGTGTGGAACGTGGTGGGCGCGGTCCTCTGGGTGGACGGCATCCTGCTGGTCGGCTACCTGCTGGCCCGGCAGATCTACGACGCCATCGGCGACAAGATCGACAGGTACATCCTGCCGGTGGTCGCACTGATCATCGTGATCTCGGTGCTGCCGATCTTCTTCGAGTTCCTCCGCGACCGGCGGGCGCGCAAGCGCGGCGAGGCGGTCGCCGTCATCACCGCGGCGACGATGGCCGGCACTGTGGAGGCGGCCCGGGAGAGCATCGAGGAGCACCGCCCCGGTCACGGTGACGGGCACGGCGGTCAGCACCGCCACTGAGCACGTACGGACGCCGAAGGCCGGCCCTCGGACGAGGACCGGCCTTCGACATCACTGCTCCAGCCGGGTCACACGGACGACGACAGCCGTCACCGTGCGCTGATGGCGCCACCCCTCGCACGCCACCGGTCACCCGGTCGGGACGACCCTCGTTCGGGCCGGCCCGGAGGTTTCAGCGAGCCTTCTTCGTGGCCCGCTTCCGCGGCGGGGTGAGCAGATCCGCGATCGTGGCGATCGCGGACGGCACCAGCCGGTAGTACGCCCAGACCCCGCGCTTCTCCCGCTCCAGCAAGCCGGCCTCGGTGAGGATTCGCAGGTGGTGGCTGACCGTCGGCTGCGAGAGGCCGAGCGGCGCGGTGAGGTCACACACGCACGCCTCCCCCTCGGGAGCCGACTGGATCAGGCTGAGCAGCCGCAGCCGAGCGGGGTCCGCAAGGGCCTTGAGGACCCCCGCAAGCCGCTCGGCGTCGGCGCGTTCGATCGGCTCGCCGGCAAGCGGCGAGATCTGAGGCATGGTCATTTCAGCCAACGCAGTTCCCACGTATTCCATCCTTCCACCAGCAGCATCGATCCGCCTGCATATCAGCAGATCCGAATCGGCAAACTTTTACGCCACAAGGCCGAGGTCAGCCAACGTATAGGCCGCCCGATAGGGCAATCCGGCGGCTCGCACCGTGTCGCCGGCACCTCGATCAACAATAACCGCCACACCCACCACCTCGGCCCCTGCCTCACGCAATGCCTCGACGGCCGTCAACACACTTCCACCGGTGGTGGAGGTGTCCTCGACCGCGAGCACCCGTCGCCCGGAGACGTCCGGCCCCTCGATCCGGCGCTGGAGACCGTGGGCCTTGCCCTCCTTGCGGACGACGAAGGCGTCGACCGCGCGGCCGGTGCCCGCCGAGGCGTGCAGCATGGCGGCGGCCACCGGATCGGCGCCCAGGGTCAGGCCGCCGACCGCGTCGTACGCCCAGTCGGCGGTGAGGTCACGCATGACCCGACCGATCAACGGAGCCGCCTCGTGATGGAGCGTGACGCGGCGCAGGTCCACGTACCAGTCCGCCTCGCGGCCCGACGAGAGCACCACCCGGCCGTGCACCACAGCAAGGTCAGTGATGAATTTGCGCAGGTCGTCGTGGTCGCCCATGGCCCCAGAGCGTACTTCGCAAGTCTGAGCGCCGTGTTTCGGGTCCGCCCTGGTCAACCCTGCGGGCGACCGACGGGTGGCGATGAGCGGCTACGCTGTGCGACCGTCCATCCCGGCCGGCCACCGAACCGGCTCGGGTGCGTACCTCGCCGGTCAGCCGCGCTGCCGGCCGACCGCGCCCCGGGTGTCCCGCCGGAAGCCGCGCAGCAGCCGCTTGGGCGCGTGCCGCAGCCCGGCCACCGCCACCTTGTACTTCCAGTCCGGGACACTGACGGACTTACCTTTATGCAGGTCACGGAGCCCTTCGGCGACCACATCGTCGGCTCGCAGCCAGGCCCAGGCGGGCAGGCGCGACATGTCGATGCCCGCGCGTTCGTGATTTCCGGTTCGCGTGTAGCCGGGACAGAGCGCCATCACACGCACACCCAGCGGCGCGACGGACTGGCCGATCGATTCACTGAAATTCGTCACCCACGCCTTGCTGGCCGAGTACGTGGATCCCGGCATGGGGACACCGAAGCCCGCGACGGAAGAGACATTAATCACTGCGCCGTGGCCTCGTTCGGTCATCGGGCCCAGGGCGGCGTGGGTCAGACGCAGCACCGCGAGCACGTTGAGCCGCACCAGCCGCGCCTCGTCCGCCACCGACGACCGGACGAACGACGTGTTCAGACTGATGCCGGCGTTGTTGACGAGCAGCTCGATCGGCGTACCGGCGGTCAGCCGCTGTTCGACCGCCGCGCAGCCGTCCTCGGTGGACAGATCGGCGGCGATCGTCTCGGCGTCGCCGCCGTGCCGGCCGGTCAGCTCGGCCGCCAGCGCGTCGAGCCGGGCGGCGTCCCGGGCCACCAGGACGAGGTCCCAGCCGTCCGCGGCCAGCCGGCGGGCGAACGCCTCGCCGATGCCGAGGCTGGCGCCGGTGACCAGGGCACGGCGCCGGGAGGGGTCGGTGTCACCGGTCATCGGCGGTCCTCCGGAGGTGGCGGGAACCCACCCGGCGGGGGCGCGGGCGGTGCGGACGGGGGCGGTGCGGGCCGCTCGTACGGCGACGGGCCGGAGGCGGGCGGCGCGGAGGCGGGCGGGTTCAGGCCGGGTGGCGGTCCCCACGGCGTCGGCCCGGGGGCGGTCGCGCCGGACACGGTCGAGCCGTAGCCGGACAGCCGCAGCGGTGCGGTACGACGACGCAGGAACGCGCCGGACGGCGGCAGCGTGAGCAGCACGGCGACCACCAGGTAGCCGAGGATCTGCGCCGCCGACAGCGTCGCGTTCACCGGGATCCACCAGGACGGGTAGGCGTCGCCGACGAGGCCCAGCAGCTCTGCGGTGATCCGGTCGTCCGCGCCGAGCCGCAGCGGGGCGGCGCGCTGGCCGACCAGCACCGCCAGCCCGCAGCAACCGCAGAGCAGGCCGGTCCCGGCCACCACCCAGGTCGCCGTGCGGGCGCCGGACCGGCCGGCGAGCAGACCGAGCGCGAGCCCGGCGAGCAGCAGCCCGGCGAGCACGCCGAGCACGGCGGCCAGCACTGTGGAGCCGCGCAGCAGGCCGGCCACCTGGTCGATGTCGCCGCCGCTCGCGCCGGTCCGTTCCGCCGCCGCGTCCCGGAACCGGCCCACCGTGCCGCCGCCGACGGCCAGGTTGACCACCGCGTACGCCACGGCACCGACCGCCATCGCCAGCAGCAGCGCCGCCGCGGCGACGACCGTGCCCGGCCGGCGGGGTGCGGCCCGTTCGGGGTACGACACGACTGATCCCTCCGGTAGGCGTCGGCTTGCAACCTACTCGGAGGGATCGTCGGCGTCGCTGTAATCCGGACGTCAACTTCCGGATGGCGGCTCCGGATCGCGGCGCTCACCCGGCTGACCGCCCGGCGCGGACGGCGGCTGACCACCGGCGGACGGCGGCTGACCACCGGGCGCCGACGGCGGCGTGCCGGGAGCCGGCGGGTACGGCGGGTACGCCGGGTCGCCCGACTGGCCCGGGTGCGACGGGTACGCCGGGTAGGCGCCACCGGGCACCGGCGGCTCCCAGCCGGCCTTGGGCTTGCGGAAGAACTCGTTCGCCTGCGGCAGCGCCAGCAGGATCAGCGCGGCCAGCAGGGCGAGCAGCGCGACCAGGCCCAGCAGCAGGTTGACCGGGGTGTACCAGGACGGAAGCGCGTCCTCCAGCCGGCGCTGGATCTCCTCCGAGCTGGGCACGTCACCGGTGGTGTTGCCGCCGCCGGTCATGCCGCCGGTGAGACCGGTCAGCAGCCCGCCGCCGGTGCAGCAGAACAGGATGCCGCCCAGCACCCAGGTGGTGATCCGGGAGCCGTTCTTGCCCCGGTTGTTCAACAGCGCGAGGACGACGAGGCCGGCCGCGATCAGCAGCGACACGATGGCCGTGATGATGCTGAACGCGTACGCGATGTCGGCGGCCGACTCGGCCGAGGTGCCCGCGTAGGCGTCGGCGAGAACATCGCGGATCTTGCCGACGACTGCGAGTGCCACGATCAGGTTCAGCACCTGGATCGCGGCGACGAGGATGAGCAGCCAACTGGAGAGCGTCACCACGCCGGGACGCGTGCGGGGCGGGGTGCCCGGAGCATCGACCATGATTCTCCCTTCCTGGATCAGATGCCCACCGTAGCGATCTTCCACCAGGTCAGCACGCCGGAATGGCTCACCTCTCGGCGGCGCGCCGCAACCGGCGGTGCTCGGCGGTGACCACGCCGAGCAGGGCGAGATCGAGCGCGACGGCGGAGACCGCGCCGAACTGGTTCACCGTGAAGTTGAAGACCTGGCCGAACAGCAGGTCGACGAGGAGCGCCAGCTTGAACAGGCGGAACGCCTCGGCCCGGTTGCGCCGCAGCAGCCAGGCGGCCCGCAGACCGAGCACCGCGGTGACGAGCGCGGTGGCGCTGACGCCGAGCACCGCGCCCCACTCCCGTTCCTGGTCCAGGTGCCCGGTCACGCCGTCGAGGAACACCGCCACCACTGTCAGCACCGGCTCGACGACCAGGTAGACCACCACCGGCCAGACCAGCCAGCGGCGTCCGGCCGCCCAGACGGCGAGACGCCGGGCCCGGTCCGCCGCCCGCTGCCAGAGCGGCACCGGCGGCGGTTCCCGATGGGGTACGGCGTCCAGCAGGTGCGCCACCGCCGTCTCGGTGGCCGGTCCGGTGCCCTGCACGAGCCGCAGCACGGCGATCCGGCGGCGATCCGTCAGTCCGCCCGGCAGGCCGCTGAGCACCATGTCCAGCGCGTTCGCGGTGCGTTCGGCGGGGGTCAGCCGGGACCGGCCGGTGCGTCCGCGTACCGCCTGGGTGAGCAGGACCAGCAGAGCGAACGCGACGTAGATGATGGCGGCGGCGGGAGCGTAGAAGTAGTCGGTGCCGGTGGTGACGAACTTGCCCACCTCGTCGATGAAGAGTCCGAAGCCGATGCCGCCGATCACCGCCCCGCCGCTGCGGGCGCCGCCGCCGAGGAAGACGAGCGGGATGCCCAGGCCGACGGCGAGCAGCAGGCCGCCCCAGAGGACGTGCGCGATGTGCAGCCCGCCGCCGCCGAGCTGTGGATAGTCGGTGGCCTTCAGGTACGCCCGCACGGCCAGCACGGTGACCACGCCGGAGAGCACGAACGCCTGGAGGTAGGAGGCCGCCTCGACCGCCCGGGTCGGCAGCCGGCGGACCAGCCAGCCGATCCCCGGTCGGTGGCGCGACGACGATTCGGGTGGCATGTCCCGAAACCTAGTAGCCGCGCCACTCCTCGCGGGCGTAGTCCAGCACCCTCGGCCGCAACAGCGTGGAGGCCGGTACGTCGATCCGGGCCCGGTCGGCGGGGAACGTGCCGGCGGCGGCCAGCACCGCCGGGGTGAGGAACCGCAGCGGCGGCGGATCGTCCGGCAGCGCCAGCTCGGGCGCGACGTCACCCGGCGCGGCGAGCACGAACCCCCAGTCGCCGAAGCTCGGCACGTCGACGTGGTAGGGCACGGTGGCGAAGCCCGCCTCGCGGATCGACCGCTCGATCGACCAGAACGACCGGGGCGCGAAGTAGGGCGACCCGGACTGCACGACGAGCCGCCCGCCGGGGGCCAGCACAGGCCGGATCAGCGTGTAGAACTCGATCGTGTAGAGCTTCGCGGTGGCCGTCTCGTCCGGGTCGGGCAGGTCGGCGATCACCACGTCGAAGCGGTCCGTGGCGGTACGCAGCCACGCGAACGCGTCCAGGTTGAGCACCCGCACCCGGGGGTCGGTGAGCGACTCCCGGTTCAGCTCACGCAGCTGCGGCTCGCGGCGGGCCAGCTCGACCACCGCCGGGTCGAGGTCGACGAGCGTCACCGAGCGCACGTCCGGGTACTTGAGGAGCTCCCGCGCGGCCAGCCCGTCCCCGGCGCCGAGCACCAGCACGTCGCCGTGCGCCCCGCGCATCGCCGGGTGCACGAGCGCCTCGTGGTAGCGGTACTCGTCGATCGAGCTGAACTGGAGGTCGCCGTTGAGGAACAGCCGCAGGTCGGTGTCGGAGTGGCCGGGCTCGCGCACCGAGCGGGTCAGCACGATCTCCTGGTAGCGGCTGCGCTCGGCGTGCACCACCGGGTCGCGGTAGAGCTGCTGGCGGGTCGTCACCTCGAAGTCGTGCGCGGTCACCCACGCGTACCCGAGGAGCAGACCGACCACGACGGTGGCGGCGCCGAGCGCGGCCCGCGCCCGACGGCTGAGGTCGGACCGGAACACGGTGAAGACGAGCACCACGCCGGCGACCGCGTTCACCGCGCCCACCACGAGCGCGCCCTTGAGCTGGCCGAAGACCGGGATCAGCAGGAACGGGAACGCCAGCCCGCCGAGCAGCGCGCCCACGTAGTCGGCGGCGAACAGGTCGGCCACCGCGCTGCCCGCGGACTGCTCCCGGATGCGTTGCAGCATCACCATCAGCAGCGGGATCTCCGCGCCGATCAGCAGGCCGAGCACGAACGCGGTGCCGACGAGCGCCGGGCCGTACAGGTCGAGCCAGGCGAACGCGGCGTAGAGGCCGAGCACCGACAGGCCGCCGAGCAGCGCCAGCGTCAGCTCGATCACCGCGAACGAGACCACCGCCCGGGACTGCAACGGCTTCGCCACCAGCGCGCCGACGCCCATCGCGAAGACCATCACGCCGAGCACGATCGACGCCTGGCCGACCGTGTCGCCGATCAGGTAGCTGCCGAGCGCGACCAGCGCCAGCTCGTACACCAGGCCGCAGGCCGCGCACACGAAGACCGCGAGCAGGACCGCCGAGCGGGCCAGGCGCCACCGCGGCCGTGCGGCCACGTCGGCGGTCACCGTCTGCTCCGGGTACGTCCGGCGGCTCCCGCCCCGGCGCGCTGCGCGGGCACCCGTACCCGGTGGTTGCGGCGCTGTCGCACGCCCACGGCGAGGAACAGCGCGGCGAGCAGGAACAGGCCGACCGAGCTGAGGACGTAGATCCAGCGGTCCCGCCAGAAGTCGTTTCCGGCGTCCGGCAGCGGGGCGGCGGCCGTCGACGGCGCGGCGGTGGGCGTCGCGGCCGGCTCGGCGAGCCCGCGCTCGGCGGCGAGCAGCGGCAGGATCGTGGCGGCCCGGGTGACGGCCCAGCCCGGGTCGTCGACGAACGCGTCCTCGTCCAGCCCGAAGCGGCCCAGCCGGGTCTCGATCGCGGCGAGGTCGGCGAACTCGATGTCGTCCGACCCCTTGATCCGGATCGTGGCGGAGTCCTCCGACTCGCTGCTCGACGAGGTGTACCTGACGTTCGCGGAGACCGCGATCCAGCGCGCGCAGCCGGGCGCCTCGACGACTGTGGTGCCGTCGCCGAGGTTGGAGCCGACGCTCACCTCGTCGTACACGTCGAGCAGTTCCCAGCCGTAGCAGATGCCCTGGCTGCCGGCGGCGGCCCGGAGGATCGGCACGGTGCCGGAGCGCTCGTCGGCGGCCGGCGCGGGGACCGAGGTGTCCGAGTCGCCGCCGAACGCGCCGATGGCGCAGACGACCACCACGACCCCGACGACCACGGACCAGATCACCGTCTGGGTGCGCTTGTCCTTCCCCGCCGAATGCTGTGCGGGCTTGCCGCTCATCAGATGATCGCGGCCGCGATGATCGCACCGGTGGCGAGGTGCACGGTGGCGGAGACCCACACCGCCGGGTGCGGCTCCGGGTCCACGAGCAGCTCACCGAGCTTGCCCGGGGTGGCCACGTCGAGCAGCACGAACGCCGCCGCCATGATCACCAGACCGAGGATGCCGTACGCGGCGGCACCGACCAGCCCCAGCGTGAAGTCGTCGTCGCTGGCGACGATCGCGGCGACCACGATCGTGCCCACCCCGAGCAGGTTGGACGAGAGCAGCAGCGCCGCGTTGCGGTTGCGCTCGGTCCAGATCAGCTCGTGGAGCTTGCCGGGGGTGGCCAGGTCGACCAGGACGTAGCCGATCGCCATCAGGACGACGCCGACCGCGCCGTAGGCGAGGGTGACCAGCAGGTCGGTGACGAGATGCTGCACGGGAGACTCCAGGGTGAGGGGGTCGGAGGGGCTACTTGCCGGAACCGGGGCCGCCGCCCCGGACCGTGCTGCCTCGGCCCCAGCCCCAGCTGTTGCCGACGACGTTGTGGTACCGGGGGTAGGCGGTGGTCATCTTCTCCAGCAGGATCACCGAGCCGACGGCGAGCGGGAGGATCACCACCGAGTCGTCGTCGTAGCGCAGGTAGACGCCGCTGCCGTCGACGTACTGGTCGGCCGGCTTCCAGGCGTCGGTGATCTGCTTGGACACGTCGCTCGGCGCCTTGTTCGAGGTGTACGCGATCGCGTTCGAGCCGATGTCCCGCCCGGTGGCGCGGGAGAAGTTGTCCTCCACGTAGCCGCGGGGCGAGAAGTTGCCGTAGAAGATCGTGAAGGCGGCGATGAGCGCGCCGATGACGGCGACCGCCACGCCCACCACGAACCACCGTCGGTACGTCACAGCTCCTCCACCACCGTCTCGGTCAGGACCAGCTCGTTGGTCTGCGGGTAGGCGTGCCAGGTGCGCCAGGCGAGCGCGCCGTCCGGCGGGCCGGGCCGCACGGAGAGCGCGGTGACCGCGTCCTCGTCACCGGGGAAGACGCCGATCAGCGCATACGGGTCGTCTGCGAGCTCGGCGCGCAGCGCCGCGACCCGGGTACGCAGGCCGTCGCCCTCCGGCCGGAGCACAGTGGCGAGGAACCGGTAGCCGGCCGTCTCGTCGTGCAGCGTGCCCGGCAGGTGCGGCGGGCGGCCGGGCAGGCAGGCGACCGTCTCGGTGAGCGTGCCGAGCACCACCTGGTGGGAGGCGCCGAGCAGGCGCAGCCGCAGCCGGGGCAGGCCGGGCAGGTCGATGTCGCGTACGGCCAGCGCCGGCAGCTCCGGGCCGCCCAGGGCCAGGCTCAGATCGGCGGCGCTGGTGTCGACGTACGGCGCGTCCAGACAGACGAGCACGTCAGCGCACCGTCTCCGGGCCGCCCTGCGGGTAGATCATCACCTCGGCGCGGCGCAGCTCCTCGCCGAGGTTGACCTCCCAGCCGGCCTCCCCGTACGCCTCGAACGACAGCCGTGCGCCGCCGGGCGCCTGGTAGTCGTAGTAGCGCATGGTGCCGTGCGGGTCGAGGCCGGTGCCCTCGGTCGCGGTGTACCGGGCCTGACCCGACTCGTCCCAGTTGTAGCGGCGGCCGGCGATCTCCAGCGTCGGGGCGCCAGGCGAGACGGTGGCCCCCGGCTCGCTGGTCCAGAGCACCATCTCCAGGTCCGGGTCGGACTCGACGGAGAGCCAGCGCTTCACGCCGCCCGCGTCGTCGAGCAGGTGCTCCGCCCAGCTCCAGCCGCCCTCGACCAGGTGCACCGAGCCGCGCACGGTGTACGGCACCGTGCGGATCTCGACGATGTCGCCGGGCTTGAGGGCACGCGGGTCACCCCGCAGCGCGTCGGCGTCCCGGTCCCGGAACGGGTCACCCGGAGCCGCCTTCGTCTTCGGGCGGGACGCCGACCGGGACTTCCGTACCGCGATCACGGCGATCACCACACCGGCCACCCCGACGAGGCACCCCAGCGTGGTCACCACGTACGCCAACGAACCGTTCACTGCCGCCTCCCCCAACGCGCTCGGCGGGAACGGTAACAACCGCACGCACGCCTTCTGAAGTCCCGTTCGCTGAGTGTGCGCTCAGCTACCTTCGGCACCGGCGAGCCGGTCGGTGGCATATTCGCCCAGCGTGGCGCGGCCCATGAGGCAGCCGGAGAACGTGGTGAACTCGCCGCCGTCGCCGCGCAGCCGCGCCCAGGCGTCCCGCCCGGCGGCCGGGTCGACAGCCTCCAGCAGCGTGGCCGCGTACGCCCGCCCGGCCGGTGAACCCTTGCGGAGCAGCTTGTCGACCCGCTTGCGGGCCGCCTCCGGGTGCTCCCGCAGCCCCTGCTCCAGCCGCCGGTACGCCTCGGTCGCGGGCAGCACCTGACCCGCCAGCCCCACCCCGCCGAAGGCGAGGGTGTCCGCGCCGTCGAGTTCGCGCGCCGCCTCGTCCAGTTCCCGCTCCCACGCACTCATGCCCCACTATGTGCCCACCCCACCACCCCCTCCAACCACAAGGAAGGGCCCCCTGTTAACGCCTCCGGTAGAGGAAGGGCCCCTTGTTAACCACAGGGTCAGGTCAGCCGGGTCGCGTCGCGCAACGGACGCCAGGCGAACACGGCGATCGCCGCCATAGCCCCCGCCGCGGCCCAGAACGGTGTGGTGATCCGCCAGGTCCCGGCCAGCAGACCGCCGAGGAGCGCACCGAGCGCGGCTCCGCCGAGATCGAGCAGCGCATACACGCTGCCAACCCGCCCGCGCAGGTGGGACGGCACGATTCGCTGCCGGACCGACGCGGCGGTGATGCCCCAGACCATGGCGTGGACGCTGAAGACGATCAGGACAGCGGCGGCGATCCAGGGCGCCGTCGTGACGGCCAGGGTCACGTGTGTGACGACCTCGACGACCAGGCCGCCACGCAGCACCGTACCGGCGCCGAGCGCCCGGGTGAGTGCGCCGGCAACCGTCGTGCCGAACAGGCCCCCGACAGCGAACGAGGTCAGCAGGAAGCCGTACCCGACGTCGGACAGGCCCAGTCGCTGCCGGCAGTAGAGCACGAACACCGCGAATGCGGCACCGAACGCTACGTTGCCCAGGCCCATGCTCACGGCGAGCGTCCGCAACAGGCGGTGCCGCCACAGCCAGCGCACACCCTGGCGTATCTCGCCGCGCAGCGAGCCGCGCGGACGGGCCTCGTCCGGCACGGGCGCCCGTCGGATGCCGGCGATCAGGGCCGCCGCAGCCGCGAAGGTCAGCGCGTCGAGCCCGAACGGCACAGCGGCGGAGACGACGAACAGCCACGCGCCCAGCGGCTTGGCGACGAACTGGTTGCCGATGGTGAACGTCGCGTACAGCCGGGCGTTGGCGGCGGGCAGCCTCTCGGATGCGACCACCGCCGGGAGCAGAGCGCCCATCGCGGTGTCCACGAGGGTTTCACCGACGCCGAGCAGGAACAGCACCACGTAGATGACCGCCACGGTGACCGTGCCGGTGGCGACGGTGAGCGTCAGCCCGGCCAGCGCCGCGGCGCGGAACAGATTGACGACGACGACCAGCAGACGTCTGTCGAGCCGGTCCACGTATGCGCCGCTGACCAGCGCGAACAGCAGCCAAGGCAGTTGTTGGGCGAAGACGGCGCCGGCGATCAGGGCCGGATCGTTGCTGACGGCGGCCACCAGCAGCGGGCCGGCGGCCATGGTGACACCGTCACCGATGTTGGAGACCGCCGAAGCGGTCCACAGTCTGGTGAAGTCCGCGCCGAGACGCGCGGGTGGAAGGGCACGCAAGAAGAGCTCCTCGAGCCAGGAGGGAAACGGTCATGAGGGACCGCTTCGCGGCGAGGAGCACCGCCGCCGGGATCCGGCGGCGAAGCGTCAGCGAGCGGTGTGCTCTCGCGGCGAAGCGGGGACCGCCGGCAGGCTGAGGCGCATCTGCGGCTCCTTAACTGTCGATTGACGTTCCGGGCAGGATATTCGGCTGTCGCCCGCTGCGCCGCCCGTCCCACCGGACGGCGAAGGCCCGGCCTGGGCGGCCGGGCCTTCGCGGGTGGGGCGGGTCAGGCGGCGGTGACCGCGAGGGACTCCTTGGTGTCGGACAGGTCGACGCGGACCGTGTCGCCGTCGCGGATCTCACCGGCCAGCAGCGCCTTGGCGAGCTGGTCGCCGATCGCCGACTGCACCAGCCGGCGCAGCGGGCGGGCGCCGTAGATCGGGTCGTACCCGTGCTCGGCCAGCCACGTCCGGGCCGCGTCGGTGATCTCCAGGCCCAGCCGGCGGTCCGCGAGACGGGTACGCATCCGGTCGAGCTGGATGTCCACGATCGACCGCAGGTCCTCGCCCTGGAGCGCGGCGAACACCACGATGTCGTCGAGCCGGTTGAGGAACTCCGGCTTGAAGTGCGACCGGACCACCGCGAGCACGCCCTCCCGGCGCTCGTTCTCGCTGAGCGTCAGGTCGCTGATCACCGACGAACCCAGGTTCGAGGTGAGGATCAGGATCGCGTTGCGGAAGTCCACGGTACGGCCCTGACCGTCGGTGAGCCGGCCGTCGTCGAGCACCTGGAGCAGCACGTCGAAGACGTCCGGGTGGGCCTTCTCCACCTCGTCCAGCAGGATCACCGAGTACGGCCGGCGGCGTACCGCCTCGGTGAGCTGGCCGCCCTCCTCGTAGCCGACGTATCCGGGCGGGGCACCGACCAGGCGGGCCACCGAGTGCTTCTCGCCGTACTCGCTCATGTCGATGCGGACCATGGCCCGCTCGTCGTCGAAGAGGAACTCGGCGAGCGCCTTGGCGAGCTCGGTCTTGCCGACGCCGGTCGGGCCGAGGAACAGGAAGCTGCCGGTCGGGCGGTCCGGGTCGGCGACGCCGGCCCGGGCGCGGCGCACCGCGTCGGAGACCGCGCCCACCGCCTCGGCCTGGCCGACGACGCGGGCCCGCAGCGACTCCTCCATCCGGAGCAGCTTGGCGGTCTCGCCTTCGAGCAGCCGGCCGGCGGGGATGCCGGTCCAGGAGGCGACCACGGCGGCGATGTCGTCCGCGCCGACCTCCTCCTTGAGCATCGCGCCGTCGGCCTGGAGCCGGGCCAGCTCCTCCTCGGCCTGCTTCAGCTCGGTCCGCAGCGCGGGGATCCGGCCGTACCGCAGCTCGGCGGCGCGTTCCAGCTCGCCGTCGCGCTCGGCCCGCTCGGCCTCGCCGCCGAGGCGCTCCAGCTCCTCCTTGGCGGTGGAGAGCTTGGTGATGTGGCTCTTCTCGGTCTGCCAGCGTTCGGAGAGCGCGGTGAGCTGCTCGCGCTTGTCGGCCAGCTCCTTGCGCAGCCGCTCCAGACGCTCGGCGGACGCGGCGTCCGGCTCCTTCGCCAGCGCCATCTCCTCGATCTCCAGGCGGCGTACCGCCCGCTCGATCTCGTCCACCTCGACCGGGCGCGAGTCGATCTCCATGCGCAGCCGGGACGCGGACTCGTCCACCAGGTCGATCGCCTTGTCCGGCAGGAAGCGGTCGGTGATGTACTGGTCGGAGAGCGCGGCGGCGGCGACCAGGGCGGCGTCGGTGATGCGTACGCCGTGGTGCACCTCGTAGCGCTCCTTGAGCCCGCGCAGGATGCCGATGGTGTCCTCGATGGTCGGCTCGCCGACCAGCACCGGCTGGAAGCGGCGCTCCAGCGCGGGGTCCTTCTCGATGTGCTCGCGGTACTCGTCGAGCGTCGTCGCGCCGACCATCCGCAGCTCACCGCGCGCCAGCATCGGCTTGAGCATGTTGCCGGCGTCCATCGAGCCCTCGCCCTTGCCCGCGCCGACCACCGTGTGCAGCTCGTCGAGGAACGTGATGACCTGGCCGTCGGAGTTCTTGATCTCCTCCAGCACGGACTTCAGCCGCTCCTCGAACTGACCGCGGTACGACGCGCCGGCGACCATCGCGCCGAGGTCGAGCGAGACCAGCTTCTTGTCCCGCAGCGACTCCGGCACGTCGCCGGCCACGATCCGCTGGGCCAGGCCCTCCACGATCGCGGTCTTGCCGACGCCCGGCTCGCCGATCAGCACCGGGTTGTTCTTCGTACGCCGGGACAGCACCTGGATCACCCGGCGGATCTCCGAGTCCCGGCCGATCACCGGGTCGATCTTGCCGTCGCGGGCGCTGGCGGTGAGGTCCACGCCGTACTTGGCGAGGGCCTGGTAGGTCTGCTCCGGGTCGGCGGTGGTGACCCGGCGGTCGCCGCCCCGGACGGTCGGGAACGCGGCGACCAGGTTCTCCTCGGTGGCGCCGGAGTTCTTCAGCGCGACCGAGACCGCGCCGCCGACCCGGGCCAGCCCGGCCAGCAGGTGCTCGGTGGAGGTGTACTCGTCGCCCAGCGGCCGCGCGATCTGCTCGGCGGCGCCGATGGCGTTGACGAACTCGCGGGCCAGGGTCGGCTCGGCGATGCTCGACCCGCGTGCGGCGGGCAGCGCGTCGACCGACCGCTGGGCGACGCGGCGCAGCTCGGCGGGGTCGGCCCCGACAGCGCGCAGCAGGCCCGCGGCGGTCGAGCCCTCGGTGTCCAGCAGTGACAGCAGCAGGTGCCAGGGCTCCACGGTGGCGTGACCGCGCTGGTTCGCCAGCGCGACGGCACCGGTGATGGCCTCGCGGCTCTTGGTGGTGAGACGTTCCGTGTTCATGGGCTCCCCCGGATCGGCGTGTCCACTGGACATGACACAACCAGAGTTGAGTCTATTCCGCTCAACTCCACCCCTGTGACCTGAGTCACCGTCCTCCGGTCCAGCCGGAGAGATCTTGGTACGAAAAGGCCCTTGGAGGGGCCGTTTCGTACCAAGATCTCAGCGACGCGGGAGACGCGCGAGGCAGGGGGTCTCGTGGTCGGCGCGCAGCACGCAACGCCGGCCGCCGTCCAGCTTGCGGTCGCAGAACACCCAGTGGCGTACGGCCTGGTCGTCCTCGGCCGAGACGGTGATCCCGCCCAGCTCCACCACCGCGAGGAAGGCCAACGACCGCCCGGCCGTGCGACCGAGCATCTTCGCCCGAGCCAGATCGGCCGCGCGCACCGGCAGATGGATCACGTACCGCCCGGTCACGGCCGCCCGGCCAGGTCACGCATCGACGGGGCCTGCCGGGACTGCCACTCGCGCAACGCACCCTTGATCCGGGCCGTCTCCTCACGACTCCGGGCGACTTCGGCGTACGCGGCGGCGAGATCCCCGGCGGCGCGATCCAGGAACGCCGCGACCTCGGCCGGGTCCAGCCCTCGACGGCACGTCGTGAAGCGGCGGCCCCGCACCTGCCAGGGCCGCAGCGGAAGGTACGACGCGGAGCGGTAGGCGCCGACCGGCGCGGAGTTGGGCGGGGTCAGGCTCCGCCGCTTCGGACGTATTCGCAGGAGATTGCGCACGACACTGTCCCTTCTTGGAGACCAAAGGAGACGGGTGAGGCGACACGACTGGCCGCGCACGACCAGTCGCGCCGACCACGGGTGCCAACCGGAGGGCCGGTTTGCCTACCAGGCGTTCCGCCGAAGGCATCCGCACGAGGAACACACAATGCAAAGCATTGCATGACAAGGAGTGAGCATGCTTAGCACGCGAAGTGTTGGCTGACCGGTCTGACTCGTGGGAAGATCTTGGGGCCTACCAGGAGTTGCCGCCATGCCCCGAGTTTCGGACCGTCAGAGAATCGCGCAGGACATCAGAGACAAGATCGCTTCGGGCGAGTACGGCCCCGGCGACAAACTCCCCTCCCTGCGTGAGCTGATCGCGCACTACCAGGTGTCTGCGGAGCCGGTCCGCTCGGCGCTGTTGATCCTTCAAGCCGAAGGTCTGGTCGAGGGGCATCAGGGCAAGGGCACCTATGTCACCGCTCGCGACGACGCCCCCTGATCCCGCACCACCGGGCACCCGATCCACCCCGGACGCGGCAGGTGCGTGCCCGGAGTAGCCTCACCGGCGTGCGAGTACGTGTCGAACAGACCGCCCTGCCCGGGATCGGCGTACGTCATGATCTGATGACGGAGTCCGGCCGCCGGCTCGGCGTGGTCTCCCACCGCAATGGCCGTCGCGACCTGGTCCTCTACGACCCGGACGATCCCGACTCCTGCCAACACGACATACCCCTGACCGACGACGAGGCGGAGGCGCTCGCCGACATCCTCGGCGCGTCGCTGATGCTGGGTCAGCTCTCCGGTCTGCGTGAGCAGGCCGCCGGGTTGCTGACCGAGCAGATCGCCATCCCGGCGGGGTCGAAGTACGTCGGCAGGCGGCTCGCGGACACCAAGGCACGCACCCGGACCAGCGCGTCGATCGTGGCCGTGCTGCGTCAGGGCGCCGTGAACGTCTCGCCCGATCCCACCTTCCGGTTCGAAGCCGGCGATGTGGTCGTCGTGGTCGGTACCCGTCAGGGGCTCGACGGCGTGACCGCGATCCTCGCCGAGACCGATCCGGACGGCTGACGCGTATGCACGAAACCACAATCCTGCTCATCGAGGTCGGTGCGCTGCTGCTCCTGCTCGGCCTGCTCGGCCGGCTGAGCCGTCGCTTCGGCGTGTCGCCCATCCCCCTGTACCTGCTCGCCGGCCTGGCGTTCGGGCACGGTGGGCTGCTGCCGCTCAACGCCAGCGAGGAGTTCTTCGCGGTCGGCGCCGAGATCGGCGTGATCCTGCTGCTGGTCATGCTCGGCCTGGAGTACAGCGCCAACGAACTGGTGGGCAACCTCCGGTCCGCCGCGCCGGCCGGCGTGATCGACGCGGTGTTCAACGCGCTGCCCGGGTTCGCCTTCGCGCTCCTGCTCGGCTGGGGCTGGGTGGCGGCGGTGGTGCTCGCGGGCGTCACGTGGGTGTCGTCGTCCGGCGTGATCGCCAAGGTGCTCGGTGACCTGGGCCGGGTCGGTAACCGGGAGACCCCGGTGATCCTGTCCGTCCTGGTGATCGAGGACCTGGCGATGGCCCTCTATCTGCCGCTGGTCACCGCGCTGCTCGCCGGGGTCGGCCTGATGAAGGGCGGCATCGCGCTCGCCATCGCGGTGTTCACCGTCGTCGTGGTGCTGGCCGTGGCGATCCGGTACGGCCACCTGATCTCCGCCGCGCTCTCCGCCAAGGATCCGGAGGCGCTGCTGCTCGGGGTGCTCGGCCTGACCCTGCTGGTGGCGGGCGTCGCGGCCAAGCTCCAGGTGTCGGCGGCGGTCGGCGCGTTCCTGGTGGGCATCGCGTTGTCCGGGCCGGTGGCGCACCACGCCACCGAGCTGCTCTCCCCGCTGCGTGACCTGTTCGCCGCGGTCTTCTTCGTCTTCTTCGGGCTGGTCACCAACCCGCTGGACATGCCGCCGGTGCTGCTGCCCGCGCTGCTGCTCGCAGTGGTGACCATGGCGACGAAGGTGGCGACCGGCTACCTGGCCGCCCGCCGGGCCGGGATCGCCGAGCCCGGACGCTGGCGGGCCGGCCTGGCGCTTACTCCACGCGGCGAGTTCTCCATCGTCATCGCCGGGCTGGCCGTCGCGGCCGTCTACCCGGTGGAGCCGAAGCTCGCCGCGCTCGCCACCGCGTACGTGTTGATCACGGTGGTGACCGGGCCGCTGCTCGCCCGCCTGCCGGACAGCCCGTGGTTCAAGCAGTGGCTGCGCACCCGCGCCGCCGCCGCTCGTCCGCCCGCGCCGCTGCCCCTGGGCTCCGGCGACTGACCGGGCCGGGCCGGATCAGCCGAGGGCAGATCCGGCCCGGCGTTGTCAAATTGATCCCGGGAAGGTCTACCCCTGCTCTGTCCAACCGCGTTAACGTTTCGGCCCAGCAGCCAGGGTCCGCGGGTGGCCTGCGCCCCCGCCAGCGCAAGCGGAAGGTCGGCCGGTGAGCGTGCAGGAAGAGACGTTCCGCGGCTTCGCCAACCCGGTCGATCCCTCGCCCGCCGAGCTTCGGTCGTGGGCGTATCAGCCGGATTCGGTGCCGCTGACCTCGATGCCGCCGGACTGGGATCTGCTGGTCGCCGGTGACCACCTGGTGCAGACGCTGTTCGATCTGGCGATGGACCAGGGCTGCCCGGCGCGGCGGTTCGCGCTGCACTGCCTCTACATCTACGCCGCCGACGGCATCCGGACGAACTTCCGCGCCCACCCCAAGCGCCGGTTCCGCAAGCTGGTCGAGCAGGCCGAGAAGTCCGGCGACGACCTGATGCGCAACTGGGCGCACAACAGCCGGGTGCTGCTCGCCCGGCCGGATCTCTTCGTCTACCGGGACTGGTGCGAGGGCGGCCTGGTCCGCGAGAACCGCCGCCTCTGACCCCCCGGATCAGCGTCGCCCAGCCACCTCGACCCGACCCGCCTGGTCGATCATGAACTTGGCGGTGTTTGGTGTCCGGTTTGTCTCCGCCAACTTCATGATCGACCGCGAGGGGCGGGACACGAACGGGCCGGGATCCCCCGTGGATCCCGGCCCGCACGTCGGCAGGCCGTCTAGGTCGACCCGCCCTGCTTCTTGCGCCGCTCGTCGTCCCGCGCCCGGTCCACGCCGTGGTCCGTCTGGTCGGCGAAGCGCCCTTCCTTGACCTTGTCGCTGAAGCGTCCCTCGGTGACCCTGTCGAACCGCTCGCGGACGTTCTCGGCCACTTTCTCCAGCCGTTCCTCCGCGCGCTCGGCCACCTTCTTCGCCGGTTCCGTCATGGCTCCCCCCGCCAGCCCGGAGTCCGATTTGAGGCTTTTTTGCCCTGCGGAAAGCCTAGTCGACCCTGCTCTGCCGTACCCCGGCTTTCCCCGAGCCGGGCGGCGGACCGCCCGGGGAACGACGAAGGCCGGCGCAGCCCCGGGGGAGCGGGGCGCACCGGCCTTCCGGTACGAGGTCAGCGGTCGGGAGCGCGGCGCGGACGCCAGACGACGAGCGCGGTGGACGTCCGGTTGGTGGGCACGAGGTCGCCGCGGGGGAAGCCGCCGAGTGACTCCAGCTCGGCGATCCGCCGGTACGCGGCGTCCAGTTCCGCCTCCAGCCGGGCCACCCGCTGCTGCGCCTCTTCGAGCAGCCGCTCCAACCCGATGATCCGCTTGACCCCGGCCAGGTTGATCCCGTCGTCCTGGCTGAGCCGCTGCACCTCGCGGAGCAGCACCACGTCCCGGACGCTGTACCGGCGACCGCCGCCGGACGCCCGGCCGGCCTGCACCAGGCCCAGCCGGTCGTACTGGCGCAGCGTCTGGGGGTGCATCCCCGCCATCCGCGCGGCCACCGAGATCATCAAGACCTTGGCCTCGTAGGCCGGGTCACCCGAGCCGACGTACTCCTCCGACATGCCCGCTCACCTCCGGTGCCGCCGTCAACTGAATCGACGTACCCGCGCGTCGAGATGTTCCCGCGCGGCGGGCGGAGTCTGCGCCGCGAAGGTCTCCAGCGCCGCCCGCGCCTCGTCCGAGACCTTCGCCGGGACCACCACGTCGAGCGTGACCAGCAGGTCACCGGCGCGGCCGTCCTTGCGTACGACGCCCTTGCCGCGGGCGCGCAGCACCCGCCCGCTGGGCGTACCCGGTGGCACCCGCAGGGTCACCGTCCCGTCCAGGGTCGGCACGCGCAGGTCCGTGCCGAGAACCGCCTCGGCGTACGTGATCGGGACGGTCAGGGTCAGGTCGTCCCCGGTGCGCCCGAACAGCTCGTCCGGGCGGACCTTCACCTGCACGAACAGGTCGCCTGCCGGACCGCCCCGCTCGCCGGGCTCGCCCCGGCCGGCCAGGCGGATCCGCTGCCCGTCGGCCACCCCGGCGGGGAAGCGCACGTTCAGCGTGCGGGTCTTGGTGACACCGCCGGTGCCGTGGCACTCCGGGCACTTCTCCTCGACGATCGTGCCGACGCCCTGGCAGTTGCGGCACGGCTCGGAGAAGCTGAACGACCCCTGGTTGCGGGTGGTCACCCCGGCGCCGTGGCAGACCGGGCAGGCCACCGGCTGGGTGCCGGGCTTCGCGCCGTTGCCGTGGCAGGTGTCGCAGACGCCGGGTGCGCGCAGCGTCAGCGGCAGCGTGACGCCGCGTACCGCGTCGTCGAAGTCGAGCGCCACCTCGGTCTCGACGTCCCGGCCGCGGGCCGGGCCGCGCGGACGCGCCGGGCCTCCGCCGCCCCCGCCACCGGAGAAGATCGAGCTGAACAGGTCGGTGAAGCCGCCGCCGCTGAACCGGTTGTCGCCACCGCCGAACAGGTCGGAGACGTCGAACGGCATGCCGCCCGGCTGGCCCGCGCCGCGGGCGCTGCGCCGGAAGGCGCCGGAGCCGAACAGCGAGCGCATCTCGTCGTACTCGCGGCGCTTCTTCTCGTCGCCGAGCACCGCGTACGCCTCGGAGACGGTCTTGAACCGCTCCTCGGCACCGGTGTCGCCGGGGTTGTGGTCCGGGTGCGACTCCCGGGCCAACTTGCGGTACGCCTTCTTGATCTCGTCCGAGGAGGCGGACTTGTCCACGCCCAACGCGGCGTAGTAGTCCTTCTCGATCCAGTCCTTGGAACTCACCGGTCCACCCCCTTCCACGGGTCGAACCCCGGTCGCCCCGCCCGCCCGGTGCGGGCGGGCGGGACGTCACGGGTCGGCACTACTCCGGGTCCGCGACCGCGACCATGGCGGGCCGCAGCAGCCGCTCGCCGAGCTGGTAACCACGGCGCATGACCTGTACGCAGGTCGGCTCCGTCACGTCGGCGGAGGTCTGGTGCGCCACCGCCTCGTGCCGGGTCGGGTCGAACGGGTCACCCTGCTCACCGAACGCGGTCAGGCCGAACTTCGCGAGCGCGCCGGTGAGCTGCTCGGCCACGCTGCCGAACGGGCCCACCAGGTCGCCGTGCTCGCGGGCCCGGTCCAGGTCGTCGAGGATCGGCAGCAGCGCGGTGAGCACCGCCCCGGTGGCCTGCTCCTGGACCAGGTTGCGGTCCCGGTCGACCCGCTTGCGGTAGTTGGCGTACTCCGCAGTCACCCGCTGGAGGTCCCGGGTGAGCTCCTCCAGGTCGGTGCGGAGCGACTCCAGCTCGGCGCCGAGCGGCGTGTCCGTGCCGGGCCCGCCGTTCGGCTCGGCGGGCGAGTCGACCACGGTCGGACCGCTGACCTCGGCCTCGCCGCCGATCTCGTCGACCACGACCTCGGCCTCCTCGACCAGCCCTTCGGCGGGCGCGTCGGCGGCCGCGTCGGCCGCCGAGGCGTCGTTCGCCGGCTGCTCGGTCACCTTGCCGAGCTTGCGCTTGTCGCGGATGACGACCCGGGGTTCGTCGCCGGTGTCCTTGCCGGCGCCCGGCGCCGACCCGGTGGCACCCGGGTCGGCCGCTCGTGGCTTGTCCGTCATGCGGTTACCTCATCCCTCTGCGGTGCGAATCGTGTCCGGGACCGGATGTCACTTCTTGTCCTCGTCCACGATCTCCGCGTCGACCACGTCGTCGTCGCCACCGGCCTTCGGGCCACCGGCCGCACCCGCGCCGGCACCCGGCCCGGCCGCACCCGATGCGGTCTGCTCGCCCTCCTGCTGCTGGGCGTAGAGCAGCGAGCCCGCCTGCTGGGAGACCTGCGCCAGCTTCTCGTGCGCGGACTTGATCTTCTCGATGTCCTGCCCGCCGAGGGCGCTGCGCAGCTCGCCGAGCGCCTCGTTGAGCTGGTCGCGGTTCTCGCCGGGCAGCTTGTCGCCGCTCTCGGCGAGGAACTTCTCGGTCTGCCACTGGAGCGCCTCGGCGACGTTGCGGGTCTCGGCCTCCTCGCGGCGGCGCTTGTCCTCGTCGGCGTGCTCCTCGGCGTCCCGGCGCATCCGCTCGATGTCGTCCTTCGGCAGCGAGGAGCCGCCGGTGATCGTCATCTTCTGCTCCTTGCCGGTGCCCAGGTCCTTGGCGTGCACGTTCACGATGCCGTTGGCGTCGATGTCGAACGTGACCTCGATCTGGGGCACGCCGCGCGGGGCCGGCGGGAGACCGGTCAGCTCGAAGGTGCCGAGCTTCTTGTTGTAGGCGGCGATGTCCCGCTCGCCCTGGAACACCTGGATCAGCACCGACGGCTGGTTGTCGTCGGCGGTGGTGAACACCTCGGAGCGCTTGGTCGGGATGGTGGTGTTGCGCTCGATCAGCTTGGTGAAGATGCCGCCCTTGGTCTCGATGCCCAGGCTCAGCGGGGTCACGTCGAGCAGCAGGACGTCCTTGACCTCGCCCTTGAGCACGCCCGCCTGGAGGGCGGCGCCGACGGCGACGACCTCGTCCGGGTTGACGCCCTTGTTCGGGTCGCGGCCGGTGAGCTGCTTGACCAGGTCGGTCACGGCCGGCATCCGGGTCGAGCCGCCGACCAGGATGACGTGGTCGACGTCGGAGATCTTGATGCCGGCGTCCTTGACGGCCTGCTCGAACGGGCCCTTGCAGCGGTCCAGCAGGTCCTGCGTCATGCGCTGGAACTCGGCGCGGCTGAGCGTCACGTCCAGGTGCAGCGGGCCGGCCGAACCGGCGGTGATGTACGGCAGGTTGATGTTGCTGGTGGTGGCGGCGGACAGCTCGATCTTGGCCTTCTCGGCGGCCTCCTTGAGCCGCTGCATGGCCATCTTGTCCTGCGAGAGGTCGATGCCGTGCTCACCGCGGAACGTCTTCACCAGGTGGTCGATGATCCGCTGGTCCCAGTCGTCACCACCGAGCTGGTTGTCACCGCTGGTGGACTTGACCTCCACCACGCCCTCGGCCAGCTCCAGCAGCGACACGTCGAAGGTGCCGCCACCGAGGTCGAAGACCAGGACGGTCTGCTCCTTGGAGCCCTTGTCCAGGCCGTACGCCAGGGCCGCCGCGGTCGGCTCGTTCACGATCCGCAGCACGTTGAAGCCGGCGATCTCACCGGCCTCCTTGGTGGCCTGGCGCTGCCCGTCGTTGAAGTAGGCCGGGACGGTGATCACCGCGTCGGTGATCTGCTCGCCCAGGTACGCCTCGGCGTCCCGCTTGAGCTTCATCAGCGTGCGCGCCGAGATCTCCTGCGGGGTGTACTTCTTGCCGTCGATGTCGACGGTCCAGTTGGTGCCGATCTCACGCTTGACCGACCGGATGGTCCGGTCGGGGTTGGTCACCGCCTGGCGCTTGGCGACCTCACCGACGAGCACCTCGCCGTTGCGGGCGAACGCGACGATCGAGGGAGTCGTACGCGAGCCCTCGGCGTTGGCGATGACGGTGGGCTCACCGCCCTCGAGAACGCTGACGCAGGAGTTCGTCGTGCCGAGGTCGATGCCGACCGCACGTGCCATGTTCGCTTCCTCGCTTCGTAACGGGTGAGCAGGTCAGACGGCCTGCCCGGCGGGTCGCCGGGAAGCGACCGCACCACAAGTTGAGTGAACTTGACTCAATAGTGCCACGCGATCGCCAATCCGCAAGTCGGGGTTGAGCCGACCCGGCGCAACCCGACCGTTACTACTGTCCGGTTGTCTTACCTTGCGTCGGTCGGGCACGCTTTAGCGGTGACGACGCATGGCGATTCCGCCACCCGTGCCGGCGCGCCCGCCGTCGCAGCCCGCACCGGGCCCACCACGGGCGACGATCAGCCTGCTCACGCCGCCGACGGCCTGCCCGCCGCGCTCACCGGCCTGCGCGCGGCGATCGACGCGGCCCGCTTCCCGCTCACCCTTCCCTCGGCCGAGCCGGCCCGGCACGCCGCCACCAGCCTCACCGACCAGCTCGACGACTACCTGCTGCCCCGGCTGGCCCGGCTCGACGCCCCGCTCCTGGTGGTCGTCGGCGGCTCCACCGGCGCCGGCAAGTCGACGCTCGTCAACAGCCTGGTCCAGGCTCGGGTCAGCGCGGCGGGCGTGCTCCGCCCCACCACCCGCTCCCCGGTGCTGGTGTGCAGCCCGACCGACGCGGCCTGGTTCCGGCAGGGCGAGCTGCTGCCCGGCCTGACCCGGACCACCGAGCCCAGCGAGCAGCCGGGCACCCTGCACCTGGTCACCGCGCCGGCGCTGCCGCCCGGCCTGGCCTTCCTCGACGCGCCCGACATCGACTCGGTGGTCGACGCCAACCGGGCGCTCGCCGGTCAGCTGCTCGCCGCCGCCGACCTCTGGCTGTTCGTCACCACCGCCGCCCGGTACGCCGACGCCGTCCCCTGGGAACTACTGCGCAGCGCCCGGGCCCGGGGCACCGCAGTGGCGATGGTGCTGGACCGGGTCCCCCCGGAGGCAGCCGACGAGGTCGCCGCCCACCTGTCCGAGATGCTCGCCGAGCAGGAGCTGGGCGCCTCCCCGCTGTTCGTGCTGCCGGAGACCTGGGTGGACGGGCAGGGCCTGCTGCCGGACCGGATCACCGCGCCGCTGAGCGACTGGTTCGCCCGGCTCGCCGCCGACGCCGAGGCCCGCGCCGCGGTGGTCCGGCAGACGCTCGACGGTGCGCTGGCCGCGCTGCACCCGGTGGTGGAGGCGCTGGCCGAGGCCGCCGACGAGCAGGTGAGCGCCGCCGACGCGCTGGACGAGCGGGTCCAGGCCGCGTACCGGAGCGCGGAGCGCAGCGTCGACCAGGGGCTCAGGGACGGCCGGCTGCTGCGCGGTGAGGTGCTTGCCCGCTGGCAGGAGTTCATCGGCACCGGCGACTTCTTCCGCGGGCTGGAGGCCCGCATCGGGCGGCTGCGCGACCGGGTGGTCGCGGCGGTCACCGGGCGGCCCGCGCCGGCCGCGGAACTGCGTACCGCGATCGAGTCCCAGCTCGTCACGCTGCTGCGCGGGGTGGCGGCCGAGGCGGCGGAGAACGCGTACACCGGTTGGAAGGCGCACCCGGCGGGTGCGGCGCTGCTGGAGCCGGACCTGGCCCATCCCTCGGCCGACCTGCCGGAGCGGGCCGAGCAGCTGGTCCGCGACTGGCAGCGCGGCGTGCTGGAGCTGGTCCGGGTCGAGGGCGGCGACCGGCGGTTCGTGGCCCGCACGGCCGCGTACGCGGTGAACGCCACCGGCCTCGCCGTCATGATCGGCGTGTTCGCCTCCACCGCGTTCATCCCGACCGGCCTGGAGGTCGCCGCGGGCACCGGTACGGCGGTGGCCGGGCAGACGGTGCTCCAGGCGATCTTCGGCGACCAGGCGGTCCGCAACCTGGCCCGCAAGGCCCGCGTCGACCTGCTCGACCGGGTCGGCAAGCTGCTGGCCGAGGAGGCCGAGCGCTACCTGAGCCGCACCGAGGCCGAGCGCCCCGCCGCCAACGCCGGTGCGGCGCTGCGCTGGGCCGCCGTCGAGGTCGAGCGGGCCCGGCACCGCAGCGGCCTGTTCCCGAACATCGAGCAGGACGGTCGCCCGTGAGCAACGTCGTCGGACGGATGCGTGACGCGCTGCGCGGCGAGCAGCGGGTCGACCCGGACGTGCTGATCGAGCGTCTCCAGGCGATCCAGCGGTTCCTCGGCGCGGTGGACGGCCACGTGCCCGACGCCCAGCTCGTCGCCGCGCACACGGTGGTCGAACGCGCCGGTGACCGGCTCGCGCTCTCCGGCCGCCACACCGTGGTCGCGCTCGCCGGCGCGACCGGCAGCGGCAAGTCGAGCCTGTTCAACTCGCTGGCGCGGCTGGACCTCTCGCCGGTGGGCGTACGCCGGCCCACGACGGGAGTCGCGCACGCCTGCGTATGGGGTCCGCTCGACGGCGCGGTCCGGCTGCTCGACTGGATCGGCGTGCTGCCCCGGCACCGGTTCGTCCGGGAAAGCCCGCTGGACGCCGACGACGAGTCCGGGCTGCACGGCCTGGTCCTGCTCGACCTGCCCGACTTCGACTCGGTGCAGCACGGCCACCGGCTGGAGGTGGACCGCCTGCTCGGCCTGGTCGACCTGGTGGTCTGGGTGGTCGACCCGCAGAAGTACGCCGACCGCGTGATCCACACCAGCTACCTGCGCGAGTTCCACAGGCACAAGGACGTCACCGTCGTGGTGCTCAACCAGGCCGACCGGCTGCACCCGACCGAGCTGCCGAAGGTCCTCGACGACCTGCGCCGGCTGCTCGACGCCGACGGGCTGGGCGGGGTGCCGCTGCTGCCGACCGTCGCGGTGGACCCGAACGGGCTGGAAGGGCTGCGGACCGAGCTGGAGCGTACGGTCGCCGAACGGCAGGCCGCGCTGCGCCGGCTCTCCGGCGACGTGGACGCCGTGGTGGCCGATCTCGAACCGCTCGTGGGGCCGGAACCGCCGCGCACCCGGCCCGGTGACGCCTCGGCGCAGGAGCTGACCCGGGCACTCGCCGGGGCGGCCGGGGTGCCGACAGTGGCGGCGGCGGTCGAGGGCGCGTACCGGCACCGGGCGGTCGGCAACACCGGCTGGCCGCTGCTGCGGAGCTGGCGCAAGCTGCGGCCGGATCCGCTGCGCCGGCTGCACCTGTCCGGGCGGGACCCGGACGCGCCGGCGGAGAGCCTGGTCGCTGCCACCTCCGTACCCGATCCGACAGCCGCGCAGCGCTCCGCCGTCATGCTGGCGATCCGCGCGGTGGCCGAGCGGTCCGCGAGCGGCCTGCCGGCGCCGTGGCCGGCCGCGGTGACCGCCGCGGCCCGCGCCCGGCAGGCCGACCTGCCGGGCGCGCTCGACCACGCGGTCGCCGCGACCGACCTGGGCATGGACCGGCGGCCCGCCTGGTGGCGGGTGGTCGGCGCGCTCCAGTGGGTGGTCACCCTCGCCGCGCTGGCCGGCCTGGTCTGGCTGCTCGTCGGGTACGCGGTGCGCCTGCTCGGCCTGCCGCCGCTGGAGCATCCGACGCTCGGCGTGGTGCCCTGGCCCACGGTCCTGCTGCTCGGCGGCCTGCTGGCCGGGCTGCTGATCGCGGCGCTGACCCGGCCGGTCATCGGGTGGGCGGCCCGGCGGGCCCGGGCGCGGGCCGAGCAACGCCTGCTCACGTCGGTGGGCAGCGTTTCCGAGAAGTACGTGCTGGACCCGGTCTGGGCGGTGCTGGCGCGCTACGGCACGGCCCGGGACGCGCTGCGCGAGGCGGGACGGCGCTGAACCCGGCGTGCTGACCGGTGTGGGGGCGGCCGGTGCGGCGTAGGGTCGATGCATGGCCACGCCACAGACCCCCTACGACGCGGTGCTGCACGCCGCGCGCGACGTGACGAGGCTCGACTCGGCCCTGGACGCGGAGATGCTCGGCGCCGCGTTGCTGGGCAGCGTCTACGCCGTCGCGGAGCACGACCGGGAGCAGGCCGTCCGCGAGTTCGTCAGCGGCTTCCTCGCCGCCACGTCCCGGCGCCGCAGTGCCGCCGCGACCACACTGCGGGCCGTCTTCGCCGCGCTGGTGCCCGACGCCGACGGCGCCGCCCGGGTCCGGCCCGGGGCGTACGCCCCGTCGTGGGCCGGCCAGCTCGGCCGGGTGCGCGTCACCGGCGCCTGGGCGTACGGCGACGTGTACGGCGACCAGACCTCCTACCTCGCCACGTTCGCGTACGACGACGAGGAGGAGGGCGGCCCGGAGCACGCCCTGGTCGCCCTCGTCGACCACAACATCGGCATCACCAAGGACGTCTTCGTCGGCGGCCCGGCCGGACGGATCGTCGAGCAGGCCCGGGAGATCTGCACCGAGGACGAGTTCACCTGGTTCCGCACCGAGGACCCGGCCCGGATGCACGCCGAGGTGAGCCGCCACCTGGCGGTCACCGACGACCTCACCGAGCTGCCCGCACAGGGCTCGCTGGCCACCGACCGGGCGCTCGTGGGCGCCCGGCTGGCCGCGCTCCCGGGGCCGACGCCGCCGGCCGGTCCGGCCGTGATGCCGGCGCCCACCGACGAGGAGCGCACCCGCCTGGTGCGTGCCTTCCTCGACTCACCCGAGGCGACCCGGTTCGGGCTGCCCGAGGTGGCCGACGGCGAGCTGGCCTCGCTGCACTTCTGCCTCGGCCTGCTGCTCGACCACGCGGCCAGCTTCCCGGATGCCGACCCGATGCGGTGGAGCCCGATGGTGGCCGAGCTGTTCCTGCTCGACTGGGTGCACCGCCGGGCCGTGCTGGACATGGACGACGCGGCGATGCTGCCCCGGGTGCTGCGCGCCTGGGCGGCGTACGCGGCCCGGCAGCGCGGGCTGTCGCAGTCGGCGGCGGCCCGGACGGACGAGGCGATCACCGAGATGGTCCCGGAGTTCGCCCGGCTCTACAGCACCGGTGAGCGGCGCAGCCCGGCCACCGCGGCGGTGGCGCAGCTCATGGCGGACGGGGTGGACCCGGACGACCCGGAGGCGCTGAACGCCTGGATCGAGGCGAACCGCCACCGCCTCACTGACGACCCGGCCTAGGCATTCCCGTTCGCATGATCGGCACCACGTCGGCGAGGTGGCGGCATCAGACCGCCCGGAACCACACCACCACGCCGTACTGGTGTCGATCATGCGGGTGACCGACCCGATGGCCTCGGCCCTGCCCTCGCTGATCCACACCACCTCGCCGAGGTGGCTGCATCGAGCCGGTCGGAACCACACCAGCACGGCGAAGTGGTGTCGATCATGCGACCCGCGCGCATCGGGACCACCCCGCCCGACACGCGGGGCTTCCCCCGAACCTCGTTGATCCACACCATTCCGGCGAGGTGGCCGTATCAAGCCGCTCGTGACCACACCACCACGCCGTACTGGTGTCGATCATGCCGGCGCCAGCCCCCAATCACCTCACCCCTCGTTGATCCACACCACCTCGGCGAAGTGGCTGCATCGGGCCAGGCGGGACCACACCACTACGCCGGAGTGGTGTCGATCATGAGGTGTGGGACACCGACGGGCCGGACGGAACAGAGGTGGCGGACGGCCCGGCAGGACCCGACGGATCAGCGGAACCCGACGGAGCAGCAGAACCCGACGGCTCGGCGGGACTCGACGGGTCGGCGGGACCTGACGGATCCGATGGGCTGGACGGGCCGGACGAGCCTCCCGAGGGCGTCGGCTCGGCGGTCGTGACGGACGGCTCGGGGCTCGGGCTCGGCTCGGGCGTCGGCGTGGCCGGGTCCGACGGCGAGTGCGACGGCGACGGCGACGGCGAGTGTGACGGCGACGGTGAGGGCACCGGCGACGGGCGCGGCGGGCGGATCGGGGTGGGCCGGACCGGCGTGGACGGCGGCGGGGGCGCGGCGACCGGGCGGGACCGGTGCCGGGAGCCGAGGTCGCTGTCGTCGGGCAGGGCCGGCGCCGCCGGGAGCACTGGCCGCGCCGGGGGCACCGAGGTCACGCCGACGGCGGGCGTGGGCGTGGACGGCGCCGGGGCCTGGGTGCCGTGGGGCATCGGGATCACCACCGGGCCGACCGAGGGGGTCGGCAGGAACGGGGTGCTGGTGTCGGGGAGGGCGCTGTTGCCGACCGTGGCGGATCCGGTGCTGATCGCGGCGAGGATCGGCATCGACGCGGTGCCGGCGAGCAACGCCACGGTGAGCAGGTAGCCGCGGCTGGGACCGCCGGTCCCGGTGGCGCGGTGGGCGCCCACGACCCGGCGGTACGGTGAGGCGGGCAGTGCCCGGTGCCGGCCGAGGAAGGGCGTACCGGGCGGACCCTCTGGTTCGGACACCGGCACACTCCTCACGCACGGACGGACGAAGAGCACGCGCGGATATTCGGACAAATGCCGCGCAACAGCTCACCGCAAGCTTGACCCAGTGACGCTCAGTTCACCAGCCGCAACCGCGTGTCGACACACATTTTGTACGTCGGCCGCATCCACCACTGCGGACAAAGCGCTTATCCGTCGTGAACCCGATCGAACCTCACCGGCGAGGGAGGCCATACTGTGGGCCCGCTCACCTCCTCTGCAATCATTCAGACACGACGGCAACGCAGCCGCCACCTCCGCGTACCCCGCGGCTGGTGCGGAACGGTGCCGGCGCTCCCGGGCCTGGGTCTGTCCCCGACCGACTCCGGCTCACGCCGCGCGGCAACCCCTACCGGGGTCAGGCGCGGTCGCCAGGGACCGACCCGGCACCAGCCGGGCGGGCGCACGAGGTGCTCGGCTCGGGTAACCCCCGGCGCCGGCGCAGACAGACAGGGAGAGACGGATGGCAAAGGGCGACCCCGGGGCCGCCACCCGCAGCAAGCGGGCCGCACCCCGAACCAGACGCGCCGCCGCGACCGGTGAACCGGAACTCGTACAACTGCTGACCCCCGAGGGTGAGCGGATCGAGAGCGCGCTCGGCCCGGACGGGACCGAGTATCGCGTCGACTTCACCGACGAGGAGTACCGCGGGCTGTACCGCGACCTCGTGCTGGTCCGCAAGCTGGACGCCGAGGCCACCGCTCTGCAGCGCCAGGGCGAGCTGGGACTCTGGGCCAGTCTGCTGGGCCAGGAGGCCGCGCAGGTCGGCTCCGGCCGGGCACTGCGTACGCAGGACATGGCCTTCCCGACCTACCGCGAGCACGGCGTGCTCTACTGCCGCGGCATCGACCCGATCATGCCGCTGGGCCTGTTCCGCGGCGTCGACCAGGGCGGCTGGGACCCGAACGAGTTCAAGTTCAACATGTACACGATCGTGATCGGGGCGCAGACCCTGCACGCGACCGGGTACGCAATGGGTGTCGCCATGGACGGCAAGACCGGCGGCGAGGACGGCGAGGCGGTCATCGCCTACTTCGGCGACGGCGCCACCAGCCAGGGCGACGTCAACGAGTCGTTCGTCTGGGCCAGCGTCTTCAACGCCCCGCTGGTGTTCTTCTGCCAGAACAACCAGTACGCCATCTCCGAGCCGCTGGAGCGGCAGACCCGCGTGCCGCTGTACCGGCGGGCCGGCGGGTTCGGCTTCCCCGGTGTCCGGGTGGACGGCAACGACGTGCTCGCGTCGTACGCGGTGACCCGGCACGCGCTGGACAACGCGCGCAACGGCCAGGGCCCGAGCCTGATCGAGGCGTACACCTACCGGATGGGCGCGCACACCACCTCCGACGACCCGACCCGCTACCGCATCGCCAGCGAGGTCGAGGCGTGGCAGGCGAAGGACCCGATCGCCCGGATGAAGGCGTTCCTGACCAAGCAGAAGATCGCCGACGAGTCGTTCTTCACCGCTGTCGACGAGCAGGCCCGCACCGAGTCGGTGCACCTGCGCGAGCGCGTGCTCGCCATGCCCGACCCGCAGCCGGTGACCATGTTCGACCACGTCTACCCCAACGGCTCTCCCGAACTGGACGAGCAGCGGGCCCGGTTCACGCAGTACATGGAGTCCTTCGAGGGGAGCGCGCACTGATGGCCACGGAGACGCTCACCCTCGGCAAGGCGCTGAACACCGGCCTGCAGCGGGCCCTGGAGAACGACCCCAAGGTCGTCATCATGGGCGAGGACGTCGGCAAGCTCGGCGGCGTGTTCCGGATCACCGACGGTCTCCAGAAGGACTTCGGCGACCAGCGCGTGATCGACACCCCGCTGGCCGAGTCCGGCATCATCGGCACCGCCGTCGGCCTGGCCATCCGCGGCTTCCGGCCGGTCTGCGAGATCCAGTTCGACGGCTTCGTCTACCCCGCGTACGACCAGATCGTGTCGCAGGTGGCGAAGATGCACTACCGCTCGCAGGGCAAGGTGCGGATCCCGATGGTCATCCGCATCCCGTTCGGCGGCGGCATCGGGGCGGTCGAGCACCACTCCGAGTCGCCCGAGGCGTACTTCGCGCACACCGCCGGTCTCAAGGTGGTGAGCTGCGCGAACCCGCAGGACGCGTACGTGATGATCCAGCAGGCGATCGCGTCGGACGACCCGATCGTGTTCCTGGAGCCGAAGCGGCGCTACTGGGAGAAGGGTCCGGTGGACCTGGACGCGCCGATCGCCGACGCGTACCCGCTGCACTCGGCCCGGGTCGCGCGGCCCGGCACCGACGCGACGGTGCTGGCGTACGGCCCGATGGTCCGCACCGCGCTCGACGCGGCCACCGCCGCCGCCGAGGACGGCCGCGAGCTGGAGGTCATCGACCTGCGCACGATCTCGCCGCTGGACCTGACCGCCGCGTACGAGTCGGTACGGCGCACCGGCCGCTGCGTAGTAGTGCACGAGGCCCCGGGCAACCTGGGTCTCGGGTCGGAGATCGCGGCCCGGATCACCGAGGAGTGCTTCTACTCCCTGGAGTCTCCGGTGCTGCGGGTGACCGGCTTCGACACCCCCTACCCGGCCGCCCGGGTGGAGGAGGAGTACCTGCCCGACCTGGACCGGGTGCTCGACGCCGTCGACCGCACGTTCGGCTGGTGAGCGGCATGTCCCGGATCAAGGAGTTCAACCTTCCCGACCTGGGCGAGGGCCTGACCGAGGGCGAGATCCTCGCCTGGCTGGTCAAGGTCGGCGATGACATCGAGCTGAACCAGCCGATCGTCGAGGTGGAGACCGCCAAGGCGGCGGTCGAGATCCCGGCGAAGTGGGCCGGCCGGGTGCAGGCGATCTTCCACCCGGAGGGGTCCACGGTCGAGGTCGGCGTGCCGATCATCGCGATCGATACCGACCCGAACGCCGGGCCGATCGAGGAGTCGACGACCGCGACCCCCGCGTCGGACCTGCCCGCACCGTCTGCCGCGTCGCTCGCCGCGGTCCAGGTCGCGCCGGCCGAGGGCATGGTCGAGCCGGGCCTGATCGGTGGTGTGGCCCCGGGTGGGCGCACCGCCGTGCTGGTCGGCTACGGCCCGCGCAACGCCCCGGCCAAGCGCCGCCCGCGCAAGGGCGACGCGCCGGCACCGGCTCAGGCCGCCGCCCCGGTGGCGCCCGCGCCTGTCGCTCCCGCGCCGGTGGCACCCGCTCCGGCGTCGGCGGTCAACGGCAACGGCCGGGTCACCGGTCCGGTGCTGGCCAAGCCGCCGGTCCGCAAGCTGGCGAAGGATCTCGGCATCGACCTGGCCACGCTCACCGGCTCGGGTCCGCTCGGCTCGATCACCCGTGAGGACGTGCAGCGGGCGGCGAGCGCGACCCCGGCGGCGGCCGAACCGCAGACGGTCGCGGCACCGGCCGCGTCGGCCGCGAGCTTCGGCGCGGACCGCGAGCAGCGCATCCCGGTCAAGGGGGTACGCAAGCTCACCGCGGAGAACATGGCCCGCTCGGCGTTCACCGCCCCGCACGTGACGGAGTTCCTGACCGTCGACGTGACCCGGGCGATGAAGGCGCTGGACCGGCTGCGCGAGCGGCGCGAGTGGCGGGACGTACGCGTCTCGCCGCTGCTGCTGGTCGCCAAGGCGGTGCTCCTGGCGGTCAAGCGGCACCCGATGGTCAACTCGACCTGGGCCGGTGACGAGATCGTGGTGAAGGAGTACGTCAACCTCGGCATCGCGGCGGCCACCGAGCGCGGCCTGATCGTGCCGAACATCAAGGACGCCGGGCGGCTCTCGCTGCGCGAGCTGGCGGACGCGATGACGGAACTGGTACAGACCGCGAAGTCGGGCAAGACGTCCCCGGCGGACATGTCCGGCGGCACGCTCACCATCACCAACGTGGGCGTCTTCGGCGTCGACACCGGTACGCCGATCCTGCCCCCGGGCGAGTCGGCGATCCTCGCCTTCGGCGCGGTACGGGAGCAGCCCTGGGTGCACAAGGGCAAGGTGAAGCCGCGCCTGGTGACCACACTCGGCCTCTCCTTCGACCACCGGATCATCGACGGTGAGCTGGGCTCGAAGTTCCTCCGCGACATCGGGGACTTCCTGGCCGACCCGGAGGCGGCGCTGCTCGCCTGGACCTGACGAACCACCGCTCCGGTCACGGCCGGTGTGCCGAGGGTGAACGCCCGGCACACCGGCCGTAACCGTTTTGGGAACGGAATCATAGGATTAAGGGGCGGGTGGACCTACGATCCGTAGGTGCGTGGTTCAGCTCACCTAATAATCGATGGCGATGACGGGCCCAGTGCGCTTAAATAGAGACATCAAGGGGCTGACAACCGAATAGCCAGGAGGAGAGACCCAAGATGAGCATGATCGAGCGAATCCGCACCCGCCGCGACGCCAACCGCCGCGCCCGCGCCATCGAGCACGCGCTGCGTTCCGCCAACTCGCCCGCGGTCCGCGAGGAGCTTCTCGCCATCGCCCAGCGTCACATGAGCTGACGCCACAGACCTTTCTCACCTCCTCCAGTCCGAAGACCCGCCCGACTCCGGGCGGGTCTTCGGCGTACCGGTATCGGTCGGCACCGGGATTCCACCTCGCTTCACCGCCCGGTACGGTTGGCACGGTCGCCAACCGGCTGACTCCGGACGGATACGAGACAGCGAAACCCATCGACGTCGTCCGGTGACTTTCGGTGACCGCTGATGCTCCCCCGAGCGGCCTCGGGCGACCACCGGATACGGTGCGGGGAGCCCGCACGGCCGGTACCCGCCGGCGACGCCGGTAGTCGTGCCGACGGTTCTCCCGACCGGCATCGGCGGCCGACCTGTGATGGAGGAGGCGCACCCATGACGTCCGAGGCTCCGCACCGCCCCGGCCAGGAGCCGGGCGAGGTGTCGCCGGGCACCGGCGGACCGGTGCCGTACGGCGATCAGCCGGCGCAGCAGGACAACGGGTACAACGGCGCACCCGACCTCGGCTGGGCACCGCCCCCGCCGGCCGGTCGGCCCGCGCAGCCGGCCCCGGCCTGGGCCGCGAACGACGACCAGCCACCCGCGTGGGCCCCGCCCGCCGGGCAACCGGTGACCGGGCGGGCGACCGCCCAGGTCCCGCAGCCCGCCTGGGGCGGCAACGACCAGGGCAGCCCCGCCTGGTCCGGTTCCGGTGGCCCCGCCTGGGGCAACCAGGAGCAGCCCGGCCCTGATCGCGGCGCCGAGCAGGCGCCGCCCGCCTGGTCCGCCACGCCGCCGGGCAGCCCGGCCGAGCCGTCGCAGGCCCCCTGGGCCGCCGCCGAGCAGAACCGTCAGGGGTGGAACGCCGGCGAGCAGCAGCAGGGCTGGTCGCCCTCCGGTGACCCGGCCGCCCGCGGCACCGGTTACGTGCCCGCCCCGGCCACCGTGCCGAACGAGACCTGGGTCACGCCCGCCCCCGCGGACGACCCGAACCGCTCCGGCGGCTTCGCGCCCACCGGCGGGCAGCACGAGGACGCCTCCGGTCGCGCCGGTGGCTGGGCCGCCGCGCAGCAGCAGCAGGACGACCCGAACCGCTCCGGCGGCTGGGCCCCACGCGACGAGCAGCCCGCCGCGTCCGACGACCCGAACCGCTCGGGCGGCTGGAACCCGCGGGAGAGCCAGCCTGCCTGGGCACCGGGTCAGCAGACCGGCGCCACCTGGCCGCCGGCCGACCCCCCCGCCCGGGCCGCCGCAGCGGTCTCGGTGCCCGGCGCCACCCGGCCGGACAACGCCTGGTCCACTCCGGAGCAGTCCGATCAGGACAACCGCTCGGCCGAGGACAGCGGCGGCTGGCGCGCGACCGGTGGACCCCAGCACGACGAGGGACAGCGCTCCGGTGGCTGGCCCGCCCCGCAGGCCGAGAACCGGTCCGGCGGCTGGGACGAGCCGGCCCGCACCGAGGACCCGGACCGCTCGGGCGGCTGGGCCGCCGGGCGCGCCGCGAACCCCGCCGAGGCGGCACAGCCGGGCGGTTGGGAGCCGAACCAGGGCCGGCAGTCCGGCGGCTGGGGTGACGGCGCCGCCGTACCGCAGCAGCGCGAACCCGCGCGGCCGTCGGACGAGCAGGCGCAACCCGCCTGGGGTGCCGCCGCGCCGGTCGAGGCCCGCGCGAGCGTGTCCGTGCCGTCGTCCGACGCGCCCGCCGGCTGGGGCGGCAACCAGGACGAGCGTCCGGCCGCACCGTCGCCCGAGCCGTGGCCGCAGGCCGAGGCGTGGGGCCGGTCCGAGGACTCCGCCCCGGCCTACCAGCCCGCGCCCGCGCCGGGCATCTCGCCCGGCAACGCGGTGCCGCTGCCGGCACAGCAGCAGCGAGTGCCGGGCGCCGCGCTGGCCGCGTCGTCGCCCGCCGACCACCCGGGCCCCGAACCCCAGGGGTACGAGCCGGAGCGCGGCGACGGCGGCTGGAACGCGTCCCGCCCGGAGGAGCCGCAGTCGCCCGCCGTTCCCGGCCCGCGTACCTCCCCGGAGGGCGGCCCGGTCTCGGCGAGCGCATCGGTGCCGGTGGCCAGCCGGGTCACCCCGCCGTCCGACCAGCCGCTGCCGACCGGCGGCCCCACGCCGCAGCCCCGCGTGTACGGGCGGCCCGCCCGCCCGGAGCCCGAGGACGCCCCCGAGCAGGACGAGTCCGGGTTCCCCGGCCAGGACGGGCCGCACGGCAACGGCTTCCCCGGCCCGCAGTCGCGATCCGAGGACACCGACGGCCCGCACGGGTACGCCGGAGCACCCTCCTCGCCGGCCGCGCCGCCGTCGTTCCCGGTCGGTGTGCCGTCCTTCGTGGACCCGCCCGGCAACACCCGCCCGGCAAACGGCGTGCACCCGGGCGGCGAGCAGCCCGACGCCTCCCGTGACCCGTTCGGCGGCCCGCAGAGCCCGTACGGCGCTCCCGGCGGCCAGGACGCGTTCGGCGGCCCGGGTGGCCGGCCGGACCCGTTCGGCCCCGGGGGTCAGCAGGAGTCGTTCGGCAGCCCCGGCGGGCACCAGGATCCGTTCGGCAACCCGGGCGGTCAGCCCGACCCGTTCGGCGGTCCGGGTGGGCAGCAGGCGGCGTTCGGCAGCCCGGCCGGCCGGCCCGAGCCGTTCGGCGAGCCGGACCGGTTCGGCCCGTCCGCCGGGGGACGCGCCTCGGTCGCGGTGCCCGGCCAGGGCCCGGCGGGTCCGAACGCCTTCCCGCCGCCCCAGCAGGCCCCGCCGGCGTGGGCGCAGGACGGGCCCGGCACCGAGCCGGAGCAGGGCCGCTTCGACGCGTTCAAGCCGGATGCCACCGAGTCGCAGACCGAGGCGCCCCCGCCGAAGGTGCGCAACGGCCGGGTGCTCGCCGCCGTGCTGATCGCGGCGGTGCTCATCCTCGCCGTACCGCTGGGTCTGCTCACGCTGCTCGGCAAGGTCGGCGGCGACAAGTCGGCGGGCTTCGACCCGGCCGTCGGCTCCTGCGTGAAGCAGTCCGGCACGAGCGCCGTGGCCGCCGACTGCGGCGAGCCGGGCGCGTTCAGCGTGGTGTCGAAGGTGGACAACAAGGACAAGTGCGCCGATCTGTCGCAGCCCTCGGTCTCGGTCGAGGGCGGCGGGACCACCCGGATCCTCTGCCTGAAGCCCGCCGGCCAGTAACCACACGTACGCGGAGCGCCCACCCCTCGCCGGGGTGGGCGCTCCGCGCCGTATCGGTGTGCTGAACACCGGCGGCAAGGCCGTCATGCTGGCCGACCTGCGCGGCAAGATCGTCCTGCTCGACTCCTGTAAGTCCTGAAAGACGCTTGCATCTAGTCCCGCCAGGGCCCTAGCGTCCTCGGCATGTCCGGCCCGTCCCGACGAGCCGCCGCTGCGCGTGACCCCCGTAGGACCCCATCCCGCGCCTGTTCGGCCCGGTAACTAGTCCAGCTGGAGCTGGGGCCGTTTGGCGTTGCTAGGGCCTCTGACGGCGTCGTTAGCGGCGTGGCAGGCTTGGCCGCATGACCTCTGCACCACGGGTACGAGCTCCCGAGCTTCGCGGTCGCGCTTGGCTCAACACAGGCGGACGAAACCTGACATTGCGGCACCTCCGAGGTCGTTGCGTCATCCTAGATTTTTGGACGTTCTGCTGCATCAACTGCCTGCACGTGCTCGACGAGTTGCGCCCGCTCGAAGACAAGTACGGCGACGTCCTGGTCGTGATCGGCGTGCACTCGCCGAAGTTCGAGCACGAGAAGGACCCGGCGGCGCTGGCCGCGGCCGTCGAGCGGTACGGCGTGCACCACCCGGTGCTCGACGACGCCGAGATGGACATGTGGCAGCAGTACGCGGCCAAGGCGTGGCCGACGCTCGCCGTGGTCGACCCCGAGGGCTACGTGGTCGCCACCATGGCCGGCGAGGGGCACGCCGAAGGGCTGGCCCGGCTGATCGACGAGTTGATCGCCGGCCACGAGGCGAAGGGCACGCTGCACCGGGGCGAGGGCCCGTACGTGCCGCCGGCCGAGCCGGACACGGTGCTGCGGTTCCCCGGCAAGGCGCTGCCGCTCGACGGCGGGAACCTGCTGGTCAGCGACTCGGCCCGGCACTCACTGGTCGAGCTGGCCGCCGACGGCGAGACGGTGGTCCGCCGCATCGGCGCCGGTTCCCGGGGTCGTACGGACGGCCCAGCCTCCGCCGCCACGTTCGCCGAGCCGCAAGGGCTCTGCCTGCTGCCGCCGCACGTGGCCGAGGTGGCCGGTTACGACGTGGTCGTCGCGGACACGGTCAACCACCTGCTGCGCGGCGTACGGCTGTCCTCCGGCGAGGTGGTCACCGTGGCCGGCACCGGGCGGCAGTGGCGCTCGACAGTCGACGACCACGCGCACGACGCCCGTGCCGTCGACCTGTCCTCCCCCTGGGACGTGGCCTGGTACGACGACCGGGTGATCGTGGCGATGGCCGGCATCCACCAGCTCTGGTGGTTCGACCCGATGAAGCGGACCGCCGGCATGTACGCCGGGACCACTGTCGAGGCGCTGCGCGACGGCCCGCTGCCGGACGTGTGGATGGCCCAGCCGTCCGGGTTGTCGGTCTCGGCCGACGGCACCCGCCTCTGGGTGGCCGACAGCGAGACCAGCGCGATCCGGTGGGTCTCCGGCGGCGAGATGCACACCGCCGTCGGTCAGGGCCTGTTCGACTTCGGGCACGTCGACGGCCCGGCCGACCAGGCGTTGCTCCAGCACCCGCTGGGCGTGTGCGCGCTGCCCGACGGTTCGGTGCTGATCGCCGACACGTACAACGGGGCGGTGCGCCGTTTCGACCCGGAGACCGGCCAGGTGGGCACCGTGGCGGACGGGCTGGCCGAGCCGAGCGACCTGGTGCTCACCGGTGAGGGCGACGTGCTGGTGGTCGAGTCGGCCGCGCACCGGCTGACCCGGCTGGCGCCGGGCGCGCTGACCTCGGCCGGCGCGAGCACGGTGGACGGCCCCCGGCACCGGCTGGAGCGCAAGCCCACCGACGTGGCGGCCGGGGAGCTGACGCTCGACGTGATCTTCACGCCGGCGCCGGGGCAGAAGCTCGACGAGACGTACGGGCCGTCGACCCGGCTGGTGGTCTCGGCGTCCCCGCCGGAGCTGCTGGTCGAGGGCGCGGGCACGACCACCGACCTGTCCCGCAGGCTGGTGGTGAGCGGCGACGTGGCGCAGGGGGTGCTCCAGGTGACCGCCCAGGCGGCGACCTGCGACGCCGACGTGGAGCACGCGGCCTGCCACCTGACGCGGCAGGACTGGGGGGTGCCGGTCCGGGTGGTCACCGGTGGCGCGACCCGCGTGCCGCTGGTCCTGCGCGGCATGGACGAGTCCTGACCGCTCCGTTCAGGTGAACGGGGTGGGGGTCACCCCGGCGTCGATGAGCGCGGCGCGGACCAGCTCCGCGCAGCGCACCGCACCGGGCGTGTCCCCGTGCAGGCAGATCGACTCGACCGGGGCGGGGATGACCGTCCCGTCCACGGCGACCAGCGTGCGCTCGACGGCCATCCGTACCGCCCGGACGGCCACCTGCTCCGGGTCGGTCACCAGCGCGTCGGGTGAGCTGCGCGGCACGAGCGTGCCGTTGGGGAGGTAGTTGCGGTCGGCGAAGCCCTCGGCCACCACCCGCAGCCCGGCGCCCGCGGCGAGCTGGGCCAGCACGGTGCCGGGCTGGCAGAGCACCGGCAGCTCGTGGTCGTACCCGCTGATCGCCGCCACCAGCGCGGCGGCCTGGCCCTCGTCGCGGGCCACTGCGTGGTAGAGCGCGCCGTGCGGCTTGAGGTAGCGGACCCTGGTGCGGTACCGGCGGCAGAACGCGTCGAGCGCCCCGAGCTGGTAGATCGTCTCGTCGCGTAGTTCGGCGAAGTCGTACGCGATGTGCCGCCGGCCGAAGCCGGCGAGGTCCCGGTAGCCGACCTGAGCGCCCACCGCGACGCCGCGTTCGGCGGCGCCGGCGCAGACCCGGTGCATGGTGGTCGCGTCACCGGCGTGGAAGCCGCAGGCGACGTTCGCGGAGCTGATCAGGTCGAGCAGCGCGTGGTCGTCGCCGAGCCGCCAGCTTCCGAATCCCTCGCCCAGGTCAGCGTTGAGGTCCATGGAACGTCACCGTAGTGCCTGGCCGGGCCTGGGCGAGCGCTGTCACGTCGTCCACCACCCCGATGACCGGGTACCCGCCGGTGGTGGGGTGGTCGGCCAGGAAGACCAGCGGCCGGCCGTCCGGCGGCACCTGCACCGCGCCGAGCACCAGACCCTCGCTGGGCAGTTCGCCGGCGACCGCGCGGGTCAGCGTCGCGCCGGCCAGCCGTGCGCCGACCCGGTTGCTGTCCGGGCTCACCGTGTACGCGGCGCGGCACAGCAGATCGAGCGCCTCGGGGGTGAACCAGTCCTGCCGGGGGCCGGGGCGCACGCTCAGCTGTAGCTCGTCCGGGACCGGCCCGGTGACGGGGACGTCGACGGGTGCGGGTGGGCCGGCCGGGGTGCCGAGGGGCAGCCGGTCCCCGTCGCGCAGCGGCGGCGGGCCGAGGCCGGAGAGCGTGTCGGTGGCGCGGCTGCCGAGCACCGGCTCTACAGCGATCCCGCCGCTGACCGCCAGCCAGGTCCGTACCCCGGCGCGGGCCGGTCCGACGTGCAGCACCGCCCCGGCGGGCAGCGCCAGCGGCCGTCCCACGTCCCCCGGGCGGCGCTGCGCGGCCCCGGCCGGCCACTCGACGACCACGTCGGCCGGGGCGCCGGTGAGGGCGACAGCCACGGCCCGGGTGACGCGCAGCGCGCAGCCGGTCATGGTGATCTCCAGCCCGGCGGCGTCCTCGTCGTTGCCGACGAGCCGGTTGGCCAGGCGCAGGGCGGCCGGGTCGAGCGCGCCGGAGCGGGGTACGCCGAGGTGCGCCCACCCGGGCCGCCCCTGGTCCTGAACGGTGGTGAGCGCCCCGGCACGCAGCACCTCGATCACGGCGCGTCGACCAGCCGGACGCGGCTGCCGGGGGTGAGCCGGGCGGGCGGGTCGGCGTGCACGTCGAACAGCGGCAGGTCGGTGCGGCCGACGAGCAGCCAGCCGCCGGGTGACGCGGCGGGGTAGATGCCCGCGTACGGGCCGGCGAGCGCGACCGAGCCGGCCGGCACCCGGGTACGGGGCGTGGCGAGCCGGGGCACCGCCAGCTCGGGCGGCAGCCCGGTCAGGTAAGCGAACCCCGGTGCGAACCCGCAGAACGCGACCCGGAACTCGGTACGCCGCAGCCGGTCCACGACCGCGGGCACGTCCACCTGCCAGTGGTCGGCGACAAGCGGGAGGTCCTCACCGTCGTACACGACTGGCACCCGGACCTCGGTGGTGGCCGCGCCGCAGGCGGCGGTCCGGGGGTGCCAGGCAGCGATCCGCGCGGCTGCCGCCTGCGGGTCCGGTACGCCGTCGAGCAGCACGGTGACCGCGCCGGGGACGATCTCGGTGGCGGTCAGCTCGCCCGCCTCGCGCCGGCGCCACAGTTCGGCCCGCCACGCCTGTGCCTGCTCCGCGTCGTCGCAGTCGAGGAGCAGGGCGTACGCCCCGACCGGCCGGATCAGCATCCGGTCATCCTCCCGCCGGGTGAGGTGACGGTCCACACTACTTGCAAGTAACCTACGCCGTCGTAACCTATTGAGGTGACGACCTCCGCACCGTTCCGGCTCCGGCCGGCCGACATCGGGAAGCCGCGCATGCGCGGCTGGCTGCACGCTTACGCGTTCTTCGCCGCTCTCGTCTGCGGCATCGTGCTGTGTTCGATCGCCGCCGGTCGTCCCGGCTGGGCGCCGCTGGTGAGCTGCCTGATCTACAGCTTCACCGTGTGCGGGCTGTTCGGCACCAGCGCGCTCTACCACCGGCGGGTCTGGTCCGAACGCGGCTACCAGATCATGCGCCGGATGGACCACTCGATGATCTTCGTGTTCATCGCCGGCACCTACACACCGTTCTGCGCGCTGCTGCTGGACACCCGGCAGGCCACGATCATGCTGAGCCTGGTCTGGGGCGGCGCGATCGCGGGCGTGGCGGTCAAGCTGATCTGGCCGCACGCGCCACGCTGGGTCTCCGCCCCGCTCTACCTGGCGCTCGGCTGGGTAGCGGTGGCCATGCTGCCGCAGATCCTGCACTCCGGTGGCGTGACCGCGCTGGTGCTGCTGAGCGTGGGCGGCGCGATCTACAGCGTGGGCGCGGTGTTCTACGCGCTGCGCCGGCCGAACCCGTGGCCCACCGTCTTCGGCCACCACGAGTTCTTCCACGCCTGCACGCTCGTCGCGGCGATCTGCCACCACATCGCGATCTACTTCGCGTTGTTCGCCTGACCCGGGCGGACCCCGGACATGCGCGAGGGCCCCGCTCCGTTGCGGGGCCCTCGGGTTCTCGGGGGTCAGGCCGGGTAGCCCGAGCCCGGACGGCGCACCTCGCGGTACTCCTCGCGTACGACGCGGTCGTCGCGCACCGGCACCACCGGCTCGGCGACGACCTGCTCGCGTACCGGAGCGGCCACCACACGGCGGCGGCTGTTCCAGAAGTAGAGCGTGGTGAGCAGGCCGGCGACGCCGGCGAGCATGAGCACCCAGCCCACCACGTTGAGGTTCAGCCATCCGAGATTGGCGTCGACGGCGAACGCGAAGATCGCGCCGAGCGCGATGAGGAAGATGCTGGCACCGATGCCCATGACGTCGCCTCCTTGGCGTCCTGCTGGCGTTTCCTGCCCGCCGCGGCCATGGATGAGGTAGCGGCACACATCGACATACCCAGGCGCTTTGATCGTCAATCAGGCAAGCTGGGCGGTATGACGGACGGCAGGAACGGGCAGCGGACGCTGGTGCTGCTGCGGCACGCCAAGGCCGAGCAGTCCGGTGACCTCCCGGACACGGACCGGTCGCTCACCGCGCGCGGGCACGCCGACGCCGCCACCGCGGGCGCCTGGCTGGCCCGGCACGCGCTGCTCCCCGACGTGGTCCTCTGCTCGCCCGCCCGGCGCACCCGGCAGACCTGGCACGACGTGGCGATGGGCATGAGCGGTTCCCCGCCGGAGGGCGGTCCGGCGGGCTCGGCTCCCGCGGTGCGATACGAGGTGACCGCGTACGACGCGCTTCCGGATCAGCTGCTGGAGCTGCTGTGGACGGTCGAGCCGACCGCCGGGACGGTGCTGCTCGTCGCGCACAACCCGGGGATCTCTCTGCTGTCGGCGCTGCTCGATCCGCAGCGGGCCGACCCGGACGGGCTACGGACCACCGACCTGGTGGTGCACCGGCCGACGACCCGCTGGGCCGACCTCGCGCCGGGGAACGCGCCGATCACCGGCCGCCACACCGCCCGCGCCTGAACGGACGGCTCAGGCCCGGCTGTCGTAGGTCGCCCGGTTGGCGAGCACGTCGTCCATGTGCGTCTCGGCCCAGGTCTTCAGGCCCCGGATCATCTCGTGCAGGGAGAACCCGAGGTCGGTCAGCTCGTAGGTGACAGTCACCGGCACTGTCGGCTCCACGGTGCGGGTGATCATTCCGTCGCGCTCCAGGGCGCGCAGCGTCTGGGTGAGCATCTTCTGACTGACCCCGGGCAGCGTGCGGAACAGCTCGGAGTATCGCCTCGGTCGCGGCTCACCGGCGCAGTCCGCTCCGAACCGGTGCGAGCCGTCGGTGCGCAACGCGGCCAGCACCAACGTGACCCACTTGTCGGTGATCCGGTCGAGCAGTTGCCGGCTGGGGCACCCGGCCAGGAACGCGTCGTACTCGGCCTTGCTCATGCTCTGCTCCTGCCACGCCGGTGAGCTACGCACTTTGAGGTGCCTACTTCCCGATGGAAAGTTACACCTCGATAGTGGAAGCCGGACGCCCCGATCCGGCGGCGTCGCGAAAACGACGAGAGGTACACGCATGGCCCGCACCACCCTGCCCGGCGGCACCTGGACGCTGGGCGACCTGACCGTCACCCGGTTCGGCTACGGCGCGATGCAGCTCGCCGGCCCCTGGGTGATGGGACCGCCGGCCGACCACGACGGCGCCCTGGCGGTGCTGCGCGAGGCGGTCGCGCTCGGCATCACCCACATCGACACCAGCGCGGCGTACGGGCCGCACGTCACGAACCGGCTGATCCGGGAGGCGCTGCACCCGTACCCGGATTCGCTGCACGTCGTCACCAAGGTCGGCGCGGACCGGGACGAGCAGGGCGGGTGGCCCACCGCACGGGATCCGGAGAGCCTGCGCCGGCAGGTCCGGGAGAACCTGGAGACGCTCGGCGTGGACGCGCTCGGCCTGGTGAACCTGCGGCTCGGCGACGCCACGGGGCCGCAGCCCGGATCGCTCACCGAGGCGCTGGACACGCTCGCCGCGCTCCAGCAGGAGGGTCTGATCCGCCACCTGGGCCTGAGCAACGTGACGCCGGAGCAGGTGGCCGAGGCGCAGACGATCGCGCCGATCGTCTGCGTGCAGAACCAGTACAACCTGGCCCACCGCGGCGACGACGACCTGATCGACGAACTGGCCCGGCAGGGTGTCGCCTACGTGCCGTTCTTCCCGCTCGGCGGGTTCACCCCGTTGCAGTCCTCGGCGTTGTCGGCGGTGGCCGAGCGCCTGGGGGCGACACCGATGGGCGTCGCCCTGGCCTGGCTGCTGCGGCGCTCACCGAACATCCTGCTGATCCCCGGCACCAAATCCGTCGCGCACCTGCGCGAGAACATCGCCGGCGCCGGGCTGGCGCTCTCCGGCGACGACCTCGCCGAGCTGGACCGGATCGGCCGCTGAGACGCGTCAGGACGGCGGGGCCGTCGGCGGCGGCGGGTCGGGCGGCGGCGGCATCATCGCTGTCGGATGCGAGAGCCGGTTCTCCTCCACGATGAGCGTACGGGCCCGCTTGCGGCGGTCCTGCCAGAACCACAGCGTGGTCAGCAGGACGCCCAGCCCGGCCAGGATGAACACCCAGCCGACCGCGCGCAGGTCGATCCACCAGACGTTGGCCCGGATGGCGAAGGTCATGATCGCGCCGAGCGCGATGAGAAAGATGGCGCTACCAATGCCCATGTGCGCTGCACTCCCCCGTGCGATGGCCTTGGGCGTACTCGGTCGTGGTCCGCGACGGTTACCCGCCAACGGGCCGCCTATCCACCCGGGCCGCGCGCACGACGACGGCCGGCGGGCTGGTGCCCGCCGGCCGTCGTCATGAGGGGGAGAGTGACGTTTCAGGGATGAAAGCCCCCGGAAGGGCTCAGAAAGCCTCCTCCGGGAGGTCCATGATCTCCAGGTCGGTGCCCTCGATGATCCGCCGGTCGGCGCCGATGCGGGGCAGCACCTCGCGGGCGAAGAACCGGGCCGCGGCGACCTTGCCGGTGTAGAAGGACTTGTCGGCCGCGGAGACCTCGCCGGCCAGCGCCTTCAGCGCCACGTCCGCCTGCTTCTGCAGCAGCCAGCCGACCACCAGGTCGCCGATCGCTAGCAGGAACCGGCGGCTGCTCAGGCCGACCTTGTAGAGCGCGCGGGTGTCGCCGCCCTGGGCCTCGCCCAGCCAGCCGGTCATCACGCCGAGGATGTTCTGGATCTCGGCGAGCGCCTTGCCGAGCGCCTGACGCTCCTCCTTGAGCTGGCCGTTGCCGGCCTCGGAGGCGATGTGCTCCTGGATCTCGGCGGCGACCGCCATCAGGGCCTTGCCGTTGTCCCGGACGATCTTCCGGAAGATCAGGTCGAGGCTCTGGATCGCGGTGGTGCCCTCGTACAGGGTGTCGATCTTGGCGTCCCGGACGTACTGCTCCAGCGGGTAGTCCTGGAGGAAGCCGGAACCGCCGTAGGTCTGGAGCGCCTCGTGACCGAGCAGCTCGTACGCCCGCTCCGAACCGACGCCCTTGACCAACGGCAGGAGCAGGTCGTTCACCCGCTTCGCCAGCTTGGTGGCCTTCTCGTCACCGGCCGCCTCGGCGATCGTGACCTTGTCCTGCCAGGTCGCGGTGTAGCAGACGAGCGCGCGCAGGCCCTCGGCGTACGACTTCTGCAGCAGCAGCGAGCGGCGCACGTCCGGGTGGTTGGTGATGGTCACCCGCGGGGCGGTCTTGTCGGCCATCTGGGTGAGGTCGGCGCCCTGCACCCGGTTCTTGGCGTACTCCAGGGCGTTGAGGTAGCCGGTGGAGAGCGTGGCGATCGCCTTGGTGCCGACCAGCATCCGGGCGTACTCGATGATCATGAACATCTGGCGGATGCCGTCGTGCTTCTCGCCCAGCAGCCAGCCCTTGGCCGGTACGCCGTGCTCGCCGAAGGTCACCTCGCAGGTGTTCGAGACCTTCAGGCCCATCTTGTGCTCGACGTTCGTGGCGTAGACGCCGTTGCGCTCGCCCAGCTCGCCGGTCTCGGGGTCGAAGTGGAACTTCGGCACGACGAACAGCGACAGGCCCTTGGTGCCCGGGCCGCCGACACCCTCGACGCCGACCGGGCGGGCCAGCACGTAGTGGACGATGTTGTCGCTCAGGTCGTGCTCACCGGAGGTGATGAAGCGCTTCACGCCCTCGATGTGCCACGAGCCGTCCGGCTGCTGGATCGCGCGGGTACGGCCGGCGCCCACGTCCGAGCCGGCGTCCGGCTCGGTGAGGACCATGGTCGAGCCCCACTGCTTGTCGATGAACAGCCGGGCCCACTTCTTCTGCTCCTCGGTGCCCTCGACGTGCAGCACGTGGGCGAAGGACGGGCCGGAGGCGTACATCCAGATCGGGGCGTTGGCGCCGAGCACCAACTCGGCGAGCGACCACCAGAGGGCACGCGGGGCGTTGGTGCCGCCCAGGGACTCCGGCAGGTCCAGGCGCCAGAACTCGGAGTCCATGAACGCCTTGTACGACTTCTTGAACGACTCCGGCAGCGGCGCGGTGAACGTCGCCGGGTCGAAGACCGGCGGGTTGCGGTCGCTGTCCGAGTAGCTGGCAGCCAGGTCCTCGCGGGCGAGGCGGTCGACCTCGCCGAGGAAGCTGCGGGCGGTGTCGACGTCCAGGTCCGTGAACGGGGCCTGGCCGAGCGTCCGGTCCGCCCCGAATACCTCGAACAGGTTGAACTCGAGGTCCCGCACGTTGCTCTTGTAGTGGGTCATGCTCGCTGGCCCCGCTTCCGGACAGGTGTTACCGATCAGTAACTCCAGACTGTATTACTCGCCGGTAGGCAACGACAAGCCGATCTCGGAAGTGACAGCGATTACACACTTCCCGTTCATCCGTCGGCGGCGCCGACCTCCCAGCTGGGAACCGGGGTGGCGGTGGTGCTGCTCGGGCCGACGTACTCCATCAGGACCAGCGCGATGTCGTCGTCGAGCCGGCCGTGCACCCACTCGACCAGGGCGGTCTCCAGCGAGGCCAGCCCGTCCGCGACGGTACCGTGGCCGAGCAGCCGCCAGGCCCGGTCGGCGGTGGGGAAGAACTCACCGTCCCGGCGCGCCTCGCCCAGCCCGTCGGTGAACAGCAGCAGCCGGTCGCCCGGTTCCAGCCGCTCCACCCGGGGCCGGACCACGGGCATGAAGCCGAGCGGCGGCGCGGGCGCGGGCGGCTCCAGCGGGATCACCGCGCCCCGGCGCAGCAGCAACGGTGGCGGGTGCCCGCAGTTGACGATGGTGAGCGTGCCGCCGCGCTCCTCGACCAGGGCCGCGGTGACGAAGTCCTCGTCGCCCACGTTGCGGGCCACCGCACGGTCCAGGTCGGTCACCACCGCGCGCAGGTCGGCCCGCTCGTACGCGACGTGCCGGTAGGAACCGAGCACGATGCTGGCCAGGCGGACCGCGTCCAGCCCTTTGCCCCGTACGTCACCGATGATCATGCGGACGCCGTACGGGGTGTCCATCACCTCGTACAGGTCGCCACCGATCTCCGCCGTGGCGGTGGACGAGATGTACCGGGCGGCCACCGCCAGCGTGCCGACCTGCGGGCCGAGCGGCCGCAGCACCGCCTGCTGGGCGACCGAGGCGAGCCGGGACAGTTCCGCGATCCGGTCCGCCTGGCGCTGGCGAATCGCCGCCGTGGCGGCCGCGATCGCGGTCGCCGCCCCGACAGCCGTCACGTTGACCACAGTCACCAGCGGGCTGCCCCGCTCCGCGACGGCGAAGCCGACACCGATGGCGGTGGCCAGGCCGCCGACCACGAGCACCACCCGCCAGGACGCCAGCGCCGCCGCGAGGAACGGCGCGACGACCATCAACGCGAGATAGTGCGCCGGACGGCCGTCGGCCAGCTCCACCGCGACCACGATCGCGAGCAGCGCGAGGGCCGCGCCGAGACCGGCGCGGGATCCGGGACTCAGCGGGCCTCGGCCCGGCTGGAAGGGTTGCGTGCGTACATCGGACAGCATGCCTGATGGACGTGGACGGGAGAATGAACCTGGCCCGTCGGTCGTGGAAGTTCTGCCCGAGTGGCCGGTCAGCCGAGCACCTCGTACCGGACGTTCACGTGACCGAGGCTCGTGGCGGCGATGGTCGCGAACGCGGCGCGGGACAGGTCCAGGCACCGGCCGTCGATGAACGGGCCACGGTCGTTGATCCGCACCACCACCGACTTGCCGTTTGCCGGGTTGGTCACCCGGACCTTCGTGTTGAACGGCAGCGTCTTGTGCGCCGCGGTCAGCGCATTCGGGTTGAACGACTCACCGTTCGCCGTCATCTGACCCTCGGCGTAGAAGGACGCGCCGCAGGAGCCGCTGTCCACGACCTTCGGGCTGCTCGTCTTCTTCGCCGTCGGCGACGGGGAGGCGGTCCGAGCCTTGCTCCGGGAGGCTGCCTGCGTACGGCTCGACTTCGGGCTCGGGGTGGCCTTCGGCGACGGGCTGAGGCTCGCGCTCGGCGAGGCGGACGCGCTCGGCGAGGGGGCGGCCGACGTGAGGGCGGGCGTGCTGGGCAGCGTCTCGACCACGGCCGGCTCGGCGGGCGGCTCGGCGGAGGTGAGCCGCACGGCGCCGACGGTACCGCCGACCGCGAGCGCCACACCGACCGCCGCGGTCGCGGCGATGGCGGCGGGCGAGGAGAACTTGCGGGTACGAAGGTGCCTAGCAGCCACCGGCCCGGTCCTTTCGTCAGCTGAACAAACCGGCCCGGACCGTAACGAGAGAAGCACTTCCGAAGTCAACGTGATCATGGTGCTATGCCCGCATTTACCCTGGTACGTGTAGCCGATCACGCCACCGTCGATCGGCCGAACGGCCCACCGATCCGCCGGGACGGAAACCGTGGATCCGCCAGGATGGAAAGCGTGCTGAGTCGTCGCCTGGTCGAGCTCTTCCGGTGGATCGACCCCGGCCCGGGCAGCACCCACCTGGTCAGCGACATCTCCGGCTGGTGGCGTGACCCCGAGGTGCTGGCCCAGGTCGGGCCGGCAGTGGCCGGGCTGTTCCCCGAGGACCGCCCGACCGTCGTGATCGCCCCCGAGGTGACCGGGCTGCTGCTCGGCCCCCTCGTCGCGGTCGCCGCCGGTGCCGGGTTCCTGCCCGCGTACAAGGACGGCGGCGAGCGGCGCCGGGTCGGGCCGACGCGCTGGGCGCAGACACCCCCCGACTACCGGGAACGGCGGCTGCGGGTCGGCGTGGACGGCCGGCGGCTCGGCACCGGCGACCGGGTGCTGCTGGTCGACGACTGGGTCGACACCGGCGCCCAGCTCGACGCGCTCAGCCGGGTCGTCCGGGACGCCGGGGCCGACCTGATCGGCGCCGCCGCGCTCGTCGCGACCTGCCCGCCCGAGGTCGCCGCGCGGCTGAGGCTGCGCGCCCTGCTGACCGGCGCCGACCTGCCGTGAGCCCGCCGGCGGTGGCGGAGCGTGCCGTAGCGTCGGCGGCATGTGGCCCCGCATCGGTGGATTGCGCGCACTCGCCCTCGGCACACCAGGCGAGCTGCGCACCCGGCTCAACACCCTCGTGCTCTCCGGCGTGAAGACCGCCACCGCCGGTCTCGTGCAGGAGTACGACGACGAGAACGAAGAACTGGAGTACGTCGGCGAGCGACTGGTCCTGGTCGACGACAACGACGCGCTCGTCGGCGTCGTGGAGGTCACCGGCGTCGAGGTGGTGCGCTTCGCCGACGTGCCGTGGGACTTCGCCCGCGCGGAGGGCGAGGGCGACCGGTCGATCGAGGAGTGGCGCGAGGGCCACGGCGCCTACTGGGCCCGGCAGGGCACCCCGGTCACCGACGACACCCGGATCGTCTGCCTCCGGTTCCGGCTGGTCTCCACCGAGGGCAGCGTCGGCACCTAGCCGGCCCGGCGCAGCTCCGGCAGCAGCGCCGCCGCCTCCACCAGCACCGCCTCGTCACCCGCGTACCAGCTGCTGGCCCGGGGCCAGTGCGTCACCACGTCGGTGAAGCCCAGCCCGGCCGCCCGGGCCACCTGCTCGGCGAGGAAGTCGGCGCTGGTCAGCGAGAACATCGGCGCGGAGTCGAGCGACAGGTAGCGGTCCAGCGTCGCCGGGTCACGGCCGGCCTCCTCCAGCGTCCGCGACATCCGCTCGGACAGCTCCGTCACCGTGCCCCACCACGCCTCGACGTCGTCGCCGCCGAGCCCGGTGGTGACCCAGCCCTGCCCGAACCGGGCGACCAGCCGCATCGAGCGGGGACCGTTCGCGGCCATCACGAACGGCACCCGGGGCTGCTGGACGCACCCCGGGTTGTTGCGCGCGTCCACTGCGGTGAACCACTCCCCGCGCCAGGTCGTGCCGTCCTCCCGCAGGATCGCGTCGAGCAGCTCGGTGAACTCGGCGAACCGGTCCACGCGCTGCCGGGGCGGAAGCGTCTCGCCGCCGAGCACCGCCGAGTCGAAGCCGATGCCGCCGGCACCCAGGCCGAGCAGCACCCGGCCGTCCGACACGTCGTCGAGCGCCGTCACCTGCCTGGCGAACGCCGCCGGGTGCCGGAAGTTCGGCGACGCCACGAGCGTGCCGAGCTTCACCCGGGACGTCACGCCGGCCGCCGCGGTCAGCGTCGTCCACGAGTCGAACCACGGCCCGTCGACCAGGTCACGCCAGCCCAGGTGGTCGTAGGTCCAGGCGTGGTCGAAGCCCCACTCGTCCACCTGGGCCCACCGCCGACGTGCTTCCGACCAGCGCTGGTCGGGCAGGATCACGATGCCGATTCGCATGATCGCCAGGGTACGACCCGGGCCGGACATCCCGGCCCGGGTCGCGGGGGATCACGCCGCCAGGTCGGCGACCACGCAGGCGACGTTGTCCGGCGCGCCGGCCGCGTACGCCAGCTCTACCAGGCGCTCGACGGCCGTCTCCGGGTCGTCCGCCTCGGCCAGCGCGGCGTGCAGCGCGCCCGGGTCCACCACGGCGGAGAGACCGTCGGAGCAGAGCAGGTAGCGGTCGCCGGGCAGCGCGGTCCGCAGCGCCAGGTCCGCCTCCACCTCCGCGCCCGCGCCGAGCGCCCGGGCCAGCAGCGCCCGCTGCGGATGCACCCCCGCCTCGGCCGGCGTGAGCCGGCCCTGGTCGACGAGCGTCTGCACGTACGTGTGGTCCTGGGTGAGCCGGGACAGCTCGCCGCCGCGCAGCAGGTACGCCCGGCTGTCCCCGACGTGCACCAGCGCGAGCCGGGTGCCGCGCCGCACCAGCGCGGTGAGCGTGGTGGCGGGCTGGTCGGCGTCTGTGGCGTGCGCGCGTACCGCCCGGTCGGCCCGGTTCACCGCGTCGGCGAGCGCGGCGAGCAGGTCGGCCTGCGGCGCGTCCGCCTGCTCCAACTGCCGCAGCGCGTCCACCGCCGCCGCACTGGCGGTGGACCCGGCGGGACCGCGTACGCCGTCGGCGACCGCGAGCAGCGTGGCGCTCGCGTACGCGGTGTCCTCGTTGGAATCGCGGACCGTGCCGGTCTCGCAGCGCGTCGCGTACCGGAAGGTGGTCTCGGACATGGTGGTGCCCCTCTCGCTGAGCCTGTCGACGAGGAGCGCGACGGCCCGGCCGCGTGCTGCGGTGTCCGCGCTGACCCGCCGCCACCAGGCGTCGAGCGCCTCGGCGGCGGCAGCGGGCGGAAGGCCGCAGACGGTACGGATCTCGGCCAGCGGCATCCCGGCCCGGCGCAGCCCGGCGATCAGCCGCGCCCGGTCCGCCTGCTCCGGCGCGTAGTAGCGATAGCCCGAGTGCGGGTCCACCGCAGCCGGGGGCAGCAGCCCGCAGTCGTCGTAGATGCGCAGCGCCTTGGCGCTCAGGCCGGTCGCGCGGGCGAACGCGCCGATGGTCAGCAGTCGCACCGTGCCTCCCTCGCGCTCCTCGTGCCGGTCACCGCGACCGGCACCGATCACGCTGGGCCTTGCCGCAGGGGACGGGTCAAGGCGTCGCTGCCGCCAGTTTGGTCAGCATCCGGCCCAGGTGCGGCTCGATCGTGCCGGCCGGCGCCTCGGTCACCTCGGCCGGCGTCCACCAGCGGATGCCGGCGAACTCCACCGGATCGGGCGTGAACCGCTGGTCACGGTGGGCGGACAGCACGCACCAGAGGCTCACGTCGGTGTGCCGGTGCTCGGGCGGGCCGACCGTCTCGGTGACGGTGAGGAACGCCGGGCGCTCGCCGAACGGCGGCGCGAAGACCGCCGCCCCGCCCAGTTCCTCCCGCAGCTCGCGGCGCACCGTGTCGGCCGGGTGCTCTCCCGGCTCGACGTGCCCGCCGCTCGGCAGCCACATGCCCGCGAGACGGTGGTCGACCAGCAGAACCGCGCCGTCAGCCTGGTCGCGGAGCAGGAAGTACGCGACCAGGTGCGGCGACGGCGTACGCGGCTTGGCCCGGCGGAAGATGTCCTCCGTGCCGGCCAGCCAGGCCAGTGCCGCCTCCCGGTGCCGCGCCTCCAGATCGTCCCCCGGTGGCAGTTCCTCGACCAGTGCCCGGATCTCGTCCCGCATCCCGCCGATGCTGCCAGCCGGGTACGACGTCACTCCGGCGGCAGCGGGTTGGCGTCGGCGGCCGCGCGGACGAACTCGCGTACCCGGGTGGTGGTGTTCCCGGCCGGCCACACCGGACCGCGACAGATCGGCGGCGCGTCGTGGATCGGCACGTAGGCCACGTCCGGGCGGGCGTAGAACTGACGGGCCTGCTCGCCCACCGGCAGCACCCCGCGCCCCAGCGCGACGAGCGCCAGCATCTCGGAGAAGCTGCCGCCCACCGGGCCCTTCGGCACCGGGCGGCCGGACGGGGTGCGGTCCGGGGTGCGGTCCTGCTTGAACGCGGCCGAGGTCACCACCGGGTACTGCACCACCGGATGGTCGCCGAGCACCTCCAGCGACACCGACTCCTCGGCAGCGAGCGGATGGCCCGCGGCCACCGCGAGCACCCGGCGCTCGCGCAGCAGCACCGGGCCGTTCGCCATGCCGTCGAAGGGGTACGAGGCGATCAGCACGTCGATCGTGCCGTCCAGCAGACTCGACCGGGTGCTGGACAGCGGCGCCTCGTGCACGTGCACCTCGCAGTCCGGATGGCGCTCGGTGAACAGGGCCACCGCGCGCAGCAGCACCGGAGCTGTCGACTCACCCACGTATGCCACCCGCAGCTCGCCGGTGAGCCCGCGCCCGGCGTCGACGGCCCGCTGCACCGCCGCCTCGATGCCGGCCACCAGCGGGCGCATCTCCTCGGCCAGGCGGGCACCGATCGGGGTGAGCCGGACGACCCGGCTGGTGCGCTCGAACAGCGACGCGCCGATGCGGCGTTCCAGCTTGCGCACCACGTGGCTGATCCGTCCGGTGCTCACCCGCAGCCGCTCGGCGGTCCGCCCGAAGTGCAGTTCCTCGGCCAGGGTCAGGAACGTCTCGACCTCGTACCGCTCCAGCACCGGGCACCTCCGTCGTTGCCTGCGAGTAAACGATCGTAGTCCGGATCGGGGTTGGTCCGAACGGCGCGCCGGACCAGGGTTGACGGCATGCAGAACCATCTCGTGACGGTGACCGGGTTCGACCACCTCGTGCTTTCGGTGAGCGACGTCGAACGCTCCCTCGGCTTCTACTGCGGCACGCTCGGCCTGGCCCCGGTGCGGGTCGACAGGTGGCGGGCCGGCGAGGTGCCGTTCCCCTCCGTACGCGTCGACGCCGGCACCATCATCGACCTGATCAAGGGCGACCCGACCGGGTCCAACGTGGATCACTTCTGCCTCGTGGTGGAGCCGGTCGACTGGCAGCGGGTGGTCGACTCCGGGGTGTTCACCGTGCTGACCGGCCCGGTCCCGCGCTTCGGCGCACGGGGCACCGGCACCTCGATCTACGTCAGCGACCCGGACGGCAACACAATCGAACTGCGCTGCTACCCGGCCGACGCCTAGCCTGGGCCGATGCCGGAGCTGGAACGACTCGCCGCCCACCACGCACCCGCCGTGCTGCGGTTCGAGCGGGAGAACCGGGCCTACTTCGCCCGGTACGTCCCCGACCGGGGCGACGACTTCTTCACCGGATACGCCGCCCGGCACGCGGCCCTGCTGGACGAGCAGGAACGCGGCACCTGCCACTTCCACGTGCTGGTCGGCGACCACGGCGCCGTGCTCGGCCGGTTCAACCTGGTCGACGTCGCAGACGGCAGCGCCGAGCTGGGCTACCGGGTCGCCGAACGCGCCGCCGGGCGCGGGCTCGCGAGTGAAGGCGTACGGCGCGTCTGCGAACTGGCCCGCACCGAGTACGGGCTGCGCCGGCTGGTCGCCTCGGCGGCGCTGGCGAACCCGGCCTCGCTGGCGGTGCTCAAGCGTGCCGGTTTCGTGCCGGATCATCGGGTGGAGCTGGACGGGGAGCCCGGCCTGCGGCACGTGCTCGACCTCCGCGCGCCCTACGCGGCCGCGTCACCGTAGGCGGGCGCACCGGCCGGCTCGTACGTCAGTTGCAGCGTGCCGTGGGCGTGGGTGACCGACTCGGTGAGCCGCAGCGCGCTCGGCACCGTCCCCTCGCCGAACAGGCGCTTGCCGGTGCCGAGCAGCACCGGATACACCCACAGGTTGAGCCGGTCCACGAGACCGGCGCGCAGCAGCGACTGCACCAGGTCCAGGCTGCCGATGACGTGCACCTCGTCGTGGCGGGCCTTCATCTCGGTGACGCGCTCGGCGAGGTCACCGGACACCAGCGACGAGTTCGCCCAGGCCAGCGGCTCGGTGAGGGTACGGCTGACCACGTACTTCGGCACGCCATTGAGCAGGCCGGTGAAGGGGATTTCCTCGGGCGCCTTCGGCCAGTAGCCGGCGAAGATGTCGTACGTCTTGCGGCCCAGCAGCAGCGCATCCATGCTGCTGGCCTGCTGGAACATCACCGCGCCGGACGCGTCGTCGAGCAGCGGCATCTGCCAGCCGCCGTGGTTGAAGCCGCCCTCGCGGTCCTCGTCCGGTTCGCCGGGCGCCTGCGCCACGCCGTCGAGGGTCAGGAACTCGGTCACGATCAACTTGCCCATTGGTCCGCTCCTCCGGTCACCGCTCGTCCCCCCGTCAGACCCGGCAACGACCCGCAACTCATCGCCGCCACCGAGCCGCTCTACTCGTGCCGGACGAGCCTGAAGGGCACCCCGTCGATCTCCGTGACGTACCCGATCACCGGCACCGGGTTCTTCAGTTCCGCGATCTCGACAAGCAATGCGGTGGCAGTGCCGGCGTAGGGCTCGGGCGGGTCGATCAGGGCGGTATCGCAGACCACCGTCGGCCACTGCTCGGGAGGACCGTCGTCCAGGTGCCAGCAGAGCAGATAGTCGAGGTTCACGGCTCCCCAGACCCGGAGGTCTCCCGGTGAGGTGCCGAAGTGGTACGGGAACCCTCCTGTGCACTCCGCCCTCTCGTTCATCGCGTGATGCCAGTTCCGCGCGTACCGGAGGAATTCCGGTACGCCCCAGTCGGAAGGATGAAGCACTTCCAGGAAGCCGAGGTTGCCGTGTGGGAAGCGCTCGACGAAGCGTCGGTAGTCCTCGGGAAAGGGGTGGCCGGCGGCCTCGGTGAGGGCCGGCCAGTCGACCTCGATTCCCGCCGACCCGTCCCAGTCGAGCAGGACGGCGAGCCGGTCCGTCGTCGGCGAAGCGCTCGGTGTCATTCGGCGACCTCCGGCAGATGATCGTAGATCGGGTGCACGCCCCGCCCCGTCTCCACAGTAAGGTCATCTCTTCGGCAGGCGTATGCCTCCGGAGTCCTCGAAGGTGGATTCGCCATGATCCCCGATCGGACTGAGACAAGCGTCCTCCTGGACGAGGCACTGGCGGGTGTGGCCGTCGCGTTCCAGGGCATGACGGCCCACGAGCAGGAGTCCAACTGCGAGTGCCACTGGGGCAGCGCGGAGGAACTGGCACTGCTGAAGACGCCGGACGTGCCGCTCGATGATGACCTGTTTCGTCGCACGTACTGGACCACGGACTGGCACTACCCCGGTCTGCTGCTGCGCCGGATCCTGCCCCAGGTGACCCAGCACCTCGTGGACGGCCGAATAGTGGCGACGGACGGGCTGGACAGCCTGGCGAACTTCTTCGCCGTCTCCCCCTGGCACGAGTGGCCGAGAGAGCAACAGGCCGCCCTGCGGAGATTCCTGAACGTCTGGTGGGTGCACGTCCTGGTCGAGCCCGACGCGAAGGTGCCCGCCCACGCAGCCCTGTCGTTCCTCGCCGAGGCCACCACAAAGCTCACCCCTTGGCTGGCCGACTGGGCGGAGGCGCTGGCTGACGAGCCGGCCCGGCGACAGCTGGTCGAGGCCATGGATGAGTGGATGTACGACCTGGGGGGCGACGCACTCCCGTGGTCGAGTTGGCACGACATCGACGCGTGGGCCCCCGCGCTGCAACTGTGGGTGATACGACACGCGCCGGCCGTCCTGCGCGAGCACGACGCGTCGGCCGAGCTGCTCGAGGACATCAGCAGGCTCAGCCGGCCCGATTCCGAGCGGTACGACAAGCCGCTCTCGCGGTGGCGCGCCGGGCGCCCGTGGCCTGAGTGACGTCGAAGGCCCTGGCTGGGACTTGCGTCCTGACCAGGGCCTTTCGCGTGGAGCGGGTGACGGGAATCGAACCCGCACTGTCAGCTTGGGAAGCTGATGTTCTGCCATTGAACTACACCCGCAGCGGCACCACTCTACCTGAAGCCCCCCACCCCCGTGCAGTCAGGTGCGCGCGCCACCTCGGCGAGGTGGCGGCATCGGTGGGCGGTTGACCCCGCCACCTCCCCGAACTGGAGTGGATCAAGCACCCATCGGAGCCGACAGGCGCGAAGTTGCACGTCGGAAACGTATGGGCGTTCTCAAATGCGTCGATGGGATGTAACGTCTGCCCCACGTTTCCGAACCGGCGTGACACACCCCCTGCCACGCCGTCAGAAAGAGGTGGGCCCATGGGACTCCGTCCCAACCTGCTGACCCGGCGTACCGCCGGTGTCGCGACGTCGACCCTCGCGCTGCTGCTCAGCACCGCCGCCGTCGGCGTCGTCCCCGCTGCTTCGGCCTTCTCGGCCGCCCCGGACGGCGTCTGCGCCGAACCGGCCGACGCCCACGCCGACGAGCACGCGAACGCTCGCGTCGCGAAGGGCGGCAACGCCAAGCTGGACCCCAACCACCTGACCGCCAAGCAGGTCCGTGACCGTGAGGCCGACCTCGCCGCCGCGCAGCGCGAGCGGGCCGGCTTCCGGACCGGCGCCGTCGCTCCGCTGGCCACCGTGACGATCCCGGTCGTCGTACACGTCATCCAGGAGAACAGCACCCGGGCCGGCGGCAACATCACCGACTCGATGATCAACCAGCAGATCACCGTGCTGAACCAGGCGTACGCGGGCTCGACCGGCGGTGCCGCCACCGCGTTCGGGTTCCAGCTCACGAAGATCAACCGGGTGACCAACCCGTCGTGGTACCCGATCGTGCAGGGCTCCTCCGCCGAGCGCTCGATGAAGACCTCGCTGCGTGAGGGCGGCAAGAACACGCTGAACATCTACCTCGGCGAGCTGAGCGACAGCCTGCTGGGCTGGGCGACGTTCCCGAAGCGGACGCTGGACAAGATGGACGGCGTGGTCGTGCTCAACGAGTCGCTGCCCGGCGGCACCGCGACCAACTACAACCAGGGTGACACCGGCACCCACGAGGTCGGCCACTGGCTGAACCTCTACCACACCTTCCAGGGCGGCTGCTCCGGCTCGGGCGACAGCGTCTCCGACACCCCGGCCGAGGCGTCCCCGGCGTACCAGTGCCCGACCGGCCGCGACACCTGCTCGACCGCCGGCAAGGACCCGATCACCAACTTCATGGACTACACGTACGACTCCTGCATGTACCAGTTCACCGCCGGTCAGGCGAGCCGCATGCTCACCGCGTGGAACGCCTACCGCGCAGCCTGACCGTCGTACCACGTACCGGTGCCGGCCCTGTCCTCGGACGGGGCCGGCACCGGTCGTTTCGGGGTCGGGGTCAGGCGGCCGGGCGGCGGGTGTCGAAGCCGTGCCGCCCGCGCCGACCCTCGGCGGCCACCCGCTCCCGCCGGGCCGGTTCGGCTCCGCGCGGGTCGAGCCAGACCCGCACCTGCGGCGGGGCGGCGCCGGGCTGGGCCACCGGGTCGCGCCGGGTCAGCATCGCCACCTCGACGGTGAACTCGAACAGCCGCCAGTCGCCCTGCGGCGACGCGCGGGCGATCCGGGCCAGCCGCGTCACGGTGGCCGGGTCGGTCACCGGCCGCGCGCGCCCCGCGATGTACGCCTCGTCGTCGCTCTCCTCCGGCGGGAACGAGTGCAGCGCGTAGCGGCCGTCGCGTTCGAGGTCGCGCCGCTTCGGCGAGTCGATGACGAAACACCAGAGACCGTCGGCGGTGATCACCGGGGAGACCGGGTGGACGCGGGGGCCACCGTCGGCGCGGACCGTGGCGAGGTAGCCGAAGCCCGGCCCGTACTGCTGCATCAGGAGGCGGATCTCGTCGGCGAGGCGGGGCTCGTCGGCGGCGAATTCGGACCAGGAAGCCATGTGGACACTCTATCGAACACGTGTACGAAGATGTAGTGCGACACGCAGGTCACCCGTACCGGTCGCTATGGTGTTCCGATGCTGCTCTCCGACCGCGACCTGATCTCCGAGATCAAGGCCGGCACGCTCGCGCTGGAGCCCTTCGAGCCCACGCTGGTGCAGCCGTCGAGCATCGACGTACGCCTGGACCGGCTGTTCCGGGTCTTCAACAACCACCTCTACACGCACATCGACCCGTCGGTCCAGCAGGACGACCTGACCTCGATGGTGGAGGTGCCCGAGGGCCAGCCGTTCGTGCTGCACCCGGGCGAGTTCGTGCTCGCCTCCACGCTCGAGGTGATCTCGCTGGGCGACCAGCTCGCGGGCCGGCTGGAGGGCAAGTCGAGCCTGGGGCGGCTGGGGCTGCTGACCCACTCGACAGCCGGTTTCATCGACCCCGGCTTCTCCGGTCACGTCACGCTGGAGCTGTCGAACGTGGCGAACCTGCCGATCACGCTCTGGCCGGGCATGAAGATCGGCCAGCTCTGCATCTTCCGGCTCTCCTCGCCGGCCGAGCACCCGTACGGCTCGGCCGTCTACGGCTCGCGTTACCAGGGGCAGCGCGGTCCGACGCCGAGCCGGTCCTGGCAGAGCTGGCGCACCTGGCCGACGCGCTGACGGCACGGCCGGGGCCCCGCCGTCACCGGCGGAGCCCCGGGCCACGACCTCAGCCGGGACGGCCGTAGCTGTTGATGTCGCCGTCGTCGACCCGCTTCATGGTGATGGGCTTGCCGGACTGGGAGGCGTGCACCACCCAGCCGTCGCCCACGTACATCGCCACGTGGTGCAGGTCGCTGTAGTAGAAGACGAGGTCACCGGCGCGCAGCTCGGCGCGGCTGATCCGCTTCGTCACGCCGTGCTGCTGGCGCGCGTTGTGCGGCAGCGAGACCCCGCCCTTGGCCCAGGCCGCCAAGGTGAGGCCCGAGCAGTCGAAGTGGTCGGGCCCGGCCGCGCCCCAGACATAGATCTTGCCGATCTGGGCGCAGGCGAACTTGACCGCCGCCCCGGCCGGGCCGCCGGGGTAGCCGGCCGGGCACGGCGCCGGGCGCAGCGGGCCGCCGCCGCCCTTGCCGTACACCTTGAGCCGCAGCTTCTCCAGCTTGGCGATCTCGGCGTCGATCTGCTTCTTCTTCGCCGCGAGCTGGGCCTCGGTACGGGCCAGCCCGGCGATCATCTCGTCCAGCGGCTTCTTCTTCGCCGCCAGTTCGTCGCGCAGCGCGGCGACGGAGCGCACCTGCTCGTGCTGGCGGTGCGCGAAGCGGTCCAGCAGTTCCAGGCCGGTGACCAGGTCACCGGGTGAGCGGCTGCCCAGCAGCGCGTTCACTGTGGAGAGGTTGTCGCCCTTGTAGGCGTCGGCGGCGAGTCCGCCGACCTGACCGAGCGCGGCGTCCACCCGGGCCTGGAGGGGTGCGATCTGCCGGCCGAGCGCGTCGGCCTGCTTGCGCCGCGCGGCGAGCTGCTCGCGTACGGCGTTGACCTGTTCGATGACCGGTTCGAGCTTGTTCCAGTCGCGGTCGATCTGGGCCTCGATCTCGGCGACCGAGGGTTCGGCGTGTGCCGCAGTGGCGCCGCCGGTCAGAACGACTGCGGTGCCGACCAGCGCGGCGAGGGCGGTGGTGAAGCGGGACCAGCGGGAACGCGGCGCGACGCTGGACCGGTCGGTGGACCGGTTCGACGACGGCCGCGGGGCATGGAGTGCCACCGGGCGTCCGTACTCCTTCTTCCGTACCGCCTACCGGGTTAGCTGACGGATTCGGGCGGGAAGGGAGCCGCCCTACCGCATCGCTGCGGATTCACCCCAGGTACCTGGTTCCCCGGCTCGCCCGGAGGCGACTCGGCGGTGTCGGACCGTCACCGACCGGGTTGGACGGTGAGACGTGCGGCCGACGATTCACCAGAGTAAGGACCACCGTTATCGATCCGCAACTTCCAGCGACGTGACACTCCGTACGCGATGAAGGGCCGCACCCGGAGCGGAGGTGAAATTTTCTTTCAAGGCTGATTACTCGCTGGAAAGGTATTGACCCCCGCGGGTGTGCGGAGTGAGGGTGGAGACGCAGTGACACCCATCCCTGTCCAGGAGGTTCGATGCACCTCTCCGCCCCGCCGTCGGGCAGACGGATACTGCTCGCCGCCGCAGTGGCGACAGCCACCGCGCTGGCGACGACCGGCCCGGTGACCGCCGCGCCGGACACGTCCGCGCCCGCGAGCGACAGGCAACAACAATACGCCGCCGCGGCGGCCGAGTACGGCGTGCCGCAGAACGTGCTGCTCGGTGTCTCCTATCTGGAGTCCCGCTGGGACACCCACCCCGGGCAGCCGAGCACGAGCGGCGGCTACGGCCCGATGCACCTGACCGACGCCGCGCACATCCTCGCCATGCCGGGCAGCGCCCACGTCGACGAGGACGAGGACCCGCGCGGCGACGACTCCCGGCCGCTGAAGCTCGACCCGGCCACCGCCGCCGCGCCGGAGCGGGAGACCCCGCTGCCGCCCGCCTCGCTCCAGACGCTCGACGCCGCCGCCGCGCTCACCGGGCTCGACGCGGGCACGCTGCGCACCGACCCGGCCGCGAACATCCGCGGTGGCGCGGCGCTGCTGGCGTCGTACCAGAAGGCTCTGGGTGGGCCGGTCGGCGCCGGCACCGACCCGGCGGCCTGGTACGGCGCGGTGGCCCGGTACTCCGGCGCGGACACCTCGGACGCCGCGGCGGCCTTCGCCGACGAGGTCTACGACCAGCTCGGCCAGGGCGCCAGCCGCACCACCGACGACGGCCAGCGGGTCACGCTCGCCGCCACCGCCGCGCAGCCGGACCGCTCCCGGCTGGCCCGCCTCGGCCTGCGCAACGCCGAGCGGCCGGACGGGCTGGAGTGCCCGGTACGGCTGGCCTGCGAGTGGATCCCCGCGCCGTACGAGCAGCTCAGCGACGACCCGGGCGACTACGGCAACCACGACCTGGGCGACCGGCCGAAGCAGCAGAAGATCGAGTACATCGTCATCCACGACACCGAGGGCTACTTCGGCCCGAGCGTCGACCTGGTGAAGCGGGCCGACTACCTGGGCTGGCACTACACGCTGCGCTCGGTGGACGGCTACATCGCCCAGCACATCAAGACCAAGGACGTGGGCTGGCACGCCGGCAACTGGTACGTCAACGCCAAGTCCATCGGCCTGGAGCACGAGGGCTTCGCCGGTCAGGGCACCTGGTACACCGAGGCGATGTACCGCACCTCCGCCAAGCTGGTGCGGCACCTGGCGCTCAAGCTCGGCATCCCGATGGACCGGCAGCACATCATCGGCCACGACAACGTGCCCGGCATCACCGCCGCCAACGTGGGCGGCATGCACTGGGACCCGGGACCGTACTGGGACTGGTCGCACTACTTCGACCTGATGAAGGCGCCGTTCCGCAGCACCGGCACGCCCCGTACCGGCCTGGTCACCATCGACCCGGACTTCGCCACCAACCGGCCGGCGTTCACCGGCTGCAACCAGCAGCCGCCCGGTGTCCCGACGCCCCGGCCGCCGGCCGAGCCGTGCCCGTCGCGCGGCTCCTCCGCAGTGATCCTGCGGACCGCGCCGAGCCCGGACGCCCCGCTCGTCAACGACCTCGGGCTGCGCCCGGACGGTACGCCGGACACCATGTACATCTCCGACCACGGCGCCCGCGCCTCCGCCGGTCAGACGTACGCGCTCGCCGGCCGGCAGGGTGACTGGACGGCGATCTGGTACCTCGGCCAGAAGGCGTGGTTCCTCAACCCGGCCTCCGCGCCGACCGCCAAGTGGGCCACCGGCTTCGTGGTGACCCCGCGGCCCGGCAAGGCCACCATCCCGGTGTACGGGCGGGCCTACCCGGAGCAGGCCGCCTACCCGGACACCATCCCGTACCAGACCATCTCGCCGCTGCAGTACACGTTCGCCGCGGGCCAGCGGTACGCGGTCGGCGGGGTGCTGCCCGGCGAGTACTACCGGGCGGTCTCGTTCGACGGTTCGGCACCGGGTGACCGGACCGTGGTCCGCGGCAAGAACAAGTACGTGCAGGTCCAGTTCGGTCACCGGATCATGTTCGTGAACCTGGACGACGTGCTGGTCCTGCCGTCCCCGGTCGGCACGCCAAGCTGACCTCTCCACGAGAACGCGAAAGCCCCCGGTCCCTGCGGACCGGGGGCTTTCCGTGTGACAGGGGTCAGGCGACCCGGACGAAGCCGGCGAGCGGCTGGGTGCTGATGCTCGACACCTGGACCGGTTTGCCGGTCCGTGGCGCGTGCACCATCACCCCGTTGCCGAGATAGAGCCCGACGTGGTGCAGGTCGGAACCGAAGAACACCAGGTCACCCGGTCTCGCCTCGGAGCGGGACACCTTGCGGCCCTCGTTCCACTGCGCGCCGGTGAAGTGGGTCAGCGAGATGCCCGCCGCCTTGTACGCGTACTGGGTGAGGCCGGAGCAGTCGAACGAGTTCGGGCCGGTGGCGCCCCACACGTACGGGTCGCCGACCTGGGCGCAGGCCGTCTTGATGGCGGTCCGCGCGGCGCTGCTCACCACACCGTCGATCTTCGGGCAGCCCGCCGGGCGGATCGAGGTCACCGGGAGCATGGCGGTCAGCCGCTTGATCTCCGAGTCGATCTGCTTCTTCTTCGCCGCGAGATCGTTCTGCTGCTTGATCTCCAGCGCGATCAGCGCGTCGAGCTTCTCCTTCTGCCTGTTGTACTCGTCGCGCACCTTGAGCACACCGGCGATCTGGCGGCGCTGGTCGTCGGCGATCCGGTCCAGCATGACCAGCTGCTCGGCCAGCGTGCCCGGCTTGGTGTTCACCAACAGTGCGCCCAGCTCCTGCGACGGGCCCTGGATGTAGTACCGGGCCGCGATGTCGCCGACCTTGTTCATGGCGAGCGTGGAGGCCAGCTCCAGCGGCACCATCTTGTCCTTCAGCGCCTTGGACTTCTTCTGGTTGGCGCGAAGCTGCGAGCGGACCTTGTTGAACTGCTCGATGGTGGGTTCGAGCTGCTGCCACTGCTTGTCGATCTGCGCGTCGATCTCGTCCACCGACGGCGCCGCGTGCGCCGGGGCGGTCAGCATTCCGGCGCCGACCGCGGCGGCCGCGACCAGGGTGACCAGACCGTGTACCACCCGTCGGAACCCGGCCCGCCGGCCGGGTGGAGCGCTCGGGGCGTGACGTTGAGGGGGCGTGGTTGCCACCGGCACGGACTCCTTTGCAACCGACCGCCGGGCGCCTCGCGAGAGGGAAGATCGAGGCAGACGACCCACAGCGGTCGGTGCCTCACATTAGGGAAGGCGTCCGATGGAATCAAGGCGACCGTTTGTTCAATCACGTATCCGCAATCGGTTGCACACCAAGGGTATTCAATTCATCTTCCCACGATGGCTGTCAATACGTCGTCGAGCGTCACCACACCCATCGGCCGGCGTCCGTCGCTGACCAGCACCATGTGGCGGCGTTCGCGGCGCATCGCGAGCAGCAGATCGGCGAGCGTACGGTCCGGCGGCACCACCGCCAGCGGCCGGTAGATCTCGGCCGGCACCGGCGCCCGGCGGCTCGCCCCGGCGTACCCGAGCACGTCCTTGACGTGCACGAAACCGAGCACCCGGCGGGTGGCCCGCTGCACCACCGGGAAGCGGGACCGGCCGGTACGGGTCGCCAGCACCTCCAGCGACGCCGGTGAGACGTCCTCGGCCACCGTGGTGACAGTGGACCAGGGTTGCAGCGCGTCCGCCGCGGTACGGCTGTGCAGGGCCAGCGCGCCGGTGATCCGGGCGTGCTCCTCGGCGTCCAGCAGTCCCTCGGTACGCGCCTGGGAGACCAGCCCGGCCAGTTCCTCGGCGGTGAAGACGGTCTTCACCGCGTCTGTCGCCTCCACCCGCCACCACCGCAGCACCTGCCGGGACGCCCACTTCATCGCCAGCAGCAGCGGCTTGGTGGCCAGGCAGAACGCCAGCATGGCCGGGCCGAGCCAGAGCGCCGACGGCTCCGGCCCAGCGAGCGTGATGTTCTTCGGCACCATCTCGCCGACCACCGTGTGCAGGAACACCACCACCGCGAGCGCGATGACGAACGACACCGGATGTACGGCCGAGGCGGGCAGCCCCAGGGCGGCGAACGCCGGCTCCAGCAGGTGCGCCAGCGCCGGCTCGGCGATCGCGCCGAGGCCCAGCGAGCAGACGGTGATGCCGAGCTGCGCCCCGGCGATCATCAGCGGGATCTGGTTCATCGCCGCCAGCGCCAGCCGGGCCCGCTTCGACGTCGCCGCCAGCGGTTCGATGACCGTACGGCGGGAGGCGATCAGCGCGAACTCGCTGCCCACGAAGAACGCGTTGCCGAGCAGCAACCCGACCGCGACGAGTAGTTCAGGCACCGTCGTCGGGCTCCTCGGGGCGTACCACCCGCACCTGCTCGATCCGGTGCCGGTCGACCTCCACCACTGTGAACTCGTACCCGGCCTCGTCGAGCGTCTCGCCCGGCACCGGGATGTGGCCGAGCCGCGCCATGAGGAACCCGCCGAGCGTCTCGTACGGCCCGTCGGGCAGCCGGAACCCGGTCTGCTCCACCAGTTCGTCGGCGCGCAGCACGCCGTCGGCCAGGACGGTGCGCTCGCCGCCGGGCACTGTGAGCTCCACCGGCCCGAAGCCGTCCACCGCGTCCGGGTCGAACTCGTCGGCGATCTCGCCCACCAGTTCCTCGACCAGATCCTCCACCGTCACCACACCGTCGGTGCCGCCGTACTCGTCCACCACGATCGCCAGGTCCGCCCCGGCGGCCTTGAGCGCGGCCAGCACCCCGTTCAGGTTGAGGCTCTCCGGGACGTACACCGGTTCCCGGGCCACGGCGGCGACAGTGGTGGCCGCCCGGCGGGCCAGCGGCACACCCAGCGCGTCCGGCACCCCGGCGACGCCGGTGACCAGGTCGAGCGTCTCCTCGTAGACCGGGAACCGGGTGCGGCCGGTCCGCCTGGACGCCTCCAGCAGCTCGGCCACGGTCGTGGTGGCGCGCAGCGCGGTGACGTCGACCCGGGGCGTCATCGCCTCGGCGGCCCGCTTGTCGCCGAAACGGATGGTGCGGCGCAGCAGCATCGCGGTGTCCGGCGGCAGCGCGCCGGCCCGGGCCGAGATCGCGGCGAGCAGGCCCAGTTCCTCCGGGGAGCGGGCGCTCGCCAGTTCCTCCTGCGGCTCCACGCCGAGGCGGCGCACGAGCCGGTTCGCGGATTCGTTCAGCAGCCGGATCAGCCAGCCGAACGTGCGGGAGAAGGCCCGCATCGGCGCTGCCGTGGCGAGCGCCGCCGGCATCGGGCGGGCCAGCGCGAGGTTCTTCGGCACCAGCTCGCCGAACAGCATCGAGATGAGCGTGGCGAGAGCCAGCGCGAGCAGGCCGGAGAAGCGTTCCGCGCCGCCGAGCGGGCGCAGCAGCGGCGCGAAGATCCGGGCCAGGGCGGGCTCGGCCAGGTAGCCGGTGAGCAACGCGGTGAGCGTGATGCCGAGCTGCGCGCCGGAGAGCTGGAAGGACAGTTCCCGCAACGCGCGGCGTACCGTGACGGCCCGGCCGTCGCCCTCGTCGGCCCGCCTGTCGATCTCCGCCCGGTCGACGGTGACCAGGGCGAACTCGGCCGCGACGAAGAACGCGTTGCCGGCGGTCAGCAGCACGAAACCGACCAGTGGCAACAGCGTCAGAAGCAGAAGGCCGTCGATGCGCGTGATTGTGGCACGCGGACGCCGATGGTGGACCCCCGTAGCGTGGTGCGCATGGACGGTCTGCTGCTCACCGACGAACTGGTCCTGCTCGCGTACGACGACGACGGCGCGAACCGGCTCGGCAGTCCGCACCTCGGCTACGGCCTCGCCGGGGCGGTGCTGCTGGAACTGGCCCTGGCCGGCCGGGTGGAGGTGGTGGACAAGCGGCTCGTGGTCACCGATCCCGCCCCGACCGGCGTACCGCTGCTGGACGAGGCGCTGGCGACTGTGGGGTCCGGCCGCCCGCGCAAGCCGAAGGACTGGATCGGCAAGCTCGCCAGGGGCCTGCCCGACCGGGTGCTCGGCGGGCTCGTCGACGGCGGGGTGCTGCGCCGGGAGTCCGACCGGGTGCTGCTGGTCTTCCCGCGTACCCGCTATCCCTCGCCGACCGGCGCGGAGCCGGCGGTGGAGACCGCGGCCCGGCAACGGATGACGACGGCGCTCACCACCGACGGCCCGGTCGACGCCCGGACCGCCGCGCTGCTCACGCTGACCCGCGCGGTCGGCCTGGACCGCAAGATCTTCCGCGAGCTGCCGAAGGAGCGGGTCAAGGCCCGGATCGAGGAGATCGCGGCGGGCGACTGGGCGTCGGCCGCCACCAAGAAGGCGATCGAGGAGATGCAGGCCGCGCTGATGATCGCGATGACCGCCGGGACGAGCGCCGCCATCATGACCACCACGACCAGCTGAACGCGACGGCGGCGGCACCGCACGGGTGCCGCCGCCGTCGTGGTCCGGCTCCTGCCGGGGTACGCCTCAGCTCGCGGCCGGCGCTACCTCCGGCTCACCGGCCGGGGCCTCGGGCTTGACCGAGCGCAGCAGCACGCTCGCCACGTCGACGACCTCGACCTGCTCGCCCGCGCCCTTGCCGTTCACGCCGTCGTTCAGCATCGTCGAGCAGAACGGGCAGCCGACCGCGATGGTCTTCGCCCCGGTGGACATGGCCTCCTCGACCCGGTCCACGTTGATCCGCTTGCCGATCTTCTCCTCCATCCACATCCGGGCGCCGCCGGCGCCGCAGCAGAAGGAGCGCTCGCTGTTGCGCGGCATCTCGGTCAGCTCGCCCTGGATCGAATCGCCGAGCACCTCGCGCGGCGCGGCGAAGATCCGGTTGTGGCGGCCCAGGTAGCACGGGTCGTGGTAGGTCACGCCGCCGTCGACCGGCTGGACCGGGGTGAGCTTGCCGGCGCTGACCAGGTGGGCCAGCAGCTGGGTGTGGTGCACGACCTCGAACTCGCCGCCGAGCTGGCCGTACTCGTTGCCCAGGGTGTTGAAGCAGTGCGGGCAGGTGGCGACGATCTTCCGCTTGCTCTTCTCGCGGCCCTCGAACGCCTCGTTCAGCGTCTCGACGTTCTGCTGGGCGAGCATCTGGAAGACGAACTCGTTGCCGATCCGCCGCGCCGGGTCGCCGGAGCAGGTCTCGCCCTCGCCCAGGATGGCGAACTTGACGCCCGCCTCGTTGAGCAGCGTGGCGACCGCGCGGGTGGTCTTCTTGGCCCGGTCCTCGAACGCGCCGGCGCAGCCGACCCAGAACAGGTACTCGAAGTCGTCGACCTCGCCGACGCGCGGCACCTCGAACCCGAGGCCCTTGGTCCAGTCCTCGCGGGTGTTCTGCGGGGCGCCCCACGGGTTGCCCTTGTTCTCCAGGTTGCGCAGCATGACGCCGGCCTCGGACGGGAAGCTCGACTCGATCAGCACCTGGTAGCGGCGCATGTCGACGATGTGGTCCACGTGCTCGATGTCGACCGGGCACTGCTCGACGCACGCGCCGCAGGTGGTGCAGGACCAGAGCACGTCCGGGTCGATGACGCCGCCCTCCTCGGCGGTGCCGATCAGCGGCCGGTCCGCCTCGGCCATCGCGAGCACGTCCACGCCGGCCAGCTGCTCCTGCGTGGCCTTCTCCTCGCCGGTCAGGTCCTTGCCGCCACCGGCCAGCAGGTACGGCGCCTTGGCGTACGCGTGGTCGCGCAGGCTCAGCACCAGCAGCTTCGGCGACAGCGGCTTGCCGGTGTTCCAGGCGGGGCACTGCGACTGGCAGCGACCGCACTCGGTGCAGGTGCTGAAGTCGAGCAGGCCCTTCCAGCTGAACTGCTCGACCTGGGCGACACCGAACTGGTCCTTCTCCGGGTCGGCCTCCTCGAAGTCCAGCGGCTTGCCCTCGCTGGTCATCGGGCGCAGCGGGCCCAGGCCGGAACCGGCCGGCTTCTCCGGGTCGCGCTTGAAGAAGATGTTCGGGAAGGCCAGGAAGCGGTGCCAGGCCACGCCCATTGTGACGTTCAGCGAGATCACGATGAGCCAGGTCATCGAAATCATGATCTTGATGAGCGCGGCGACGCTGACGCCCGCCTCCCAGTTCGGGAGGACCGAGCCGACCGCGTGGCTGAGCGGGGCGGCCCAGACCGGGTACTCGAAGTGGTCGGTGGCGACCTTGAAGCCGCGGATCACGAACCCGAAGATCAGGACCAGCAGGACGACCCACTCGACGAAGTAGCCCTGCCACATGGTCGAGCCGGTGAACCGGGAGCGGTTCTCCGCGCGGCCCGGCCGGTTGCGCAGCCGGATCGCCATCAGCACCCCGATGCCGACCAGGCCGAGGATGCCGATCCACTCGGTGACCAGGCCGAAGATCGTCCAGTGCCCGATGATCGGCAGCCCGCCGCCGGTGGAGACCACCTCGAAGTAGGCCTCCAGCACCAGCAGCGACAGCACGATGAAGCCGACCATCACGAACCAGTGGGCGGCGCCGACCACGCTCCACTTGAGCATGCGGGTGTGACCGGCGGTCTCCACCAGCATCTTCTTCGTACGCGCGCCCTTGTCGCCGAACCGCTCCGGCGCGGGCTGGCCGAGCCGGATGACGGCGGTCATCTTCATGACCGCACGCACCGCAAGCCACACCGCAACGGCGGTGATGGCGGCCGCGAGGATCGTGGTGACGATCTGGACGCTGCCCATCGAGTTGGCCTCCCGGTCTGCTGCTTTGTGCGTGCAGCCTACGCGCAAGGTTACCCAGCAGTAACGTGAGTCTTCTCGCACCAGGCCACGCCGCCCTGCGCACACCATAGGTGGACCGGCACCGAAGCGCCGTGCAGGGGCGGCGTGGCGTGACCTACGCCGGGGCGGGGCAGCGCCGGATCAGCGCCAGCGGGAGAGCAGGATCAGCGACGAGACCATCGCGCCGAAGCCCACGGCGAGGTTCCAGTAACCCCAGCTGGCGACCGGGTACGCCTGCTCGGAGAGGTAGTAGAGCACCAGCCAGCCGATGCCCACCACGATCAGCGCGACCGCGGTAGCGGGCAGCCAGATGGGGCTAGGCTTGCGCGTCGACGCCGTCGCCGTCGGACGGACGTCCGTCGGCGGGGTGTACACCTTCTTCTTGCGGACCTGAGACTTGGGCACGACGCTCTCCAGAGGGGGGTACGACCTCGTCCGGCCTGACAACCGGGCGCGAGGGCGACGGTCCATGGCCAATAATGTTCGACAGCTAGCGTAGTCCCGACGGACCGTCCAGGCCACGAATGGGGCCAGGCCGGTGCACTCAGTAACCGGAAAGAGCGGACTTTCCGGGTCGAGCAGGTCGGCTCGCACCGGCGCGGGCCGGAACGAGACGACGGGAAAGGGAACGCCCGGTGGAGTACACGTCCGGCGCCGCCTCCTGGCAGAAGGTCCTCCGCCGCGCGGCAGCCGCCCTGCTGCCCCGGCGCGCACGCCAGCGCCGCCCCGGCTGGTCCGTCGGCGTGCCCCTGATCGCCGCCGCGGCCGGTCTGCTGTTCACCACCACCGCCACCACCGCGGGCGGCACCTCCCTGCGTGAGGACCGCCGGCCCCAGCTCACCCAGCTGATCGAGGACCGCCGCGAGGAGGTCGCCGCCAGCGAGGCGAAGGCCGCCCGGCTCCGCGCCGAGGTGGAGGAGCAGACCGAAGCGCTCGCCGGCGCCGACGGGCCGATCAAGACCGAGCGGGACCGGGCCGCCGCGAGCCGGCAGGGCGCCGGGTTCACCGCGCTCACCGGCAGCGGCGTGACAGTCGAGCTGAACGACGCCGACCGCCGGCCCGACCAGCCGCTGCCGAAGGGCGCCAGCAACGACGACCTGGTGGTGCACCAGGGCGACGTCCAGGCGGTCGTCAACGCGCTCTGGGCCGGCGGCGCGGAGGCCATGTCAATCATGAACGTCCGCGTGCTGAGCACCAGCGCGGTACGCTGCGTCGGTAACACCCTGCTGCTGCACGGCCGGGTGTACTCCCCTCCTTTCAAGATCGTGGCAATCGGCGATCCCGCGGAACTCCAGCGGGCGCTCGCCGCCTCTGAGGGAGTGCGGGTGTTCAAGGAAGTGGCCGACCACTACCAACTCGGGTACGCCGAGCGCGTCTCCACAGTCACCGTGCCCGCGTTCGAGGACTCCACCGCGTTGCAGTCGGCGACGGTGCCCCGGTGACCGGCGGCGACCCCCGGGAACGCGCCGGCCACGACCGCCGGGAGGAGCCCACCGCGTTCCTTCCCCGCGTCGAGCGTCCGGCCCCGGCGTCGCCACAGCCGCTCGACCTGCCCTGGCCGGACGTCGGCCCGGCCCACACCGCCCCGGCCCGACGCGGCCGGGACACCCGGCCGCCCGTCCCACCGCCTTCCGCGCCACGGACCGCCCCGCCGGTCGCTCCGCCGCCGCCGTGGCCGGGCGGTCAGGCGCATCAACCGGCGAGCGCCCCCCGCCCCGAGGCCGACCCCCGGTTCCGCCCCCCGGCGAGCGAGCTTCCCCCCAGGGGTACGCCCCACCCGGCCGGCCCTGCGCACCAGGGCGCCGGACACCACGGCCCTACGCAGAACGGCCCCGCGCCCCACGGAGCGGCGCCCCGGGGTGGTCCCGCCCCCGGGGTGCGCCCGGCCGCGCCCGGCGACGTCGCACACCGGCCGGGCGGGCGCCAGTCGCGACCGGAGGGGTACGGACCGGCGGGACAGCCGTACGCCGTCCGCCATTCCACAGGTGGGGCGATCCCGCCCGAGCGTGGTGGCCGCGGTGGGCAGCCACCGCAGAACGGCACCCGCCCGTGGGAGGCCGGCGGACGCCCGCCGGAGGACGGTCGCCGAACGGCGGGGGGTGAGGGACGGCCGCCCGGCGTACCCCCTCTCGGTGGGCCGACCGGCGCGGACCGGAACCCTCCGGCCGACAGCGGCGCCACGGCGGTGCTGCCCGCCGTCACCCGCCCACCCGCGGACCCCCGCCTGGACGCCACCGGGCTGATGGGCGCGGTGCCCCCGCCCCCCGAGAACGGGGACGGCGGTGGCGCCGAACCGCCCGCCGAGCCGCCCCGCCCTCGGCGCGGCGAGCGGGTGGTGCAACTGCGGCCCGAGCAGACCGGCGACGGCTACCGCAGCGTCTACTCCGAGCTGACCCGCCCCACAGTCGGCTCCCGGCTGCGCACCGTCGTGCGGGGCACCGGCGAACTGCTGATCACCTTCGGGCTGGTGGTGCTCCTGTTCGCCGGGTACGAGATCTGGGGCAAGGCGGTCATCGTCGAGGCCCACCAGAACGACCTGAACAGCCAGCTCGCCCAGGAGTGGGACGCGGCGGCGGACCCGACCGTCGGTCCGACCACCGGGCCGACGGTGAAGCCGAAGCCACCGGCGGAGGGCAGGCCGGTCGCCGGCCTCTACATCCCCAAGTTCGACAAGCACTGGGTGGTGGTCGAGGGGGTCAGCCCGGAGGACATCCGGTACGCGCCGGGCCGCTACCCGGACAGTGCCATGCCCGGCGAGGTGGGCAACTTCTCCGTCGCCGGCCACCGGATCCGCTCCACGTTCTGGCGGCTGGACGAGATGAAGACCGGCGACGCGATAGTGGTCGAGACCAAGACGGAGTGGCTCGTCTACCGGGTATACCAGCAGCGGATCGTCAAGCCGTCCCAGGTGGAGGTGGTCGCGCCGGTGCCCGGCAAACCGGGTCAGAAGCCCACCGAGAAGCTGCTGACGCTCACCACCTGCAACCCGAAGTTCGACAACTACCAACGGTTGATCATCCACGCCCGGCTGGACCACACGCAGGCCAAGTCGGCGGGCCGTCCGGCCGAGTTGGAGGCGTGAGCCGTGTACTCGTGGATCTGGCGCAAACTGCCGTTCGGGCTGCCCGGCAAGCTGTTCGGCTCGCTGGTGCTGGCCACCGCCACCGTCGCGCTGCTCTGGTTCGTGGTCTTCCCGTGGGCCGAGCCGCTGCTGCCCTTCGACGACGTGCAGGTCACGCAGGACTCCGGCGTACCGGGTGACGGTGGGATCACCGAACCGACCGGGCTGCCCGGCGAGGAGGAGCTGCCGTACAGCACCGAGACGAACAACGCCCCACCCTCCACCCCGAACAGGTGACAGCGATGCGCGTACTGGTGATCGACAACTACGACTCGTTCGTCTTCAACCTCGTGCAGTACCTCGGCCAGCTCGGTGCCGACTGCGAGGTGCGGCGCAACGACGAGATCGACGTCGCCGAGGTGGGCCGCGCCGGCGCCGCAGGTGTCCTGCTGTCGCCCGGGCCGGGCAGCCCGGACCGGGCCGGCATCTGCCTGGACGTGATCCGGGAGTACGCCGGCAAGCTCCCGATCTTCGGCGTCTGCCTCGGTCACCAGGCGATCGGCGAGGCGTTCGGCGCGACAGTCGCCCGCGCTCCGGAACTGCTGCACGGCAAGACCTCGGAGGTACGCCACGACGGCGTGGGCGTGCTCGCCGGGCTGCCCGACCCGTTCACCGCCACCCGCTACCACTCGCTGGCCGTCCTGCCCGAGACGCTCCCCGACGAGCTGGAGGTCACCGGCCGGACCGCTTCCGGTGTGGTGATGGCGATGCGGCACCGCACGTTGCCGCTCGAGGGCGTGCAGTTCCACCCGGAGTCGGTGCTGACCGAGGGCGGTCACCTGATGCTGGCGAACTGGCTCGCCGCCTGCGGCTTCCCGGCGGCGCTGGAGCGCGCCCCGGAGCTGGCCGCCGAGGTCGACGCCCGCCGCCGAGCCGCCTTCTCCCCAGCCTGACCCCCGCGCTTCCCGCCCCACCCCCGCGCGGGGTCCCGCCCGCCCCCTCTCCGTCGATCATGAAGTTGGCGGGGACAAATCGGACGCCCGGTACCGCTAACTTCATGATCGACGCAGACATGGGCGCGGCGGCGGCCCCGGGATCGGGGACGCCGCCGCGTCGGTCGGTCAGGTGGTGGTCAGCGGTCGGTGCGGGTCGGGGTCACGGGCGGGAACGGGAAGCCGCTGCCGCCGCCGTTGCCGCCGCCACCGTTGCCCGGCGTGCTCGGGGACGTGCTGGGGGAGCCGCTCGGCGTCGGGCTGGTCGGCTCCTCCTCACGCGGCACGTCGACCCGGATGGTCACCCGCTCGCCCTTGGCCAGGCTGGTCCCGGCGGCCGGCGACTGGCTGCTGACCTTGCCCGCCTCGGCCGGGTCGACCTCGTCGCCCTCCTGGACCCGGACCTCGTAGCCGGCCTCCTTGAGCCGCTGCTTCGCCTGGTCCTCGGTGTAGCCGCGGACGTTCGGCACCTCGCTGACGTTGCCCAGGGAGACCTTGAGCGTCACCTTGCTGCCCTCGGCGACCGCGCTGCCTTCCTTCGGCGAAACGTCGACGACCTGGTCCTTCGGCAGGCTGCTGTTGACGGTCTCGCGCACCGGGGTCAGCCCGAGTTCGGTCAGACGGTCCTTCGCGGCGTCGAACGTGCCGCCCCTCAGGTTGGTGGGGATGGTCACCTGGCCGGGGCCGGTGCAGACGTTGACGGTGACCTCGGTGTCCTTCTCCACCCGCTGGCCGAACGACGGGCTCTGGTCGACCACCGAGCCCTTCTCGCACGTGGTGTTCTGCACCGGGTCGCCAGTGGTGAACCGCAGCCCCGCCTGGGTGAGCGCCGCCTGCGCCTCGGCCTGCGAACGGCCCACCACCTGCGGCACCGACACCTTCTCGTTGCCGGCCTGGTTGAGCCAGAGCGCGGTGCCGAGCGCGATCACCGCGAGCACACCGAGCGCGGCGAACGCGGCGATGACCCAGGACGAACTCTTGCGCTTGCCCGGATCACCCACCCGCGCCACCGGCTGCTGGCGGGTCTGCGGGCCCATCATCTGGGTCTGCTGCGCCTGGTGGTACCCGCCGCCCGCGGCGGCGCCCATCGGCATGGTCTCGTCGGCCGGCATCACCGGGGTGGCGAGCACCGGCCGCCCGGCGGCGGCGCGGAGCAGGTCCGCCCGCATCTCGCCGGCGCTCTGGTAGCGGTTGAGCGGGTTCTTCGACAGCGCCTTGAGCACGATGGCGTCGACAGCGGGGTTGACGTCCGGATTGATCGTGCTCGGCGTCGGCGGCTGTTCCCGTACGTGCTGGTACGCGACGCTGACCGGGCTGTCCCCGACGAACGGCGGGTGGCCGCAGAGCAGCTCGAACAGCACGCAGCCGGCCGCGTAGACGTCGGAGCGGGCGTCGACCGCCTCGCCGCGCGCCTGCTCCGGGGAGAGGTACTGCGCGGTGCCGATGACCGCGCTGGTCTGCGTCATCGTGGTGGCGCCGCTGGCGAGCGCCCGGGCGATGCCGAAGTCCATCACCTTGACCTGGCCGGTCTGGGTGAGCATCACGTTTCCGGGCTTGATGTCCCGGTGGATGATCCCGTGCCGGTGGCTGAACTCCAGCGCGGCGCACATGTCGGCGCAGATCTCCAGCGCCCGGCGCGGCTGGAGCCGTCCCTCGACGCCGAGGACCTCCTTGAGGGTCCGGCCGTTGACGAACTCCATCACGATGAACGGCAGGGTCTCGCCCGTGGGGCCGGTTTCCTCGCCGGTGTCGTAGACGGCGACGATGGCCGGGTGGTTGAGCGAGGCGGCGTTCTGCGCCTCACGGCGGAACCGCATCTGGAACGTGGCATCCCGGGCCAGATCGGCACGGAGCATCTTGATCGCGACATCCCGCCCGAGCCGGAGGTCACGGCCGCGGTGCACCTCGGCCATGCCGCCGTAGCCCAGCAGCTCGCCGACCTGATACCTGCCACCGAGCAGGCGGGCCTGCGCTGTCATCGCGTCTCTCGTCCTTCGCTCGTCGTCGTACCGCCGCCGGCCGGCAGGAGGCGTACCTCACGACGGTACGACGTGCGGACCGGATAGTCGCCTCCGTACGCCCGCACCGCGCCGGAGGTCACGCTCACACTCGCCGGCGCGGCTGCGGTATCACCGTATTTCCGGTACAGGAACGAAATCACGCCCGAGCAGAGGATGACCAGCACGGCCACCACGATCGCCGTCGTCCACAGCCCGGACCGGGAGCGCCGGGGCGGGGCGGCGGCGGGCGGTCGCGCGTACCCCAGGGGGTTGTGCTGAGGCACGGGGCGTGGCTGCGGCACGGGGGCCGCGCCGCGCGGCGCCACCGGCGGGCGGGGCTGCGGGACGGGATGCGCGACAACTGCTGGCCGCGGCGCGGCGAGAGGCGGGCGCGCCGGGGACACGGGCGGCCGGGGCTGTGGGTGCGGGACCGCGGCCGGCGGCTGCGGGCGCGGCACGGCGGTCGGCACCTGCGCCCGCGCGACCGGCGCGGCGGGCGAGGCGGGTACGCCGGAGATCGGGTGCCCGACGCGGGCCGCCTGGGAGAGCGCGAGCTTGGCCTGCCGGGCGATGCTCGCCAGCGCGGCGGCGCTCGGCCAGCGGGCGGCCGGGTCCTTCGCCATAGCCCGCTCCACGATCGCCCGGACCTGCGGCGGGATGTCCGGCGGAAGCGCCCGCGGGGTGTCCCGCACGTGCTTCATGGCGATTTCGAGGGGGTTGTCCCCTTCGAACGGGCGGCGGCCGGCCAGGCACTGGTACGCGACCACGCCCAGCGCGTAGACGTCCGAGGCGGGCGTGGCGACAGCGCCGGTGGCCTGCTCCGGCGAGATGTACGAGGCGGTGCCGAGCACCGAGCCGGCGGCGGTGAGCTGGCCGACCAGGTCCGAGCGGGCGATACCGAAGTCGGTGAGCACGAGCGTGCCGTTCGGCCGGACCAGCAGGTTGCCGGGCTTCACGTCGCGGTGCACGATGCCCTTCTCGTGCGCCGCGTGCAACGCGTCGGCGGCCTGCGCCAGCAACGCCATCGTGCGCGCCGGGGTCAGCCGGCCGACGCGGCTGAGCGTGGCGGAGAGCGCGTCGCCCTCGACGTACTCCATCACCAGGAACGCGATGTGCTGGTCGCTGCCGAAGTCGTAGACGTCGACCACGCCGGGGTGGTTGATGGTGGCCATCGTCCGGGCCTCGCCGCGGAACCGCTCGGCGAAGCCCGGTTCGTCCAGCAGCGCCGGGAGCAGGCTCTTGACCGCGACGGTACGGCCCAGCACCTGGTCGGTGCCGCGCCACACGTCGCCCATGCCACCGCTGGCGATCCGCTCGTCGAGGCGGTAGCGGTTGCCGAGCTTCACTCCCGGACCGAGCACGTCAGCGCCTCCCGGAGTCGGCGATCGCCGCCGCCATGATCCGGCCGGCGATACGGGCCGCCTCGGCGCTGCCGCCGCTGCCCGCCTGCTCCAGCTCGACACAGACCGCGGAGAGCGGCGTGCCGTCCTTGTCCAGCGCGAAGCCGATGAACCAGCCGTGGTCCGGGGTGTTCGGGCCGGACTGGGCGGTACCGGTCTTGCCGCCGACCACGAAGCCGTCGATGGCGGCCCGGCGGCCGGTGCCCTCCTTCACCACGTTCTGCATCATGTCGCGCAGGTCGGCGGCGACCTGACCGCTGATCGGGCGGCGCAGCTCGCGCGGCTGGGCGGCGTCGTAGACGGTGGTGCGGTCCGGCCCGAGCAGCTGCTTGACCAGGTAAGGACGCATCTGCTTGCCGTCCTTGTTCGCCACCGCGGCGGCGATCATCGCGCCCTGCAACGGGGTCATCCGCACGTTGTTCTGGCCGATCGAGGACTGCGCCAGCGCGGCCTGGTCGGTGCTGCCGTCCGGGTTCTGCATGTCGCCGGTGCGGCTGGCCGCCACCGGCAGGCCGCCCTCGCCGAGCTGGCCGACGTTGAGGTCCTCCTGCTCGAAGCCGAACTGCTTCGCCTTCTCCTTGACCTTGTCCGCGCCGAGGCGGACGCCGAGCTGGGCGAAGCCGGTGTTGCAGGACTCGGTCACCGCCTCCCGCAGCGTGACCTGCGACTCGGGGCAGATCGACGGCGCCGCGTTGCGGATCGGCTGGCCCGCGCCGGGCGCGGTGTAGCTGGAGCCGGCCGGGATGCGGGTCTGCTGGCCGACTCCGTTCTCCAGCGCCGCCGCGGCCATGACGATCTTGAAGGTGGAACCCGGCGGCAGTGTCTCGGACAGGGCCCGGTTCGCCAGCGGCCGGTCCTTGTCCTTCTCCAGCGTGTTGTACGCCCGGTCCGCCTCGGTGCTGTTGTGGCTGGCCAGCGGGTTCGGGTCGAAGCTCGGCATGGAGACGAGCGCCTGCACCGCGCCGGTACGCGGGTCGATCGCGATGGCCGCGCCCTTGGTCGCGCCGACCTGGTTGTCGTTCAGCTGCTTGAACGCCGTCTCCTGGGCCCGCTTGGAGAGCGTCAGCAGCACGTTGCCGCCACCGGTCTCGTCACCGGTGAACATGTCCTTGATCCGGCTGGCGATGAGCGCGTCGCTGGTGCCGGCCAGGAAGTCGTTCTCCACCCGCTCGATGCCGCTCGCGCTGCCGTTGACCGGCTTCCAGCCGAGCACGTGCGCGTACATCGCCCCGCCCGGATAGGTGCGCTGGTACTTCAGCTCACCACCGGTCTCCTTGCTGACCGCGTACGCGGTGCCGCCGACCTCGATGTTGCCGCGCTTGCGGTCGTACTCGGCGACCTGGACCCGGCCGTTGTAGTCGCTGTTGCGGTACTCGTCGGCCTTGTACGCCTGGATCCAGTTCAGGTTGGCGAACAGCAGCCCGAACAGGACCATCACGACAACGCCGACGCGGCGCAGGGGGGCGTTCACGGCCGGATCACCTCCGTCTGGGCGCCGTGCAACTGCTCGGGCGGACCACCGGCGGGCCGGGCGGCCGGACCACCGCCGCCGGTCACCGGGCGGCGGGCGCCGTCGGAGACCCGCAGCAGCACCGCGATGAGCAGCCAGTTCGCCATCAGTGAGGAGCCACCGGCGGACAGGAACGGGGTGGTCTGACCGGTCAACGGGATGAGCTTGCTGATGCCGCCGACGATGACGAAGACCTGCAGACCCAGCGTGAACGCCAGACCACCGGCGAGCAGCTTGCCGAACGAGTCACGTACCGCCAGCGCGGCCCGCAGGCCCCGCTCCACGATCAGCAGGTAGATCACCAGCAGCGCGGAGAGACCGAACAGGCCGATCTCCTCACCGATGCCGGCGAAGATGAAGTCGGTCTGCACCTCGGGCAGCAGCGCCGGCTGGCCGCCGCCCGGCCCGGCCCCGAACAGGCCGCCGGTGCCGAGCGTGAGCAGACCCTGCACCAGCTGGTAGCCCCTGTCGTACGGCTCGGCGAACGGGTCCAGCCAGATCTGCGCCCGGTCGTAGAAGTTCGCGAACGGACCGCCCACGGTGCTGCCCAGCACGTACGCCAGGTAGGCGCCGCCGAAGAACAGGATCAGACCGATGAGCAGCCAGCTCACCCGCTCGGTGGCGATGTAGAGCGTCACCACGAACATGCCGAAGTAGAGCAGCGACGTGCCCAGGTCCTTCTCGAAGATCAGGACCAGGAGGCTGACCAGCCACACCACGAGCACCGGGCCGAGGTCACGCCCGCGCGGGAAGTCGATGCCCAGCACGCGCCGGCTCGCGAGTGAGAGCACCTCGCGCTTGCGCACCAGGTAGTAGGCGAAGAACGTGAGCAGGGTCAGCTTGGCGAACTCACCCGGCTGGATCTGCCCCAGGCCGGGCACGATGATCCAGAGCTTGGCGCCGTTGATCTCGGAGAACCGCGACGGCAGCAACGCCGGGATCATCACCAGCACGATGCCGGCCAGGCCCAGGGTGTACGCGTACCGGGACAACGACCGGTGGTCCCGCAGGATCGCCAGCAGCCCGGCCGCCAGCACCACGGCGGCCAGCGTCCAGGCGAGCTGCCGGCCACCGGTGCCGGCGAAGATGGCCAGGTCCTCCCGCTCTGCGGGCGTGGCCTTGGCCAGGTCGTACCGGCGCAGGAAGCCGACCCCGATGCCGTTGAGCAGCGCCACCGCCGGCAGCAGCGCCGGATCGGCGAACGGCGCCAGCCAGCGGATCACCAGGTGCAGGCCGAGGAAGACCAGCCCCAGCGCGGCGGCCGGGATCCAGAAGTCGGGCGTGATCGTGTCCAGCGCCTTCGCCTCGACCATCGCCGCGTACGCCGCCACGAGCACCATGGCGAGCAGGAGCAGCGACAGCTCGGCGTTACGCCGGGACCGGGCCAGGCGTACGCCGGACTGCTCGCCCGTCGAAGCGGGCGAGGCGGCCGGTACGGCGGCTGCGGTCACGGATACGTCCTCGGGATCGAGCCGGCACTCACTCCGGCGACCGGCAACCCGCCGGGTCGGCCGGCGGAACGGTGTCGGAGGGTACGGCGTCGGGCGTGATGGTCGTCAGCGGCGTCGGCGCGCCGGGACTCGGTGAGCCGACCGGCGGAACGGACGGTGCGGGACTGCCGCTGACCTGCGGGTTCAGCCCACCCGCTGCCGGGCTGGGGCTGGTCGCACCGGGCGACGGGTCGGGCGGGCAGAGCGGCTTGAGGTTCGGGTTCGCCGGGTCGTCGCTGGTCAGCTCCGCCAGCCGGCGCTCCGCGTCCGGCTCGTTGCGGGCCTGGATGCCCTGCTTCACCCGCTCCTGGGCGGCGAGGGTGAGGTCGTCGAGCCGGGACTCGCTGCGCTCGTGCACGTTCGACAGGTCCAGTCCGGCGACCTGGCCGGGCACCCCGCGGAAGACGGCCAGCTGACCGTCGTCGGTGGCGCCGACGTAGAACTGCCGCTGGGTGTACGTCCACCCGCCGAACGCGCCACCGCCGACGATCACCGCGAGCGCCAGCACCATGGCGACGGTACGCAGCGGCCGCCGACGGCGACGCTCCGGCTCGTCGTCGCGGTTGTCCGCCGGCTCCTCCGGCGCGGGCGGCCGGGGGGCGGACAGCGCCGAGGCGCGGGCCGCCGGGGTGGAGTCGTCGGCCGAGGTCGCCATGCCCCGGTCGCGGGCGGCGGCGCCGCCGACGATCGGGGACGCCTCGACGATGTCCTGGTCGGTGGCGTCGGCGATGATCACCGTGATGTTGTCCGGGCCGCCGCCGCGCAGCGCGAGCTGCACCAGGCGTTCCACGCAGCGCTGCGGGTCGGGGTACTCCCGCATGGTGTCCGCGATGGTCTCCGCGCTGACCACGCCGGAGAGCCCGTCGGAGCAGATCAGGTAGCGGTCGCCGGGCAGCACCTGGCGGACGCTGTACTCCGGGTCGATGTCGCGGCCGTCGAGCGCCCGGGTGAGCAGCGAGCGCTGGGGGTGGCTGCTCGCCTCCTCCGCGCTGATCCGGCCCTCGTCGACGAGCATCTGGACGTACGTGTCGTCCTTGGTGATCTGCGCGAACTCACCGTTGCGCAGGAGATAGGCCCGGGAGTCACCGATGTGGACCATGCCGAGCTTGCTGCCGGAGAAGAGGGTCGCGGTGAGCGTCGTGCCCATCCCCTCCAGCTGCGGGTTGGCGTCCACGGTGTCGCGGAGCTGCTGGTTGGCGGTGCCCACGGCGGAGCGGAGCGCGTCGACCAGGGCGTCACCGGGGACGTCCTCGTCGAGCGGCGCCATGGCACCGATGACGATGTTGCTGGCGACGTCACCGGCGGCCATGCCGCCCATGCCGTCGGCCACGGCGAGCAGCCGCGGTCCGGCGTAGACGGAATCCTGGTTGCCGTCTCGGATCAGACCGCGGTCGCTGTGGGCCGCGTAGCGCAGGGTCAGAGTCATGGCCGTAATTCGAGGGAAGTGCGGCCGATCCGGATCGGCACGCCGAGGGGGACGGGGGTTGGTCCGGTGACCTTAGCGCGATCGAGATAGGTGCCGTTAGTCGATCCGAGGTCCTCGACGTACCACTGCCCGTCGCGGGGCACCAGCCGGGCGTGTCGCGCCGAGGCGTAGTCGTCGGTGATCACCAGGGTCGAGTCCTCCGCCCGGCCGATGGTGATCTGGGCCTCTCCGAGCGTGATCCGGGTGCCGGCGAGCTGACCGGCGGTGACCACCAACTGGTGGGCGGCCCGGCCGCGCTTGGCCTTCGCCGGCTTCCCCGGCTGCCCGGTCGACGCGCCGATCCCCCGCGGCGCGGCCACCAGCTTGCCCGACCGGGCACCGGCGAAGAGGTCCCGGCGGATCACGCCGACCACCGTGAACACGAAGATCCACAGCAGGATGAGGAACCCGAACCGGGCGACGGTGATGACCAGTTCCGGCAACGCGGGTCAGCCGTCCACGCGGAAGGTCAGCGTCGTGGTGCCGAGCTGGATCATGTCGCCGGGGTTGAGGGCGACCGCCGACACCCGCTGGCCGTTGACCATCGTGCCGTTGGTGGAGCCCAGGTCGGTCAGCACCACCTGGCCGCCGTCGAAGTCCAGCCGGGCGTGGCGCCGGGAGATGCCGACGTCGGGCAGGCGCAGGTTGGCCTGGTCGCCGCGGCCGATCACGGTCGAGCCCATCTGGAGCGGGTAGGTGCGGCCGTCGCCGGAGACCAAGCGGACGTTGCGGCCACCGCCGTGACCGGGCGGAGGGCCGTAGCCGCCACCCTGGTCGTACGCCGGGTACGCCGGGCCGGCGTCGTAGCCGCCGGGCGCGGAGACCGGGGCGACGTCGCCGCCGGTGTACACCTCGGCGGTGACCCGGAACATGCCGGTGTCCAGGCCTTCACCGCGTTCGACCTCGACGATCACGTCGCCGTAGACCGTCCACGCCTGCTCGCCGATGAACTCGGCCTGCGACTGCGCCAGCTCCTGGGCCAGCGCGGCAGCGTACGGCGCCAGCCGACTGTGGTCGTAGGGCGAGAGATCGATCACGTAGCGGTTGGGCACAAGGGTGCGCCCACCGGCCAGGATCGCCTTGTGCGCCTCGGCCTCCCGCTGCATGGCGTTGAGGATCTCCACGGGGTGGACCACCCCTTTGAAGACCTTGGCGAAGGCCCCCTCGACCAGGCCTTCCAGACGCTTCTCGAAGCGTTGCAGCACGCTCACCGGCTCCTCCTCGGGTCCCGAGGCAATGATGGTATCCGGACACCGCCTCCGCAGCTCACACGCCGCTCGGCCGGCTGCCGTCGGCCCGTTCGTGACCAGGCCCGCGAGCGTGCTAAAGTTTCGCCCGCCACGAGCGGTGATCGTTCGTGGCGTGGCCAGTGGACAGCGTAATATGTCCCGGCACCCGCCGCAGATGGCGGGCGCGGGATGCGATATGGTGTTCCGGGTCGTGCCACGGGGATGTGGCGGAATGGCAGACGCGCACGGTTCAGGTCCGTGTGTCCGAAAGGACGTGGGGGTTCAACTCCCCCCATCCCCACCAGAACAAGGGCTCCGCACACAGCGGGGCCCTTGCTTCGTATCGGGGCGTTCCGGACGTCACGCTATGCTCCGATGGTTTCCCTGCCTCCCACGGACCAGGAGTGGCGTGTGACTGTCGCGTTGGTGACCGGTTCCGGCGGTCTGATCGGCTCCGAGGCGGCCCGGCACTTCGCCGGACTCGGTCTCGACGTGGTCGGCATCGACAACGACATGCGGCGGTACTTCTTCGGCGAGGACGGCTCGACCGCCTGGAGCCTGGACCGGCTCGCCGCCGACCTCGGCTCCGCGTACACCCACCACGCCGTCGACATCCGCGACCGCGACGGGCTGGAGCAGGTCTTCAAGCGGTACGGCAAGGACATCGCCGTGGTGATCCACAGCGCCGCCCAGCCGAGCCACGACTGGGCCGCCAAGGAGCCGTTCACCGACTTCGACGTGAACGCCGGCGGCACACTCAACGTGCTGGAGAACACCCGGCGGCACGCGATCGACGCGCCGTTCATCCACTGCTCCACGAACAAGGTGTACGGCGACCGGCCGAACTCGCTCCCGCTGATCGAGCTGGAGACCCGCTACGAGCTGCCCGAGGACCACCGCTGGTACGAAGGCATCACCGAGGACATGTCGATCGACGAGTCGCTGCACTCGATCTTCGGCGCCTCGAAGGTCGCCTCCGACGTGATGGTCCAGGAGTACGGCCGCTACTTCGGCATGAAGACCGCCTGCTTCCGGGGCGGCACGCTGACCGGCCCGGCGCACTCCGCCGCCGAGCTGCACGGCTTCCTGGCGTACCTGATGCGCTGCGTGATGGAGGGCCGGACCTACAACCTCTTCGGCTACAAGGGGAAGATGGTCCGGGACGCGATCCACTCGCACGACGTGCTGACCGCGTTCGAGGCGTTCTTCCGCGAGCCGCGCTCGGCCCAGGTCTACAACCTCGGCGGCGGCCGACACTCCAACACCTCGCACATCGAGGCGTTCCGGGTCGCCCAGGAGATCACCGGCCGCGAGGCCCGGATCAACTACGTCGAGCAGGCCCGCACCGGCGACCACCAGTGGTACGTCAGCAGCATGGCCCGCTTCGAGGAGCACTACCCGTCCTGGAAGATCACGTACGACGTGCCGATGATCCTCCGCGAGATCTACGAGGCGAACGTCGGCAAGTGGGTGCCGAAGGCATGACCACCGGGACCAAGCGCAACGTGCTCGGCGTCGGGGTCGACGCCACCGACTACGCAGGGGCCACCGAGGCCGTCGTGGCGGCCGCGCACGAACGCCGCCCGCTGGCGCTGACCGCGCTCGCCGTGCACGGCGTGATGACCGGCGTGCTCGACCCGGCGCACAACGCCCGGCTCAACTCGTTCGACGTGGTCACCCCCGACGGGCAGCCGGTGCGCTGGGCGCTCAACCTGCTGCACGGCGCCGGGCTCACCGACCGCGTCTACGGGCCGGAGCTGACCCTGCGGGTGCTCGCCCGGTTCGCCGAGGAAGGGCTGCCGGTCTACCTCTACGGCTCCACCGAGGAGACCCTGTCCCGGCTGGTACCGGCGCTGGAGCAGAAGTTCCCCGCGCTGAAGATCGCCGGGGTCGAGCCGTCCAAGTTCCGCGCCGCCACCCCCGGCGAGGACGCCGAGATCGCCGACCGGATCCGGGCCAGCGGTGCCCGCCTCGTCCTGGTCGGGCTCGGCTGCCCGCGCCAGGAGGTCTTCGCGTACGCCATGCGCCCGCTGCTCGACATGCCGCTGATGGCCGTCGGCGCGGCCTTCGACTACCACGCCGGCCTGCTGCGCAACCCACCACCGTGGATGCAGCGCGCCGGGCTGGAGTGGTTCTGGCGGCTCGGCCTGGAACCCAAGCGCCTGTGGCGCCGGTACGTCATCCTCAACCCGGCCTACCTGGCCCGGCTCGCCGCCCAGAAGACCGGCCTGTGGAAGGCCACCCCGCCGGCTCCGGCCACCGGGCGTCCCGCCACGTTCGACATCTGAGCCGCCCCTACCCCTACGGGCCCGGGTACGGGGCGAACCGGGGTGCCGTCCCGGATTCGCCGAACGTCGAAACGGGCAAGGCTAGGGGGCATGGATGACCGTCTCGCCGTACTGCTTCCCGTCGCCGCCGTCTGGCTCGCCGCCGGACTGGTCGCGGAGGGCCTGCCCGGGCTCGACCGCGCCTGCGCGCTGCGCCGGCGTACCGGATGGTTGTCCGCCCTGGTGCTGACCGGCCTCGCGCTCACCGCGGCGGTCCTCGCCGTGGGCCTGCAGAGCGCCGGCGACACCACTGTGGACCGGGCCGCCGCCGCGCTCGGCCTCGCGGCCGTGCCGGCAGCGGTGGTGGCGGTCTGCACGGTACGGCGGGTCCGGCGGCTGCGGTCCGGTGCGGGCGCGTTCGCGGCGGCGCCGGGCACCCCCGCCCCGCACGGACTGCGCGCGGCGGCGGCGCACCCGCTGATCGCGCTGCCGCTCCAGGCGACGGCGATCGCGGTGCTGGTGGCGGTGCTGCCGGCGGCCGGGGTCGACCTGTTCGCCGCGCCGGGCGTCGCCGGCCCGGCGATCACCGTCGGGGTGCTCGGCGTGTGCGCGATCGGGGTACGCCACGCGCTGCGGCACAACCGGCTCGCCGAGCGGGCCATGCCGGCCGCCGAGGCGGTGTCAGCGCGACCGGCTCGCGCCCTGCACGTATAGCAGCTCCAGGATCGCGCGGGTCGCCTCGAACCAGCGATCCAGCCAGCCGGGCGGAGGCACGCTGCCCTTCGGGGGCAGCTCCATCAGCAGGCCGCGCAGCAGCGGGTGGTCCACCAGGGACTCCTGCTGCTCGAGCGGCCAGCCGCTCGGCGGGAAGGACGGCTCGGTCAGCGGGTTGGGGTCCAGCGACGGCAGGGACAGCGGCGCCGCTGCCTGCTCGGGGACGCCACCCTCGCGGGTGTCGTCGCCGTCACCGGAGACCACCTCGGTGAGGACGGTGTCCCGGCGGGCACCCCGGTACTTGCCACCGAACCGCTCGGGCTTGCCCGGGCCGCTGGTGAGGTTCTCTGAACCGATCGTCGTCATCCGTCTCGCCTGCCTTGTTCGGTTGCCGATCCGTGCGGTTCAACGAGGCGGATCGGAACTGGCGACGGGTGCCCGCCGCGGCGCGGGTACGCGGACGCGAATGGTCCCGCCCGGCGGCGCTGCCGGGCGGGACCACATCTCGGTGCCGGTCAGCTCCGGCCGAACACGCCGTTCCGGGCGCGGGCGACGAAGGCGTGCCAGTCACCCGGAGCGAAGACCAGGGCCGGGCCGGTCTTGTCCTTCGAGTCCCGCACTCCGACCACCCCGGTCACGTACGCGACCTCGACGCAGTTGTCGCAGTTCGGCCCGCTCTTCGAGCTCTTGAACCACGTCGCCTGCGTCAGGTCCACGGGGAACTCCTTGGTCGCCATTTCCACAGTGGCTCCTCTGCCAGTTTCGCGATGTGTGCGACGGACTCCTCCGGGCGCATGGCCGCTGCTCGAATGTGATCGAAGATGAAGCTGTACTTCTGCAGTTCGTCACTCTTCTCCAGGAAGAGCCCACCCGTGGCGTTCTCCGCGTACACGACATCGGGATCACTCGGCTCGGGGAAGCTGAGGATCGTGAAGGTCCCGTCCATGCCGGCGTGCGCTCCCACCTCGAAGGGCAGGACCTGCACTGTCACGTTCGGCAGTTCGGCCACCTCCACCAACCGCTTGAGCTGACCACGCATCACCGCGTCGCCGCCAACCGGCCGGCTCAGCACCGCCTCATCGAGCACCACCCACAGATCGACCGGATCGTCCTGCGTCAACAACGACTGACGGCCCAGACGGACACGCACCCGTTGGTCGACCTGTTCGTCGGTGAAGTCCGGCCGGGCCGCCCGGATCATCGCGCTCGCGTACTCCTCGGTCTCCAGCAGGCCGGGCACCACCTGCTGCTCGTACGCCCGGATGGAGCTGGCCGCCGCCTCCAGGCCGACGTACGCGCCGACGAGAACCGTGCTGTACGGATGCCACCAGCCCTTCTGCCGGGCCTCCCGGGCGATCTGCACCAGCTCGTCGCTCTCCGCGCCGACGACACCGTAGATGCGCAGCATGTCGCGGACGTCGCGCGGGGTCGCCGTGGTGTGGCCGGTCTCGATCCGGGAGATCTTCGACGCCGAGCACTCCAGCTGCTCGGCGACGACTTCGATGGTGATGCCCGCCGCCTCCCGCTGCCGGCGGAGTTCCGCACCCAGCCGGCGCCGCCGGATGGTGGGGCTGCGCCGTTCACTCACGGTGCCGTCCATCGGATTGCGGGACCACGCTTCACAGTCACCCGGCTACCTCCGGTCGGTCGCGCCCCGGTGCGGCTCCCACCGCGGGCGCGACCGGCGAGCGGCGGGTGTCGTTCGCGGCAGGGGGTGGTGCCGGTCGTCGACCGGCCGCGACGGGCGAAACCGGCGTCCAGTGTGCCGCTCAGATACCTGACGCTTCAAGTTTCGCCGTTTGCGTGTCCGACTCACCTATCGGCAAAAGTCGACGTGCAACTTGCATGTCGCACGTCCCTGATGCAGTCTGTCCGTATGGCACGGGTTACTCACCGTCTTCGCTTGATCTCCGGGCGTGGTGACACCACGGTCCGTGGGACGGCCGGAGGGGAGCCGTCCCGCGCAGTGCGACCTGCCCCGGAATGAAGACCCCGTCGCTGCACGCCAGTTTGGCTGCGGCGGCGGGAGCGGTAACCGGGAGCAGCCGGGTGATGGTCGGGTGGCGGTCCGCCACCGTGGGTACGGCCCGACCAGCACCGACCCACCGACCGCCGGTCCACGAGGCAGACCCCCCGTCACCGGACCGCACCCGACCCCCGTTTCAGCCTCGCCGGTCCCGCCGGCCGACCTTCCCAGGAGCCCATGTGCTTCCCCGCTCCGGTGACGTACTGCACGTGACTCGCGCGGCGAGTGTCCAGTTCCTCCGACCGATCATGTTCCGGGTGATCCGGGTGCTCGACTGGCCGACCTACGACGGTTGGCTCTGGCTCGACGGCTACGAGTTGAACGCGGCGGGGGACGCGGTCAACCGGAGGTCGATCTTCGTACTCCAGGAGGGGTTGCGGCAGCTCCAAGCCGCGCCGGCTCCGCGTCAGCACACCGTGCGGACGGCCCGCCGCCCGGTGGTCCGGACTCCGGTCCGGGTCGGCTGACCTGACGATTCCCGGCCGGGAGGGCGTGCCGTCGCCATAGAATCGGTACGCCCACCCCGGCACGTTCCACCCCGCGCGCCACGGACCCTGAACCTGGGATGGTCATGGTCAACTTGCCCGCCGCGCGCCGGCACCACCGGTCCCGTATCGGCTATGCCCTCGGGCTCTTCCTCTTCCTCGTCACCGCGACCGCCCTCGCGCTCGCGGTCCGTCACCCCGCCTTCTCCGCCACCCAGCAGCTCGCCGAGCCCGTACCGGCACCGGAGATCACCGTGGCCGGCGAGGACGGCCGGACGGACTCCGACGCGGCCACGACCGATACGACCGATTCCGATACGGCCCACTCGGATGCCGCCGGGTCCGATGCGATCGACGACGAGGACGGCGAGGCCGCCGACCCGCCGGAGGACGACGACGACCGGGCCTCGGGTACCGGGGGCGGGGAGGGCACGCTCGCCGAGCGGCCCACCGCTGTCACCGACGACCTCAGCCGGTCGCTGTTCTACTCCGGGCTGCTCGGGCTCGCCATCTCACTGGCCGGACTGGGCCTGGTCGGCACCCGCAGACGCCAGTGGTGATCGTGGCGGCGCCGGCCAGGGCGTCTCGGTGATCGTCAGGGCGTCGTGGTCGTCGCCGGGGCGGAGCCCGGGGTGCTCGGGCCGCTCGTCGGTGGCGCGGGTACGGCCACCACGATCGTGACCCGTTCGTCCTCGCCCACCGGGTAACCGGCCTCGGGATCGGTGGAGATCACCGTGCCGGCCGGGCGATCCGACGCCCGCCGCTGCACCCGGTAGTCCAGGTCCAGCCGGTCGAGCGCCGCCCGGGCGGCGGCCTCCGGCAGCCCCACCAGCGGTGGCATCGGCACCTCGGCCGGGGCGGTCGTGGCCGGCGCCGTACTCGGCGGTGAACTGCTCGGCGCGGCGCTGGTCGGGGCGGCGCTGGTCGGGGCGGCGCTCGTCTGCGCCGAGATGCTCGGCACCGGCGGGCCCGGATCGGAGTTCCGGTCGGCGGCACGCAACGCCAGCCACACCCCCACCCCGATCAACCCGAGCAGGAGCAGCGCCATGATGCCCAGCAGGATCGGCATCCACCAGCGGCGCCCGGCCTGCTCGTCGCCGTAGTACTCGCCGCCGGGCTCGGGGTAGCCCGCCGGACGCGGTGGAGGTACGCCGGCCCGCCCGGACCAGGCACCCACCGGTTCCTGCGCGGCGGTCGCGTCGAGCGGGCGGCGCGGGCCACCCGGCCCTTCCGGGCCTGCCTGTCCTGCCGGGCCGCCGGGCAACGGACGGGCGGCGTCGCCCGCGTTCCGCGGCATCGCGCGGGTCGCCTCCACGTCCTCCTCGCCTGCGTTCCTCGGCAGCGCCCGGGTCGCGTCCGCGTCGTGCCCGGCCGCGTCCCGGGGCATCGCGCGGGTGACGTCGGCGTCCTCCCCGGCGGCGTTCCTCGGCATCGCCCGCGTGGCATCCGCGTCCGGCTCGGGAGGCAGCGCCCGGGTCGCGTCCGCGTCACCGGCGGGTGGTTCCTGACGGTCGTCGCTCATGGCACGTCCTTTCCCCACCGGGACGGGGCGCACGGCCCTCGATCGTCCACCGTAGCGGGCCACGGCGACACCGGCCGGGATCAGCGCGCCGCGCCGGTCAGAGAGTCGGCGACGGGGAGACCGTCGGCGGCGTGGACGCCCGGTCCCCGCAGGTGAGGGTCACCTGGTCGTTCCACCGGGCGGTACTGCCGGCCACCGGCACCTGTGCCGTGACCGGACCCTGCCGGCCGGTGGCGTACCGGGGATAGAGGCCCGCCTCCACCAGATCGTCTGCCGCGTCGGAGCAGGACAGCATGCCCACGTCCGGCACGCTCACGGCCGGCGCCGGCCCGGAGACCCACACGGTGACAGTGGTGCCGCGCTTCACCGGAGTGCCCGGAGCCGGTGAGGCGCGCTCCACGGTGCGTCCGCTGCCCGTACCGAAGACCAGTCGCCAACCGAGGCGGCGCTCGCGCAGGTCCCGGCGGGCCTGCTCGAAGTCGACGCCCACCACCTCGGGCACGGTGAGCCCGGCCGGGGCGCTGGTGCGCGTACCGGATGATGGGGCGGCGGTGGTCGGCGGCGCCGTGGTCGGGGAGGCCGATGTGGACGCGGCGGCGGGCGGAGCGGAGTCGCCGGGCGCGGCCGAGCGCTCCGGCTCACCGGCGAGGATCCACCCGACGCTGGCGCCGATCACGGCCAGCAGGACCACTGCCACACCACCACCGAGGAGCAGCCTGCCCCGCCCCGGCCCGGTGCCGTCGCCCGCCGGTTGCCGCTCGTCCGTCATGCTCCCCCGCCCGATCATCGACGACCGTATCCCTTGCTCACTGACGGTCACGGCCAGTCGTTACGACTCGCCGCGCCGACCACGGGACGTTACGCTCCCCGGCATGGTCAGACGGGGCTGGGGAGGATCGACAGCCGCCGCGCTCGGCGTCGCCGCCGGCGCGGGCGCCGCGCAGCTCGGTTTCGGGTACGGGCTGGGCATCATCAACTGGGTGCCGGACGGCGCGGTACGGGCCGAGGCGGCCTGGGTGGCGAGCCTCGCCTGGGCGACCTGGATCGCGGCGACATCGGTCATCGTCGGTGCGGTCTGCGCCCAGCGCCTGCGTGGTGGCACCGACGAGTCGCCGGGCACGCTGCCCCGGCTCGGCCTGGCGCTCGCCGCGGGTGTCGGCGCGATCGTCACCGTCCTGCTGGTGGCGGTACCCGCGCGGGCGGCCCGGGTGCCGGACGTCTCCTCGCCGCAGGCTGTCGCCGCCGCGTACGCGGGCGCGGGGCTGGTGCTCGGCGTACTGCTCGCCGTCTGGGCGCTGCACACCCGCGCCGCCGCCACCAACCTGATCGCCACCACCGGCTGGCTCTGGCTGCTCGCGGTGGTGTCGGTGGTCGACGGGGTGGTCGCCGGCCGTGGCCTGACCACCGCTCAGCTCGGGATCTGGCAGATCAGCGCGGACCGTGGCGCGTTCTGGATCCGCGACTACTTCTACTGGCCCGGGGCGCTGCTGTCGGTGCTCTCCGCACTGGTGATCGGCCTGGTGGCGGCCCGTCGAGCCGCCCGCGCACCGGAGATCCGGGTCGGCGCGGCAGCCTCCGGGGCGGCCGGACCGCTGCTCGTCGCGCTGGCGTACCTGCTCGCCGTGCCGCGCCTGGCCGGGATCGCCGCGGAGCAGTTGTCGGCCCACCTGATCGCCCCGTACGCGGTGATGGCCGGTGTCGGCGGCTCGATGGTGATGGCCGCGCTGGCCCAGCGTGCCGAGCGCCGGAGCGCCGAGCGGGTGGCACTGCCCCGCCAGCGCACCGGCGAGCCGGACGAGATCAGCGGGGATGCCTCGCCCACCACCGCTGAACCGGGCGGGCCGGACGGGCCGTTGCCGGGCAGCTCGACGTCGGGCCGATCAGGCGCGGCGCCATCGAAGCGGGCGGGCACGTCGACGGCAAGCGTGTCGGATTCGGCCTCGTCGGACGCGTCGGCCGGCGCGCTCCGGGATGCGGCAGTGGAAGACGAGCCAGGCGTGGCGTCCGTCCGGACGGAGACGGATCGGGGACGTGCCACCCGGTCGACCACCGGCCGCCGAGGCCGGGCCGTGCCACCGCAGCGGCAACCCGAGTCACCCACGCAGGCCGGCTCGCACGACAAGGGCTCACCCGCCGACGACCCGAACCCGCGAAGCACGACGGCCGCGTCGCAGGACGACTCCTCGTCCTCGACCCGCTCGTCGGGCCGGACCGGTTCCTCGTCCCCAACCGGTTCGTCAGGCCGGACCGGTTCCTCGTCCCCGACCGGCTCGTCAGGCCAGACCGGTTCGTCGGGCCAGGCCGACCCGCCGGCGCCCACCGAGACCACCCGCCGCCGTGGTCGCTGAGACCCCACCCGCCCAGCCCGCACGTCACCTCGGCCGCTGAGCCACCCGCACGCCCGCATCGATCTTGGAGTTGTGGCACCTCACAAAACTCCCATTCGGAATATTCAAGGTGCCACAACTCCAAGATCGACGAGGCGCGGAGGGCCGGGGTGAGGGCGGCAGGGGACTAGTCGACCGGCCAGGTGTGGACGGGCTCGTTGCCGCGCTGGAGTTCGGCGTACCTCTGGACCATGTGGTGCAGCGCGGCCTCCCGGTCCAGCCCCCGGTTCCGCTCGGCCGTCCACACCGTCTCGGTCTGCCAGACCGCGCCGTTGCGGCCGGTACGGCAGCGGCCCTCGATCACGCCGAGCAGGCGGTCCCGTTCGGCCGGGGCGACACCGAACCGGTCCAGCCCCTGCGCGGCCACCGGCAGCAGCGTGTCGAGCACGAGCGTGGTCACCGGCACGTCGCCGAGCCGGGGCCAGTGCAGGACCGCCTCGATGCCGCGCCGGGCGGCGGCGTGGAAGTTCTCCTCCGCGGAGCTGAACGTCAGCTGGCTCCAGATCGGACGGTCCGACTCGGCGAGGCCGCGGGCCAGCCCGAAGTAGAACGCCGCGTTTGCGAGCATGTCCACCACCGTCGGGCCGGCGGGCAGCACGCGGTTCTCCACCCGCAGGTGCGGGCGGTCGTTCATGATGTCGTAGACCGGTCGGTTCCAGCGGTAGACGGTGCCGTTGTGCAGCCGCAGCTCACCGAGTTTGGGCACACCACCGGCGTGCAGCACCTCGACCGGGTCCTCCTCCTCGCAGATGGGCAGCAGCGGGGGGAAGTAGCGGACGTTCTCCTCGAACAGGTCGAAGATCGAGGTGATCCAGCGCTCGCCGAACCACACGCGGGGGCGTACGCCCTGGGCCTTCAGCTCGTCCGGGCGGGTGTCGGTGGCCTGCTGGAACAGCGCGATCCGGGTCTCCGCCCAGAGTTGCCGGCCGTAGAGGAACGGCGAGTTGGCGCCGACGGCGACCTGCACGCCGGCGATGGCCTGGGAGGCGTTCCAGTAGTCGGCGAAGCTGTCCGGCGCGACCTGGAGGTGGAACTGGAGGCTGGTGCATGCGGCCTCCGGCGCGATCGAGTCGGTGTGCGTACGCAGCCGCTCGACGCCGTTGATGTCCAGCTCGATGTCCTCGCCGCGGGCGCCGACGATCTGGTCGTTGAGGACGCGGTACCGCTCGTTGGTGGAAAGGTTGTCCGCGACCAGGTGGCGTTCGGTGAGCGTGGGCAGGATGCCGACCATCATGATCGTCGCGTCGGACTTGGCGGCCCGCTCGTCGGCGCGGCTGAGGCTGCTGCGCAGGTCCTGCTCGTAGTCGGCGAAGCCGCTGCCCTCGATGAGCCGGGGCGAGGCGTTCAGTTCGAGGTTGAACTGCCCCAGCTCGGTCTGGAACAGCGGGTCGGCGATGTCGGCGAGGATCTGGTCGTTGCGCATGGCCGGTTCGGCGGCGGCGTCGATCAGGTTCAGCTCGATCTCCAGCCCGGTCATCGGGCGGTCGGCGTCGAAGCCGAAGTCGTCGAGCATCAGCGCGAAGACGTCCAGGCACCGTCGGACCTTCTGCCGGTAGCGGACCCGATCCTCGCGGGAGAAGGCGCCCTGCTCGACGTCTGTGCCCATGTGTCCTCCCGGCGCTGGTGCGACGGAACCGTACCGTTCCGCAACGCATTGTGAACCATTCGCGTGGTGGGCGTAAGTGCGCCCGCCCCGCCACCCGGCTGGACGGGCGACAGGTCTGCACCTGTACCCCGTCGCGGCCGTCACCAGCGCGTCAGTGCGGAGAACTTCGCGTGACGATTCGCACCGCCAGGCGTACGCGAGAAGGGCCCGCACCGTCGGCGGACGGTGCGGGCCCCACGGGCCGGTGCCGGGCTCAGCCCTGGCGGATGGCCTCACCCTCGATCTCGATCTTGACCTTGCGGCCGACCAGGACGCCGCCGGTCTCCAGCGCCACGTTCCAGGTCAGACCGAAGTCCTCCCGGTCGATCTCGGTGGAGGCGGAGAAGCCGAAGATGTCCTGGCCGAACGGGCTGCGGCCGACGCCCTCGAACTCCACCTCGAGCTCGACCTGGCGGGTCACGCCCTTGATGGTCAGCTCGCCGACGAGCACGAACTCGTTGCCGTCGCGGGACTTCACCTCGGTGCTGCGGAACTCCAGCGTCGGGTACTGCTCCGCGTCGAGGAACTCGGGGCTGCGCAGGTGCGCGTCGCGGTCCGCCTGGGCGGTGTTGATGCTGGCCGCCTGGATGCTGGCGGTGACCGTGGACTGCATCGGGTCGTCGGCGACGGTGATGGTGGCGGTCGCGTCGGCGAACTCACCGCGTACCTTGCTGACCATCATGTGCCGCGCGACGAAGCCGACACGCTTGTGCGCGGCGTCCAGCACGTAGGTGCCGGGAGCGGGGATGGTGAGACCCTCCCAGTCGCGGGTAGTCGGCTCGGTGCTGCTGGTCATGATGCTCTCCTCCGGAGAAGAATGTTTAGGAGCCCAACGACTGACTGAGCAACTATAGTCATAGCAATATTCCCCGTGTCAAGTGTTGCTAGGATGGTGGCGTGGACCAGAACGTGTTCGACGACCCCCGGATCACTGCCGTCGGCCTGCTCGTCGAGGCGCACGCCGGGCTCGCCGCCCGGTTCGCCGCCCAGTTCGAGGAGCACGGCCTCTCCCCGGTCGAGTTCGAGGTGCTGACCCGGCTCGCCCGCTCACCCAACAACCAGCTGCGGATGACCGACCTGGCCGCGCAGACCTCACTCTCCACCAGCGGCGTGACCCGCGTGGTGGACCGGATGGAACGGGACGGGCTGATCTGCCGGCGTGCCTGCCCGTCCGACCGGCGCAGCTCCTTCGCGGTGGTCACCACTGCCGGACTCGGCCGCCTGGACGACGTCCTGCCCGGTCACCTGAAGATCATCGAGCAGTGGTTCACCAGCCAGCTCGACCCGGCACAGCTCGACGGGCTGCTGGACGGGCTGCGCCGGGTACGCGACGCGGTTCATCCGGGTGCCACCGCCGGCAGCACCGAACCGGCCGAGGACGCCGCCTGACCGGACGTGCTCAGCCGCCGACTACCCACCGGTCACCGGCAGAATGACCGGCAGAACCGCCCCAACGGCCGGACAAAGCGGTCTACATACTCACGAATCGATCGTTCGGCCTCGGTAGTCTTCCGGCAGCGGGGGGCACCGGGGGGTGCTGGCGCGAGCGTGGAGCGAGGGGCAGCACCAGGGGGCTACTTCGCTCGCGCCACCCCCGCGCCCTCCGCCTCCCAGTGCCCCGCCGACAGGCCGGCGACCGCCGCGGCGTCGTCGACGTTCATCGCCGCCGTCGGGCCGAAAGGGAGAACAGCAACTCCTCCTCCTGCGGCAGCAGGCTGACGCCTGTCACCTGCCGCGCCGTGTCCAGCCGGTCCAGCACGGCCGGGTCGGCGGTACTGACCGCCAGCCCCACCAGCGCCTCCACCAGATCCCGCCGGTCGGCGACACCCTCCGCCGCGTCGGCGGTCGCGGCGAACCACTCCGCCGCCACCTCCCGGTCTCCCCGGCGCAGCGCCACGTGCCCCTCGATCAACCCGCGCAACGCGTCCTCGGTGCGCACGTCCCCACCCGAGCCGGGCAGGTCGAGCATCTCCACAGCCGGTGGCCGGCGCCGGCCCGGCACCGCGCCCGACGGCCACAGCTCGGCCACCGTGGCCAGCGCCTCGTCCGTACGCCCGGCGTGGGCGAGGGCCAGCCCGACCGCGCCGATCGTCCGGCGCCGCCGCCCCGGATCGCCCAGCTCCGCGAGCGCGGCCGCCACCCGGCGCCCCTGCTCGGCCGCCTCGGCGTACCGGCCCTCCAGGCGGGTCAGCTCGGCCTGATCGGCCCGCGCCAGCACACGCAGACGCTGGTCACCGCACTGCGCCGCCAGGCGATCGACGGTGGCCAGCCGCCGCCGGGCGCCGGCCAGCCGAGCTTCCCGTACGTCGTGCCAGGTCAGGTGCGCCTGGGCGACGGCCATCTCGCGTACCCGGTGGTGCCGGGTGGCCGCCGCGAGCGCGGCCTCGGCCTGCTCGCGGGCCTCGTCGTGCGCGCCGAGCCCGGGCAGGAGCGCGCAGAGCACGGACCGGGCGGACAGTTCGCCTGTCACGTCGCCCGCCTCGGTGAAGACGACCAGGGCGGCCCGCACGCCCGGAAGTTCCTCCGCGCCCGCGCCGTGCTCGGCGGCGAGCCGGGCCGCGCCGAGCATCGCCCAGGCGCGCAGCGTGGGCCGGGCACCGGCGGTACGCGGATCGGCCAGCAGTTCCCGCAGCCGGCGCCGGCCGGAGACGTCCCGCCCGCGCAGCCGCCACCAGCGGGGCAGGGAGGCGGCGAGCAGGAGCGCCGTCTCGGGCGCGTGCTCGGCGGCGTACGCCAGCGCCGCGGTGATGTCGCTCGTCGCCTCGTCGAGCACGCGCACCGCGTCGGCCATCCGCGGACCCACAAGCCCCGGCGCGGTGCGGTGGACCAGCCCGGCGACCACCGCGGCGTGCCGCATCCGGATACGGGCGGTCTCGCCGTCGGCGTCGGCCTGCTCCGCGGCGAAGTCACGGACCGCGTCGAGCAGGCGGAACCGGAACGGGCCGGTGCCCCGGACACTCAGCAGGCCCAGCTCGCGCAGCCGGTCCAGCATCGGCGCGGCGTCCCACCGCCGGCCGCCGTCGGCGAGCAGATCCTCGGCCAGCTCGACCGACCAGCGGTTACGGAACGCGGACAGCCGCCGCAGCGCCGCCCGGTCGGCGGGCGCGAGCAGGCGGTAGCTGGTCGCCACCGCGTCGCGCAACGTCACCGTACCGGCGGACGGACCGGCGGGTTCCCAGCCGGGGCGTCCGCCGGTCAGGTCCAGGACACGGTCGCCGTAGCGGTCGAGCAGCTCGGTGACGTCGAGGATGCGTCCCCGTGCCGCCATCAGCTCGATGGCGAGCGGCAGTCCGCCGAGCCGGCGCACGAGCGCGGCGAGCGCCGGCAGCTCGACCGGGGCCGGCGGTTCCGGGCGGACCTGGGCGAGCCGCGCGGCGAACAACGCCGCCGCCGGCCAGCGGTCCAGGTCGGCCCGGTCGGCGGGTACGACGCCGGGGGGCGGTACGTCGAGCGGCGCGACCGGCCGGACCAGCTCGCCGGGCAGGCCGACCGGACGGCGGCCGGTGACAAGCACCCGCAGCGTCGGCACGGCGGCGGTCAGGACGCGCAGCGCCTCGGCCACCGCCCCCGGCGCCCGGTCGACGGCGTCGACGAGCAGCAGCGCCCGCCGGTCGCCGATCCGGCAGGACAGGTCGGCCAGCCGGTTCACGCCGAACATCGACGCCGACGCGGCGAGCACGTCCGGGGTGTCCGAGCCCTCACCCACGAGCACCCCGGCCACGCCCGCCGGGTGCCGGGCCGCCACCGCGTGCGCGACGGTGACGGCGAGCGCGGTCTTCCCCACGCCCGCGAGTCCCACCAGGCTGACCACCGGGTACGCGTCGAGCAGGCCGGACACCTCCGCCACGTCCCGCTCGCGGCCGACCAGCGGTACGGGCTGCGGCAGCGCCACCGGCGGATCCTCGGTGCCGGGGCCGGAAGGGCGGGACGCCGCCGGCCGGGCGGTGTCGACGAACTCCCGCCGCTCGTCCCCGCTCAGGCCGAGCGCGTCGGCCAGCAGGTCGACAGTGGTGCGCTGGGGCCGTACGGCCCGTCCTCGTTCCAGATCGCGGACCGTCCGTACGCCAACGCCGGCCCGGCCCGCCAGCTCGGCCTGGGTCAGGCCGACGGCGAGCCGGTGCCCGCGCAGCAGATCGGACAGACCGGTACGACCGCCTGTGCCCCGCGCACGGTCATGATCCGGAGTCATGGGCACGAAGATTACGGATGGACTCCGACGCTCCACAGCCCATCGTCAACCACCCGACCGTCCACTGCCGATATCCGACAGGACACGGTCCGGGGGCCGTCCTCACATGCCGAGGTCGCGCGCGATGATCATGCGCTGCACCTCGCTGGTGCCCTCTCCGATCTCCAGGATCTTGGAGTCCCGCCAGAAGCGGGCCACCGGGTACTCGTTCATGAAGCCGTACCCGCCGTGGATCTGCGTCGCCTCGCGGGCGTTGTCCACCGCCACCGTACTGGCGTGCAGCTTCGCGATCGCCGCCTGACGCTTGAACGGCTCACCGGCGAGCATCCGGGCAGCCGCGTCGTAGTAGGCAAGCCGGGCCGTGTGCGCCTTCATCTCCATGTCCGCGATCTTGAACTGGATGGCCTGGTAGTTGCCGATCGGCTGGCCGAACGCCTGACGCTCCTTGGCGTACTTGATCGACTCGTCGACGCAGCCCTGGGCCAGGCCGACGGCGAGCGCCGCGATGGCGATCCGGCCCTCGTCCAGGATGCGCAGGAACTGGGCGAAGCCCCGGCCGCGCTCGCCGAGCAGGTTGGCCGCCGGCACCCGGCAGTCGTCGAACGTCAGCTCGTGGGTGTCCGACGCGTTCCAGCCCACCTTCGAGTAGCCGGGCGCGACGGTGAAGCCGGGCGTACCCGACGGCACGATGATCGTGGACAGCTCCTTGCCGCCGTCCGGCCGCGTACCGGTGACGGCGGTGACGGTGACCAGCGCGGTGATGTCGGTACCGGAGTTTGTGATGAACGCCTTCGAGCCGTTGATGACCCACTCGTCGCCGTCCAGGACCGCGCGCGTCCGGGTGCCGCCCGCGTCCGAGCCGGTGCCCGGCTCGGTGAGCCCGAACCCGGCCAGCGCCTCACCGCTGAGCAGCTTCGGCAGCCACTGCACCTTCTGCTCCTCGGTACCGAAGCGGTAGATCGGCATCGCGCCGAGCGACACCGCCGCCTCCAGCGTGATGGCCACGCTGGAGTCCACCCGGGCCAGCTCCTCCAGTGCGAGGCAGAGCGCGAAGTAGTCGCCGCCCATGCCGCCGTGCTCCTCCGCGAAAGGCAGCCCGAACAGGCCCATCTTGCCCATCTGACGGACGATCTCGTACGGGAAGGTGTGCTGCTCGTAGTGCTCGGCGATGGTGGGCGCGACCACCTCGCGGGCGAACTCCCGCACGCTGGAGCGCAGCGCCTCCTGTTCGTCGCTGAGCCGGAAGTCCATCTGATCCTCCTGGTGGGACGGCGGTACGGACGGGCCGGGCGCTCGTGACGCCGGTGCGTGGGTCGGTCGGACCCGGGGCGGGCGTAGGTCGGTCAGACCGGGGTGACGCCGTGTCGGCGCCGGGAGAAGTGCCGCTCCTTGCCGCGCGCGGCGGCGAACCGGCGGACCAGCTCGGCGCGCAGCTCGTGCGGCTCGACGATGGCGTCCACCACCAGCTCGCTGGCGAGCCGGACGACGTCGATGTCGCGCTCGTACTCCTCGCGCTTCGCGGCCACGAACGCGGCCCGCTCGGCCTCGTCGGAGATGGCGGCGATCTTGTTGGCGTAGACCGCGTTGACGGCGGCCTCCGCGCCCATCACCGCGATCTTCGCGGTGGGCAACGCGATCGTGGCGTCCGGCTCGAAGCCGGGACCGGCCATCGCGTAGAGACCGGCGCCGTACGCCTTGCGGACCACCACACAGATCTTGGGTACGGTCGCCTCGGAGATCGCCGTGATCATCTTGGCGCCGTGCCGGATGATGCCCTGCTTCTCCACCGCGCTGCCGACCATGAAGCCGGGCACGTCGCTGAGGAACAGCAGCGGCACGTTGAACGCGTCGCAGAGCTGCACGAACCGGGTCGCCTTGTCGGCCGAGTCGACGAAGAGCACGCCACCCTTGAACATCGAGTTGTTGCCGACCACGCCGACGACCTCGCCGTTCAGCCGGCCGAACCCGATGGTCAGCTCCTTGGCCCACAGCGCCTGGATCTCGAAGAAGCTGCCGGAGTCGAGCAGACCCTTGACGTACCGGCGCATGTCGAACGCCTGCCGCTCGCTGGCCGGCACCAGCGCGGCCAGGTCGGCCTTCTCCGGCGCGTCCACCGCTTCGGCGGCGGGCGGGTCCTGCTTCCAGTTCGACGGCAGGTACGACAGGTAGGTCCGTACCACGTCGAGCGCGTCGTTCTCGGTCTTGCAGAGGAAGTGACCGACGCCGGACTCGGCGCAGTGCACCTTGGCGCCGCCCATCGCCTCCAGCGTGGTCTTCTCGCCGGTGACCATCTCGACCATCCGGTCGGAGCCGAGGTACATGCTGGCGTTGCCGTCCACCATGGCGACCACGTCGCAGAACGCCGGGATGTACGCCCCGCCCGCCGCGCTCGGCCCGAACAGCGCGCACACCTGCGGGATCGAGCCGGAGGCGCGGACCTGGTTCCAGAAGATCTTCCCGGCGCCGCGCCGACCGGGGAACAGGTCGACCTGGTCGGTGATCCGGGCCCCGGCCGAGTCGACCAGGTAGACCATCGGCACGCCGGTCGCGTACGCCCGCTCGATGATCCGGATGATCTTCTCGACGGTACGCGCGCCCCAGCTGCCGGCCTTGACCGTGGAGTCGTTCGCCATCAGGCAGACCTGGCGGCCGTCGATGGTCGCGGTGCCGGTGACGACGCCGTCGGCGGGCAGCCCGTCGGCCATCGCGTTGGCGTAGAGCCCGTCCTCGACGAAGGAGCCCTCGTCGACCAGGTAGGCCACGCGCTCGCGGGCGAACAGCTTCCCCTTCGCGGCGTTCGCCGCGTGGTACTTGTCCGCACCTCCGGCGCGGGCGCGCTTGCGTAGCTGCTCCAGAGCCTCACCGTCGAGCGTCACGCCGACTCCCGTTGCCACGGCCCCCGCACAGGGCGCCCACCGACCTGAACGATCGTTAGGCTACCCCACCGCCGCCCTCTCCGGCGACCCGCTCCTCGCCCCCCCACCCATTCACTCCCGTGATCAAGGAGTTTGCGTCCTCCACGCGGCCGAATGAGGACACAAACTCCTTGATCAACGCGGAAACGGTCAGGAGGGGAGGGGGGTCAGGCGGGTACGGGGGCCGGCCCGGAGGACTCCGGACGGGAGCTTCTTGCCCACCAGGGTCTCGGCCAGCTCGGCGGCAGCGATCAGGGCGTCCAGGTCGATGCCGGTGTCGATGCCCATGTCGTGCAGCATGTGCACCGCCTCCTCGGTGGCCAGGTTGCCGCTGGCACCCGGCGCGTACGGGCAGCCGCCGAGGCCGCCGACGCTGGCGTCGAACTCGGTGACGCCCAACTCCATCGCGGTGAGCATGTTCGCCAGGGCGGTACCCCGGGTGTTGTGGAAGTGCAGCAGCACCGGCAGGTGGGCGTTACGGTCCCGGACCGCCGTGACCAGTTCGCGGACGCGCCGGGGCGTACCCATGCCTGTGGTGTCGCCGAAGGCGACGCGGTCCGCGCCGTCGCGGGCGACGCGGTCGACGATCGCGGCCACCCGGCGGGGGTCCACGTCGCCCTCGTAGGGGCAGCCGAAGCTCGTCGCCACGATCACCTCGGCGGTGGCGCCCGCGCCGTGCAGCAGGTCGATCAGCTCGGCGATGTCGTCCAGCGACTCGTCGGTGGAGCGGTTGACGTTGCGGCGGTTGTGCGTGTCGCTGGCCGAGACCACCACCTCGATCTCGGTGAAGCCCGCAGCCAGCGCCCGCTGCGCGCCACGGGTGTTCGGCACCAGGGCGGAGTAGCGCACGCCGTCGACCCTCTCCGCCCGCTGCCACACCTCGTCGGCGTCGGCCATCTGCGGGATCGCCTTCGGGTGGACGAAGGAGACCGCCTCGACGCGCCGTACCCCGGTGCGGGACAACGCGTCGAGCAGCCGCACCTTCGCGTCGGTGGGGATGGGCTCCTCGTTCTGGAGGCCGTCGCGGGGACCGACCTCACGGATGCTCACCGAGTCTGGAAGTTCCGCCATCAGATTCACCTCACTGGGTCGAAGGTCAGCGCATCCGGGAGACGATGCCGGTGTCGTAGTCGCCGGAGAGGAACTCCGGGTTCTCCAGCAGCTCGGCGAAGAACGGCAGGTTGCACTTCGGGCCGACGATCTCGAACTGGGCGACCGCCGCCCGCGCCCGCTCGACCGCCTCCTCGCGGGTGTCGCCGGTGAGGATCAGCTTGGCCATCAGGCTGTCGTAGAACGGCGTGACGGTGTTGCCGGCGACGTAGCCGGAGTCGACCCGCACGCCGGTGCCGGACGGCTCGTTCCAGGTGGCGATCGCGCCCGGGCCGGGCATGAAGCGCTTCGGGTCCTCGGCGTTGATCCGCAGCTCGATGGCGTGACCGCGCGGGGTGAGCGCGTCCGGGTCGAACGTCGGCGCCAGGCCGGACGCCACCCGCAACTGCTCCTCGACCAGGTCGACGCCGTAGACGTACTCGGTGACCGGGTGCTCGACCTGCAGCCGCGTGTTCATCTCCAGGAAGAAGAACTCCTGCGTCGAAGGATCGAGCAAGCACTCGACGGTGCCCGCGTTGCGGTAGTTCACCGCCTCGCCCGCTCGTACCGCCGCGGCCAGGAACCGCTCGCGCAGCTCGGGCGAGACCGCCGGGGACGGCGACTCCTCGACCAGCTTCTGGTTGCGCCGCTGCACCGAGCACTCCCGCTCGCCGAGGGCCACCACCCGGCCGTCGGCCAGGCCGAGGATCTGCACCTCGACGTGGCGCACCCGGGGGAAGTACCGCTCGATCAGCACCGACCCGTCGCCGAACATCCGCTCGGCGAACGCGCGGACCTTGTCGTACTCGGTGCGCAGCGCCGCCTCGTCGGCGGCCACGCCCATGCCCATGCCGCCGCCGCCCGCCGCGGCCTTGACCATCACCGGGTAGCCGATCTCCGCGGCGGCCGCGACCGCCGCGTCCAGGTCGCTCGCCGGCTCGGTGGTGCCGGGCGCAACCGGCACGCCGGCCGCCGCCATCAGGTTCCGAGCGTTGATCTTGTCGCCCATCGCGGTGATCGCGTCGGCGCCGGGCCCGACCCAGATCAGGCCGGCCCCTTCGACGGTACGGGCGAAGTCCGCGTTCTCGGACAGGAAGCCGTAGCCGGGGTGGATCGCCTGCGCGCCGGTGCTACGGGCGGCGTCGAGGATCGCCTCCACGTTCCGGTAGCTCTGCGCCGGGTTCGCCGGGCCGACGCAGACCGCCTCGTCGGCCTCGGTCACGAACGGCAGCCCGTCGTCGGCCTCCGAGTGCACCGCGATCGTCCGGATCCCGAGCCGCCTGCCGGTACGGATGATCCGCCGCGCGATCTCCCCCCGATTCGCGACCAACAACGATTCGATCATCTTCTGCACGGACGTGACCCCTTCTCGACGCAAAGCCGGGGTCTCTTCTTAACACGCGTTAAGGTGAGCGCGGCGTGTCAGGTCGGGTCGGTGGGCGCGAGCAGGGCCGCGAGGGTCGCGCCGCGCAACAGCTCGGCCCGGCGCCGGCGGTCCACCTCGCCGCCGAGGAACGGGGTCGAGTTCATCAGGCCGAACGCCGCGTGGGCGAGCACCCGGGCCTCGCCGTCGGGCAGGCCGGGGTGCAGCGCGGTCAGCACGGTGACCCATTCCTCGACGTACATCCGCTGGAGCCGGCGGATCCGGCGGCGCGGCTCGTCCGGGAGGCGGTCCAGCTCGTGCAGGTGCAACGCGATCACCGCCGGGTTGGCCAGCGCGAAGTCGACGTGGAAGTCGATCAGCGACTCCAGCGCCGCACGCGGGTCGCCCGGGTGACCGGCGGCACGTTCCCGCCCGCCCGCGAGCAACCCCTCGCTCACCGGGATCAGCGCGGCGACGAGCATCGCCTCCTTGCCGGCGAAGTGGTGGTAGAGCGCCGGACCGGTGACTCCGGCCGCCGCGCCGATGTCGTCCATCGACACACCGTGGTAGCCGCGCGCCGCGAAGAGGCCGACCGCGATCTCCAGGATCTCGTCCCGCCGGGACCGGCGCCGGGCCGCACCCGCCGCACCCCGTGCCTGCTGTTCCACCGCCACCGGACCAGCCTAGACCTCGCGTTCGAGCTGGGGCAGCCGCGGTTACCCAACGGTTGCCCCAGCCCGTCGTGTCAGTTCTCCTCGATGCCGTGGTCGGCGCGCACCTTCGCCGCCTCGGCCTCCCGGCCCTGCTCGTCGAGCGCGCGGGCCAGCAGCCAGGCGGCCTGCGTGGCCGGGCGGGAACCGGTGGGCAGCCCGGCGAGGACCGGGCGCAGCAGCCCTTCGGCCTGCTCCGGCCGCCCGTCGCGCAGCAGCAGCTCGCCGGTCAGCACCTCGACCTGCGCCGCCTCGCCGAACGCCTCGATCGACCGCAGGCGCTCCGGGACGCCGTCGACCCGGTCCAGCGCGGCGGTCAGCCGGTCCTCGCCGATCAGCACCCGGGCCACCGCGTCGGCGGCCATCGCCCGCTCGTACGTCACCACCGGCGCCTCGTCTGCTTCGGCCGGGAGCACGGCCGCCGCCTCGTCCACCCGCTCGATCGCGGCGACCGCGGCCGGCAGGTCGCCGGACCAGTGCAGGGCGAGCAGTTCCCGCCGCCGGGCCCGCAGCTCGTCCACCTGGAAACCGGCCAGCCGCCAGGCGGTCGCCGCCGCCGCGAACCGCTGCGCGGCGAGGGCGTCCCGGTCGGCGTCGTAGAGCAGGCCACCGGACTCCTCCAGCACCTGCGCCCGGTGCGGGAGATTGTCCGGCCCGTCCAGGTTCTCGGCCAGCGTGTCGAGCACCGTGAGGGCCAGATCCGTCTCGCCGAGACCGGCGTAGATGCCCGCCAGCATGTGCCGGCAGCGGTCCGCCTCGGCCTGCGCGCCCGCCCGGTCGAGCCCGAGCACCGCCTCCTCGGCCACCTCGGCGGCCTCGGCCAGCCGCCCGGCCACCCGGTACGCCTCGGCCAGCTCCCAGCGCAGCAGCGCGTCGCCGTCCAGCCCCTGTTCGACGCAGAGGGTGACCGCCTCGGCCAGATCCTCCACCGCCTCGCCGGCCCGGTCGGCGGCCATCAGCGCCCGGCCCCGGGTCACCCGCAGCGGCAGGTACGCGCCGGCCGGTGCGACGGACAGCGCCTCGTCGCAGGCGGCCACCGCCTCGGCCGGGTCGTCGGTGGAGCGGGCGTACGCCAGGCAGGCGCCGGTGAGCATCTCGGCGTCGCCCAGCTCACTCGCCAGCCGGCGGGACCGCACCGCCGCGTCCCGGAACTCCTCGGCCCGCTCCAACTGCTCCAGCACGTGCGTGCGGTGCAGCGCGACCCGTCCGGCCAGCCACGGATCGGCGTCCGCCTCCGCCTCGGCCCGGTCGAGCGCGTCGAGCGCCTCCGCCCACTCCTCGCGGTGCACGTGGGCCAGGGCGAGCCGGTCCCAACCGGCGGCCCGGTCACGCGGCTCACCGTGCTCGGTCAGGTATCCGGCCGACTCGCGGGCCAGGGTCATCCCCTCGTCCGCGCTCTCCTCGACCATGCTGAGCAGCACACCGAGCCGCCCGGCCACCACCTGGGCGCGCAGCGGATCCGGCACCTCCCGCCAGGCGGCCAGCGCCTCCCGGTTGACAGCGATCGCCGCCGGTACGCCGTCGTCGTCCTGGGACAGCTCACCGGCCCGCAGCTCCAGCCGCCAGGCCCGGGTGGTCGCGGGCACGTCGGCGTCACCGAACCGCTCGTCGTACGCGCGCAACGCGGCGACCAGGCCGTCCCGGCGGTTGGTGCGCCAGCACTCCTCGGCCAGCGCGAGCAGCTCGTCGGCACCGGCGTCGGCGGGCACCGTCACCGGCTGCGGAGAGGCCACCGGCGCGTCCGAGCCGGTACGCGGCGCGGGCACCGCCGGGCGGCGCAGGCTCGCCGACAGCGGCAGGTGCTCACCGACCGGCCCGGCCGCCAGCTTGCGGGCGATCAACCCGGACTGGTGCGTGGTGCCGTTGCGCGCGTCGAAGCGCTCGGCCAGCGCGGTCGCCGTACCGGCCAGCTCGTCGGCGAGCGCGCCCACCGGTACGTCGGCGGCCGGCCGCTCGCCGGAGGCGCGGCGGTGCACGGTCAGCTCGGCCGGCACCTGGCGCAGCGCCGCCGAGGCGGCGGCCGCGAAGTGCATCGCGGCAGCAGGGGTGGGTGCCCGGTCCAGCCAGTCCAGGTGCCGCTCGACCAGTTCCAGCGCCCGCGCCTCGTTGCCGGTCACGGTGCAGAACTCGACGTGGTCGGCGATGTCCCACAGGTCGGCGAGGTGCCCGCGCACCCGCCGGTACGCCTCCCGGTGCGCGTCCCGCGCCGCGTCGGTACGGCCGGTCTCACGGTAGGGCGTGAGCAGCGCGGTGAGGATCCCCTGCGGCTGCTCGCTACAGGTGAGGCGCCCGGCGAGCACCGGCTCGGCGAGTGCCACCGCCTCCTCGTGCCGGCCGTGCCGCACCAGGTGCGCGACCTGCGTGGTCGGGTCGCAGCCGGCGCAGTCGGAGAGCGTGTCGCGCGGGGTGGTCATCCACTTGCGGTACCACTGCTCGGCCGCCTCCTCGTCGCCCAGGTGCGCGGCCACCAGGTAGCGGTGCTTGTAGACGGCCTGGAGCGAGTGCCCGGAGTCGCGGTAGCGCCGTTCCATGTCGTCGAGGACCGCGTACGTCCGGTCCAGCGGCAGCTCCGGGAACTTCACCATCGCGTTGACCATGTACTTGAAGAACCAGAGCAACTGGTGTGTGTAGCGCTGGTGGTAGGGCTGCGGATCCTTGTCGTACTCGGCCAGGCACCAGGAGAACGTGACGAAGGACTTCGCCGGTTCGCCGCCGTAGACGTACGCGGTGGTGCCGGTGACCCGGGCGGCGAAGGCGAGGTGCCTGTCGTCGCCCGCGTCGGCGCGGCGCAGCAGTTGTTCCAGCGCGGCGATCTGCCCCGGGCCGTACGGCATGGATTCGATCTCGTGGTGCATCCGCCAGAGGTCGTCGTCAGTCACGGGTCTCTCCCGGTACGGCCCGGCCGAGCAGGCCGAGGAAGGAACTGTTCAGCAGTGCGGCGTCGGCCGCCCGGATCGGGTGGTGCCCGAGCAGCAGGGCCTGCCCGTAGAGCGCCTCGACGGCCAGCCCGACCAGCTCCGGGTCGGCGAGCGTGGTGACCCGGCGGACCAGCGGGTTGCGGTGGTTGAGCACGAGTTGCGGGCGGTCCGGCGGGGCGGAGGCGGCGAGCGCGTCGAGCACGCCGCCCCACAGCTCGTCGGCCTTGTCCCGGCTGGCGGCGAGCTGGTCGTGGAACGCGGCCGAGCGGGACACCAGGTAGAGCGCCGGCAGCGAGACCGGATCGTACGCGCGGATCACGACCTCGCAGCCGAGCCGTTCCAGGGCCCGCTGCGCGGCGGTGAGGAACGGCCGCAGGGCCAGCTCGGTCGCCGGGTCGAGGATCTCGAACCGGGTGGTCAGGTCGCTCGGCTCCAGCCGCTCGATCAGCACCGAGCGGTCCACTGCGGGCAGTCGCTCGATCAGCTCGGTGTCGTACGTGTAGCCGCCGTTGACGACTGCCAGTTCCTGCGCGGCGGCGACGGCGGCGAGCTGGCGGAACTCGTCCAGGCTGGCGGCGTACCGGAGCACGCCGTGCCGCTGCCGGAACTCGGCGAGCGTCATCGTGCCGACGTTGGTGTCCATCGGCCACCACTGGTCGACCAGGCGCAGCATCTCGTCGTCGTGCATCGCGAGCGCCTTGACGCCGAGGTGGTGCACCTGGAGGAACTCGCCGAGCCGGCGCGGGTCGTGCTTGGCGAGCCGGACCAGCCAGCCGCGGATCTGGTCGCCGAGCGCGTCCCGGACGGAGGTGAGAAGCCCGTCCTCGTAGAGCGCCTCGCGGCTGGCGGTGGGGCGCAGCTCACTGGCGTCGACCACGCAGTGGGCGAAGAAGGCCCACTCGGGCAGCAGCCCGTCGGCGTGCTCGCTGAGCAGCATCCGCTTGAGGTAGACCCGGTGCCCGGCCCGGGCCGCCGGGTTCACCGCGGCGGGCAGGATGAACGCGACGCCGGTCAGGCCGGCCTCGGGCACGGACAGCGGCACCACGTCGAACGGGGCGAATCCGAGCAGTTCCTGCGCGTACCGCTGGAGGGCGGCCCGGTCGACGGGCGCCCCGGGCGTGGTCGGCCACGGCGGCGGGCCGGACGTGGTCGGCGTGTCACCGACCCGGACGTCGACCGGCAGCAGGCTGCCGTACAGGCGAGCCAGTTCGGTGACTGTGGGTACGCCGAGCCACTGGTCGGCGTCGCGCCGGGGCACCAGCGTGACTGTGGTGCCGGGCTCGTCGCGGGCCTGGTCCGGCTCGGCGAGCCGGACCGCGTACCGCCCGTCGGACCAGCCCGTCCAGAGCACTGTGGGCTCGTCGGCGTGCCGGGTGACCACCCGGATCTCGTCCGCGACCAGGAAGCAGGAGAGCAGGCCGATGCCGAACTGGCCGAGGAACTCGTGCCGGGAGAAGCCCAGCTCGTCGCGCTTGGAGCTGCGGCCGATGGTGGCGAGCAGCTCGTGCACCTGCGCCTCGGTCAGGCCGATGCCGGTGTCGTGCACGCGGAGCGTCCCGTCGCCGGTCAGCTCCGGCGGTTCGATGCGGACCCGCGCCGGGGCCTTCGGGTCGGCGGACCGCCGCGCGGTGATCGCGTCGACGGCGTTCTGGAGCAGCTCGCGCACGTACACCCGCGGACTGCCGTAGAGGTGATGACTGAGCAGGTCGACCACGCCACGGAGGTCCACCTGGAAGGTGCGGTCCAATCGCGCTCCCGGTTCGGATTTTCGGCGCTCACCGTACCGGTCAGCGCCGACAGTGTCCGTCCCGTTCCATCCCTCCCCCTTCCGCCCACCTCCCCGCCGATCTTGCACCTTCCGCCCGGGCGAACGCGCACAAAGTGGACCCGCCGAGGGCCGCAACTGCAAGATCAGCGGGGTGGTGGTTCGAAGCCCGCGAGGCGGGTGGCGATGCGGTGCCGGGCCGGGGGGAGGGTGGAGACGAGGCGGAGCAGCACGTTGCGCAGGGGGCGCGCGAAAGGTGGGGCGGCGGCCAGGCGGGTCAGGCCGGCGGCGAAGCCGAGCACCTCCTCGGCGCGGGGGCGGCGGTCGGCGGCGTACCCGTCGAGAGCCTGCCCGCCCGCGGCGAGCGCGTCGCCGAGCGCGACCGCGTCCCGCAGGCCGAGGTTCATCCCCTGCCCACCGGCCGGGCTGTGCACGTGCGCGGCGTCCCCGGCGAGCAGCACCGGCCCGGACCGGTAGGTGCTCGCGATCCGGTGGTGGATCCGGAACCGCGACGACCAGGCCATGCCGGTGACCCGGTCCGGCCGGCGCGCCGGGCCGCGCTCGTCGAGCAGCGCCTGGAAGTGGTGCGCCTGCGGGTCGCGCGGTGCGTCGTCCACTGTGGCGACCAGCCGGACCGTGCCGTCGGGCAGTGGCGCCCAGACCAGCGGGCCCCGGCGGGAGAGGAAGAGGCTCACCTGGTCGCGCGGGAGCGCGCTGTCCACGCGGACGTCGGCGAGCAGGAACGACTCACCGGGGTCGGCCGGGCCGCCGAAACCGATGCCGGCGAGTTCGCGGACCCGGCTGTGCATCCCGTCCGCGCCGACGACCCAGCGCGCCCGGACCGCGCGGCCGCCGTCGAAGCGCGCGACGGCGCCGTCGCCGTCGAGGTCCAGGCCGGTCATCTCGTACGGCCGCAGCACGCGCCCGCCGAGCGCGGTGAGCCGGTCGGTGAGCACCGCCTCGGTGTCGGCCTGGGAGATCAGCAGCGCGTACGGATAACGCGACGGCAACCTGTCGAAGGGGACGGTGACCAGCACCCGGTCCCGGTCGCGGACGCTGAACCGGGCCGAGTGCAGCCCTCGCGCGGCCAGCGGCGCGGCGACCCCGATCCGGTCCAGCACCTCCAGGGTGCCGGCGTGCACGACCGCGGCGCGTGAGGTGACGGGCGGCTCGGCGAGCCGGTCGACGACTGTCGCGGTCACCCCGTGCCGGGCGAGCGTGACCGCCACGGCCAGGCCGGTCGGCCCGGCTCCCACCACGAGGACGTCGGTGCGTTCGGGCAGCATCGCTTCCACCTCCGGGTTCGGTCAACAACTGTTTGCCAACGCGTGTTGACTTCACTGTAGAGCCGATGTCAACACGTGTTGGCCTACAGTCGTGGACGTGACCGAACCCGCCACCCGCACCCGCCGCTCGGACGCCACCCGGGCGGCCATCCTGCGCGCCGCCCGGGAACGCTTCGCCGCCGACGGCTACGACCGGGCCACCATCCGGGCCATCGCCGCCGACGCCCGCATCGACCCGTCGATGGTGATGCGCTACTACGGCAGCAAGGAGGGGCTGTTCGCGGCGGCGGCCGAGTTCGACCTGCGCCTGCCCGACCTGGCCGAGGTGCCGCCGGACCGGCTCGGCGAGACACTGACCCGGCACTTCGTCCGCCGCTGGGAGGCGGACGGGACACTCGTCGCCCTGCTCCGGGCCGCCGCCACCAACCCCGGCGCGGCCGAACGGATGCGCGGGATCTTCGCCGGCCAGCTCGCCACCGCGGTGGCCCGGTCCGGTGCCGACCCGGCGACCGCCGACCGCCGGGCCGGTCTGGTGGCCAGCCAGATCCTCGGTCTCGCGCTCACCCGGTACGTCGTCCGGCTGCCACCGGTGGCAGACCTCGACCCCGAGGAACTGGCCGACTGGGTCGGCCCGACGATTCAGCGCTACCTGACCCAACCTTTGCCCCCGTCCCGCGCGTCTGGCCGGTGACGGAGGAGGAGCCGGATGGGGCGGAACGCGGACGACGGGCGGGCGGACTACCTCGCCTTCGTCGAGTCGCACCAGCACCGGCTGCTGCGCGCCGCGTACCTGATCTGCGGGAACCGCCACCAGGCCGAGGACCTGCTCCAGGACGCGCTGCTCAAGCTGGCGCTGCGCTGGCCGTCGGTGCGCGACGGCGACCCGGCCGCGTACGTGCGCGCCATCCTCTACCGCGACGCCGTCTCCTGGTGGCGACGGCGGCGACGCGAGTGGCTCAGTGCGTACCCACCGGACCGGCCGGGCAGTGACGCCGACGCCGCGCTGCGGCTCACCGTGCGCGCGGCGCTGGACCGGCTGCCACCACGCCAGCGGGCCGTGGTGGTCCTGCGCTACTTCGAGGACCTGACCGAGGTCGCCACCGCCGAGGCGCTCGGCGTCACCGTCGGCACCGTCAAGAGCCAGTGCCACGACGCGCTGCGCAAGCTGCGCGATGTCGTACCCGCCCCCGGCACGTCCGGAGACGGCCTGGTGACCGGGATGGAGGCGAACCCGTGAACGAACCCGAGCTGACCCGGCTGCTGACCCGGGCCGCCGAGGAGATCCGCCCGACCCGGCCGGCCGAGGCCGGATGGGACCGGGCCGGGCGGGTCCGCCGCGCCCGCCGGGCCGCCGGTGCAGCAGCCGTCGCCGTGCTCCTGCTCGGCGGCGGTACGACGGCACTGCTGCACCGCTCCGGCCCGCCCCCTGCGGCACCGCCCCGCCCGACTGTGACGTCGGCGCCGAGCGCCCCGGTGGTGCAGCGGCCCCCGGACCGGCTCGGACAGGCGGGCGACCCGCTGGGCCGGCTCGGCGACCGGGTCGCCTACCGCCTCTCCGACCGGCCGGTGAGCCGGGCGCTGGCGCTGTACCAGCCGGTCGACCCGGAGACCGGCGACGCCGGCCCGGTCCGGGTGCTGGGTGACGACGGTATGGTCCGCGAACTCGACGTGGTGACGCTCGCGCCCACCCGCGACGCCGAGGGCAACGAGGCCACTCCGCTCAAGCCGGGCAGCCTGTCGCCGGACGGCCGGACCGCCGCGTTCGCGCAGACCGGTGAGGTCGTCGTGGTCGGCCTGACCGACGGCGCGGTCCGCCGCTATCCGCTCACCGGCCACCTGGAACACGTGGTCTGGGCCGGGGACCGGCTGCTGGTCGGGGACAACGACACCACGTACGAGCTGGACCGGCGCACCGGGGAGACGCGGAAGCTCCCGGTCGACCCGTGGACGCTCGTCGTGCCCGAGCCGGCCCGGCCCGGTGATCTGTTCACAGTGGGCGGCTGGTCCGGGGACGGCGGTCTGGCCGTACGCCGGTTCCCCGCCTCCGGTGGCGCGCCGGAGCGACGGCCGGTGACCACCGGGGAGCTTCCCTCCGGTTACCAGCTGAACGAGGTCTACGGGCGGGGCTGGCAGCGCGGCGACCGGATCGGCCAGGCCGGGTGGACCACCACCGCAGGTGCCGCCGGCACGATGAGCGGCGCCGAGGGCGTGGCGGTCCTGGACGCCCGCACCGGGGCGGTGACCCGCCTGCTCGACCTGGGACGCGAGGGCCGGGCCAAGGGGTGCTGCGAGGTGTACGCCTGGACCACCGACGGTGACCTGCTGTTCCGCTACGACGCCGGGCTGGCCCGGTGGCGTCCGGAGACCGGCGCCGTCGACTGGGTGGCGAGCAACGTCCCCGGCCGGCTGTCGATAGCCGCCCGCTGACCGGCCTGGAACGCGGCCGGCCCCGCCGCGGTGACGGCGGGACCGGCCGGGACGTTCAGCGGGTCAGGCCGCCGGGCTGGTCGCCCTTCACGACGGGCGCCCGGACCAGGTTGCCCCACTCGGTCCACGAGCCGTCGTAGTTGCGCACCTGCGGGAACCCGAGCAGGTGGTGGAGCACGAACCAGGTGTGGCTGGACCGCTCACCGATCCGGCAGTACGCCACCACGTCGTCGGACGGGCTCAGCCCGAGCTGGTCGGCGTAGATGGCGCGCAGTTCGTCGGCGGACTTGAACGTGCCGTCGTCGTTCGCGGCGGACTTCCACGGCTTGCTCACCGCGCCCGGGATGTGCCCGCCGCGCAGCGCGCCCTCCTGCGGGTAGTCCGGCATGTGCAGCATCTCGCCGGTGTACTCGCCGGGCGACCGCACGTCCACCAGCGGACGGCCGGCCGCCACGTGCGCCATGACCTGCTCCCGGTACGCCCGGATCGGCGCGTCGTTGCGCTCCGGCACCGGGTACGAGGCGCGGGGCCGGCTCACCTTGTCCCGGGTCAGCTCGCGCCCCTCGGCGATCCACTTCTGCCGGCCGCCGTCGAGCAGCCGTACGTCCTGGTGACCGAAGAGGGAGAAGACCCAGAGGGCGTACGCGGCCCACCAGTTGAAGTTGTCGCCGTAGAAGACGACCGTGTCGTCCCGCCCGATGCCCTTTGCGGCGCACAGCTCGGCGAAGCTCGCGGCGTCCAGGTAGTCGCGGGTGACCTGGTCGTTGAGTTCGGTGTGCCAGTCGACCTTGACGGCGCCGGGGATGTGGCCGGTGTCGTAGAGGAGCACGTCCTCGTCGGACTCGACCACCACGAGCCCTTCGTCGCCCAGGTGCTCGGCCAGCCACTCGGTGGTGACCAGGCGCTGCGGGTCGGCGTACGACTGGAGGCGGGGATGCGGATCGCTCGGCACAGGCATGATCCCCAAGGTACGCCGGATCCGCGGAGCGCGGTGCCGGTCAGGCGCGGCGGTGCACCAGGCGGCCGGCGACCACAGTCGCCAGGCAGGACCCGTCCGCGTCGAACACGGCGAGGTCGGCGCGCCCGCCGGTCACGAGCGCGGGCGGCCGGGCAGCGGGCAGCACCGACACCTCGTTGCGGGCCGCGGCAGCCCGCAACGCCGGATCGGTGACATGTTCGTCGAGCACGGCGGCCACACCGAGCCGGAACAGCGCGTGCACCCGCTCGCGGGGCGTGGGCGCCGCTGGTAGCGGTCCGTCGTGCACCAGCGCCGGCCCGAGCGTGCCGGCCCACCGCCGCACCCGCACCCGGGGGTACGCGCCGGACAGCTCGGCCGTGGGCACGATCGCCTCGACCCGGTCACCGGCGATCACGACGGCGAGCCCGGCGCGGGGTGGGTCGCCGGGTGTCAGCCGCAGCAGGTCGGCGGCGTGGACGGTACGCACGCTCAGTCGCGCTCGACCGGCCCGAGCACCGGCCGTTTCGCAGTGATGAAGTCGCCGGAGGACCGCCCGGTCAGCCGGCGCCTGATCCACGGCGCCAGGTGCTTGCCGGCCCAGCGCAGGTCGGCGGCGCGCGCGGCGAGCCACGGGCTGGGCGCCGGGTGCGGCGGCACCAGCAGCCACTCCTCGTCGCAGCCGACGCCGAGCGCGGTGAGCACCTGCGCGGCGACCCGGCGGTGCCCCTCCGCCGACAGGTGGATCCGGTCGGTGCTCCAGAGCAGCGGGTTGAGGTAGGTGTCGTCGGCGTACAGGTCGACCAGGATCGCGCCGTGCCGCTCGGCCACCTCGCCGACGACCCGGTTGAGCAGCGTCACGCGCGGGGCCATCAGCCGCTGGCCGGGCAGCCGGGACATCACGTCGGCGAACCGGAACAGGATCACGTCGCTGCCGCCGGACCGCAGCCGCTGCACGACCGCGTCGAAGCGGGGGACGAACGCGTCCGGGTCGAAGCTGCGGCGCAGCACGTCGTTGCCACCGGCCGCGAAGCTGATCAGGTCGGGCTTCATGGCCAGCGCGGACGGCACCTGCTCGGCCACCACGTTGGGGAACAGCCGGCCGCGGATGGCCAGGTTGGCGTAACCGAAGTCGGGCCCGGCCTCGGCGGCGAGGCGGGTGGCGACCAGATCGGCCCAGCCCCGGTAGCTGCCGTCCGGATACGCGTCGTCCATGCCCTCGGTGAAGCTGTCGCCCACCGCCACGTAGCTGCGCCAGCGCACGGCGCCTCCCTCAGACGTCCCGGCAGAAGTGCGTCGCACAGTCTGTCACCGCGCGGGCCGGTCCCGCTGGCCCTGAACCCCGGACGTGGCGGATGTCTCGACGTCCTGTTCACGACAGCCACCCGAGGGGACAAATCCACCGGACACGACCGGCGGGGCAGAATCCGTCGCCCGGACCGGGGATGATGTCTGCCGTCATCCGGCCGGGCGAACCGTCCGGTCGGTCCCGCACCCGGCACGAGCGAGGAACCACATGACGCAGGGGCACCCACCGCCCGGCCACGCCGACCCCCGGTACGGCGTGTCGCCGCCCGCGCAGCCGGTGCCGTGGGCGCCGCCGCCCCCGGCGCCGAAGTCCCGCCGTGGGCTCTGGATCGGGCTCGCGGCGGGTGCACTCGCGCTGGCGGTCTGCGCCGGCACGGCGGTCGGCGTCGGGCTGGGCCTGCGCGGCAACGACGAGGACGCCCCCGCGCCGAAGGCGGCAGCCGGCGCGAACGGCGTCACCGTCACGAACGCCGAGTTGGCCGGACTGCTCGACCGGCACAGCAAGGCGCTCGCGGCCAAGGATCTGGACGGCTACCTGGCCGCGTTCGATCCGGCCCGCAAGGATCTGATCGCCGGGCAGACCCAGCTCTTCCGCAACCTCATGAAGTTGCCGCTGTCGGTGGCCCGCTACGAGACGGTCGAGCAGCAGGGCCGCGTGAGCGACGCCTTCGGGCAGGGCGTCACGTTCCAGCTCGACGTCTCGTTCGTGCACCAGTTGGACGGCTTCGACCGGGCCCCGGTCTCCGAGTGGTACCGGTGGACGATCGTCCGCGCCGGCAAGGACGCGCCGATCCGGGTCGTCGCTGTGACCGGAGCGCCGGCCGGTGGCAACGGCGACTCGAAGACCGTCTACTACCCCGGGCCGTGGGACAAGTGGCGGGACATCCACGTCGAGCGGACCCCGTACGCCCTGATCATCACCGACGCGGCCCGGGGCGACCTGGCGAGGCGGTACGCCCCGGCCGTCGACAAGGCGGTGACGAGCAACCTGGCCGTGTGGCGGGCCAACGCGCCGCCCGAGCCGATGACGGACAAGTTCGTCGTCACGCTCGCCGACGGCAAGGACGAGATGACCTCGCTCTACCGAATCGGCACCGAGAAGGCCACCGAGGCGGGCATCTCGCTGGGCATGGTCGCGGCCGAGCGGAAGGACGGCAAGGCCACGATCGGCGGCACCCGCATCGTGGTGGACACCACCGACAGCTACTTCACCCGCTCCGGTGGCGACAACGACGCCCGCATGGTGTTGCGTCACGAGATCGCGCACTCCCTGATGACACCCCGCACCGACCTGACCGCTGTGGACGAGTTCAGCAAGCTCGACGAGTGGGTGGTCGAGGGCTTCGCCGAGTACGTCGCCTTCCACGGCCGCCCGCTCGGTGCCAGCGAACGCACCGCGCAGGCCCGGAAGCTGGTCCGCGACGGGTGGAACGGCACGCTGCCCGGCAACGGCGACTGGGACGACCCCGGCCGGCTGAGCTTCCACTACTGGCTCGGGCACGCCGCGATGAACCACCTCGCCGAGAAGCACGGTGAGCCGAAACTGTTCCGCTTCGTCGAGGCCGTCTACGCGGGCACCCCGACCGACCGCGCCGCCCGGGACGTGCTGGGCGTGTCGCTCGACGAGTTCCAGGCCGGCTGGGCCGACTACGTCCGCGCGCAGGCGCGCTGACGGGAACGGAGACGACCGATGACGTACCAGCATCAGCACCAGCAGCCGCCCGCGTACCCACCGGCGGGCCGGCCGGGTGCGGCCGGTGCGCCGCCGGTGGCGCCGAAGCGGCGCGGACGCGTGGCGTTGCTCGTCGCCGGTGGCCTGGTGGCGGTGCTCGCGGTCGCGGCCGGCACCGCCTACGGCGTGTCCCGGCTGGTCGGCGGCGGTGACGACGGGAAGAAGCTGCGCACCGCGTGGGTGCTCGACTTCCCGGAACTCCAGCGCAACGGGCTGAAGACGTACGACGGGCAGGACATGTTCGGCGCCTGGCTGATCGGCGACGCGGTGGTGCGGGCGCAGCCGGACGGCGTCATCGCCTACCGGCTCGGCGACGGCGGCCAGGCGTGGGGCGTGCCCGCGCCGCAGGCGTCCTCGCTGTGCGCGGCCGCGCAGACGCTCGCCGAGGGGCGGGGCGTGGTGGCGCTCGGTTCCGCCGACTCGTGCGACACGCTCGTCGGGTTCGACGCTGCCGGGGGCACGCAGACGTGGCGGGCGACGTTCCCCGTCGAACGCCGGACGGGCCGCTCCGAGATCGTCGCCCCCGACCTGTCCGTGACCGCCGGGCAGGTGGTCGTCCGCAGTGGCGAGAGCGTGCTCGGCTACGCGCTGGCCGACGGCAAACGGCTGTGGCAGACCGACGCCGACCGGTTGCTGCCCGGCCGCGACTGCCGCCTGACCGACGCGCAGGCCGCCGGGGACCAGGCGGTGGTCACCGCGCGTTGCGACGGCGACCAAGGCGCGCTGCTCGGCCTGGACCCGGCCACCGGCAAGCCGCGCTGGAAGCAGGACCTGCCCGCCGCGCAGCAGAGCGACGGGGTGCTCAGCGTCGACCCGCTGGTCAGCCGGCCCGGTCTGGTCACCGAGACGTTCGTCGCGCGCGACGCCACCGGCAGGGCGCGGGCCACGTTCGGCAACCCCGTCGACGGTACGGGGTTCAGCGACCTGCCGGTCAACCGTTCCAACACGGTGAGCGGGCCGGAGGTCCGGCCGTACCTGGCCGACGCGGACACGCTGTACCTGCCCACCGAGTCCGCTCCGGTCGGCGACAAGATGCGCCAGGCCAACCAGGTGGTGGCGATCGACCTGACCACCGGGAAGCGGCGTTGGGTGTCGTCCGGGCACACCGACAGCGAGGTGGAACTCGTGCGCCTCGACGAGCAGGGCGTGCTGGCGTGGGAGGTGGGCGACCGGCGTGACCTCGCCCCGCGGCTGGTCCGGATCGACCCGGCCACCGGAAAGGTGAGCGTGGTGGCCGAGGCGCCGCTGTCGGCCGGCACCGAGGGCAGCGACGCGAAGGTGCTGGAACGCGACGGCACTGTGGTGCTGGTGCCGTGGAAGCAGGTCACGGCGGACGCGGCGATCACCGTGCTGCGCTGACCGGCGCAGCGGCGTCAGCAGTCGAAGACCGACCAGCAGATGTCGTTGCGCAGCCGCTGGTCGTCCAGGACCAGCTCGCGGATCTCGGCCGGGAGCTGGTCGCGCTGCCACCGGCACTCGGCCCGCCCGGCCGCCTCGGCGAGACCGGCGGGCGCCGCCGCGCGTACCGCCTTGATCGCGTACGCGGCGGCGCCGAGTTCGTGGGCGGCCACGTGGGCCACGACGGCGGCCTGACCGGCGGCGTACGCGGCGTCGCGGGCCGCGCCGCGCAGGTCCCGGGCCGCGCCCATGGCGTGCCCACCCGCCGCACGCGCCTCCATCATCCTGACCTCGCCCCGCACCCAGGCGCGGGCGTGCTCGATCGCCTCGCGTGGGCGGCTGTCGTCCGGCCGGACCGCCTCGAACAGGCCGAGGACGTGCTCCGCGCAGGTGGCGGCCCAGAGCGCCAGCAGGTGGTGGTGCTCGTCGGTGAGCGTGCCGCCCCGGCGGATCGTGGTGAACCGGGGATCGCGGACCTTCGGCAGGATCACGACGCGGCCTCCGGCCCGGCGGCGCCCTGGCGCAGGTCGTGGTCCAGTTTGCTCATCAGCCGGGCGACCCGGCTGCCACCGCCGGTCAGCTGCGGATAGCGGCGCAGCACGTCGACGAGCACGGGGGTGGCGAGGCGCCGGTACCCGTCCAGCGCCGCCGTGCCCACGGTCTCGTCGCCGCCGGCCTCCAGTTCGGCGACACGCGCGGCGTTGGCGGCGGCCCGCAGGATGTGGCCGACCTGGGTGGCCTTCGCGATCGGGTGCAGGTACGCGGCCGCCGCGGCGTCACCGGCGGCCCGGGCGGCCAGGCGGGCGGCCTCGGTGGGCGCGGACCGGGCGGCCCGGTGCGCGTCGAGGGACGTGACCCGCTGGAGTCTCGTCCGGGCGGCACCGCGCGCGAACGTCCAGGCCGCGTCGACAGCCGCGCGGGGACGCGGGTCATCGGGGACCGCCCGCTCGTAGACCGGGAGGACGTCCTCCGCGTGGCGGACCGCGTACCGCGCCACCTCGCGCAACTCGTCCATCGTCAGGTCGAAGTCCCCGGGCGCAGTCATGTCGCGGGCATCGTATCGGTGATGGTGACCTCGTGGAGCTGACCGGAGCGATCTGGCCGGGGTGGTCGGGTGCGGGACAGCAGGACCCGGCCGGGCCGGTGCTCACCTTCACACCCGACGCCTGGCGGGCCTTCGTCCGGGTCAGCGGGAGCCGCGCGTCGCGCTGATCAGCACCGTGTGCTTGCGTACCCGAAAGGCGCCCTCGGCGTCGATGCGGGCCTCGATCGCGGCGCGGGCCGCCGCCTCCTGTGCGGCGGTGAGCGGCCCGATCATGCTGGCGACGTACGCAAGGATCGGCTCGGCGGCGGGCACCACCAGCTCGTCCGGGTAGCGCTCGACCGTCACGTCGTCGAAGTGGGCGGCGACCCGTGCGGGTGTCGCCTCGGCGGTGACGTCGTTCTTGTCGTGGAACCGGACGGCCAGGTCGGGACACCCGATCACCGGGCCGAGCGCGTTCAGCTCGGCCATGTGGTCGCGGCCGTTCACCGCGACGGTGAGCCGGCCGCCGGGGCGTAGCACCCGGGCGAACCCGCGCAGCGCGGCATCCGGGTCGTCCAGGTGGTAGAGCATGCTGTTGGCGATCACCGCGTCGGCTACGCCGGCACCGAACGGCAGGTGCGTGGCGTCGCAGCGCAGCACCCGCGCGCCGGGCACCTCGCGCAGTCGCGCGCACATGGCGGGCGAGAAGTCGGTGAGAGTCAGCCGGGGTCGGTGGCCGACCCGGTGCCACAGCTCGCCGGTGCCGGCGCCCACCTCCAGCACGTCGCCGGACAGCGGCAGCCGCTCGCCCAGCCAGGCGAACCAGCTCTGCGGATTGGTGCCGTACGAGTGCAGCGCCATGCGGGCGATCAGGTTGCCGGTCGTCGTCGCGTACTGGCTGGTCGCCCGAGCCGCCGCGCTGGCGCCGCCGGTCACGAGAGGTAGAAGCAGAACGGGTGACCGTCCGGGTCGAGGAGCACCCGGACGTCGTCCTGCGGCTGGAAGTCGGGCAGTGTCGCGCCCACGGACACCGCGTACGCCACGGCTGCCTCCAGGTCGCCGACCTTGATGTCCAGGTGGACAGACATCTGCTGGTCGCCGGGACCGGCCGGCCATACCGGCCGCACGTAGGCCGGCTCGTCCTGGAAGGCCAGCCAGTGGCCACCCTCCGGCGGGGCGAGGAGGACCCAATCGGCTTCCTTCTCGCGCCGGGTCCAGCCGAGCAGCCGCTCGTAGAACGCGGCCAGGTCCTCTGCGGACGGCGCGTCCAGCACCGTTGTCGTCAGCTTCATCAGCGGTCGCTCAGCCATGCCGCATTCCTACCCGGCACCCGCGACATTTACCGGCCCGTCCGCACCATCTCGGCGGGGTGGCGGCATCGACACCAGTCGGATGCCGCCACCCCGCCGAGCCGGCGACGATCGGTCCGCGCGGACACCGAAAGGGGTCGCCCGGCCCTCCGCTCGCACCATAGGCTGCGCCAATGCTGCTGCGCATGTCGACCCTGCTGCTCCGGACCCTGCGCGAGGACCCGGCCGACGCGGAGGTGCCGAGCCACCGGCTGCTGCTGCGCGCCGGCTACGTCCGCCGGGCCGCGCCGGGCGGCTACACCTGGCTGCCGCTGGGCAAGCTCGTGCTGGACCGGATCACCGCGATCGTGCGGGACGAGATGACCGCGATCGGCGACCAGGAGGTGCACTTCCCGGCGCTGCTCCCGGCCGAGCCGTACCGGACCAGCGGGCGGTGGACCGAGTACGGGGACGACATCTTCACGCTCGCCGACCGCAAGGGCGCCGACCACCTGCTCGCGCCGACCCACGAGGAGTTGGCCGCGCTGCTGGTGAAGGACCTGTTCACCTCGTACCGGGACTTCCCGGTGACGCTGTTCCAGATCCAGACCAAGTTCCGCGACGAGGCCCGCCCCCGGGCCGGTCTGCTGCGCGGGCGCGAGTTCCTGATGAAGGACGCCTACTCGTTCGACCTGGACGAGGCCGGGCTCCAGGCGGCGTACGACCGGCACCGGGCCGCCTACGAACGCGTCTTCACCCGGCTCGGCCTGGACTTCACCACTGTCCACGCGATGTCCGGCGCGATGGGTGGGTCCGCGTCGGAGGAGTTCCTGGCCGCCACGCCGGTCGGCGAGGACACGTTCGTCGGCTGCACCGCCTGCGCCTACGCGGCGAACACCGAGGCGGTGGTGACCCGCCCCCCGGCCGCCGGTGACCCCGACGCGTATCCGCCCGCCGAGGTGCACGACACCCCGGAGACGCCGACCATCGCCGCCCTGGTCGAGCTGGCCGAGGCCCGGAAGCTGGGCGGGCGCACCGGCTGGACCGCCGCCGACACGCTGAAGAACGTGGTCCTCACCGTCCGCCGGCCCGGCGCCGAACAGGGCGAGCCGCTGGTGATCGGCCTGCCCGGCGACCGCGAGGTGGACCTCAAGCGGGTCGAGGCGGTGCTCGCCCCGGCCACGGTGGCGGTCTTCGAGGACTGGGACGCCCACCCCGAGCTGGTCCGCGGCTACATCGGGCCGCAGATCCTCGCCAAGCACGGCATCCGCTATCTGGTCGATCCCAGCGTGGTGCCCGGCACCGCCTGGCTGACCGGCGCGAACGAGCCGGGCCGGCACGCCACCGACGTGGTGTGCGGGCGCGACTTCGTACCGGACGGCACGATCGAGGCGGCCGAGGTGCGGCCCGGGGACCCCTGCCCGGCCTGCGCCGACGGTGAGCTGACCATCCGGCGTGGCATCGAGGTCGGGCACATCTTCCAGCTCGGACGCCGATACACCGACGCGTTCGCGGTCGACGTGCTCGGCCCCCAGGGCAAGCCGGTCCGGCCCACGATGGGCTGCTACGGAATCGGCGTTTCCCGGGCGGTCGCCGCAGTGGCCGAGCAGCACCACGACGACAGAGGGCTGGTCTGGCCCGCGGCGGTCGCGCCGTGCGACGTACACCTGATCGCCGCCGGGAAGGGGCCGCAGCTCGACGCGGCGCTCGACCTCGGCGGGCGCCTCGCCGCCGCCGGCCTGCGGGTGCTTGTCGACGACCGCACGCACGTGTCCGCCGGGGTGAAGTTCACCGATGCCGAGCTGATCGGCATCCCGCGCGCCGTCGTGGTCGGCCGCCGCCTGGCCGACGGGTACGTGGAACTGCGCGACCGGGCCACCGGCGAGCGCACCGAACTGCCGGTGGAGGCCATCGTGGAGCGCCTGCGCGACGAGGTGGGCGCGACGCGCCGCGACGGGGTGTAGCGACCGCGCCACCGGGTACCGCAGACGGATCGACCGAAGCGTTCGGAGGCTCTCATGTTCCGCGTCAGTGACGTCATGACCAGACAGGTGGTCTACCTCCCGGCGGAGACCCCGTTGGACGAGGCGGCCCGGGTGATGAAGGAGTCGGACATCGGCGACGTCGTGGTGACCGACGGCGCCACGCTCGCCGGCATGCTGACCGACCGCGACATCGTGGTCCGGGCGGTGGCCGAGCGCGCCGACCCCGGCACCACCACGATCGGTTCGATCATCACCCGCGAGGTGGTGATGATCGAGCAACACTGCACGGCGAACGAGGCGGCGGCGCTGATGCGAGAACGCAACATCCGCCGGGTGCTCGTGTGCGACAACGAGCGCAAGCTCGTCGGCATCGTCTCCCTCGGTGACCTCGCCATGCAGCTCGACCCCCAGTCGGCGCTCAGCGACATCAGCGAGGCCGCACCGAACGTGTGACGGGCGGGCCCCGCTCGCGTGACGCGGGGCCCCGCCCGGCACCGCCGGGTGGTGGAGCTGGGCGACGGATAGCCTCGACCCATGCCCGAGATGCCGACCAAGCTGGCCGAGATCGTCGACGAGTTCGCCGCCGCGCCCCGCGACGTCGTCCTGGAGATGCTGCTGGAGTTCGCCGACGTGATCCCGCCCCTGCCCGAAGGCGTGAACCGGGAGGAGCTGGAGCAGGTCCCCGAGTGCCAGACCGCGTTCTTCCTGCGCGCCGAGGTGAACGCGGACAAGACCGTGAGCACCGTCTTCGACTGCCCGCCGGAGGCACCCACCACCCGGGCGTTCGCCGGCATCCTCGCCGAAGGGCTGACCGGGGCGAGCGCCGAGGAGGTGCTGGCCGTACCGGACGACCTCTACCAGCGGATGGGCCTGGCGCAGGCGATCAGCCCGCTGCGCGTACGCGGCGGCACCGCCATCCTGGCCCGGCTCAAGCGCCAGGTCCGGGAACAGATCTCCTGACCTGCGGGTTGTCGCTGGTCATGGACATCGAGATCTACGCCGACGTGGTCTGCCCCTGGTGCTGGATCGGCAAGCGCCGGCTGGAACAGGCGCTGGAGTCGTACGACGGCGAGGTGAACGTCCGGTTCCGGCCGTTCCAGCTGGACCCGACGCCGGTCACCGAGCCGAAGCCGCTGCTGGAGGCGCTCGGCGACAAGTTCGGCGGGCGGGACAAGGCCGAGGGCATGGCCGCGCACGTCACCGGCGTCGCCGCGGGCGCGGGCCTCGACCTGCGGTTCGACCGGGCGGTGGCCGCGAACACGTTCGACGCGCACCGCCTGGTGCGCTTCGCCACCGAGCACGGGCGCTCCGCCGAGATGGTCGAGCGGCTCTACCGGGCGCACTTCCACGACGGCGTCGACGTCGGCTCGATCGACGCGCTCGTCACGCTGGCCGGCGAGGCCGGACTGGACGAGACCGAGGCGCGGCAGTACCTGGAGTCGAACCTGGGCCGCCGGGAGGTCGCCGCCGACCTGAGCACCGCGCACCAGCTCGGCGTCTCCAGCGTGCCGACGTTCGTGCTGGCCGGGAAGTACGCGGTCACCGGCGCCCAGGAGCCGGAGACGCTGCTCGCCGCGCTGCGCGAGGTGGCGCAGCGCGAAGCGGCAGCCTGATGTTTCACGTGGAACAAGATCGATGCGGATGAGGACCTAGGCCGGCTTGGCCAGGTCCTCCACCACCCTCGCCCCGGGCAGCGCGCCGAGCGCCGGCCCGGGCAGGGCGATCTTGCTGTGCCGTACGCCCGAGCCGATGATGACGTGCGGCGTGGCGATCACCCGCGAGTCGACGAGGATCGGCCAGTCCGCCGGCAGGCCGATCGGCGTGATCCCGCCGTACTCCATGCCGCTCGACTCGACCGCCTCGGCCATCGGCGCGAAGCTCGCCTTGCGCACGTCGAGCAGCTTGCGGACCACGCCGTTCACGTCGGCGCGGGTGGTGGCGAGCACGACGCAGGCCGCGTACCGGATCTCGCCGCCGCGCTTACCGGCGACCACCACGCAGTTGGCCGACTCCTCCAGCCCCACCTCGTACGCCTCGCAGAACGCGGCGGTGTCGGCCAGGTCGGCGTCGATCGGGGCGACCAGTACGTCGTCCACGTCCACCGGGGCCTCGGCCGGCCACTCCCGCAGGGCCGCGGCGACCGGCGGGGCCAGCAGGTCGAGCCGGGTCCGGGCCGGCTCCGTCTTCAGCGTCCCCATCATGCCGCGATCCTCGCACCCGTCGGACGGATCGACCGGCCGGACCCCGCTCCCGCCCTTCAGTTGGGATTGGTGAGGAACGCGTTCTCCTGCGCGAAGTCCCGGCTCTCGGTCGTGGTGAGCTGCCGGCGGCGGAGCACCTCGGGACGGTTCGCCTCGGCGTCCTCGATGCCGTGCCGGACGCCGACCCGGATCACGCCGTAGAGGAAGACGAAACCGAAGACGTACAGGACCACGGTGGCGACGAAGACCAGCATGCGGTCACCGTAGGCCGGTGCGGACCCGACCGTTTCTCATCTTCCGCCGGTTCCCCCGTACGTGTCAGCGAGGTGGTCGGCCCAGGTCCGCACGCCGGTCGGCGTGGCGGTCGTGGTGAGACCACCCGCCCGCAGCTCCCGCCCGAGCCGGCCCGGGATCCGGACCGGCAGCAGCGGACGGCGTACCCGCCGGGCCGCCAGCCAGGCGCGGGCCGCGTCGTCGTAGCGCAGCACCTCCGGTCCGCCGAAGTCCTCCACCCGGTGCGACGGCCCGGCCAGCAGCAGCACCGCGAGCCGGTCCGCGACGTCGACCGGGTCGACCGGCTGGGCGAGCACCGCCCGGTCCCCGATCACCGGGCCGAGCCGGCTCGCGCCGCGCAGCAGCCCGTCCAGGAACTCCGGGAACTGGGTCGCCCGCAACACGCTCCACGGCACCGGCCCGGCGGCCACCACCTGCTCGGCCGCGAGCTTGTGCCGGTAGTAGCCCAGCGGCACCCGGTCGACGCCGACGATCGAAACGAAGACCAGGTGACGCACCCCGGCGTGACCCGCGGCCACCGCGAGCCGGCGGGTGCCGAGCACGTCGATGTCGTGGGTGCGCCGCCGCGGCGACGAGGCCAGGTGCAGCACCGCGTCCACCCCGGCGACCGCCTCCGCCAGCCCGGCGCCGGTGGCCAGGTCGGCGGTCACCCACTCGACCCCGTCCCCGGTACGCGGCCCGCGGCTCATCGCGCGCAGCGTGAAGCCCTCGTCCCGCAGCCGGGGCACCGCCACCCGTCCGAGCCGCCCGGTCGCCCCGGTCACCAGCACCCGCATCGTCACTCCTCCCGCTCACACCGCAACCGCCGTGCGCGTAGTTCCTGCCGACTCCACCGACGCCGCAGTGGGTTCGCGCCGTAGCCGATTCGTCCGGCTGCATTCCCAAGGACGGGGGCCGGGCGCGGATCGTGACCGCGCGGCGGGTCGCCGTGATCACACCGATCCTGCGGCACGAGGAGGACGGCGGAGGGCGGATTCGGCTCGCCCGTGACGATGCGTGAGGTCCACGCGAACAACATCCACCTCGATCGACATACCTCTGAGTCATAAATATGACCAGGAGTCATACCGATCTCCGGTGATGCCTTCGATCGGCGGCATCACCGAACGTGACGGACGGCAGAGCCTATGCCGCTCAGCCGACAGGGCGTGGCACCACCCGGCCGGCCAGCAGCAGGCCCAGCAGGCCGCAGGCGGCTGCCACCGCCAGCGTGGTCGCGAAGCCGGCCGGGCCGGGGGACGCGCCGGCGGCCAGTACCGCGCCGGTGAGCGCCAGCACTGTCGCGGCGGCGAGCGAGTCGCCCAGTTGCAGCGCCGAACTGTTGCGGCCCTGCTCGGCCGGGGCGGACTGCTCCAGCGTGAGCACCGACAGCGACGGATAGAGCAGGCCCATGCCGAGCCCGGCCACGGCCCAGGAGAACACCGCCGGCAGCACCGGCAGTCCGGGCACCAGCGCCGACGCGACGCCCGCCGTACCGATGGTGATGCAGGCCAGCCCGGCCCGGGGCAGCGTGGCCGCCGAACGGGGTGAGCCGATCCGCCCCTGGATCCACGAGCCCACCGACCAGGACAGCGCCCCCACGGTCAGCACCAGGCCGGCGCCGGTGGGCGAGAAGCCGCGCTCCCGGGACAGCATCAGCGGGATCACCACCTCGGCGGCCACGAACGCCGCCGACGCCAGCGCGCGCAGGCCGATCACCGTCGGCAGCCCCCGCGCCGCGCGCAGGAACCCGGCCGGCAGCAGGTGTGGCACGCAGACGAACAGCCCGGCCAGCGCCCCGGCGATCAGGGCGCCGGCGAGCACGCCGCGCTGCTGCCCCCCGTAGTGCAGCAGTGCGGCGCTCGCCCCCGCCCCGCAGGCCCAGCCGATCCGGGCCAGGGCACCCGCCGGCGGGCGGGTCGCCACGGTGGCGGTCAGCGCCCGCAGACCCGGCTGGACCAGCAACGCCGCCGGGATCGCCACCGCCGGCACCGCGAGGAACACCCACCGCCAGCCCAGATGTTCCACGATCAGTCCGGCCAGCGCCGGGCCGACCAGCGACGGCACCACCCAGGCCGCGGCGAACGCGGCGAAGATCCGGCGCCGCAACTGCTCCGGGTACGCCTGACCGACGACCACGTAGAGCGCCACCGAGACCAGTCCGGAGCCGAAGCCCTGCACCACCCGCCCGACGACCAGCACCTCCATCGTCGTGGCGGCACCGGCCACCACCAGCCCGGCGACGAACCAGACGACCCCGTGCCACAGGGCCGGGCGCGGCCCGCGCGCGTCGCACCAGATGCCCGAGGCGACCATCGCCACCACGCCGGAGGCGAACGAGCCGCCGAACGCCAGCGCGTACAGGCCGAGCCCGTCGAGGCTGCGCGCCACTGTCGGCATGGCGGTGCCCACCGCCAGCGCCTCGAACGCGAGCAGGGACACCAGGGCGACACTGCCCACCGTCATCGCCCGCAGGCGCGGAGACCAGAGGTCGACGGGTGGGTCAGCCGGAACGGCGGTGGTGCTGGTCATGGCGTTCAGCCTCGGACCTCACCCCCGGTTGAGGTCAACTGTGGCGCGCGTCTCGTCCGGCGGGAACAGCGGGGTGATGCCCGGAAACTTCTGCCGTCGGGGTGGCATGACGGACGCCGCGCCGGGAAGTCGGGCCGCCGGGACGAGACCGGGAGGCGAGATGGCGCTGGGACGGTTCGCCGGCCTCCTGCTGTCTCCGACTGTCGTGCCGGAGACCGCCGCGCGTGTCGCGCGTACCGTCGGTTCGGCCCTGCCCACTGATGCCGTGCCGGCCCGGGTCAGCGAGGTGGCGGGCAGCGTCGGTACGGCGGCGGCCCGGCTGGCCCGACTCACCGGGCTGACCAGCCGCCGCGTGTGGTCGCAGGACGGCCGCCACCACATCGAGGTGCACGGCGTCTGCCAGGACGGCGGCGACCGGCTGGCCCGCCACGTCGAGGCGGCGCTGGAGTCGATGCCGGGCGTGACCTGGGCGCGGGTCAACGCGCCGTCGGGCCGGGTGGTGGTGGCGACCGGGGATCCGGCGCCGAAGCTGCGCGACCTGATCGCCACTGTGGCGCGCGTGGAGCAGACCTGCCCGTACGAGCCGGACCCGGAGATCGAGCCGCCGCAGCCGCCCGAGGACGGACCGCGTACCGCGCGGACGTTCGGCGCGCTGCTGTCCGACGTGCTCGGGTTGAGCATCTCCGCTGCTACCCGGGTCCTGCCGCTCACCCCCATCCCGGCCGAGGTGGCCGGGCTGCTCGGCGCCGTCGACCTGCACCCGAAGCTGCACGCGCTGGCCGGCCTGGGCATCCGCGCCGACCCGCGCGCGGAGGTGCTGTTCCCGCTGGCCGAGGCCGTGGTGCAGGGTCTCACCGGCGGCTGGGCCGGCATCGTGCTCGACGGCGCGCAGCGCGTGGTGCAGTGGGGCGAGGGCGCCGCGCAACTGGCCGCGTGGCGGCGAGCCGAACCGCACCTGACCGGTGACCCGGAGCGGGCTGTGGCCCGGGTGCCCGACGGCGAGCGGCCCTGCCCGGTGCCCGACGGCCAGCCCGAGCGGTACGCCAAGCGGGTGCTCCCGGCCGGCGCGGTCGCCGGGGCGGCGGCGCTGCCGGTGCTGGGACCGAAGCGGGCCGCCGCGCTGGCGCTGTCGTCGCTGCCGAAGGCGCCCGGTTCCGGCCGCGAGGGGTACGGCGCCCAGCTCGGCCGGATGCTCGCCCGGCGCGGCGTGATCGCGATGGACCGCAGTGTGCTGCGGGAGCTGGACCGGATCGACACCCTGGTGCTCGACGCGGCGGTGCTCGGCTCGGACCGGGGCGTCCTGGCCGACCTCGCGCCGCTGGCCGACGCCGACACCGGGCAGGTCGCCGCCCGGGCGTTCGCGTTGTTCGACCCGGCCGAGCCGGACGCGGTACGCGCCGCCGAGGGCTGGCGGATCGGCCCGCTGGACCGCCTCGGCGCCGACGATCCCGGTGACACCCCGGACAGCGCCCGGCTGCGCGCCGACGGTGGACGGCTGCTCGGGCTCGCCGAGAACGGCCGGCTCGCCGCCGTCCTGAGGGTCGAGCCGGAGCCCGCGCCGGGCGTGGACGCGCTGGCGTCGGCCGCCCGGCAGGCGGGACTGCGGCTCGTGGTCGGCGGCGCGGACGACGGCCGGTACGACTTCGCCGACCTGCTCGTACCCGGTGGGGCCCGGCTCGCCGACGCGGTGCACGACCTGCAACGCGAGGGCGCGGTGGTGATGGTGGTCTCCGGTGAGCGGTCGGCGCTGGCCGCCTCGGACTGCGGTCTCGGCGTGTACGGCCCGGACGACCTGCCGCCGTGGGGCGCGCACCTGCTGGTCGGTGACGACCTGCGGGTACCGGCCCTGCTCGTCGACGCCGCCGGGGTGGCCCGCCGGATGACCGAGCAGAATGTCCGGATCTCGATGGCCGGCAGCGGGCTCGGCGCACTCGCCGCGTTCACCGCCGACCGGCGGCGGCTGCCCCGCCCGACCCTGGCGGCGGTGAACGGCGCGGCGGCGCTCGCGTTCGCGCACGGCGTGGTCCGGGCGCACCGGCTGCCGGACCGGACCGGCGCACCGATGCCCGCGCTCACCGCCTGGCACCTGATGCCGGCGCAGACCGTCCTGGACCAGCTCGCCACCGGCCCGTCCGGGCTGGCCGAGGAGGAGGCGGCCCGCCGCCGGCGCGTCGAGGTCGGCGACGAGCACGGCCCGGCCGGGCTGCTGCGCGCGTTCGTGGAGGAGCTGTCCAACCCGCTCACCCCGGTGCTGGCCGCCGGTGCGGTGCTCTCCGCCGCGTTCGGCTCGCTCGTCGACGCGGCACTGGTCGGCGGTGTGGTGGGCGGGTCCGCGCTGGTCGGGGCGGTGCACCAGCGCAACACCGAACGCTCCCTGGCCGAGCTGCTGTCCCGCTCGGCGGTCACCGCCCGGGTGCTGCGCGACGGCGCCGAGCGGGTGGTGCCCGCCGAGGAACTGGTACGCGGCGACGTGATCACGGTCAGCTCCGGGGACGCCGTACCGGCCGACTGCCGGGTGCTGACGAGCGACGGGCTGGAGGCGGACGAGTCGTCGTTGACCGGCGAGTCGCTGCCGGTGGCGAAGAGCCCGGAACCGGTGGTGGCGGCGGCCGTCGCCGAACGGCACTCGATGCTGTTCGAGGGCACCACAGTGGCCGCCGGGCACGGCACCGCCGTGGTGGTGGCGACCGGCGCGGAGACCGAGGCCGGGCGGAGTCTCGCGATGGCCCGGCAGGCCCCGCCGGCCAGTGGCGTGGAGGCGCGGCTCGGCAAGCTGACGAGCAGCGCCGTACCGCTGGCGGCCGCCTCGGCGATCGCTGTCGCCGGGGCGGGGCTGCTTCGGGGCGTACCCCTTGCCGAGACGGCGGCGACCGCCGCGAACCTGGCCGTGGCGTCGGTGCCGGAGGGGTTGCCGTTCCTGGTCAGTGCCGCGCAGCTGGCGGCGGCGCGGCGGCTGGCCGAGCACGGCGCCCTGGTCCGCAACCCCCGGACCATCGAGGCACTGGGCCGGGTCGACGTGCTCTGCTTCGACAAGACCGGCACGCTCACCGAGGGGAAGTTGCTGCTGGCGGGGGTGGGTACCGGTGACGGCCGGTACGCCGTGCTGGACGAACTGGACGAGCCGCTCCGGTCGACGCTGGCCGCCGCCGTGCGGGCCACCCCGGCCGCGGACGACCCGGACGAGTTGCCGCAGCAGACCGACCGGGCGGTACGCCACGGCGCCGACGCCGCCGGGGTGACCGAGCGGACCGGCGCGCCGGAGTGGACCGCCACGGCCGGGCTGCCGTTCGAGCCGTCCCGGGGCTACAGCGCCACAGTCGGCCGTGGCACCGGCGGGCTGCTGCTGAGCGTGAAGGGCGCCCCCGAGTCGGTGCTGCCGCGCTGTGCGTCCCGGCGCACCGCCGAGGGGGACCGGCCGCTCGATGAGGCTGGGCGCGAGGAGGTGCAGGCCATGCTGGCCGGGCGGGCCGGTGCCGGGCACCGAATCCTCGCCGTGGCCGAGTGCCGGGTCTCCACCGAGCAGGTCAGCGACGAGCAGGTGAACGGGCTTGTCTTCGTGGGTTTCCTGACGCTAGCCGACGGGGTGCGGGACAGCGCCCGGCCGGCGGTGGCCCGGATCCGGGCCGCGGGCGTGCACACCGTCATGATCACCGGCGACCATCCGGCCACGGCCGAGGCGATCGCCGCCACGATCAGCCCGGACGACGGCGGTCAGCGCGTCGTCACCGCCACCGACCTGGACCGGCTGGACGACGCCGCGCTCGCCGAGCGCCTGATGGCCACCGACGTGGTGGCGCGCTGCACGCCCGCGCACAAGGTACGGATCATCCAGGCGTTGCAGCGCCAGGACCGCACCGTCGCGATGACCGGTGACGGCGCGAACGACGCGCCGGCGATCCGGCTGGCAGACGTCGGCATCGCGCTCGGTCAGCGGGGCACTCCCGCCGCCCGCGCCGCCGCCGACCTGGTGGTCACCGACGACCGGCTGGAGACGATCATCGCCACGCTGGTCGAGGGACGCGCCATGTGGTCGTCCGTGCGGCACGCGCTGAGCATCCTGGTCGGCGGCAACCTCGGCGAGATCGCGTTCAGCGTGCTCAGCGCCGCCGCGACCGGCCGGTCCGCCCTGGGGGGCCGGCAACTCCTGCTGGTCAACCTGCTCACCGACCTGGCACCGGCGCTCGCCATCGCGGTCCGCCCGCCCGCCGACGACAGCGCCGACCACCTGCTGCGGGAAGGCCCGGACTCCTCGCTCGGCGTCACCATGACCCGGGAGATCGGGCTGCGCGCGGCGGCGACCACGCTGGGCGCGACCGCCGGTTGGACGATCGCCAGGTGGACCGGAACCCAGCGGCGCGCCAGCACCGTCGCGCTCGCCTCGCTGATCGGCACCCAGCTCGGGCAGACCGTGCTGGCCGGCGGCACCAGCCCCAGCGTGCTCGCCGCCACCGCCGCGTCGGTGGGCGTGCTCGTGGCGGTGGTGCAGACGCCCGGTGTCAGCCACTTCTTCGGCTGCACCCCGCTCGGCCCGGTGGGCTGGACCATCGCCACCGGCTCGGCGCTCGGCGCGACGTTCGCCAACGGCGCGCTGACCAAGCTGGTCGACCGCCTGCCGCAGCCCGGTTCTTAGTGCCAGGTGGCGGCGGCCCGCCGCAGCCTGTCGTTTATCGCGCGGCCCACGCCGGTCTCCGGCACCGGCTCGGCGACGATCTCGGTCACCCCTGCTGCGTCGAGCCGGTGCAGCGCGTCGAACAGGCGCGCCGCCGCCGCCGTCACGTCGCCGTCGGGCGACAGCACCTCCACCGCGGCCCAGTCGCCGTCCGCCGGTGGCTCCCGGAAGGCCAGGAATCCCCGTCGGCCGCCGCCGGGCTCGGCCGCCGCGCCCAACCGCAACGGGGTACGCGGCGCGTAGTGCGCGGCGAGCGTCCCGGGCGCGACCGGCTGACCGGAGCTGCCCTGGCGCACCTCGACCGGGCCGACCGCCTCGATGATCGCCTCCACCGGCAGCGCGCCCAGCCGCAGCACCACCGGCCGGTCGCCGCGCGCGTCCACGATCGTCGACTCGATGCCGCACCGGGTGGGCCCGCCGTCGAGCACCACGTCCACGGCGCCGCCCAGCCCGGCCACCACGTGCTCGGCCCGGGTGGGGCTGAGCTGGCCGAACCGGTTCGCGCTCGGCGCCGCCACCGGCACGCCCGCCGCCGCGATCAGCGCCCGCGCCGACGGCTCGTCCGGTACGCGTACCGCCATCGTGTCCAGGCCGGAGGTGACGATCGGCGGGATGATCTCCGGGCGGTCCACGATCAGGGTGAGCGGGCCCGGCCAGAACCGCTTCGCCAGCTCGGCCACCACCGCGGGTACCTCGCCCACCAGCGCGGCCAGGTCGGCGGCGTCGGCCAGGTGGCTGATCAGCGGGTCGAAGCTGGGCCGGGCCTTCGCCTCGAAGATCCGCGCGGCGGCCCGGGCGTCGAGCGCGTTGGCGCCCAGCCCGTAGACCGTCTCGGTGGGGAAGGCGACCAGCCCGCCGACGCGCAGGACGGCGGCTGCCTCGTCGATGCCGCGCTCGGCCGGCAGGACGCGCGGGGATCCGGTGCTCACGCTTCCGACGCTAGCCTGCCCGGTTCGCCGCACCGGCAAGACCCTGCCGTCGCGTGGCGGGGCCGTCAGTCGCGCCTGTCGGTGGCGGGGTCCGTGTCGGGGAGCGTGGGCGCGTCGGTGGGGTAGAGGCCGGCGGCGAAGCCGTACACCTGGTCGCCGGCGCGGGGGATCTGCGCGAACCGCCGGGCCAGCGCCTGCACCTCCGCCCAGAACTCGCGGACGTCCTCGATCGGGATGCGCGCGTGCACGAGGGTGCACCGCAGCTCGTCGGCGGCGTGTGCGGCAGCCGCTTCGGCTGCCGCCTCGGCGAGCCCGTTGATCCGGGACACCACCTGTTTGTCCTCGGCCCGGCTGAGCGCGCCGACGTAGTAGGTGCGGGCCACCCGCCCGTAGAACCGCTCCTCGATGGCGCGTACGCGGCGGGTCCGCACCACGCGCAGCAGACCGGCGTCCACCAGTTGGTTCACGTGGTACGCCACGCTGCTCTTCGGCCGGTCGACCGCGCGGGCCATCTCGTTCACGGTGGCGGCGCGCTCCAGCAGCAGTTCGAGCAGCGTGCTCCGCAGCGGGTCGGCGAGCGCGCGCAACTGCCCCGGAGCGGTGACCACGAGCAGGTCGTCGAGGTCGTAGTCCGGGATTCGCTCATTGACCGACATTTCTCGACCGTTCTAAGATTCTGGTTCGTTCGATAACTCTGGTCTGACAACTCAGGAGTGTAGTGATGGCCGAGATCGTGCTCTTCCACCACATTCAAGGGCTCACGGACGGCGTCCGCGCGCTCGCCGACGCGCTGCGGTCCGGTGGGCACACCGTCCACGTCCCCGACTTCTTCGACGGCGAACGGCCGGCCACCATCTCCGACGGCGCCGCGCTGATCAAGCGGATCGGCGGCGACGTCCTCGACCAGCGCGCCGACGCGTACGTCGCCGGCCTGCCCGCCGGCCTCGTCTACGCGGGCGTCTCCTGGGGCGCCGCCATCGCCCAGCGGCTCGCCCAGACCCGGGCCGGCGCCCGGGCCGCCCTGCTCTACGAGGCCTGCCTGCCGGTGACCGGCGAGTGGGCGATCGGCCCCTGGCCCGACGGGGTGGCGGTGCAGGTGCACGGCATGGAACAGGACCCGTTCTTCGGGCTCGAAGGCGACGTGGACGCCGCGCGCGAGCTGGTGTCGATCGTCGGTCCCGAACGCGGCGAGCTGTACGTCTACCCCGGCGACCGGCACCTGTTCACCGACAGTTCGCTGCCCTCGTACGACGCCGAGGCCACCGCGCTGGTGGTGAGCCGCAGCCGCGAGCTGCTCGACCGGCTCGGCTGACGCCTACCCGTCACCGCGCAGACGCGCCAACGCGGCCGCGTACTCGGCGTCGGTCAGCACCCCACGCTCGTACTGCCTGGTCAACGCGTGGAGGTCACGCCGCTGCGCGGCACTCGGAGCGGGCCGCCGAATCTGCTCCGGCGGGTCCGGACGGCCGACGCGGACCGGATCCGGCGCCGGGCTCGCCGGCCTCGCCGGACCGCGCTGCTCCGCGGGCCGGGCATTCCGGTGGCACTCCCGCAGGTTCGCGAGGATCTCGTCGTAGTGCTCCGGCCAGGTGACCAGCCGGGTCAGCTCCAGGCGGAACGGCCGGACGATGGCGCCGGACTGGATCGGCGTCTGCACCGGCTCGCCGTCGATCCGCTCGATGACGATCGCGTCGCGTCCCATGTCCAGACCCGCTATCGAAGCCGTACCGCTGTGGATCTCCACGACCGAGGCCCACGGCACTGTGGTCGTGCGGAGCAGCGAGCGCGAGCGTACGCCGACGGGGCTCACCCAGACGCCGAGCATCGCGCGGCGGACCGCGACGGCGAGGACGCCGGCGTTCCACACTCCGAGGACCACCGCCTCCCCTTCCAGGAGTCTGCCGCTGCGGAACCCGAACACGATGAGCACGAAGAAGCCGACCGCCAGCCCCGCCACGACCATGAAGCCGGAGGTGGTCAGGTCCAGCGAGTACGGGCGCCGCCACACCGTCATGCCGCCAGGATGACCGATCGTGTCCAGCGGTTCCGCGCGGAGTCAACGCCCTCTCGCCAGTTCCGCGACCTCGGCGAGGCTCGCGACCCGGTCGCACTCGTCGTCGGTCAACGTGTTGATGAGCGCCTTGGCGGCCTGGGCCTGGGGAGTCGTGGGCAGGGCACCGGCCAGCAGGTCCGGCAGGACCAGCTCGTAGCCGACCCGCGCCCGGGGTGAGTAGCGGTGGCGGCTGCGGGTCACCGCCGTGGCGACGCGCAGCGCGTGCTCGTTGCCGGGCGGCACGTGCGGGCGGTCGCGCTCCCGGGCGCCGAACCGCATCCGGTGGCGGAACTCGCACGTCTCGCACGTCGCCGGTCCGGCGGTCAGCCGTGCCCCGCAGTCGGGACAGGTCAGCCGGTCCACCGCGCCGTCCACGGTCCGCCAGTCGTACGCTCCGGGGTCGTCGACGACGAGCCAGGCCAGCTCGCTCTCCTCGGGCGAGCCCGGCGCCACGTCCAGCTCACCGCGCAGCCGCGCCCAGGCGTCCCGGATCTCGTCCTCCAGGCGAGCCACCGCGGCGGCAAGCGCCGGGTTACGCCACGGTCCGGCCATTGTCGACCCGCTACCGGTACTGTGCGATCTGGATCAGGTTGCCGCAGGTGTCGTCGAACACGGCGGTGGTCACCGGGCCCATGTCGACCGGCTCCTGGGTGAACAGCACGCCGAGGCCCCGCAGCCGGTCGTGCTCGGCGGCCACGTCGTCCACCGCGAACTGCGTCAGCGGGATCCCGTCGCCCGCGAGCGCCTCCTTGAACGCCTTGGCGGCCGGGTGCGCGTCGGGTTCCAGCAGCAGCTCCACGCCGTCCGGGGCGTCCGGCGAGACCACGGTCAGCCAGCGGTACTCGCCGGTCGGCACGTCCGTCTTCTTCACGAAGCCCAGCACCTCGGTGTAGAAGCGCAGGGCCTTGTCCTGGTCGTCGACGTACACGCTGGTGAGGTTGATTCTCATGGGTTCTCCTGGGTGGGTGCGTCGGGCCTGAGCCATCGCTCGGTGATGGACCGCAGCGGGCGGGTGTCGAGGTGGTGGAACTTGTAGCGGCCCTGCCGCCGCGTGACGATCAGGCCGGCGGCCTCCAGGACGTCGAGGTGCTGGGAGATCGCCTGCCGGGACGAACCGACCTGGTGCTTCGTGGCCAGCCGGCCGCAGATCTCGAACAGGGTCTGACCGTCGCGCTCGGTCAGCTCGTCGAGGATCAGGCGGCGGGTGGGATCGGCCAGCGCCTGGTACAGATCGCCCACGTCACCCACCATAGGCAAGTAACAGCTTGCCTATCAAGGGGTTGCCCGCAATCGGAGGACGTCATGCCCGGATACATCCTCACCGGCGCTCCCGGCTCCGGTAAGACAGCGATCCTGCGCCACCTGGAGATCGACGGCCACCCCGTCGTGGAAGAGGCGGCGACCGACGTGATCGCGCTGCACCAGGCGCTCGGGCGGCCCGAGCCGTGGCGTGAGCCGGGCTTCGCCGAGTGGGTGCTGGATCTCCAGCGGAGGCGTCGGTGCCGAGCCGAGATGTTCGGCGGCGACGTGGTGTTCCACGACCGCTCACCCGTCTGCACGCTCGCGTTGTGCCGCCACCTGGGGCTGACGCCGCCACCCGCGCTGTTCGATGAGATCGAGCGCATGACGGCGGAGCGAACCGTCTTCTTCGTACGGAATCAGGGCTTCGTCGAGGCGACGGCCGCGCGTCGGATCAGCTTCAAGGAGTCACTCGTCTTCGAACGGATTCACGAGCTGACCTATCGCGAGGCCGGATTCGACCTCGCCGACGTGCCGGCGGGCCCACTGGCAAACCGGGTGGCATCGATAGAAGAGGTAGTTGATCGACTGCGTCGTTAGCGCAATCAATGCCCCTTGCTTTTCGGACCGACGCCGGTAACATCTGCATGTTTTGATCTCCACGGGGAGGAAAGTCCACATGCAATGGAAGATTCCGGCCGGTGCCCTGGTGGCGCTGGCCTTTTTGATTCCGGTGGCGCCGGCGGCGGCGCAAACCGCAGCGCCCGGGCTCAACGAGTCCTGCCAGACTGTCGAACGCGAGGTGTACAAGGACTTCCGCGAACTTGTCACAATCGACCTCGACAGCGCCCCCGTTTCCGAGCTGCGGCTGCTGGCCTACCGGATTCTGGACGAAGCGCAGGCCGAATCGCTGCCCGTTCTGCCGAGCGAGATCGAGGAGCGACTGAAGGGCACCTCTGACGACCTTCGCGCATACCTCAAGAACCTGGAGAATCGCTGGGCGACGGCTCTGCGCGTCAGGATCGGCCAGACGATGACGGGCGCCGGCCCCAACGTGCGGGCCGCCGCGCAGAAGGTGCTCGACGACCCGTCCGTCGAGGTCTACCTCGCCTACCTGAACATCGGCCTGTACGAGGCTCGCGCGCTCGACTGCGCGTCCCAGCCGACGGCGACTCCGACGCCGTCTCAGCCCACGACCACGCCGACCGCGACGCCCAGCGCCACGTCGACAGTCGTACCGCCCGTCACTCCCTCCGCCAGCCTCGGCGCGCCCGGTGGCGGCGAGGGCGGCGAGGGCGGCGGGCTGCCGGTGACCGGCGCCGACACCGCGACCGTGGCCGGCGTCGGCGGGGCGCTTCTGCTCCTCGGCGGTGTCGGCTACGTCATCGGACGCCGACGTCGTTCCCGCTTCGTCGCATAGTTCCCCTGGGCGCGCCCAGCTCGATGCCTCATCGGGCTGGGCGCGCCGCGTTTTCCGGATCCCCCGTCAGCCGGCGAGCTGCCGCCGCACCGAGTCGGTGTCCATCAGGTACGACATGAACTTGAACTTGCCGTCCTGGACCCGGTAGAAGGCGGTCTCCGTGAACGCCACCGACTTGCCGGTGGGGGTCAGGCCGTTCCACTCCTTGACCGGGGTACCCGTGTCGACGAGCCGGGCCGCGATCCGATCGCCTTCGACGACGACGTCCTGGATCTCCCAGTGGAGGTCCGGCACCGCCTCCACGTGCTTGTAGAACTCCGCCACCATGTCCGCCATCTTGACCGGGGTGCCGTTCATGATGACTTCCTCGTGGGCGAAGTCGGCCATGCGGGTGAACTCCCGCTTGTTGGCCAGCTCGACGTACCGCAGGTAGAAGTCCCGCAGTTCCTGGGTGGACATGCCTGCATCCGTCGCGGTGGAGCTCATGATCGGTATTCCTCATCTGTTGATGCCGGCCCCGTTCCCCGGGCCGATCGCTGGAGCGAATTTTTGTACCGCTCGGTTCTGCAACGACCGTAACAGACTTCTGTACCGATCGGTCCATGATCAAGGTCACTTTCTGTACCGAGCGGTAGGGCACCGCCTCCGTTACCGTCCTCGCCGTGGACGAGGCGGAGTTCTGGACGCTCCTGGAGCGGTCAGCCGAGGAGACGACCGACCCGGACTACCGGCTGACCTGGTTGACCCACCACCTCAGCCGGCTCTCCCTCGCACACATCGCGGACTTCCAGCTCAACCTGGAAGCCGCCCGCCGCCCGATCGACACGTACGCCATGTGGGGTGCGGCGAACCAGATCCTGGACGGCCTCTGCAGCAGCGACACGTTCTGGTACTTCCAACCGTGGCTGATCGGCCAGGGGCAGCGCCTGTGGCATCACGTCACCCAGAACCCGGACAACCTCGCCGACCTGCCCGCCGTTCGTGTGCTCGCCGGCCGCAGTCACGACGAGTGGGCAGACGCGGAATGGCCACAGTGGGAGGAACTCGCCTACGTCGCGGCCGACGCGTACGGACGCGCCCCCGGCCAGAGTGACGGGCTCCACGAAGCGCTGGACGCCCGAGGTCACCGCGCGTACGCCGACCCGGAACCGAACGATCAGCCGTGGGACAGCGACAGCCTCACCGAGATCGCGCAACGCCTGCCGCGCCTCGCACGCCTGTTCCCCCGCCGGCAGTACGTGACGCCCTGACGCGAAAGACTTCGATAACCTCCACGGGTGCCGTCGATCCGCCCGGTTGCCCTGGCCGTACCCCGGCGCCGTGAGGACATGCTCGTGTTCGAGTACCACGACTCCACCAAGGATCAGACGCTCTACCGGCCCCTTGGGTGCGGGCATCGACTTCGGTGAGATACGCGACGACGCGGGCACCAAGGTGATGTGGCGACCGCTGGACAGCTTCGACGCCAGGAGTCCGCTCTACCCCGCCGGCATCATCGAGTTGCTCCACGGAGAAACCCGTTGTCGTAGGTAGTGCCGCCCGCCGAGCATGGCCGCTGTGAGCCGAAGCCTCCGAACAGATCCCCGCTCCCGCCAGGCACTCCGGCGGGCACCCCGGCTCGACCGGGTGCGGATCCACGTTCACGCACCGCGGCCCGGGTTCGCGCACCCGGCGAGCGGACAAGACGTTCGCGACGTGCTGGAGGCCCTCGGGTCCTGGGCGTGGTACGGGTTGCGCGCTCTCGAGCTGCGGCAGACCGAGGACTTCCGGCCCGGATTCGTCGTCTACGGCAGGACCCGAGTGCCAGGCGAGATCGTCCTCTACGAGCAACCGTTATCGGAGGCCGTAGCGTTGCGGGACTTCATGCGGTTCGACGTACTGCTGCACGAGCTCGGACATCACGTGCTCCAACACCGCAGCCGGAAGGTCGGCCGGGTGCAACGCCGATCAGATCATGAACGGTTCGCCGAGGCTTTCGCTGATCGATGGAAGCCGACCGCCCAGGCGGCACTCGAAACAGCCGCTGGTAATCAGGCGAAATGATGTGGTGGAGCCCAGGGGACTCGAACCCCTAACCCCTGCCTTGCAAAGGCAGTGCTCTGCCAGTTGAGCTAGGGCCCCGTGACGGCGTCAGCGCAGGTCGGGCGCCGTGGTCGCCTCGTGCCACAGGGCGCGCTCGTCGTTCGAGGCCTTGACCTTCTTGGCCACGACGGCGGCCACACCGACGATGCCGGCCAGGATCAGGAGCTTCTTGAACATGTGCTTGACCCCTCGCGCTCGACTGTCGTCGGACGATGTGCGGTGGGGCTAGCTGGAATCGAACCAGCGACCTCAGAGTTATCAGCTCTGCGCTCTAACCGACTGAGCTATAGCCCCGCGTAGCGACGAGCTAGGTTAACCCATCGCCTCCACCGCGCCCAAATCGGGGGTGCGTAGTGGAAGCGCCCGCGCCATCTCGAACCTACCCGGACGTACGACGCCGGGGCGACCGCTTTACGCGGTGCCCCGGCGCCGGTCGATCAGTCCCGCTCGGCGAGCGTCAGCTCGATGCCGCCGACCAGGTCGGCGCAGACGTTGTAGACGAACGCGCTGAGCGTCGCCAGCGCGGTGAACAGCACGACGTTCACCAGGCCGATCAGCGACGACGTCAGGATCACGCCCTTGGCGGTGATCCGGAAGCCACCGCCGCCCTGGCCGCCACCGGCGTTCACCAGGTCGGTCAGGCTGTCGTTGACGCTCTTGAACACACCCATCGCGTCGAGCGCCAGGTAGAGCACCGACGTCGCCACGACGACCACGATGAAGAGCACCACGGACACCGCGAAGGCGAACTTCATCACCGACCACGGGTCGATCCGCTTCAGGTTCAGCCGGGCCCGTCGCGGTCCGCGCGACGCGGCCGAGCTGACCGAGGTACGCGCGGCGCGTACCGCCTCACCCACGCGCGCGGCGCCGACTGCCGCCGCGCCGCTGATGCCCGGCGGCAGGCCGCCGCCGTTGGCGGGCCGGGACTGGACGTTCGCGGCGCCGCCCGGGCGCGAGCCGTCGGGCGACGCCTTCGGGGCGGTACCCAGGCCGGCGCCGATCCGCGGCTGCGTGCCGGTCGTACCGGTGGAGGCCCGGCCGGCGGCCGACGGCGCCTTGATCGGCTGGGTGCTCGTGGCGTTCGTGGGCTTGGCGGCCGGGGCGGCCAGACCGTCGGCCGACGTCGGCGCGTCGACCTTGGTCTCGGCCGAGTCCCGGGAACCGGAGTCCTCGGCCGGCTTGTCCGGAGGCGGGGCCATGCCGGGAGCCCGGGTGAACTTCGGGGCAGGCGCGTCGGCGGGAACCGTGGCCCGGCCCACAGCCGCGCGGCCGGTCGCTGGTGTGCCGCCCTGCGCGGCCTCCTCCTCGACCGGAGTGGCCGAGGTCCCCTTGTTCCCCGACTTCGCCTGTGTCTCCGTCATCAACTAGTCCTGTTCGTCAGGCTCGTCGGCATTGCGAGCAATCGCCACGATAGTCACGCCGTCCGGGAGGTCCATCAGCTTGACCCCCATTGTGTTCCGGTCACGCGTACGGCGTACAGGCTTCACCGGAGTCCGGATGACGCCGCCGTTGCTCGTGATGGCGAACAGCTCGTCCTCCGGATCGATCACGACCGCGCCGACCAGGCCACCGCGTCGCTCGGTGATCTTCGCGGTCAGCACGCCCTTACCTCCCCGGCCCTGGACCGGGTATTCCTCGATCGGGGTACGTTTCGCGTAACCCCCGTTCGTCGCGACCAGAACGTCCAGACCCTCTCGCACCACCTCGACCGCGAGCAACTCGTCCTCGCCGCTGAAGCGCATGCCGATCACCCCGGACGTGGCCCGGCCCATCGGGCGCAGCGCCTCGTCGGTGGCGTTGAAGCGGATCGCCTGGGCGTTCTTCGACACGAGCAGCAGGTCGTCCTCCGGAGCGGCCAGGACCGCACCGACCAGTTCGTCCTCATCGCGCAGGTTGATCGCGATGATGCCGCCGGAACGGTTGGAGTCGAACTCCTCGAGCCGCGTCTTCTTCACCAGGCCGTTCTTCGTGGCCAGTACCAGGTAGGGGGCCACCTGGTAGTTCGGGATTTCAATGATCTGCGCGATCTGCTCGTCGGGCTGGAACGCGAGCAGGTTGGCCACGTGCTGGCCCTTGGCCACCCTACTGGCCTCGGGAAGCTCGTACGCCTTCGCCCGGTAGACCCGACCCTTGTTCGTGAAGAACAGGATCCAGTCGTGGGTAGAGCATACGAAGAAGTGGCTGACGATGTCGTCCTGGCGGAGCGTCGCCCCGCTGACGCCCTTCCCGCCGCGCCGCTGCGACCGGTAGAGATCGACCTTGGTCCGTTTGGCGTACCCGGTGCGCGTGATCGTCACCACCACGTCCTCGCGGGCGATGAGGTCCTCCATGGAGACCTCGCCGTCGAACGGGACGATCTTGGTACGCCGGTCGTCGCCCCACTTCGCGACGATCTCGCCCAGCTCCTCCGAGACGATCCGCCGCTGCCGCTCCGGCTTGGCCAGGATGTCCTTGAGGTCGGCGATCTCCAGTTCCAGCTTCGCCAGGTCGTCCAGGATGCGCTGCCGCTCCAGGGCGGCCAGCCGGCGCAGCTGCATGTCCAGGATCGCGGTCGCCTGGACCTCGTCGATGTCCAGCAACCGGATCAGACCCTGCCGGGCGTCCTCGACGGTGGGCGAGCGCCGGATCAGGGCGATCACCTCGTCCAGCGCGTCCAGCGCCTTTGACAGACCGCGCAGGATGTGTGCCCGCTCCTCGGCCTTGCGCAGCCGGAACGCGGTCCGCCGCCGGATCACCTCGATCTGGTGCTCGACGTAGTAGCGGATGAACTGGGCCAGGTTGAGCGTGCGCGGCACGCCGTCGACGAGCGCCAGCATGTTGGCGCCGAACGTCTCCTGGAGCTGGGTGTGCTTGTAGAGGTTGTTCAGCACCACCTTGGCGACCGCGTCGCGCTTGAGCACGAGCACGATCCGCATGCCGGTACGCCCGGAGGACTCGTCCCGGATGTCGGCGATGCCGGCGAGCTTGCCCTCCTTGATCAGCTCGGCGATGCGCTCGGCGAGGTTGTCCGGGTTGACCTGGTACGGCAGCTCGCTGACCACGAGCGCCGGCCGGCCCCGCTTGTCCTCCTCGACCTCGACCACGGCGCGCATCCGGATCGAGCCACGCCCGGTCCGGTACGCGTCCTGGATGCCCGCCTGACCGACGATCAGGCCGTGGGTCGGGAAGTCCGGGCCCTTGACGATCTCGAGAAGGGCTTCCAGCGTGGTGGCCTCGTCGGCCTCCGGGTGCTCCAGGCACCACTGCACCGCCGCGCCGATCTCGCGCAGGTTGTGCGGCGGGATCTTGGTGGCCATGCCGACCGCGATGCCCTCGGAGCCGTTAATCAGCAGGTTGGGGATCCGCGACGGCAGGATGGTGGGCTCCTTGGCCCGGCCGTCGTAGTTGTCCTGCAGGTCGACGGTGTCCTCGTCGATGTCCCGCAGCATCTCCATCGCCAGCGGGTCGAGCTTGCATTCTGTATATCTCATGGCGGCAGCCGGATCGTTTCCGGGCGAGCCGAAGTTGCCGTTGCCGTCGACCAGCGGGTAGCGCAGCGACCACGGCTGCGCCATCCGGACCAGCGCGTCGTAGATGGCCGAGTCGCCGTGCGGGTGGAACTGGCCCATCACGTCACCGACGACGCGGGAGCACTTCACGTACCCGCGGTCCGGACGGTAGCCGGAGTCGAACATGGCGTAGAGGATCTTGCGGTGGACCGGCTTGAGCCCGTCCCGGACGTCCGGCAGGGCCCGCCCGACGATGACGCTCATCGCGTAGTCGAGGTACGAGCGCTGCATCTCGACCTCGAGGCCGACCGGCTCGATCCGGTCGTGCTGGACGACCGCGGCCAGTGTCTCCGGGGTCTCCGGCTCGTTCGGGGTGGACTCGGGAGTATCGGTCACTGTTAACCCTTATCAGACTCTTCAGTCGTGGTCTCGCTGTGGATAACGGCTGTGGAAAGCGTTCAGGCTGTGGATAACTCTGTGGACTCCCGGGCCGACCGGTGGATGCCCGGCCGGCCCGGGTGGGTCCGTCAGATGTCCAGGAACCGCACGTCCTTGGCGTTGCGCTGGATGAACGACCGGCGAGCCTCGACGTCCTCGCCCATCAGGACGCTGAACAACTCGTCCGCGGTTGCGGCGTCGTCGAGCGTGACCTGGCGCAGCGTACGCGTGGCCGGGTTCATCGTGGTCTCCCACAGCTCGGGGTAGTTCATCTCGCCGAGACCCTTGAACCGCTGGATGTCGTCCGGGCGGGCGTTGGGCTTCTTCTGCTGGCGCAGGGCGATCAGGCCATCGCGTTCCCGGTCCGAGTACGCGTACTGGGCGTCGTCGCCCTTCTTGTTCCACTTGATCTTGTAGAGCGGCGGCGCGGCCAGGTAGACGTGGCCCAGCTCGACCAGCGGCCGCATGAAGCGGAACAGCAGGGTGAGCAGCAGCGTCTGGATGTGCTGGCCGTCGACGTCGGCGTCGGCCATCAGCACGATCTTGTGGTAGCGCAGCTTCTCGATGTCGAAGTCGTCGTGGATGCCGGTGCCGAGCGCGGTGATCAGCGCCTGCACCTCGTTGTTCTTCAGCACCCGGTCGATCCGGGCCTTCTCCACGTTGAGGATCTTGCCGCGGATCGGCAGGATCGCCTGGACGCGCGGGTCGCGGCCCTGCTTGGCCGAGCCGCCGGCCGAGTCGCCCTCGACGATGAAGACCTCGGACTCGCGCGGGTCGGTGGACTGGCAGTCGGCCAGCTTGCCGGGCATCGAGCCGGACTCCAGCAGCGACTTGCGCCGGGCGAGCTTGCGCGCCTGCTGGGCGGCGATTCGGGCCCGTGCCGCCTGGGACGCCTTCTGGATGATGATCTTCGCCTCGGCCGGGTTGCGGTCGAACCAGTCGACGAGCGACTCGTTGCAGACCCGCTGCACGAAGCCCTTTACCGGGGTGTTGCCCAGCTTGGTCTTGGTCTGACCCTCGAACTGCGGGTCGGTGAGCTTGACCGAGATGATCGCGGCCAGACCCTCGCGGATGTCCTCACCCGAGAGGCGCTCGTCGCCCTTGAGCAGCTTCTTCTCGGCACCGTAGCGGTTGACGACGCTCGTCAGCGCGGCCCGGAAGCCCTCCTCGTGGGTGCCGCCCTCGTGGGTGTTGATGTTGTTGGCGAAGGTGTAGACCGACTCGCCGTACGACTCGTTCCACTGCATGGCGATCTCGACCGACATGCCCGTCTCCTCGGCCCCGAACTCGACCACCGTCTTGTGGATCGGGCTCTTGGAGGCGTTGAGGTGCCGGACGAAGTCGGCGATGCCGCCCTCGTAGTGGAAGGTGACCTCGCGGGTCTTGCCGTCCTCGTCCTCCGGGACCCGCTCGTCGAGCAGGTGGATGGTCAGACCCCGGGTGAGGAAGGCCATCTCCTGGAGGCGCCGGTAGATGGTGTGGAAGTCGAAGTCGACGGTCTCGAAGACGTCCGGGTCGGGCCAGAAGGAGACGGCCGAACCGGTGCGGTCGGTCTCCTCGCCCTTCTCCAGCGGCGTCGGCTTGGAGTGGTCGTACTGCTGACGCCAGACGAAGCCGTCCTTGTGGATCTCCACGGCCATCCGGGTGGACAGCGCGTTCACCACGGAGACGCCGACGCCGTGCAGGCCGCCGGAGACGGCGTACGCCTTGCCGTCGAACTTGCCGCCCGCGTGCAGCACGGTCAGGGCGACCTCGACACCCGGCTTCTTCAGCTTGGGGTGCAGGTCGACCGGGAAGCCACGGCCGTTGTCGGTCACCCGGACACCGCCGTCGGCCAGCAGCACCACGTCGATGGTGTCGCAGTGCCCGGCCAGCGCCTCGTCCACCGCGTTGTCGACGACCTCCCACACCAGGTGGTGCAGACCGCGCTCGCCGGTGGACCCGATGTACATACCGGGCCGCTTCCGGACCGCTTCCAGGCCCTCGAGCACGGTGATCGACTCGGCACCGTACTTCTTGTTGTCCTCCGCTGCCACGCTCGGCCACTTTCTCGCACCGGCCGCGCGTGGGCGCGGGGGCGCGGGTTCGGCGGACAGGACGCGACGTCGGCGCGCATGGTCCGCCCCTGGGGTCGCCAGGCTCGGATCGTGTGCGCCGGGCGCCGCGGTTGCCCGCGGATCGCGATCGGCTCGGACCTGATACGGGACTATGATCGAGGGCTCATGCGGGCCCCTGTCCGTCGCTCCGTCTCGGGTCTTTCGTCTCGCCCTCAATCTTACTGTGCGGAGCCGACCAAACCGCCACTCGGCACCCTCTCCGGGGCGGCTGAGAATGCCGTAGCCGGACGAACCGCGTCGCCCGCGACTCCCCCTACACGCCAACGGGCCGGTACCGCGCCACCGGCCACCGTGAGCCGTGACGATCATCCGACCGGTGATCGGCGGGTGCCCCGACCGGGGGTCGCGGCCGGGCCCGGCGTGCCGTAGCTTTTGCGGCGCCGCCGTTGCGGTCTTGATCTTTTGCGCCCGGAACCGGGACGATCGTCGGAGATGGTCCGAAAACGCTTGGTGAGAGGTGACGCCAGATGGGGCTGGACAACGTCGCGGTGCACTGGCCGCGGACCGGCCGCTTCTACGACCCGGTCGCGCCGGCTGAGTTCGTGGACTTCGGCGAGATCGTGGACATGCCCCGGATCTCCGCGCCGACTGCGGCGCTCGCCGAGCTGATCGCGAAGACCGGCACGGTACGCGCGACCGCGTACACCGAATTGGTCGACCTGATCCTCGGGCTGGAGAATGTGCTCTACGCCACGGAGAACGCGGTCGAGGACGAGGACCCGGTGATCGACCCGGACGGCTGCTCCTGGATCGCCGAGGGCGTGGAGAAGTTCGTCGCCCGGCACCGGCCGTACGGCGAGCCGGTCACGTTCGAGTCGGTGAGCGAGGTGCTGCGCGCGCTTCTCGGCGACGGTCGGCTGGCCGAGCAGCAGCTCCGCTGGCTGGACAGCCGCCTCGACCGGCTGCGGGACGAGAGCGGCGATCCGCCGCAGTGGAACTTCACCTGCGCCGAGCTGAGCGTGCTGGCGGCCTTCTACCGGCGCTGCGCGGAGCGGGGTTTCGCGGTCTACGCCGACGCCTGACCGGGCGCCGCAGTGCCGGGAGGAGACGTGGCCCGGTTGGCGGCCGCGATCACCTCGGTCAGCGCTGTGTGCAGGTGCCGCAGGTCGGCCAGCGGCAGGCCGAGGCGCTGCACGATGGCGGGCGGGATCCGCTCGGCCTGCGCCCGCAGCGCCTGCCCTTCGTCGGTGAGCGAGACGGCCAAACTGCGCTCGTCGGCGGCGTCGCGTTCCCGCCTGATGTAGCCGGCCGCCTCCAGCCGCTTGAGCAGCGGTGACAGCGTGCCCGGGTCGAGCTGGAGCAGCCGGCTCAGATCCCGCCCGGACAGCGGCGCGTGCTGCCAGAGCGCCAGCATGACCAGGTATTGCGGGTGGGTGAGCCCCATCGGTTCCAGCAGCGGGCGGTAGACCGCGACGACGCTCCGGGCGGCGACGGAGAGCGCGAAGCAGACCTGCTGCTCCAGCGCCAGGGGGTCCTCCTCGATGCCGTCGGTCACCGGCGTCCTCCTCCTCGTCGTCGTTGCGATGGTAGCAACGATTGGTGTACCAATGGTTTGCACACAAAACAGCGAGAGGGCGGCGGGATGAGCGACGACGAGCAGGTGGGCGACGCCTCCGGCAAGGGTGGCCGCCTGTTGGGCTGGGTGTTCCGCAACCTCGCCGGCCCGTCCCAGGTGCAGGGCGCGGTGCAGGGCGGCTCGAAGCTGGCCCGCGACGCGTGGAAGGAAGACCTGGAGCGCCGCAAGCAGTGGAGCCGTGAGCAGCGCGAACTCAAGCGCGCCCGGCGTGAGGCACGGCGCTCGGGCGGTGTCGGTCAGCCGTAGGTGTCGCGGGGGCCGCGCCCGCGTACCCGTCGGGGGCCGCGCGACCACGACGGCGCCGCCGGCCCGTGGATGTGCAGCTTGCGCACCACGTTGTGGCCCACCTCGCGGGCGATCTGCTGCAACAGCGAGCCCGCCAGCAGGCGCAACTGGGTCGCCCACGCCGTCGAACGCGCCTCCACGGTCAGCTCCCCGTCCTCCAGCTTGACCGGGCGGCTGTGCTGCGCGACCTCCGGGCCGACCACCTTCTCCCACGCGCCGAACACCGTCGCCTCGGCCGCCGGCTTCTGCCAGCCCCGCGCCTTCATCAGCTTGTCCAGCACCGCGCCGAGCGGCTGCGGGTCGCGCGGGTCCGGACCCGGGCCGGAGTAGCCGCGCAGCCGCTTCTCGCCGTCGCCGCGGACCGCGCCGCGCCGTCGCGGGGCCGCCGCCTGCCGCCGGGCCTTCGCCGCGTCGAGCACCGCCCGGGCCAGTTCCGGCCCGGTCGAGCCCTCCGGCAGGTTCGCGGCCGGCTCACCGCCCGCGGGCTTTCCCGGGGTACGCGCGTCGCGTCCCGGCCCGAGCCGTGCGGGCGGGAGCTGCACCTCGTCATCAGGCACGCCGCACCGTCCCCTCGCCCACCGCGTACCGGGTGCCGCGCAGCGTCGCCGGCACGTCGTCGTCCACGGCACAGGTGACCAGGAGCTGGCTCGCGCCGCCGACCAGTTCGGCCAGTCGTTCCCGCCGGCCGGTGTCCAGCTCGGCGAAGACGTCGTCGAGCACCAGCACCGGCTCGATCCCGTCGGCGCGCAGAAGGTCGTACCCGGCCAGCCGCAACGCCAGCGCGTACGACCAGGACTCACCGTGGCTCGCGTACCCCTTGGCGGGCAGCGGGCCGAGCGTCAGCGCCAGGTCGTCGCGGTGCGGGCCGACGAGCGTGGTGCCGCGCTCGATCTCGGCGGCGCGGTTCGCGGTCAGCGCGGCGGCGAGCGCCTCCGCCAGCGCCGCGCGGTCCGCGCCGGGTTCGGGCAGCTCCACCGAGGGCCGGTACGCGATGCCCGCCGCGCCGCGGCCGGCCGCCACCGCGTCGTACGCCTTCGCCACGTGCGGGGTCAGCGCGGCCACCAGTTCCAGGCGGCCGGCGAGCAGGTCCGCGCCGTGCTGCGCCAGATGCGCGTCCCACACGGCCAGCGTCGACAGGTCACCGCCGCGTGTGCCGCCGGTCTTCCGAGCCAGGTACGACGTACGCAGCAGCGCGTTGCGTTGCTTGACCACCCGTTCGTAGTCGGCGCGGACACCGGCGTAGCGGGGCTGGCGGGTGACCAGCAGGTCGTCCAGGTAGCGGCGGCGTTCGGCCGGATCGCCGCGGACCAGTTCCAGGTCCTCCGGCGCGAACAGCACCAGGCGCAGCGCGCCGAGAACGTCCCGGGCGCGCCGGGCCGGAGACCGGCCGAGCCGGGCCCGATTGGCCTTGCCCGGCACGATCTCCAGCTCGACCAGCAGCTCCCGACCCTCGTGCACCACGGCGCAGCGGATCACCGCCGAGGCGGCGCCCATCCGCACCAGCGGGGCGTCGGTGGCGACCCGGTGCGAATCCAGGGTCGCCACGTAACCCAGCGCCTCGACCAGGTTGGTCTTGCCGACGCCGTTCGCACCGACGAGCACGTTCGGCCCCGGCTCCAGGTCGACGCCGACGCGCTCGTACGAGCGGAAGTCGACCAGTTCGAGCCGGCGGACGTACACAGCCTGTGGATACCGGTCAGCGCTTGTGGACGGCGTGGCCGCCGAACTGCTGGCGCAGCGCGGCGACGGCCTTCATCGCGGGCGAGTCGTCCTGCCGGGAGGCGAACCGGGCGAACAGCGACGCGGTGATGACGTTGAGCGGCACGGCGAGCCGGACCGCCTCGTCCACGGTCCAGCGGCCCTCGCCGGTGTCCTCCGTGTAGCCGCTCAGCTCGGCCAGCTCCGGGTCCTCGTCGAGTGCCCGGTCCAGCAGGTCGAGCAGCCAGGAGCGCACGACGGTGCCCTCGCGCCACGACTTGAACACGCCGGGGACGTTGGTCACCAGCTCCGAGGCCGCCAGCAGCTCGTAGCCCTCGGCGTACGCGTGCATCAGGCCGTACTCGATGCCGTTGTGCACCATCTTGGCGTAGTGACCGGCGCCGACCGGGCCGGCGTGCACGAAGCCGAACTCGCCCTCGGGCTTGAGCGACTCGAAGATCGGCATCAGCCGCTCGACGTGTTCCTGCGCGCCGCCGACCATCAGCGCGTACCCGTTCTGCCGGCCCCAGACGCCGCCGGACACGCCGACGTCGATGTAGCCGATGCCCTGCTCGTTCAGCCGCTCGGCGCGCGGGGCGTCGTCGCTGAACCGGGAGTTGCCGCCGTCGATGATGATGTCGCCCTCGCCGAGCACACCGGCGAGCTCGTCGATGGTGGCGTCGGTGACGCCGGCGGGGACCATGACCCACACCGCGCGGGGCGACTGGAGCTTCTCGGCAAGCTCGGCCAGGCTGGCGGCGTCGCTGATCTCCGGGTTGTGGTCGTAGCCGACCACCTCGTGCCCGGCGGCCCGCAACCGCTCCCGCATGTTGCCGCCCATGCGGCCGAGTCCTACCAGGCCGAGCTGCATCTGCTCCTACCTCCGTACGTCAGGGTCGTGCTGCTGCGATCAGCGGGACACGCGGATCGGCATGATGAGGTACCGGTACCCCGGGATGACCTCGCCATCCTCGCCTGCCGGGGAGATGACCGCGGGCTTGAACGCGTCGACGAACCGGAGCAGGGCGTGCTGCGCGCCCAGGTTGGCCAGACCGTCGATGAGGTACTGCGGGTTGAACCCGATGGTCAGCGGCTCGCCGCTGAAGGTGGCCTCCATGGCCTCGCTGGCCCGGGCCTCCTCGGTGCCGCCCGCCTCGACCACGAGACCGTCGGCGCTGAAGCTGAGCAGCACCGGCGTGGTGCGCTCGGCGACCAGCGCGACGCGCTTGACCACCTCGATGAGCGAGGAGACGGCGACGCGGGCCTCGGCGTTGTGGTCGGCCGGGAACAGCGAGCGCACCGGCGGGTAGTTGGCGCCGTCGAGCAGCCGGCTGGTGGTGCGGCGGGTGCCACCGGAGAAACCGATCATGCCCTCACCGGCGCCGCCGGAGGACAGCGCCATGGTGACGTGGCCGCCGAGCGGGCCGAGCGCCTTCGCGGTGTCGTGCAGCGTACGGGCCGGCACCAGCGCGTTGAGGCTGATCTCCGGGTCGTCCGGGTTCCACTCCATCTCGCGCAGCGCGAGGCGGTAACGGTCGGTCGCCAGCATGGCCATCGTGCTGCCGCTCAGCTCGATCCGTACACCGGTCATCATCGGCAGCGTCTCGTCGCGGCCGGCGGCGACAGCCACCTGGGCCACGGCGGAGGCGAAGGCGGCGGCGTCGACGGTGCCGGCGCTCTCCGGCATCTCCGGCAGCGTCGGGTAGTCCTCCACCGGCATGGTGGGCAGCGTGAACCGGGCGCTGCCGCAGACCAGTTCGAGGTGGGCGCCGACGGCGGCGATGTCCACCGGCTTGGCCGGCAGGGCCTTGGTGATCTCGGCGAGCAGGCGGCCGGAGACCAGGGCGGCGCCGTCCGCGTCACCCTGCACCTCGACCGTCACCTGGCTGGAGACCTCGTAGTCGAAGCCGGAGACCTGCAGGTTGCCGTCGGTGACGCGGAGCATCACCCCGGCCAGCACCGGTACGGAGGGTCGGTTGGGCAGGCTCTTGGCGGTCCACGCGACCGCCTCGGCGAGCGCGTCGCGCTCCACTCGGAACTTCATCAATGCCTCCGCGTCGACGTCAGCGACAACTCTCTCATGCCGACCGCTGCCACCCGTCCCGCCCGACCGTGCGGGTACCCATCGCACCTTAAGGCGCTGGGGCATCGGCTGTGCGCCCGACCCCGTGGATCCAGGTGCCCCGGGCGACTGCCGACAGCAGTGCTCCGGCCCGATCCACAGGAAGTCCAACGGTGATGATTGGTTTTTGTTGTTTAGAAGAGATAACTCATCGTCTTCATCGCACCTGTGCAAACTGTGGAGAACCGCCGTCCGCGCAGGTCATACACGTTATCCACCGGTGGTTTGGCTGTGGAGAACCAGGGGTAAAACTCGTGTCCCGGTCCACAGCCCTCGCCGGCCGCCGGGTTTTCCACGGCTGTCCACTGGTTGTCCACCGGTAATCCACCGGTTTTCTCCCCAGCGCTGTGGACAGCGCCGGAGACGTCCACAGCCGTCGTCCCCAGAACCTTCAACAGCTCGCCCACAGGTTGGCCGCTGTCTGGGGACAACGGGACCGTCATCCCCAGGCGTCCACAGCGTCGTCCCCAGGAGTTGTCCACAGTCTGTGGGTAACCGGCCGAGTGCAAAGGGTGGTTGTCCACCGCCTGTGACACAGGGGTTGTGGACAACGGGTACGAGCTGTGGACGAACACACGACAGACCCTGGGCCCTCCACCGGGTCGAGGGTCAACAGTTCCCCGCTGTCGGCTACTTGCCACCCGCCATGCCCGCCCGGCCGCGCCCAGCCCTGCACGGGTTGACCATGAAGTTGGCGGCATCTGGCGTCCGGTTTGTCGCCGCTAACCTCATGATCGACGCGAACGGTCGGCCGGTGAGGGCGGGACCGTGGCTGCTTTCGGGGCACGCGTGAGCGTGACGCTCAGCTCTGGCGAGATCGCTCGCGCGTCCGCCCCTTCTTGTTGACCAAGGAGTCTGGGGGCAGGAATGACGTGTGTTCGCTACCCGAACTCCTTGATCACCGCTGGAGCGGCGGGAGCGGCGGGAGCGGCGGGAGCGGGACGGTCAGGTGTTCTGCTTGATGCGGTTCGTCAGCTCGGCGATCTGGTTGTAGAGCGAGCGCCGCTCCGCCATCTGCTGACGGATCTTGCGGTCCGCGTGCATCACCGTCGTGTGGTCCCGGCCGCCGAACGCCTGCCCGATCCGGGGCAGCGACAGGTCGGTCAGCTCCCGGCACAGGTACATGGCCACCTGGCGCGCGTTCACCAGCACCCGGGAGCGGGAATGGCCGCGCAGGTCCTCCAGGCTCACGCCGAAGTAATCGGCCGTCGACACCATGATCTGGTCCGCGGTGATCTCCGGGCCGGCGCCGTCCGGGATGAAGTCCCGCAGCACCTCCTCGGCCAGCGACAGCTCGACCGAGGAACGGGTGAGGCTGGCGAAGGCGGTGACGCGGATCAGCGCCCCCTCCAGTTCGCGGATCGAGTTCGACACCCGGGACGCGATGAACTCCAGCACGTCCGGCGGGGCGAACAGCCGCTCCTGGGCCGCCTTCTTCTGCAGGATCGCGATCCGCGTCTCCAGGTCCGGCGGCTGGATGTCGGCGAGCAGACCCCACTCGAAGCGCGTACGCAGCCGGTCCTCCAGCGTCGCCAGCTGCTTCGGCGAGCGGTCCGAGGTGATCACGATCTGCTTGTTGGCGTTGTGCAGGGTGTTGAAGGTGTGGAAGAACTCCTCCTGCGTCCGCTCCCGGTTCTCCAGGAACTGGATGTCGTCGATCAGGAGGATGTCGACGTCCCGGTAGCGGCGCTGGAACGCGCTCGTCTTGTCGTCGCGCAGCGAGTTGATGAAGTCGTTCGTGAACTCCTCGGTCGAGACGTACCGGACCGAGCGGGCGTTGCCGAGCGTCGTGGCGTAGTGCCCGATGGCGTGCAGCAGGTGGGTCTTGCCCAGCCCGGAGCTGCCGTAGATGAACAGCGGGTTGTACGCCTTCGCCGGCGACTCGGCCACCGCCACGCTCGCGGCGTGCGCGAATCGGTTGGACGAGCCGATGACGAACGTCTCGAACATGTACTTCGGGTTGAGCCGGTTGCCGCCGCTCTCCGTACCGCCGGGGAGCCTGCGGTCGGCCTGGCCGCCTCCCGGACGGTGGTGGTCGGCGCCACCCCGGCCGGGGCCGTTGTCGGTGGCGCCGTCGCGGGGCAGGCCGCGCATCGGCGCGGGGTCGGCGGGCGGGCTCTCCCGGTAGCGGGGCTCGTATCCGCCGGCGTCCGGCACGGGCGGCTCGATGCGGGTGCGTTCGTCGAAGGCGCGGCGCTCGGGCGCGGTGCGTACCGGCTCGGCGAACGCGGCGCTGAAGAGCGTGTCCTGCGCGTCCCGGCCGGCCGGGATGAGGTGCGGGCGGCCGCCGTCTGCGGTCCGCTGCCGCGGGGCCGGCTCGTCGAGTGGCTGCTCCGGGCGCGGTTCGCCATATCCGGCCTCGGCGTACCCGGGTTCCGGGCGCGGCGACGGGAAGGCCTGGGCGGAGGCGGGCGGGCCGGGCTGGTCGAAGCCGGGCAGCGGGGCGGCGCCGTCGTGCTCGGGCAGCGGCTCCGGGCTGCTGCGGTAGACGGTGCCGGCCGGGCGGGCATTCGGGTCGTCGGCGACCCGTACGGTGACCGCCACCTGGATCGGCCGGCCGAGCAGGCGGCTCAACGCCTCGGTGATGGCCGGGCGGAGCCGGGACTCGATCACGTCCCGGGTGAAGGCGTCCGGCACCGAGAGCAGCGCGGTGTCCTCGACGATCGCCCGCAGGCGGGTGAGCCGGAGGTACGCCCGTTGCTGCGCGGAGATGATCTCGTCGGCGAGTTCGTCGGTGGTCGCCGTCCACACCGCGGCAAGGTCGGTCGCTCCGGTCACCGTCGTGCCACCCCCTCGCCTGCTCCTTCTCACGCCCGCCCGGACGGCTGACCGGTCGTCATCCACAAGTTATCCACAGCCTGTGTACCGACCGATTGTGGCCGCCCACCGGACGCGGGTCGGACCTGCCCCCCTCGATCCACGGAGGCGTTGAAGCGGGTTCACCGTGCCGAACGATTCAACAGCGTGTCCGGTCTTGCCGATCGGCGACAAACCCCGGACCCCCGACGCCGACCGCAATCGCGCACGCTAACAGCGCGGACCCCACAGCATCAACCGGCGACACCCTGACGACCTTGGCAACATCAGTGAAAACCGCCCCTTCGGTCGCGCTTGCCCGCAGGTCGGACGCCCGAGTGTGACGTTTGACGGTCATTGCGCCCCTGCGTAGGCTGGAGCGGCTGCTCTCTCGCCCTCTGCTAGGGTGATTGATGCTTGCTGTCCGTGGCTGTCATCCCGCATCGCCGGGGAGCGTGTCACGGCAGCGCCGATCGGAGGTCACCGACAGGTGATCTGGACCAGCACACGACCCCGGGCGATCCGCCGCGCGGGGCGTACGACAACGGAGAGCCTGACGTGAGCAAGCGCACCTACCAGCCGAACAACCGCCGGCGCGCGAAGACCCACGGCTTCCGGCTGCGCATGCGCACCCGTGCCGGCCGCGCCATCATCGCTACCCGTCGCTCCAAGGGCCGCGCGCGCCTGTCGGCCTGACGCCGACAGGTCCGGTCCGGGGACGTGGGCAGTCGTGCTGGCCGCCGCGCAACGACTGCGGCGCAGTAGCGACTTCGCCGCAGCGGTTCGCGGTGGCCGACGCGTCGGCCGCGGCGCCGTCGTGGTCCACCTGACCCTCCCCGAGCCGATCGGCACCACCGCGACACCCTCGCCGGAGCCGGCGCGGACCCTCGATGCGGAGACCTCCGCACCGAGCCGCGCCGGCTTCGTCGTGTCCAAGGCCGTCGGCGGCGCGGTGGTCCGCAACAAGGTCCGCCGCCGGCTCCGGCACCTGGTCCGCGAGCGGCTGGCCGAGCTGCCCGCCGGCACGACCCTCGTGGTACGCGCGCTGCCCGCATCGGCCGACGCGACGTACACCCGGCTCGGGGCCGACCTGGACGCGGCCATCGCCGCCGCGCGGGCCCCCCGGGGACGGCGGTCGCGGTGAGCGGCCCGACGACGGCGACTCCGCCGCCCACAACCGGTGCCCGCATGCTGCTGGCGCCCATCATCGCGTACCGTCGGTGGATAAGTCCGGCACTGCCGGCCCGCTGCCGGTTCTACCCGTCGTGCAGTGCCTACGCCGTGGAGGCGGTGTCCCGGCACGGTGCGCTGCGGGGAGCCTGGCTGACGGTCCGTCGGCTGTCGCGCTGCCACCCCTTCCACCCTGGTGGACACGACCCGGTTCCGGAGCCGGGCGACCGCCGCCGTTCCGACGTGACTGGAGCCTGAGTGTTTAGTCTCGACTGGATCTACTACGCGATCTCGTGGATCCTGCTGACCTGGCACTCGGCCTGGGACGCCATCGGAGTTCCGGTCGGGGCCGTGATCGGTACGAACTGGGCCTGGATCCTCGCCATCGTCTTCCTGGTGGTGACGGTCCGGGTGATCCTGTTCCCGGTCTTCGTCAAGCAGATCAAGTCGCAGCGTGCCATGCAGGCGCTCCAGCCGAAGGTCAAGGAGCTCCAGGAGAAGCACAAGGGTGACCGGGAGACGCTCCAGAAGGAGATGATGGAGCTCTATCGGAAGGAAAAGGCCAACCCGCTCATGGGCTGCCTTCCGATGTTCCTCCAGATCCCGGTCTTCCTGGGCCTGTTCCACACGCTGCGCCGCCTCAGCCCCGACAACCAGGGCAAGACCCTGTACGGCTGGACCGTCGACCAGTTCAACAGCGCCTCCAACGCGACACTGTTCACCGCGCCGATCTCCGGCAAGTTCGGCTCCACCGCCGAGGAACTGAGCCGGCTGGGTGCGAACACCGGCACGGTCAAGGTGGTCGCCGGCATCCTGGTGCTGATCATGATCGCCACCACCTACCTGACCAGCCGTCAGATGATTCTCAAGACCGGGTGGGCCGAGGACCCGCAGCAGCGCATGGTGCAGCGGCTGATGCTCTACGGCATCCCGCTGTCGCTGCTGATCTCGGGTGCGATCTTCCCGATCGGTGTGATCATCTACTGGGTCACAAACAACCTCTTCACGCTCGGCCAGCAGCAGTGGGTGCTGCGGAAGTTCCCGCCGCCGCCGACCGCGAAGAGCACCAGCGCCGCCAAGAGCACCTCCGGCAAGAACCCGGTGCAGCAGGCCAAGGCCGGTGGCCTGTTCGGCCGCAAGGCGGCCCAGCCGCCGGCGAAGGCTCCGGCCGCCGCGCCGAAGGTGGCCGGCCCGAAGCCTGGTGCCAAGCCGGTCAACCCGAAGAAGGGTGGCAGCAAGCCCGCCAAGCGACAGGGCTGAGCCCACAGGGCCACCGTCGGCGACGTCGGCGGTGGCCCGTTCCGGCCGCGTGCTGCCATCCGAGGAGTCGGCGCCGGGCCGGAATCACCGCGCGGAGCGCGGACACGGGCGAAACTGGCCCGTACAGACGTGCCCGAGGGCACCCGGCGAACCTCCCGCCGGCCCCGGGAGACCAGCGGACCCCCGACGGTCCGGCCGAGCGAGTACGGAGATGAGACCCGTGACCGAGACCAGCATCCCCAGCGCCGACCAGTCCCTGGACGAGGAGACCCCCGTTACCGCCGCCACCGAGACCGAGGACGCCGCGGGCGAGGCCCGGGAGAAGAAGGCCCCGGCCGAGAGCGACCTGTTCCGGCAGAGCGAGATCGCCGCCGACTACGTCGAGGGTCTGCTGGACATCCTCGACTACGACGGTGACATCGACGAGCTGGTGTCGGGTGGCCGCCCGGTGGTCGAGGTGGTCGGCGGCCGGCTGCAGAACCTGGTCGGCCAGCGTGGCGCAACCCTGGAGGCGCTCCAGGAACTGGCCCGGCTGGCCGTGTTCCGCCAGACCGGTACGCCGAGCCGGCTGCTGCTCGACGTCGGCGGCTACCGGGCCGCCCGCCGCAAGGAGCTGGCCGCCGTGGCGAAGAACGCGGTCGAGAAGGTCAAGGAGCACGGTGAGCCGGTGCGCCTGGAGCCGATGTCCGCGTTCGAGCGCAAGTGCGTGCACGACGTGGTGAACGCGATGAGCGGGGTGGAGAGCGAGTCCGAAGGCGTCGAGCCCAACCGCCGCATCGTCGTCCGGCCGGTGGACTGAGGTCCGTGATCTCCGACGAGACGACGGCAGGAGCCGTGACCGGCCCGGGCGGTACGCCGCCCGGGCCGTCGGCTGTGCGCCCCGACCCCACTGTCGACCCGGTCTTCTCCGACGACGACGGGCCGGCCGACCCCGCGTACCCGGGAAAGGCAGTGACCGACCCCGGCGAGCCCGCCTTCTCCGGCGAGCCGGGGGTGGTGACCGGGGTCGAGCCCGCAGACCCGGCGGTGGACGTGATGCCCGCCTTCTCCGGTGAGCCGGCGGCGGACGTGGCACCGGCGGCTCCGGCCGCGGCGGCCGACCCGGTCTTCGCGGAGCCGTCGGCGGATGCACCGTCCCTCGTGGACGGTGGCGACGCCGGTGCCCCCGACCCGGCGACGGCGACGCTGCCGCCCGAGCTGGCGGAGGCCGCCCGCGCGTTGTTCGGCGACCGGCTCGACCTGGCCGCCGCGTACGCCGAACTGCTCGCCACCGACGGCGTGGTCCGCGGCCTGATCGGGCCCCGCGAGACGCCGCGGCTCTGGGAGCGGCACCTGCTCAACTGCGCGGTGGTGGCGGAACGGATCCCGGAGGGAGCCAGCGTGATCGACGTCGGCTCCGGCGCCGGGCTCCCAGGTCTGGTGCTGGCGATCGCGCGCCCGGACCTCACCGTGACGCTCGTGGAGCCGCTGGCCCGGCGGACCGCCTTCCTGATCGAGGCGGTGCAGCGCCTCGGCGTGACCCGGGATGTGCGTGTGTTCCGTGGGCGGGCCGAGGAGGCGGCGGCCGGCTCGCGCGACCGGGAACCGCTGAGCGCCGACATCGTGACCGCCCGCGCGGTGGCCCCGCTGGACCGGCTCGCCTCCTGGTGCCTGCCGCTCGTGGCTCCCGGCGGACGGCTGGTCGCGCTCAAGGGCGCCTCGGCGGCCGACGAGATCACCGAGCACACCGAGGCCGTGATCCGCCTCGGCGGCGGGACCCCCGAACTGCACCGCTGTGGCGAAGGGGTGATCGACCCCCCGGCGACTGTGGTCGAGGTGGTCCGGGAGCGCGTGGTGAACCCGCGCCGTCCCAAGAAGCCGAAGCGGTCGCGTGGCGGTCGCCGTCGCGGCGACCGCTGAGCGGGTACGCCATTCCGCATGCCCGGTCCGGTCGTTGGACCGGTGGGCGTGACGCGATCGATCGCAACCCGACATGGACCCACCGCGCCCGTCGGCCGTAGGCTGACCGCGCGTCGATAGTGTGGAACGGCGGTGCCGGGCGGCACCCGAACCCGATGGTTCCCGCCGAGCCGACGGCGCCGTGCAAGGCGCGGACGCGATTCGACGGGTGCGGACCGACCATCCGGAGCGGGTAGGGATGACAGGTGCATGACGACGGCAGGTACGACGATCCACGTTTGACCGGACCAGGAGGCCAGCCCTCCGCCGACCCCGTTTCACGTGAAACCAACTACCAGGAGTGGACGGTGAACGAGTCCGGCGAACCGTCCTCCCCGCATCCGGCACAGCCGCCCAAGCGACGGGAACCGTCCGTCGGCGGGCCGGCGCGTCCCGTCTCGTCCGCGCCGGCGAATGTACCGCCGGCCCGCGATCCGCTCGATCCGGCCGACGGTCCGGTGAACGCACCGACCCCGCGCCCGCCCGCGGTGCGAGCGAACGCCGCGGTACCCACCCGCTACGAACCCCAGCCGCCCGTCTCGGCCGTGCCGTACCCGGCCGCCCCCGAGGCCACCGTGGCGCCGTCCGACACGCCACAGGCAGACGGGTACGGGGACGAGGTAGACGTCAGCACGTACGTTTCACGTGAAACCCCGACGCGCGAAGAGGATGATCCACCGTTGGCTATGGAGGCGATGCGCGCCGTGCAGATCCTGAATCCCAGTGGCGAGGTCACCATGCCGCGCCCCGACCGGACCCGGGTGATGTGCGTCGCCAACCAGAAGGGCGGCGTGGGTAAGACGACCACCACCGTGAACCTCGCCGTGGCGCTCGCGCTGCACGGCAACCGGGTGCTCGTGGTCGACCTTGACCCCCAGGGCAACGCCTCCACCGGCCTGAACGTGCCGCACCACACGGGCGTGCCCGACGTCTACGACTGCCTGATCGACAGCGTGCCGCTCGAAGAGGTGGCCCAGGCCGTCGAGGGCATCCCGAACCTCTGGTGCGTACCGGCGACCATCGACCTGGCCGGCGCCGAGATCGAGCTCGTCTCGGTGGTGGCGCGGGAGTCGCGCCTGGCGCGGGCCATCGCCGCGTACCCGGGGCACTTCGACTACGTCTTCATAGACTGTCCGCCGTCGCTCGGCCTGCTGACCGTCAACGCGCTCGTGGCCGCGCAGGAGGTGCTGATCCCGATCCAGTGCGAGTACTACGCACTGGAGGGTCTCAACCAGCTCATAAACAACATCAACCTGGTTCGTCAGCACCTCAACCCGAAGCTCGAGGTCTCCACCATCCTGCTCACCATGTACGACAGGCGTACCCGGCTCGCCGACGCGGTGGAGCAGGACGTCCGGAACCACTTCGGCGACAAGGTGCTCCAGGCGGTCATCCCCCGCAACGTGCGTGTCTCCGAGGCGCCGAGCTACGGCCAGTCGGTGATGACCTACGATCCCGGTTCGCGGGGAGCCACGAGTTACTTCGAGGCCGCCCAGGAGATCGCGGAGCGAGGCGTCAAGGAGCCGGTGAGCCGGAATGCGTAGTGCGGAGATGTCGCTGGGAGGCGTCGCATGAAGAACCGTCCCCGCGGCGGACTGGGCCGAGGGCTCGGCGCCCTCATCCCCACCGGCCCGGTACCGGGCGCCGAACCGGCGGCCACCGAACCGGACTCGTCGCCGGCTGCTGCGGCGCCGTCGGCTCCGGCCGCTGGTGCGACTGCTGCCATCACCGGTGGCGTCGCAAGCACCCCCTCGCCGGCCGCCGAGCCCGAGCCGCAGCTGAGCCCGGTTCCCGGCGCGCGCTTCGCGGAGATCCCGGTCGACGCGATCGTGCCGAACCCGAAGCAGCCCCGGCACGTCTTCGACGAGGAGGCACTGGAGGAACTGAAGACCTCGATCCAGGAGGTCGGCTTCCTCCAGCCGATCGTGGTTCGCCAGCTCGACCCCGACAAGTTCGAACTCGTGATGGGCGAGCGGCGCTGGCGTGCCGCCCAGGCGGTCGGCCGGGAGACCATCCCCGCCATCGTCCGGGACACCAAGGACGACGCGATGCTCCGGGATGCGCTCCTGGAGAACATCCACCGCGCCAACCTCAACCCGCTCGAAGAGGCGGCGGCGTACCAGCAACTGCTGGAGGAGTTCGGCGCTACACACGAGGAACTGGCCCGGCGGATCGGCCGCAGCCGTCCGCAGATCTCCAACACGATCCGGCTGATGAACCTGCCGCCCGCCGTGCAGCGCCGCGTCGCCGCCGGTGTTCTCTCCGCCGGTCACGCCCGAGCTCTGCTCAGCCTCGACAACGCCGAGGCGCAGGAGGCGCTCGCCGAGCGGATCGTCCGCGAGGGCATCACCGTACGCGGTGCCGAGGAGCTGGTGCACCTGGCGCTCGCCGAGGAGCCGGCGAAGTCGGCCGCTGCCAAGCGCCGGCCGAAGCCGCACGCCCCGGCGCTCACCGATCTCGCAGACCGGCTCTCCGACCGGTTCGACACCCGGGTGAAGGTCGACATCGGCCGCAGCAAGGGCAAGATCACGATCGAGTTCGCCACCGTCGACGACCTGGAGCGGATCGTCGGGATCATCGGCATGGGTGAGGACGGGACGCCCGAGGCGTAGTCCTTCCTTCTCCGGTTGTCGATCCGGCCGCATCCCGACGAGAGGATGCGGCCGGATCCGTATCCGGGCCGGTTCGGTGCCGCTCGTTCGCCGGCGGCGGCATTGGGTCACCGCGATTCCGGTCGACGGAGAGAACGACCACTCGGAAGTCGGCGTCTCCGACGACGGGCCGGGCTGTCCGGTGCCGATGGTGCTCACTGAAGGCCCGGGGCGCCCCTCCCGCGCTGACGCGGCCGAAGCGGGCGGGAGCGTCGGGTCGCATCCGTTGGTGAGCTGTCGCGCCTCGTTCCGCGTTTCACGTGAAACGGGGACCGGTGACTGGGAGATGGGGCGCGGGTGGACCCACTCGCCGCGCTGCTGATTGGTGGCACGCCGTGCGCCCGAGCGCTGAGCGGCCTAGTGCGCGAGGGCGGAGTGCGCAAAGGTTCCGAGGGCGCCTTCGGCGTTGACGAGTCGGTGCGCGCCCACTTCGCTGGTCTGGCAGGAGGGCTGACGGCGACGGCCCAGACCCAAGGGGCTGAGCACACTAGGCCGTGGCGGTCGCGCGGGAGTCGCTCTGCCGAGCCCGATCCGGTTGCGCATGTGAGCCGATCCCGGCGCACCGAGCCGCGCTCCACGGAACCGGGGAGCGCCGAGCGAGGGTCGCTGAGCCGAGGAATGCCGAACCGGAGAGCTGCCGAACCCGGGACGGGACGGAGCCGGGAGGGGACGGAGCCGGGGAGCGCCGAACCGGGGACCGCCGAGCCGAGGACTCTCGCGAGGAGCCCGGGCAGCGGGCCGAGGCGTGCGGCCCGTCAGCATTCCCGGGACGGCTTCCCGCTGAGTCGTCGGTGCCGCCCTCGAATGACCTGCCAGCTCTCCCCGCCCCGGGCCGGATGGTCGCAGACTTCAGGGCGGTGGCGAGCCCTATCAGCGATCGAGCGCAAACCCGAGGCCGTGTGGCCCGGCTCGGCCGGTCGGCTCGAACCCGTCTGCTGTTTCACGTGAAACGCGGCGACCGACCCGATCCTCATCCGATCGAGTGCCGGCTGTGCCGAGTACAAGCCATGAGGCGCGGCGCCGGCCATTAAGCCGAGCGGTGATCGGCGCGGCTTGAGATCCGCGCGGCCCGGTCCGTTCCCACCGAACAACCGCGGGATGGTTCGCCTCCCGACTTACTTCCCCCGTCGCCTCGCGGCGCCTCGTTCGATCGGCCGGACCCGCCGAGGACTCAGTCACGGAACACGGCCGGCCCGGCGCCGGTGAGCCGAGCCACCGAGCCGAGAAGCGCACCGACGCGCACTCGCGTTTCACGTGAAACGGCTAGAAGGAGCCGCCGACACCCCGGTGCGGATCGGTCGCCGGATCGTTGGAAGAACGAGCCCGGAGACACCCGAGGTTATCCACAGCAGTTGTCCACAGGCACTCCCTGTTTCACGTGAAACGAAGCGAGGAAACCCTTGCTGAGCAGTGCATGACGCGCTGTACTGGTGATCTCGGCAGCCTGTGGACAACGCGGTGGACAACCGGTGGGCGGCCAGTGGAACAGGTAGGGACAGGCGTCGCCAACTCGGTTAGGGTCAGCGTCGTGCCGGACACCCCTCCCTCAGTTCCCGACTTCACCCAGTGGCCGTCCTTCCCCTTCGAGGGCGATCTCCGCGTCAAGCAGCTCGACGAGCCCGTACCGTTCGAACCTCCCCGCCGTGGCGAGGCGGACCGGGAGTGCACCGCCTGCAACGCGCCCGACGAGGCGTACATCTGGGTCGGCGAGCGGTGGCGCGTCCGCGCCATGGACCGGCCCACCGGCCTGCCGATGGTCCTGATCCTGGAGTCCCGTTCCCACCTGGATCTGGGCGACCTGCCGAACCTGCTCGCCGCCGAACTGGGCGTGATGACCGTCCGCCTGGAGCGGGCCGTGCGGTCGCTCGACGGGGTGGCCCGGGTCCACGTGAACCGGTGGGGCGACGGGTCGGCGCACCTGCACCTGTGGTTCCTGGCGCGGCCGTACGGGCGGCTGCAACTGCGGGGCACGTTCCTGTCGCTGTGGGACTCGATCCTGCCGCCGATCTCCGAGGACCAGTGGCGGGAGAACCTCGCCATGGTGGCCGCGTGGCTCGCCGAGTTCGGCGGTCGTCCGTTGGCCGAGCCGCCGCGCATCCAGTGGCAGGCGCCGTCGAGTCTCTCCGCGACCTCGCCCGCGAACGCCGCTGAGGAGCCCGAGGAGGAGTCCGTCTCGGTGATCGAGGCAGCGGACGAGATCCCGGAGTCCGACGCGGCAGCGGACGTCTCAGACCCCTCGGCGGGCCCGTCGGAGCCCGACCCGGCACCGCAGACCGGCTCGATGCCGGTATCCGCGCCGGGCAGCGCGCCGACGAGCGAAGGCGACGACGAGTCGGGGGACGAGGGCGGAGACGAGAACGACCGGCCGGACGCAGCGCGTACCCGGGAGAGCTGAGGTCAGCGGCGGGCGGCGGCCCGGGTCACGAGCGTGCCGAGGACCCGGCCGAAGTCCAGCCCCGCTGCCTGGATCGCCAGCGGTAGGAGCGACGTCTCGGTCATGCCCGGGGAGACGTTCACCTCCAGCACGTGCGGGTCACCGCCGGCGTCGACGATCAGGTCGACCCGGGACACGTCGCGCAGCCCGAGCGCGGTGTGCGCGGCGAGCGCCACCTCGGTCACCCGAGCGGTCGTCGCGGCGTCGAGGCGGGCGGGCGCGTGCCAGGTGGTACGCCCGGCGGTGTAGCGGGCCGCGTAGTCGTAGACGCCGTTGCGCGGAACGATCTCGACCGGGGGCAGGGCCTGCGGCCCCTTGCCGAGGTCGAGCACGGAGACCGCCACGTCCATCCCGGGTACGTAGCGTTCCACGAGCGCGGTCTGGTCGTACGCGAAACAACCCACCATGGCGGCCGGCAGCGACGCCGCCTCCCGGACCACGGCGGCGCCCAGTCCGGAACCGCCCTGCGCCGGCTTGACCATCAGCGGCAGCCCGAGGCGGTCGACGATCCGGTCCAGGACGGCGACGGCGCCCAGCTCGGAGAAGCGGTCGTGCGGCAGCGCCACCCAGTCGGGCGTCGGGATGCCCGCCTCGCGCAGCACCGCCTTCGCGGACGGCTTGTCCCAGGCGAGGCGGGACGACCGGGCGTCGCAGCCGACGTATGGCACGTCCCAGAGGTCGAGGACGCCGCGCAGCGAGCCGTCCTCGCCGGTGGCGCCGTGCAGGGCGATCACCACCGCGTCCGGCGGGTCGGCGGTCAGCGCGGGCAGCAGCGCCACATCGGCGTCGCGCAGTTCCGCCTCGACGCCCACCGCGCGCAGCGCGTCGAGCACCCGGCGGCCCGACCGCAGGGAGACGTCCCGCTCGTAGGAGAGGCCGCCCGCGAGTACGAGCACGTGCAGCTCGTCGACGGCGGATCCGGTCACGGGAGGCGTTGCGGCGGGGCTGTCGGACATGCGGGCATCATGCCAAGTCGGGGCCGGGCGCGTCCGAGCCGCCCTGGCGGCGGCGCGGTCCGGCACCGCCGACCGCGCCGAAGACCTTGCGCATGGCGATCTCCTGCTCCATCACCCCGGCCAGCCGGCGGACGCCCTCGCGGATCCGCTCCGGCGTCGGGAAGGAGAAGTTGAGCCGCATGTGCCCGGCGCCGGTGCCGTCGGCGTAGAAGCCCGTCCCCGGCACGTACGCGACGCGCGCGGCCACTGCCCGCGGCATCATCGCCTTGGAGTCGAGCCCGTCGGGCAGCGTCGCCCAGACGAACAGGCCGCCTTGCGGCCTGGTCCAGGTGGTGCCCTCGGGCATCAGGTCGGCCATCGCGTCGAGCAGCGCGTCCCGGCGCTCGCGGTAGATCTCGCGGTAGACCTTGAGCTGCTGCCGCCAGGGCATGGTGCCCAGGTAGGTCGAGACGGCCGACTGCGCGTAGGCGCTCGGGCAGAGGATCTGCGCCTCGCTGGCGATGACCAGCTTGTCGCGGACCGCGTGCGGGGCCAGGATCCAGCCGACCCGCAGGCCCGGCGCGAACGTCTTGGAGAACGTGCTCAGGTAGAAGACCCCGTCGCGCCGCCGGGCCCGCAGCGGCCGGGGCGCCTCGCCCTCGAAACCGAGCTGACCGTACGGGTCGTCCTCCACCACGAGCAGACCGGCGCGCTCGCAGATGTCCAGCACCCGCTCGCGCCGCTCCTCGCTCAGCGTCACGCCGGCGGGGTTCTGGTAGGTGGGGATGGTGTAGAGGAACTTCACCCGCCGGCCGGCCCGGGCCAGGTCGGCGATGGCCGTCTCCAGCGCCTCCGGGATGAGCCCCTCGTCGTCCATCGGCACGTGGGCCACCTGGGCCTGGGCGGCCTGGAACACCCCGAGCGCGCCGACGTAGGTCGGGCCCTCGGCGAGCACCACGTCACCCGGGTCCAGGAAGAGGCGAGCCACCAGGTCGAGGGCCTGCTGGCCGCCGACCGTGACCACCACGTCCTCCGGCGAGGCGCCGCAGGAGGCGTCGATCCCGGACAGGGACATCACCTCGCAGATCCGCTCGCGCAGCTCGGGGGCACCCTGGCCGACGCCGTACTGGAGGGTGGTGGCGCCGTGCTCGGAGCCGAGCCGGCCGAGCATCTCGCCTACCGCGTCGAGTGGTAGCGCCGCGATGTAGGGGGCCCCACCGGCGAGCGAGACGACCTCCGGCCGGTTGGCCACCGCGAAGAGTGCCCGGATCTCCGAGGCGGTCATCCCGCGGACGCGCCGGGCGTACCGGTCGGTGTAGTCGTCGAGCGTCGTGCCGGTCATGGACATCACCTCGATCGGGTGTCGGCGGGGCTGCCGCCCGGTGTGGTACCCGCGATGCCGACATCCATTGGCGGCGGGGGCCGGTTGGTCGATCGTAGTCCCCGGTGACGGTCGCGGCACCGGCCGTGTGGACACGTCCACATCCCGGACCCGCCGTCGGCCGTCCGGGCGGGGGTTCGCGCGTTCCCTCCCGTACCGTCGGACAGGGGCGTACGATCGCTCGTCGGGAGCAGGAGGGCGCGGGAGGAACCGGCGCTCCGAGCCTAGTGGTGGGGTGCGCTCATGTCGCGACGTCTGGTCAGCCTGACCCTGGACACGCTGGAGGACCTGCCTCGATCCTGCCGGAGCTGCGTCTACTGGGAGCTGGATCCGGTCTCCGCGGAGCGGGCCTGTGCGGCCGGTGACCCGGGCCTGGAGAAGGAGGCGTGGGTCTCCCAGACACTGCTGGAGTGGGGTTCCTGCGGCAAGCTCGTCTACGTCGACGGCATGCCGGCCGGTTTCGTCATGTACGCCCCACCGGCGTACGTCCCGCGCTCGATGGCGTTTCCCACCTCGCCGGTCTCGGCGGACGCGGCATTGCTGATGACGGCGCACGTGGTGCCCGCCTTCGCCGACGGCGGCCTGGGCCGGATGCTGGTGCAGGGCGTGGCCCGCGACCTGACCAAGCGCGGCATCAAGGCGATCGAGGCGTTCGGCGACGCGAAGTTCGGCGACGACCCGGCGCGCGCGTGCGTGGCGCCCGCCGACTTCTTCCTCTCGGTGGGCTTCAAGACGGTCCGGCCGCACCCGCGCTACCCCCGGCTGCGGCTGGAGTTGCGGACGGCGCTGAGCTGGAAGTCGGACGTGGAGTACGCGCTGGAGAAGCTGCTCGGCTCGATGAGCCCGGAGACGCTGCTGCGGCCGGTCCGCCCGGCGCCCGCCACCCGCTCGACGAGCTGAGTCGCGGCTCAGTCGACGACGGTGCCGGCGGCCACGATCGCCCGCAGTTCGCTCACGTCGATCGAGCCGGTCGGCACGTCCCGCTCGATCGGCAGGTACATCCGCTGCACGCCGGCCACGATGGCCTCGACCACCCGGTCCCGGAAACGCGGGTCGACGAGCCGCCCTCTGTCGTCCGGTGAGGTGAGGTAGCCGACCTCGACGCGTACCGCGGGCATCCGGGTGAGCCGGAGCAGCTCCCACGCCTTGGCGTGGGTACGGCAGTCGCGCAGCCCGGTGCGGGCCACGATCTCCCGCTGTACGAGCCCGGCGAGGCGCTCGCCGGTGGCCGACGTGACGCCGTTGTCGGTGCCGTAGTGGTAGGTCGCCACCCCCTCGGCCTCCGGGTTGGCGTGCCCGTCGGTGTGCAGGGAGATGAACACGTCGGCGCCGAGGGAGTTGGCGAGCTGGGCCCGGTCCGCGTCCGGCAGGCAGGCGCCGGGCGACGGGCCCCGGGTGAGCTGTACCCGTACGCCGGCGGCGGCGAGCCGCCCCTCCAGCCGGCTCGCGAGGTCGTGCACGAGGTCCGCCTCGGTCCAGCGCAGCGTGCCGTCGGGCACCACCACGCCCGGGTCGGTGCCCCCGTGCCCCGGGTCGATCACCACGGTCCGCCCGACGAGCGTCGGACCGGCCTGCCGGATGGCGTCGGACTCGCGCAGCCACTGCGGGCGGCCGCCGACCACCTTGCGGCCCAGGCGGCGCAGCGCGTTGACGGTGTGCGGCCCGCACGAGCCGTCCGGTTTCAGGCCCATCTCCCGCTGGAACTGCGCCACCGCACGGGAGGTACGGATGCCGTAGATGGCGTCGGCGCGGCCCACGTCGTACCCCATCTCCAGCAGCCGTTCCTGGAGCGAGCGGATGTCCTCGCCGGTCAGCGGCTCGGGTACGGCGTGGTAGAGCGCGCGGGCGCCGAACCGCCAGCGGGCCGCGTCGAGCGCCCGCCAGGTCTCGGCGCCGACCCGCCCGTCGACACTGAGGCCGCGGGACTGCTGGAAGGCCCGTACCGCGCGTTCGGTCTGGGCGTCGTAGTCGTCACCTGCGGCCTCGGCGGGGAGAAGCTCCAGGCCGGCGAGGACGGTACGGATCTCGGCCACCGCCGGTCCCTGGTCACCGGGTCGGATCGGACGCACGACGACCCCCTCTGCACGGACGTTGGCGGACCGGAACTCCGACGGATGCTTACGGAGCGTACCGTGGCCGATACCCGGCGGGTTCGCGTTCATGCAGGTCAGGTAAGCCGGAACCCCCGCCACCGGGGGTGGTGACGGGGGTTCCGGCGGTGTCGGTACGGCTCAGAGCGCCGACTCGATGAGCTTGACCAGCTCGCCCTTCGGCTTGGCGCCGGCGATCGACTGCACCGGCTGGCCGTTCTTGAAGATGGTCAGCGTCGGCACCGACATGACCCGGTAGGCGCGTGCCGTCTCCGGGTTCTCGTCGATGTTGAGCTTGACGATGGTGACCTGGTCCTTCATCTCGCCCGCGATCTCCTCCAGCAGCGGCGAGACCTTGCGGCAGGGGCCGCACCACTCCGCCCAGAAGTCGACCAGCACCGGCTTGTCGGACTGCAGCACGTCACTGACGAAGCTGGCGTCCGTGACCGCCTTGGTTGCTCCCACTATGAACTCTCCTCCTCCGAACCTTGCTCGTGGAACTCTCAGCCCTGGATGGTGGCGATGAACCGCTCGGCGTCCAGCGCGGCGGCGCAGCCCGTGCCGGCCGCCGTGATGGCCTGCCGGTAGGTGTGGTCGACGACGTCACCCGCCGCGAACACACCGGGCACGCTGGTACGGGTGCTGGGGGCCTGCACCTTCACGTACCCCTCGTCGTCCAGCTCCACCTGACCGCGGAACAGCTCGCTGCGCGGGTCGTGCCCGATCGCCACGAACACGCCCGTGACGTCGAGCACCTTGCTCTCGCCGGTGTGCACGTTGCGCACCCGTACGCCGCTCACTTTGCCGTCGTCGCCGAGGATCTCCTCGACCACGGTGTTCCACTCGACCTTGATCTTCTCGTTGCTCAGCGCCCGGTCCGCCATGATCTTGCTGGCGCGGAACGAGTCGCGGCGGTGGAGGATCGTCACCGACTCGGCGAAGCGGGTGAGGAAGCTCGCCTCCTCCATCGCCGAGTCGCCGCCGCCGACCACCACGATGTGCTGGTTGCGGAAGAAGAAGCCGTCACAGGTGGCACAGGACGACACACCGTGGCCGAGGTATTCCTGCTCGCCCGGCACACCCAGCGGACGCCAGGCCGAACCGGTGGAGAGGATGACGGCGCGGGCGCGGTACGCGGTCTCGCCCACCCACACGGTGCTCACCGCGTCGGAGCCGATCTCGCCGGTGTCCTTCAGCTCGACCCGGGTCACGTCGTCGGTGAGGAACTCGGCGCCGAAACGCTCGGCCTGCTTGCGCATGTTGTCCATCAGCTCGGGGCCGAGGATGCCGTCCGCGAAGCCGGGGAAGTTCTCCACCTCGGTGGTGGTCATCAGCGCGCCACCCGACTGCACGCCCTCGATCACCAGGGGCTTCAGGTTGGCGCGGGCGGCGTAGACCGCCGCTGTGTAGCCGGCCGGACCGGAGCCGATGATGATCAGGTTGCGGACCTCGTCCACTGCCGTCTCCCGATGTGTGTGTTCGTCACCGGCCGCACCGATGTCGATCCCGAGTGCCGACGGCTCTAGGGACGCCGGCGCCTGACTTGCAGAACGCCATCGTACGAAGCGGGGATTCCCGAGCCGGTCATCCGGTGGGTCAGGTCACGTGGCGGGACAAGCGTCGGGACCGCGTTTTCACCCTACCCGCGTACGGAACCGCGTGTCCGCGCCGGACCCGGGTACCCCGCACTCCGGCCCGCTCACCCAGCCCCAGCGGGCGCCGCCCGCGTCCGCGAACGTCACCACGAGCGCCGGGGCGCCCCGGAAGCGGGCGTAGTCGACCATGTTCACGGTGAGCGGCCCGCCGCCGTGCTCGGCCCCGATCGCGGTGAGGCACGCGGCGAGCGTCTCCGGCCGGGACAGCCGGTCCAGCCCGCCGAGCGCGCTGAGGCGCTGATCCTCGCGGAACAGGGGCGTCTCCGCGCCGTCCTGCGCCGCGCCGGACGGGCCGGCCATGTCTCCCGGGATCGACTTCGCTCCGGTGGCCGCCCGGTCGGCGGCGAGGCGTTCCGGTGTCCAGTCGGTGCCGCTGCGCACTGCCGGTCCGGTGGTCCGGTACGGCGCGGCGGCCATCGGTGCCGCCTCCCCGCCCGCCCGGTCGGCGGTGCTGACGCCGCCGTCGCCCGAGTCGGCCATCCGGCCCACACCGAGCCCCACCGCGGCGACCGAGGCCGCGGCCAGCGCCACCGGCCCGGCGATGCGGGCCCAGCGCCGAGGACGGCGACCGGGTCCGCTGTGCCGGTCGGGACGGAGGGCCGTGCCGGGTGGCCGGCTCGCGCCGCCGGGCTGCGCCGGCACGAGCGGCGTACCGTCGCGCAGCGCGGGACCGGCCCCGGCGAGCGCCGCGGTGATCCGGTCGGCCACGGCCTGCGGCATCTCCGGCGCGGGGCCCGCGGCCCAGCCGGCCAGATCCGCGCCGACCAGGTCGACCGCGTCGGCGAGATTCGCGTACGCGGCCCGCCACGCCGGGTCCTCCTCGACCAGCCGGGCCACTGTCGCCTGCTCGGGGGTGCCGTCCAGCGCCCCGCCGAGGTAGTCGGCGAGCAGGTCGTGGTCGACCTCGCTGAACTCCCGGGAAGTCACGGCTCCTCCTGGCTGACGGCCTGACGGGACGCTCCCGACGAGGATCCGACGCCCTCGGGGCGCCTGCGGTTCCCGTGAGTGAGCCGCGGCACGTCCTCGGCCGGTGCGTCGGTGCCGGTCCGCAGGTGCCCGAGCAGCACGGCGAGGCGGGCCCGGCCCCTGGCGCACCGGCTCTTGACAGTTCCCTCGGCGACGCCGAGCACGGCGGCGACCTCGGCCACCGGGTAGCCCTGCACGTCGACCAGGACCAGCGCGGCCCGTTGTTCGGCCGGCAACGCCGCGAGCGCCTGCCGGACCACGAGCGCGGTGTCGTGGTCGCGGGCCGGTGCGGCCGGTTCCGGGCCGCCGGTGTGCCGGCCCGGTTCGCCGTCGGTGTGCACGCCGTCCGGCAGCGGGACGGTGGCATGGGTCTGCCGCCGCCGGATCCGGTCCAGGCAGGCGTTCACCACGATGCGGTGCAGCCAGGTGGTGACCGCCGAGTCGCCCCGGAACCGGGCCGCGGCGCGGTGCGCCGACAGCATGGCGTCCTGGAGGGCGTCGGCGGCCTCCTCGCGGTCGCCGATCGTCCGCAGCGCGACCGCCCAGAGGCGGTCCCGATGCCGCTGGAACAGCTCGGTGAAGGCGTCCCGGTCGCCGGCCGCGTGCGCCCGCAGCAGCTCCAGGTCGGAGCGGCCGGGACGCGTGCCGTCGCGGTCCGCCATCACCACATCCGGCGGCGGTGGCGCGGCGGGGACGGCAGCCGGGTCACGAGCCCTGGACCACGATCTCCTGGACGCCGAGCTTCCAGGTGTTGCCGTTGTCCTTCACCGGCAGCTTGGTGATCCAGAACAGCAGGTACTGGTACTTCTGGTCCGGCTCGAAGGCGTTGAAGATCATCTTGGTGCCGCCGTCCTCGTTCGCCGGCCCGATCATCGTCGAGTAGGCGTTGACGAGCTGCTTGTCACCGGAGGACGTGGACGGGAAGTCGCCGCGGGTGCCGGCGCGCAACTCGACGGTGGCGCCGGTGGCCGAGAGCGTGGCCTCCAACTGCTTGACCGAGTGCGGGGCGCCCAGGTCGATCCAGACGCCCATGCCCTTCTTGATGCCGCCGAACTTGGCGTTCGTCCGGTAGGTGTTGGTCTCCCAGCCCTCGTCGTCGTCCCCGTCGATGACCTTCTCGGCGTTGCGCACCTCGGCGCGGTCGCCGTCCGGGTCGATGATCCGTACGTCCTGGATGGTGAGCTTGCGGACCTGCGCGGCGGGCTCGGCCCCGCCCTCGGTGGCCGGCGCGCTGTTCGACGGCTGGGCGACCGGCTCCTTGTCGCCGTCGTCGCCGCCACCGAGCGCGTTGATGCCGATGAGCAGCCCGACCAGGGCGACCGCCAGCAGGCCGGCGATGCCGATGGCGACCTTGCGGCCACCGGCCGCGGCCAGCGGGGAGGGCTCCTCGCCGGGGTCGGCGGCGAATCGCAGCGGGCCGGCCTGCTCCAGGAACTGCTCGTCGGCCGGAATGTCGAGCCGGCTCAGCTCGGCGGCCAGCACGTCCGACGACGGCGCGGGGATCTCCGGGTCGAGCAGGTCCATGGTCAGGTCGTCGAGGTAGGCCGGCACCCCGGCGCGCATCTGCCGGGGCGCGGCGATGGCGCCGCCGGCGTCCCGGACGGCGTCCGGCAGGGCGGCGCGGCCGTGCCCGGCGGTGGCGCCGTGCAGCGGGGCCTCGCCGTGCGGCCAGTGCCCGGTCAGGGCGAAGTAGAGCACCCCGCCGACCGCGCGCAGGTCGTTCTCCTGGCTGTCCGCGCCGTCGGTACGCGCGTCGGCGAGCACCACCCGGCCGTCGTCGCTGATCATGACGGTGCCGGGGTGGAGGTTGCCGTGCACCATGCCGGTGGCGTGCACGGCGGCGAGGGCGCTGGCGACGGCGTTGCCGATCGCGGTGGCCCGGGCCGGGTCCAGCGGCCCGTCGGCGGCGACCATCTCGCGCAGCGACTGCCCGTCGACCCACTCGCGGACCACGTACGCCCGGTCGTCCTCGTCGATCGCGTCGTAGACGCCGACCAGGTTGGGGTGGATGACGCGGCTCGCGGCGACCGCGGCCTGAAGCATCTCGGTGGCGGAGTCGCCACCCGGGTAGCGGAGGACCACGGCGACGGGACGGCGGAGCACCACGTCGACACCGCGCCAGACCAGCCGGCCCGCGCTGTCGTTGTTGATGTGCTCGACCAGTTCGTACCGCTCGGCGAGCAGCTCACCGACCGTGGGAGCACCGAAGGTCACGACCGCAGGAGAGGTCTCCTCCGCTTCCTGACCCTCGCCGACCTGGGTCACCCGTCCTCCCTCGGTGATCGCGTCGATCGATGGACCCGTGCTGCTGGGCATGTGGCTTCCCGCTCTGCCTTCGGTGGAACGGCCGCGGTGTCGACACCCGCGTCGATCCCGGTCGTACCCGTCGAGAGCGACCTTACCCGGGATGCCCGGTTCTCCGACATGTCATCTTCCCGCTGTGACCGGCCGGAAGGCCAGTCGCCGCGGGCCCCGGCCGGGTCGCCCGCCCACCCGGCGGGCGAGCCGGACACGCACCGCCAATCTAGAGGTTGACGGCAAGGAGGCGGCACAGGGGCGTACCGGTGCGGCGGCGGGGAGGTTTTCCCCGCCCCGGCCTGCGCTCCCTCGTCCGTACGGTTGGTTGTCCACAGGCCGAGAGGCCCATTGGACGGCGGAATTCCAAGTTATCCACAGCCGTATCCCCAGCCTGGTGATCCTCGTTCACCGTCGGTCACCGCGAGGGGGTCAACGCCCGAGGCGCCGCCGGACCATCCCGACCACCTCGGTGATCTCGCCGATCCGCAGCACCACGGCGAGCCCGAGGTAGGTCGCGCCGATCGCCGCGCCGCCGATCACCAACTGGACCGCTGCGGCGAGCCAGCTCAGGCTCTCCGGGTCGCCGGGGAGCACCGCGACCACGAGCACACCGACGACCGCCGCGCCGAGGGCGGCCACGACCACCCGGCCGAGCGTCCGCATGATCCCGCCCAGCCCGATCCGGCCCACCCGGGGCCGCAGCAGCATCGCCGAGATGATCGCCGCCGCCAGGTACGACACCGCGTTGCCGAGCATCATCCCGGCCGCCGCGAACGTGTTCGAGAAGAGCAGGAACAAACCCACCTGGAGCAGCACGCGCAGCGCCACCACCGGAATGTTGATCAGAGCCGGGGTACGGGTGTCCGGCAGCGCGTAGAACGCAAAGGTGAAGAGTTGGCTCACCGCGAACGGCACCAGGCCGAGCGCCGCCACCAGCAGCACCGTCGAGGTGGCCACCGCGTTGTCGCCGGTGAACGCGCCGTACCGGAACACCACCACCGAGATCGGGGCGGCCAGCACCGCGTAGCAGACCGCGATGGGCGCGAGCACCGCGGTGACCATCCGGGTGCCCCGGGACAGGTCGGCGGTGACGTCGTGGAACCGGTTCTCGGCCGCCGCCGCGCTCATCCGCGGCATCAGCGCGGTGATGATCGAGACGGCGATGATGCCGTGCGCCATCATCAGCAGCAGGAACACGTTGTTGTAGATCAGCAGGCCGGCGTTCTCGCCGTCCCCGCCGGTGGCCCGGTTGAGCAGGTTGACCACCACGAAGAGGCCGAGCTGGTTGACCGCGACGTAGCAGAACATCCAGGCGCCGAGCCGGGCCAGCTCGCGCAGCCCCAGCTCGCGGAAGTCGAACCGCGCCTTCCACCGGAAGCCGACCTTGCGCAGCGCGGGCAGCAGGCCGACGGCCTGCACCGCCACGCCCAGCAGCGTGCCGCCGCCGACCAGCAGGATCCGGTCCCAGCCCACCTCGTCGGGCCGGAGGCCGGTCGCGCCGAAGACGACGATGTACAGGCCGAACGTGCCGATCGAGACGAGGTTGTTGAGGATCGGCGCCCACATCGGGGCGGCGAAGTGCCCCCTGGTGTTCAGCACCGCGGCGATCAGCGCGCTGATGCCGGTGAAGAACAGCATCGGCAGCATCAGGTACGACAGCCGGGTGACGAGCTTGGTGTACGCCGGATCGTCGCCGCCGGCCGCGTACACGGCGGTCAGCAGCGGGGCCAGCAGCACCGCGATCAGCGCGGTCACGGCGAGCGCCAGCACCGCGAGCGTCAGCAGGCGCTGCGCGTACGCCTCGCCCCGGTCCGCGTCGATCCTGCGGCGGCGCACCAGCACCGGCACCAGGACGCTCGTCAGCACGCCGCCGAGCAGGAACTCGTACACCTGGTTGGGCAGGAACTGGGCGGTGGTGAACGCGTCGCCGACCATCGTGCCGAGCGCGGCGCCGATCATCAGGTTGCGGATGAACCCCGTACCCCGGCTCACCAGGCTGCCGATCGCCATCACCGCGCTGTTCGCCGCGGCGCTGGTCTCGGCGACCACCTCCTGCGGCGGCGCGACGGCCTCGACGCCGGGCTGGTTCAGCGGCTCGGCGGAGATGAAGGTGGCGCCGTCGTCCGGCGGCAGGCCGCCGCCGGACGCGTTCGCGCTGCGGTAGAGCCCGCCGCTCATCTGCCAGCCTCCAGTGGGTACGTGGCGACCGGGCCCGGCCGGCCCTGCCCAACCGGAACCTTAGTCAACCCGGACCCGTTACCCGCGCCCGGCGCGGTCGATCCACCTCCGGCCCGATAGGCTGGCGATCCCATGTCCGAAGCCTCCGCCTCCCACGCCGCCGACCGCCGCGAACTGACCGCCGCGCAGCGCAACGCCGTCGCCGAACTGCTCCGAGTCTCGCCGGTCGCCGACGAGCTGGGCCGGCGCTTCGCCCGGGCCGGTCACGAACTGCACCTGGTGGGCGGATCCGTCCGCGACGCACTGCTCGGGCGGCTCGGCAACGACCTCGACTTCTGCACCGACGCCCACCCGGACGAGACCATCAAGGTCATCCGCGGCTGGGCGGAGTCGATCTGGGAGACCGGACGCGAGTTCGGCACCATCGCCTGCCAGCGCGACGGCCTCAACCTGGAGATCACCACGTTCCGGGCGGAGGTCTACGACCAGGTCAGCCGCAACCCGGTGGTGCAGTACGGCACCAGCCTGACCGAGGATCTCAAGCGCCGCGACTTCACCGTCAACGCGATGGCGGTCAGCCTGCCCGACCACCGGTTCACCGACCCGTACGGCGGGCTGGCCGACCTGGCCGCCAAGATCATTCGTACCCCGGGGACGCCGCAGGAGTCGTTCCGCGACGACCCGCTGCGGATGCTGCGCGCGGCCCGGTTCGCCGCCCAGCTCCGCTTCGCCGTCCACCCGGACGTCCGGGCGGCGATGACCGAGATGGCCGGCGACCTGGACCGGATCACCGCCGAGCGGATCCGGGACGAGTTCACCAAGCTGCTCTGCGGCGCCGACCCGATCACCGGGCTGCGCCTGCTCGTCGACACCGGGCTGGCCGAGCGCTTCCTGCCCGAGCTGACCGGCCTGAAGCTCACCATCGACGAGCACGCCCAGCACAAGGACGTCTACGAGCACACGCTCACAGTGGTCAGCAACGCGATGTCGCTGGAGTCCGACGGCTGCGACTTCGTGCTGCGGATGGCCGCGCTCATGCACGACGTCGGCAAGCCGGCCACAAAGGCGGTCGGCGCGGACGGCCGGGTCAGCTTCCACCACCACGAGGTGGTCGGCGCCCGGCTGACCAAGAACCGGATGAAGGCGATGCGCTACTCCAAGGAGATCACCTCCCAGGTGGTCAAGCTGGTCGGGCTGCACCTGCGCTTCTACGGGTACGGCCGGGGCGAGTGGACCGACTCGGCGGTGCGCCGGTACGTCACCGACGCCGGTGACCTGCTGTCCCGGCTGCACAAGCTGACCCGGTCCGACTGCACCACCCGCAACCGGCGCAAGGCCGCGCAGCTCGCGGCCGACTACGACGCGCTGGAGGAGCGGATCGCCCGGATCGCCGCCGAGGAGGACCTGGCCCGGGTCCGGCCCGACCTGGACGGCAACGCGATCATGGAGCTGCTCGGCGTACCGCCGGGGCCGGTGGTCGGTCGCGCGTGGCAGTACCTCAAGGAGTTGCGCCTGGAGCGCGGGCCGCTGGACCGCGACGAGGCCGAGGCGGAGCTGCTGCGCTGGGCGCGCGACGAGGGCATCACCGGCTGAGACCGGCGTCCGTGATCTGACGACGATACGGCGGCGTGTCGACCGAACGGGTGACCCGTTCCGGTCGATGTCTCCCGCATGATGAGTCATCGGCAGCCGCCGGATCGACAGATGCGGCTGGTCCGATCTCATCCGCCCGTCCGCTCCGGACGGTCGCTGGACACGGGGAGTCGATTCATGACACGTCACGGCGGCCTGCGCCGCTCCGCGCTCGTGGGGCTGGCCCTCACCAGCGCCACCTCCATCCTCTGCGCCACAGTCGCCGGGCCGGCCCTCGCCGACCCGAAACGACCGTCGGTCCGTGGCGCCGGCACGGCCGAGGCGGTGCCCGGCCGGTACATCGTGGTCCTCAAGAAGGGCAAGACCACCCCGGCCAAGGTGAAGTCCGCCGCGTCCGCGCTGGCCGGCGAGCACGGCGGCACCGTCCGCCGGGTCTTCGGCAAGGCGCTGAACGGCTACTCGGCCACCATGGACGCCCGGCAGGCCGCGCGGCTCGCCGCCGACCCGGACGTCGAGTACGTCCAGCAGGTTCAGCGCTGGAGCACCGCCGGCACCCAGACCACTCCGCCGTGGGGCCTGGACCGGATCGACCAGCTCAAGACCCGGACCGACGGCAAGTACACCTACCCGGCCACCGGCGCCGGGGTGACCGCGTACGTGATCGACACCGGCATCGACATCGACCACCAGGACTTCGGCGGGCGCGCCCGCAACGGCTACGACGCGGTCGAGCAGGACGACGTCGCGCAGGACTGCGACGGGCACGGCACCCACGTGGCGGGCACGATCGGCGGTACGACGTACGGCGTCGCGAAGGCCGTCGACCTGGTCGCCGTCCGGGTCCTCGACTGCTCCGGCAGCGGCGACACCGAGCAGGTGATCGCCGGCATCGAGTGGGTCACCGCCAACGCCACCGGGCCGTCCGTCGCCAACATGAGCCTCGGCGTCGATCGCGTCGACCAGGCCGTGAACGACGCGGTCACCCGCTCGATCGCCTCCGGCATCACCTACGCCGTCGCGGCCGGCAACAGCATGCAGGACGCCTGCGGCTCCTCGCCGGCGAGCGTGCCCGCCGCGATCACCGTCGGCGCCACCGACCGGGTCGACATGCGTGCCTGGTTCTCCAACTACGGCCGCTGCCTGGACCTGTTCGCGCCCGGCACCGGCATCGTCTCGGCCAAGGCCGGCAGCGGCGCCGGCACGGAGTCGATGAGCGGCACCTCGATGGCGTCCCCGCACGTGGCGGGCGCCGCCGCGCTGCTGCTGGAGGAGCACCCGGCCTGGTCGCCGCAGCAGGTACGCGACTCGGTCGTGACCACCGGCATCGGCGGCGCGGTGCACGACATCATGGGCTCCACCGACCGGCTGCTGCACATCGGCTCGGCCGTGACGGCCCGCGGCTCGTACGGGCTCAAGGCCCGCGTCAACGGCCGTTACGTCACCGCGGAGAGCGCCGGGGCGAAGCCGCTGATCGCCCGGGGCACCTCCATCGGCGCCTGGGAGAAGTACGACGTGGTCGACGCCGGCGGAGGCCTGTTCGGCCTGCGGGCGCGGGTCACGAACAAGTTCGTCACGGCGGAGAGCGCCGGAGCGAAGCCGCTGATCGCCCGCTCGGCCACCATCGGCGCGTGGGAGAAGTTCCAGATCGTCGACAACACCGACGGCACGATCAGCCTGAAGGCGGCGATCAACGGCAGGTACGTCACCGCGCCGAGCGCCACCTCCCCGCTGATCGCCAGCAAGACCGCGATCGGCACCGCCGAGAAGTTCGACTTCGACGCCCCGGCGCCCCTCGTGAGCATCAAGTCGGTGGCCAGTGGCAAGTTCGTGACGGCGGAGAGCGCCGGGGCGAAGCCGCTGATCGCGCGCTCGGCGACCGTCGGCGCCTGGGAGAAGTACGAGCTGGTGAACGTCGGTGACGGCTACGGCACCTTCGGCCTGAAGGCCCAGATCAACGGCAAGTTCGTCACGGCGGAGAGCGCCGGGGCGAAGCCGCTGATCGCCCGGGGCGCCTCGATCGGCGCGTGGGAGGGGATGTCGTTCCTCGACTACAACGCCGACGGCTCGGTCTACCTGTACGCGAACATCAACGAGAAGGCGGTCACCGCCGGCAGCGCCGGCACCAGCCAGCTCATCGCCGGCCGGACGATCGACTGGAACAGCCCGACCCTCGGCCTGGGCGTCGGCGAGAAGTTCGTCGTCGCCGTGCTCTGACCCGTACCACAGCACGACGCCCGCCGGCTCCCGAGGGGAACCGGCGGGCGTCGTCGTCACTGGGTGACGGTGCTGCCGTCCACAGTGGTCTTGCCGTTGTGCTGGGCGCTGCTGCCCAGCCGCGCCAGCAGCCCGGCCAGGTCGATGCCGGTCAGGTCGCTGCCGAGCTGGAGGCCCTGGGCGACGTTGCCGGCCACCGACTTGGTCAGCGAGGACGCGCCGTCGGTGGAGATCACCGTCATCTTGTCGATCGCGCCGATCGGGGCGCTGGCCGCGCCGACCACCTCGGGCAGCACCTTGACCAGCAGGTCCAGGACGGCCGCCTCGCCGTACGCGGCGAACGCCTCGGCCTTGCGGGCCATCGCGTCGGCCTCGGCCTGACCCTTGGCGAGGATCGCCGCGGCCTCGGCCTGGCCCTCCCGCTCGACCGCCTCGGCGATCGCGGAACGGCGACGCTGCTCGGCCTCACCCTCCTTGGCGCCCTCGATCGCGTTCGCCTCGGCCAGCGCGGCCCGGCGGGCCCGCTCGCCCTCACCGGTGAGGCGGGCCTGCTCGGCGGAGGCCTGCGCGGCAGCGATCGTGGCCTGCCGCTGCGCGTCGGCGTTGAGCACCGCCGCGTTGCGGTTCGCCTCGGCCTCCTGCTCCACCTTGTACCGGGCGGCGTCGGCCGGCTTGCGCACCTCGGTGTCGAGCTGGCGCTGCTTCAGCTCGGCGTTGCGCTCGGCCACCTTCTGCTGCTCGGAGAGGATCGCCTGGTCCCGCTCGGCCTGCGCGAGCGGACCGGCCGCCGCCGACTTCGCCTTCGCCGCGTCGATCTCGGCCTGGATGCCGGCCTGCTTGAGCGCCAGGTTCCGGTTCGCCTCGGCGATCGCCTCCTCGGCGAGCAGCCGCTCCTGCTCGGCCTGCTGGCGGGCCCGCGCCTCGGCGATGGCCGCGTCCTTGAGCACGCGGGCCGCCTCCGGCCGTCCCAGGTCCTGGAGGTAGGAGCCCTCGGCCAGGATGTCCTGAAGCTGGAAGGTGTCCAGCACCAGGCCCTGGTTGGTCATCGAGTGCTCGGCCTCCTCGGCGACCGCGCTGGCGAACGCCGCCCGGTCCCGGATGATCTCCTCGACGGTGAGCCGCCCGACGATCGAACGGAGCGCGCCCGCGAGCACCTCGCGGGTGAAGTTGTCGATCTCCTCCTGCTGGTTCAGGAAGCGCTGGGCGGCGGCCCGGATCGCGTCCTCGGTGCCGCCCACCTTGACGATCGCGACGCCGTGCAGCTCGGTACGGATGCCCTGCTTGCTCACCGCGCCGCGGATGCTGACGTCGATCCGGCGGCTGGACAGGTCGAGCGACTGGAGCTTCTGCACCACCGGCAGCACGAACACCGAGGCGCCGAGCACGACCTTCTGCCCGGACATGTCGGTGGCCCGGCCGCCGTCGGCGGTCTGGGTGGTACGGCCCTTGCGGCCGGTGACGATGAACGCCTGGTTCGGCCCGGCCACCTTGATCCGGGACAACACGAAGAGGACGAGGACGACGGCGAGGAGGACCGCGCCGCCGATGGCGACGAGCAGGGGCATGGGGGTTCCCGTCTGTGTGGTGGGGTCAGTAGGTCTCGACGTGCACGCTGGTCTCGCTCAGGGCTTCGACCACGAAGATCCGGGTGCCGACCGGCATCGGCCCGTCGGCGCGGGCGTTGAGCTTCACCGGCTGACCGGCGAGGCGTACCCGCACCTCGCCGTAGCCGCCGCTGGGGATCGGCGTCACCACCAGCCCGATCGCGCCGGCCAGGTGGTCGCGGGTGGGTGTGGCGTCGGTGCGCATGTTGCGGGCCGCGCGGCTCAGCCGGGCCGCCAGCCAGCCGGTGGGCACGGCGGCGAGCGCGCCGCCGGCCACCGCCGCCGCGACCATTCCGGGGGTACGACCCCCGAGCAACTCGTTGACGATCGCGCCGCCGAACCCGAACGCCCCGGTGAACCCGGCGGCCGCCTCCAGCGACACCGGCCCGTCGACGTCCGGCTGGCCGAGGTGGAGCACTCCCGAGCCGAGCAGGGCGAGCGTCAGCACGCCCACACCGACCCCGCCGATGATCAGGAAAATGAGCGTCCCGGTGGCCATGACCTGCACGGTATCGACGCCGTGCAACATCGACTTCGTTCAGCGGACGTCCAGCGGCGGGTCAGGGCCGGTCGGGGAGAATGTCGGCGGCCGCGCGACAATAGGTGACATGCGCTGGACCGTGCTCGACTCCCCGATCGGGGAGTTCTCCGTCGGCACCGACGACGACGCGGTGCGCGGCGCGCACTTCGGCCGGGTGGACGGGGCCTCGGGCGAACCCGGCGAGGCGGTGGCCCGGCTGGCGGTGGCGGAGCTGCGGGCGTACTTCGCCGGTGAGCTGACCGAGTTCACCGTCCCGGTGTCGGCGCCCCGGGGCTCGGAGTTCGAGCGCGCCGTCTGGCGGGAGATGACCCGCATCCCGTACGGGGAGACGGCTACCTACGGCGAGGTGGCGAAGGCGGTCGGTGATCCCGGCGGCGCCCGGGCGGTCGGGGTGGCCTGCAACCGCAATCCGGTGCCGGTGATCGTGCCCTGTCACCGGATCGTCGGCGCGGGCGGCAAGCTGGTCGGCTTCGGCGGCGGGCTGCCGCGCAAGGTGACGCTGCTGGAGCTGGAGGCGTCGGTGGCGCTGCGGCGCGCCTGGTCCTGACGTACGCGAAGAAGGAAGGCCGGGTCCGCGCGGACCCGGCCTTCCTTCCTGTGCGTGTCAGCGTGTCAGCGCTCGATCTCGCCGGCGATGAACGCCTCGACGGCGGCGTGCGCGTCGTGGTCGGCGTACTGCTCCGGCGGGGACTTCATGAAGTACGAGGAGGCGGAGAGGATCGGGCCACCGATCTTCCGGTCCAGCGCGATCTTCGCGGCGCGGACGGCGTCGATGATGACACCGGCCGAGTTCGGCGAGTCCCACACCTCGAGCTTCAGCTCAGCGTTGAGCGGGGTGTCACCGAAGGAGCGGCCCTCCAGGCGGATGTACGCCCACTTGCGGTCGTCCAGCCACGGCACGTGGTCGGACGGGCCGATGTGCACGTCGCTCTTGCTCATCTCGTGCGGGATCTGCGAGGTCACCGACTGGGTCTTCGAGATCTTCTTCGAGACCAGGCGGTTGCGCTCCAGCATGTTCATGAAGTCCATGTTGCCGCCGAAGTTGAGCTGGTACGTGCGCAGCAGCTCGACCCCGCGGTCCTCGAAGAGCTTCGCCAGGGCGCGGTGCACGATGGTGGCACCGACCTGGCTCTTGATGTCGTCGCCGACGATCGGCAGGCCGGCGTCGGTGAACTTCTTCGCCCACTCCGGGTCCGAGGCGATGAACACCGGCAGGGCGTTCACGAACGCGCAGCCGGCGTCGATCGCGGCCTGGGCGTAGAACTTGTCGGCCTCCTCGGAGCCCACCGGGAGGTAGGAGACGACCACGTCGACCTGCGCGTCGCGCAGCGCCTGCGCCACGTCGACCGGCTTGGCGTCCGACTCCTCGACGATCTCGCGGTAGTACTGGCCCAGACCGTCGAAGGTCGGGCCGCGCTGCACGGTGACGCCGGTCGGCGGCACGTCGCACAGCTTGATCGTGTTGTTCTCGCTGGCGACGATCGCCTCCGCGAGGTCCATGCCCACCTTCTTGGCGTCCACGTCGAACGCCGCGACGAACTTCACGTCGGAAACGTGGTAGTCGCCGAAGGTGACGTGCATGAGACCCGGGACGCGGTCGTTCGGGTCGGCGTTCCGGTAGTACTCCACGCCCTGTACGAGGGACGAGGCGCAGTTACCCACACCGACGATGGCGACGCGGACGGAGCCCATAGCGTCTGCCTCCTTCTTCTTCATCACGGCCGCTCTGTCCTGGACGTTCCAGGCGTGGGCGGGCTGTCGTTGTCTCCTCGGCCACCGGCCGTCCCGGGTCGCGGGTCGGCCGGGGCCCGGCCGGAGCGCTCGTTGGCGATGAGCTCCTCCAGCCAGCGGACCTCGCGCTCACAGGCGTCGAGCCCGTGGCGTTGCAGTTCCAGGGTGTACGCGTCGAGGCGCTCGGCTGCCCGGCCGAGCACGTCACGAAGACCTTCGCGACGTTCCTCGATCTTGCGGCGACGACCTTCCAGGATCCGGAGCCGGGTGGCCTGGTCGGTCCGGGCGAAGAACGCGAAGTGCACGCCGAAGCCCGTGTCGTCGTACGTCTCGGGTCCAGCCTGCGCTATGAGCTGGGCGAAGCGTTCCTTGCCCTCCGCGGTAATGGTGTAGACCACCCGACCGCGTCGGCTGGTCAGCGCGGGAACCTCCTCGGCGGTCGCGGGTGTCTCGGCGGCTTCGGCGATCCATCCCGCCGCCTGCAGCCGGCGCAGGGTCGGGTAGAGAGAGCCGTAGCTGATCGCCGCCCGGATGGCGCCGAGCTTGGCGGTCAGCTCCTTGCGCAGCTCGTAGCCGTGCATGGGCGCCTCCTGCAGGAGGCCGAGGATGGCGAGCTCGAGCACGGGCCATCCCTTCTTTTCCCCCTGCGCGGAGAGCTAACCACCGCGATGTATCGGACCGATACATCGCACGTTAGCGGAGAGGGGAGGGTGGGGCAAACCCCTGCTTACGCGACGCGATCATCACGGATCGTGACCGTGGTCGCCTGGGTTCGCCGGAGCGCGTACCCTTTCCCGCATGCGTACGCAGCGCCAGGTCGTCGACTACTCGCTTCAGAAGCGGGCTGTGCTGCGTGAACTGCTCGCCGGGCGGATCGGCACGTACGACGTCTGCGACGCCTCGCCGTACCTGAAGAACGCTGCTCGTTTCCACGGCGAGCCGACCGACCACCGCTGCCCGATCTGCCGCAGCGAGAACCTGATCCACGTCCACTACATTTACGGGGACGAACTCAAGCAGTCGGCCGGCCAGGCGCGTACCCGGGCCGAGTTGCCCGTCCTGGCCATGACGCTGCGTGAGTTCCAGGTGTTCGTGGTGGAGGTCTGCCCCGGCTGCGACTGGAACCATCTCGTCGAGCAGTTCCTGCTCGGCCGGGACGGTCTCGCGGGCGAGGCGGAGGACGCGGACGAGTCGGTCGCGGCCAACGGCTCCACCCCTCGGCGAAGGCGAGAGGCGCAACGGTGAACGTGGCTGTCCCGATCGCTGCCGGCCCATTCCCCGGGTGGCAGAAGCGACAGCCTTTAAGCGTAATTGGTCCGAATAGGTCGGATTTGACGGGCACGCGCCGGTACCGCCGGCGGGTAACGTCCCGTGTTCCAGCTCACGGCAACCCGGTGGCGGCGCCCCCGCGCCCCACCGCGACCGGCAGGGTGTGAGGAATGAACTACGGCGATCCCAGTTCTTCGCGTGGGCGGGCCCAGATCCCGGGCCCGAACGGCGACCCCGGTTCCGAAGGGAGCCGGGGCGGGAACGGTTGGTCCGGCGCGGCGGACGGCGGCGCCTCGGCGCGCGCCTCCGCGACACCGTACGGCGCGGGCGGCCGGGCCTCGGTCGGCGGCGCCGCTCCGGCCCCGCGCGGCTCGGCCTCGGTCGGCCGGGCCGGTACGGGCGGCCGCGCCTCGGTGCCCGTCTCGCCGGCTCCCGGCGCCTCCGGGCGCGCCGGCGCCGGCCGGGCGTCGGTGCCGGTGTCCCCGGCCGCTCCGGCCGGGCGGGCCTCGGTGGGCGCGGCGAGCGTGGGCGGGCGTGCGAGCGTGGGCGGACGCGCGAGCGTCGGCGCGGCAGCAGTCGGTGGCCGCGCCCGGGTACCAGGTGCCGCCGGCGGTGGCCCCGGTGGTCCCGGCGGCCCCGGCGGTCCGCTCGGTCCCGGCCGGCGTGGCCGCGGTGAGGACCCGGCGCGCGCCAAGAAGCGCCGCCGGATCAACATCCTGATCGCCGGCTTCGCCGTGTTCATCATGCTCGCCGGCATCGGCGTGGTGAGCTTCACCTGGTACTCCACCAAGGTGGTGCTCCCGGAGGACACCATCCCGCCGCTGTCCACCACCATCTACGACTCGACGGGCACCGCGATCGCCCGGATCGGCGACCAGAACCGGCAGCTCGTCACCATCGACCAGATTCCGGAGCACGTCCAGCACGCGGTCGCCGCGGCGGAGGACCGGAACTTCTACAAGCACTCCGGTGTGGACTACAAGGGCATCGCCCGGGCCGCGTGGAACAACCTCACCGGCGGCGACAAGCAGGGCGCCTCGACCATCACCCAGCAGTACGCGCGCAACGCGTTCGAGAACCTGAACCAGGACACGTACGGCCGCAAGGTGAAGGAGGCGATCCTCGCCTCCAAGCTGAACGACAAGTACGACAAGCGCGTGATCATGCAGCACTACCTGAACGTCATCTACTTCGGCCGGGGCGCGTACGGCATCCAGGCGGCGGCACGGACCTACTTCGGCAAGGACGTCAAGAGCCTGAACGTGGCCGAGGCCGCGGTGCTCGCCGCACTGATCAAGCAGCCGGAGCCGAGCGCCACCCACCAGGGCTACGACCCGGCGATCAACCCGACCGCCGCGCTGGACCGGTGGAACTACGTGATCAACGGCATGATCACGGAGAAGTGGCTCGATGCGCCGAACACGCCGGTGCACCCCACCGAGTACCCGACGAACATCGCGAAGCCGTCGAAGAACAGCGGCGGCGGCTTCGGCATCGACACCCCGTACGGCAACATCGTCAACTACGTCTCGCAGGAACTGCGCGAGATGAAGCTCTGCACCGACAAGGAGGCCGAGGCGACCGAGAAGAAGCCTCTGTGCTCCAAGGCGCTGAGCCGGGGTGGTTACAAGATCACCACTACGATCAACCGGAAGATGCAGGAGGCGGCGCTCGCCGCGGCCCAACGGGCCAAGAAGGGCTCCGAGCTCGCCGGCCAGCCGTCGAACCTGATGGCTGCCGTGGTGGCCATCGACCCGAAGACCGGCCGGGTGCTCGCCTACTACGGCGGCGACAACGGCACCGGCACCGACTACGCCGGGAAGAACGTCGACAACGGCGTAGTAAGCGGCGGGCACTCGCCGGGTTCGAGCTTCAAGATCTACACGCTCGCCGCGGCGCTCAAGGAAGGCATCTCGCTCAAGTCCCGGTGGAAGGGGACGGCGTTCACGCCGAAGGGCACCAAGTTCAAGGTCAGCAACGCCGGCGCGGACACGGTCAAGTGCGGTGACTCCTGCACCCTCGAACAGTCGACGCTGAAGTCGCTGAACGTGCCGTTCTACTACATCACCGAGCAGATCGGGCCGGACAAGGTGCTCGACATGGCCAAGCGGGCCGGCGTCACCACCATGTGGCAGACCGACACCAACCCGGCCAAGGCGCACGACCTGACCAAGGCCGACCCGAAGGACCTGGCTCCCTCGCCGTTCTTCCACGTCATCGGCTACGGCCAGTACCCGATCACGGTGCTCGACCACGCCAACGGCGTCGCCACGTTCGCCAATGAGGGCATCTACCACAAGGCGCACTTCGTCCGGAAGGTGCAGAAGCAGAACCCGAACACCGGCCAGTGGGACACGCTCGGCGGGGAGAAGCTCGATCCGCAAAAGCGGATCGACAAGGAGATCGTCGCCGACGTCACCTCCGTGCTGAAGCAGTACCCGGGCCAGATCAACAAGAAGCTCGAGGACGGCCGTCAGGTCGCCGAGAAGACCGGCACCTGGGAACTCAACGACAAGACGACCGCCAACGGTGACGCCTGGATGATCGGCTACACGCCGCAGCTCGCCACCGCGGTCTGGGTCGGAAACGTCAAGGACCGCAAGGCGATCAAGTACAAGGACGGCCGGGACATCAGTGGCGCCCGGATGCCGGGTGACATCTTCCAGCGCTTCATGAACGACGCGCTCAAGGGCAAGGACAAGGAAGAGTTCCCGCCCGCGGCGAACATCGGCAAGGACGACGCCGGCAACGGCGAAGTGCCACCGCCGGCGAACGAGCCCGGCCAGCCGGGCCAGAACTGCGACCCGCTCGGCCTGTTCTGCCCCGGCGGCACGCCCGGCGGCGGCACCCCGGGTGGCGGCGACCAGGGTGGCACCAACCCCGGTGGAGGCGGGCTCCCCGGCGGTGGTGGACGGCCCGGTGGCGGCGGTGGCGGCGGTGGGTTGCTACCGAGCACACCACCGACACGACAGAACTGACGCGTACCACCTGACGGCGGCGGCCGGACCTCGGGTCCGGCCGCCGCCGCGTTTCGTGTACCGGTAATTTCTCCGCGCGCGACGGGACGGCGACCCCCGGTGTACGGCAGGATGCCTCTCCATGAGCACTCAGTCGCCCGCAGGCATCGATGAGCCCGGCGCGTCCGAGGCGGCGCCACGACCCGCCGAGACGGTGGACCATCCCTCCCGCTCGGACTGGTTCGTCCGCGGCGCCTCCGGCCTGATCGGCGGGCCGCTCGGCGACCACGCCGCCGCTCTCGACCGGCGCGCCGGCCGGGAGAGCCGGTTCTGGACCGCCGGCCGGATCGTGCTGGCCCTGGTGTGCCTGACGCTGGCCCTGCACTGGGTGCAGAAGTCGCCCTGCCAGGACGGCGCCTGGCAGAACAACATCCAGTACACCCGGATGTGCTACACCGACGTGCTGGCGCTCTACTACGCCGAGGGGCTCAACGAGGGCAAGGTCCCCTACGCCGACCACCCGGTGGAGTACCCGGTGCTGACCGGCTACTTCATGGGCGCCCTCGGCCTCCCGGTGCACGCCCTCGGCTCCGACAACCCCGCCATCAACCAGGGCCAGTGGTTCTACAACCTGAACGCGCTGGTGCTCGGCGCGCTCGCCGTCGCCACCGTCGCGGTGATCCTCAGCCTGCGCCGACGACGACCCTGGGACGCCGCGTTGTTCGCGCTCTCCCCGGCGCTGGTGCTCACCGCCACCGTCAACTGGGACCTGCTCGCCATCGGCCTGGCCGCGTTCGGCCTGCTGGCCTGGGCACGCGCCCGGCCCGACCGGTACGCGCTGCTGCTGCCCGGAGTAGCAGGCGTCCTCATCGGACTGGGCGGCGCGGCCAAGATGTGGCCGCTGTTCATCCTCGGCCCGATCCTGGTCCTCGCGTTGCGCGCCGGCAAGATGCTGGCCGGGCTCGTCGCCACGGCGACCGCGCTGGTGACGCTCGTGGCGGTGAACCTGCCGGTGGCGATCCCGTACCGGGAGAACTGGGAACGCTTCTTCGACCTGAACACCACGCGCCCCATCGACTGGGGCACGCTCTGGTACATCGGCCGCTACCTGGACGGCCGGATCAGCCCGTCCGCACCCGGCGAGCTCGGGCCCTTCGAGTGGCTGAACGCGAACATCCCCACCCTCAACTGGCTGTCGTACCTGCTGTTCGGGCTGGCCTGCCTCGGCGTGGCCGGGCTGGCCCTGCTGGCGCCGCGCCGGCCCCGGCTGGCCCAGCTCGCCTTCCTGGTGGTCGCCGCGTTCCTCATCTTCAGCAAGGTCTGGTCCCAGCAGTTCGTGCTCTGGCTGCTGCCGCTCGCGGTGCTCGCCCGGCCGCGCTGGGGTGCGTTCCTGGCCTGGCAGGTCGCCGAGGTCGGCTACTTCGCCGCCTTCTACGGCGAACTGCTCGGCACTGCCATGTCCCGGCCGGTCTTCCCCGAGGGCGTCTTCGTGCTCGCGTCGAGCCTGCGCCTGATCACCGTGGTGGTGCTCTGCGGGTTCGTGATCCGGGACATCGTGCGGCCCGAGCTGGACGTGGTCCGGCACACCTACGCCGACGACCCGGACGGCGGGGTGCTCGACGGCGCGCCCGACGCGCCCTGGCATCAGCGCTGGCGCGCGCGAGCCGCCGAACGGCCCGTCGAACCCGTTCCGGTGTGACCGAGCCGGTCGTGTTCCGGTCTACAGCCGGAACACGACCGCCTCGCCGACCTGCTCCCGGGTCACGCCCGGCGTGTCGACCGGCCGGTCGAGCATCCCCTCCCACGGGGTGCCCGCCAGCTCGTCGCGCAACACGACCACGTTCTTCACGCCGATCTGCCGCAGGTAGTCGACACTCGCGTAGTCCGGGAAGCTGACAGTCGCCTCGCGGATCTGGGCCTGCGAACGCGGCGTGAAACCGCTGCCGCCGTTGACCATCGGCTGGAACCGGTCGGTGGACCAGAGCATCACCGGCTGATCCAGGTTCTGGCTGCTCGGCAGCACCAGCATCGGGCCGTCCACCGTCCGCATCGCCGCCGGCTGCCGCGGCACCACCGGCTGCGGCGTCGCGTTCAGCCCTTCCACGATCACCAGCGCCAACGGCAGCAGCGTGGCCAGACGCAGCCACGGGCCCGGCCACGGCGGCACCCGCTCGGCGGCCAGCTCGCGTACCCGCATGCAGAACGCGGTGACCGCGCCGGCCGCGAGCAGGCCCAGCAGCAGCGTGGCCCAGAGCATCATCCGGCCCGGCGTGCGCAGCCCGCTCCAGCCCGGCAGGTAGTCGAACAACGGCACGTAGGTGAACCGGCCGCCGAAGAACCGGGTGCCCATCGCCAGCGCCATCGTCACGAGCACGCCGGCCAGCAGGAAGATCCGGTGCCGGACCCGCCAGACCGAGAAGAACAGGCCACCGGCGGCGAGCGCGTAGAGCACGAAACCCGGCAGCAGCGTCATCTCCGGATGCCAGGGCAGCACGGCCCGGGCGCCCTCGTGCAGCCCGCCCCAGACCCGCGACTCGGCCGGCGCGGTGAAGAACCCGCTCGCCGGCGGCGAGTAGAGCGCGATGTCACCGAGCGTCCGCTCCGCGTTCGGGTGCAGCTCGGCGACCTTGAAGTACGGCACCGCCAGCGCCGCGCCCACCGCGGCGAAGGCCAGCCCGCCGAACACGTCGGCCAGGAACAGCCGCCGCCCGAACGGACGCCGCACCCGGCGCCGCCGCACGAACCACAGCACCACCGCCACCAGAACGGTGCCGGCCAGCATGTACGCGAACGGCAGCCCGATGCCGAACCCCAGGCTGAGCTGCCACGCGGCCACCAGCCACCCGGCGAACGCCCAGCCCGCCTGCCGGCGACGCGGCCGGTAGCCGTAGCGCAGGGACCAGCCGTGACCCCGGGCCAGCATGGCCAGCGCCAGCGGGATGCCGCCGTTGGAGAGGATGTGCAGGTGCCCCGCCTGGGCCAGCAGCCACGGCGCGTAGGCGAAGCCCGCCCCGGCCACCGCGCCGCCGATGCGGCCCGCGCCGAGCTGCCGGGCCAGCACGTACGCGCCGAACGCGGCGAGCGCGTGCGCCAGCACGAACATGATGTTGTAGCGCAGCACGGCGTGCTCCGGGCCGACCCCGATCAGGCCGGCCGGGGCGTACCCGAGGAGCGTGTCGGAGAACGCGAAGCTCCAGTTCTCCGGATAGAACGTGTTCGCGTGCCACAGCATCGCCGGGTCGGTGCGCAGGATGTGGCCGGACCACGCCATCTGCCACGCCTGCAGGCTCGGATCCCAGTAGTCCTGCGGCAGCGTGTGCCGCGGATAGCGCAACGTGGGCCAGGTCATCGCCGCGGCCAGCGCCAGCGCGGCGACGGCGGCGAGCGTCCACTCGTGCACCAGGAACCGGCCGACCGCGCGGATCGCCCGCCGGGGCCGGCCGAGCACCGGCTCCGGTGCGGGCCCGAACGCGGACCACGGATCGGCGGGCTCGTCACCGGCCGTACCCGTGGTGTCCTTGTCGCCGCTCCTGGCCTTCTCGGCTGCGGCGGCATCTCCGGCGGCGGCGGCGCCGTCCTTGGCGTCGCCCGTGTCGTCGGCGCCCTGGTCCCGGGCGTCGGTCTTCTCCCCGCCGGTGGCCTCGTCTGCGGTGCCGTCGCCGGGCCCGGCGTCCGCCGCCTCGGCGCCGCCGCCTGCCTTGCCGGACTGCTCGGTCGTCACGCCGCCGCGCCCAACTGCCCGCGCAGGAACGCGATGTCGGCGGCCTGGCCCTCGACGCCGCCGGGGGTCTCCACGATCACCGGTGCGCCGGCCGCGCGGATCAGCGCCACCAGCAGTTCCGGGTCGATGGTGCCACCGGTGAGGTTGTCGTGCCGGTCCTGGCCGGAGTTGAACGCGCCCTTGGAGTTGTTCGCGTGGATCAGGTCGATCCGGCCGGTGATCGCCTTCACCCGGTCGACCAGGCCCAGCAGTTCCTCGCCGCCCGCGTACGCGTGGCAGGTGTCCAGGCAGAAGCCGACCTCGTGGTCGCCGAGCGCGTCCCAGAGCCGGGCCAGCGAGTCGAGGTGCCGGGCACAGGCGTTGTCACCGCCGGCGGTGTTCTCGATCAGCACCGGCAGCGGGAAGCCGCCCGAGTCCGCCGCGTACGCGAAGGTCTTGCGCCAGTTGTCGAAGCCGACGGCGACGTCGTGGCCCGCGTTGACGTGGCCGCCGTGCACGATCAGGCCCTTGGCCCCGACGTCCGCCGCGGCGGTGGCGTGGGCGAGCAGCAGCTTGCGGCTGGGGATGCGGATCCGGTTGTTGAGCGTGGCCACGTTGATCACGTACGGCGCGTGCACGTAGAGGTCGATGTCGGCGGAGCGCAGGCGTTCGGCGTCCTCGCGCGGCTTCGGGGCCTTCCAGCCCTGCGGGTCGGCCAGGAAGAACTGGACCGCCTCGGCCTGCCGGGCGGCCGCCTCGGCCAGCGGGTCGGTCGGGTCGACGTGGGCTCCGATTCGCATGCAGGGCAGCCTACGTCGCGCCTGCGACGGCCGGCGCGCTCGCGGGAGGCACCCGGCGGGTCGGACGCGTCACCACCCGGCCCGGCGGTCGTTGTGCGAGGTGGGATCGATGGTCGACGCTCCGCCCGCACGTGGTCCACAGCACGGACGGGCGAGGGTGGACCCCCGGCAACGGGACGCCCCGCCGTGCGGCCCGGCACGACGGGGCGGGATCCGCTCGTCATCCAGGCACGGGAACCGGCAGTCGGACCAATTCCTCCATTTACCCCAAGCGGTGACGATAGCCATTGTATGGTCAGACCAGGTGACAACACGATAAAGCTCCGCGGGGCGTCTTCGATCCAACCTCATCGGTGTGGTCGTTCCTCCCCAGGTCCCACCCAAGGAATGCGGACGGGACGCCCCGCGGTCCCGTGGACAGGGGTCCACCCGCCGGTTCGCCCGGGGGTGGGCCCCTGTCGCCGCACCGGCACCGGGACCACCGGCCCGTCCATGATCGTCCGGACCGGCTATCCTGGTCCGGTTGTCCGTGTGTCCGGCCGGGTTCCCCCGGTATCGGCGCGGGCAACGACGCACGACCTCCTGCCACGGAAGGACCGTGGCCGCTTAGCCCACAGGAGGTGAGCACGTCTTGCGTCATTACGAAGTCATGGTGATCCTCGACCCCAGCCTCGAGGAGCGCACCGTCGCCCCGTCGCTCGACACGTACCTGAACGTGATCCGGACCGCGGGTGGCTCGGTGGAGAAGACCGACGTGTGGGGCCGCCGGCGCCTCGCGTACGAGATCAACAAGAAGGCCGAGGGCATCTACGCCGTCATCGACCTCCAGGCGACGCCGGAGGCCGTTGGCGAGCTGGACCGTCAGCTCCGACTCAACGAGTCGGTGCTGCGCACCAAGGTCATCCGCCCGGAGATGCGCTGAGCATCTAGACCCGGCACGTCCGGATCACAAGCCTCATCCACGCTGTCGTACGGCTCTGAGAGCCTGTACGACACAAAGATGAGTGCGCGAGGAGATGGTCATGGCAGGAGACACCACCATCACGGTCATCGGCAACCTGACCGATGACCCCGAGTTGCGATTCACCCCCTCCGGCGCGGCGGTCGCCAAGTTCCGGGTCGCTTCGACGCCCCGTTTCATGGACAAGGCCTCCGGCGAGTGGAAGGACGGCGAGCCGCTGTTCCTCTCGTGCACGGTCTGGCGCCAGGCCGCCGAGAACGTCGCCGAGTCGCTGCAGCGCGGCGCTCGCGTGATCGTGTCCGGCCGACTGCGCCAGCGGTCGTACGAGACCCGCGAGGGTGAGAAGCGCACCGTCATCGAGCTGGAGGTCGACGAGATCGGCCCGTCGCTGCGCTACGCCACGGCGAAGGTGCAGAAGATGTCCCGCTCCGGTGGCGGTGGCGGCGGCTTCGGTGGTGGTGGCGGCCAGGGCGGCGGCGGAGGCAACTTCGACGACCCCTGGGCCTCTGCTGCCCCCGCCCCCTCCCGCGGTGGTTCGGGCGGCAACTTCGACGAGGAGCCTCCGTTCTAATGGCGCCGAGCGCCCGCGATCGCAAACCAGGAGCACGAGCAATGGCTAAGGCTGCGGCCCTTCGCAAGCCGAAGAAGAAGGTGAACCCGCTCGACAAGGACGGGATCACCTACATCGATTACAAGGACACCGCGCTGCTGCGCAAGTTCATCTCCGACCGCGGCAAGATCCGCGCTCGGCGGGTGACCGGCGTCACCTCGCAGCAGCAGCGGCAGATCGCCCGCGCGGTCAAGAACGCCCGCGAGATGGCGCTCCTGCCGTACACGGCCACGACCCGCTGAGAGGAGGCACGGACATGAAGATCATCCTGACTCAGGAGGTGTCCGGCCTCGGCTCTCCGGGCGACATCGTCGAGGTCAAGGACGGCTACGGCCGTAACTACCTGCTGCCGCAGGGCTTCGCGATCGCCTGGACCAAGGGCGCGGAGAAGCAGGTCACGGTCATCAAGCGGGCCCGCTCGGCCCGCGAGATCCGCGACCTCGGCCACGCCACCGAGGTCAAGACCCAGGTCGAGGGTCTCAAGGTCAACCTGAAGGCCCGCGCCGGCGACGGCGGGCGGCTCTTCGGCTCGGTCACCCCGGCCGAGATCGTCGACGCCGTCAAGGCCGCCGGCGGCCCGACCCTGGACCGCCGCCGGCTGGAGCTGCCCGGCCACATCAAGGCGCTCGGCTCCTACCCGGTCAGCATCCGGCTGCACCCCGAGGTGACCGCCAAGTTCGACCTGAACGTGGTCAAGGGCTGACACCCGACGCACGACGCGAAAGGCCCGCACCGGCTGCCGGTGCGGGCCTTTCCGCATCCCCGCCGGTCAGCCGAGCGGATTGCCCGTCACCGCGCTGATCACCACCGTGGACAGGCCACCACCCACCACAGCGGCCGCCAGCGCCACAGTCGCCGACCGCCACGTCGTACCGACCTGCCGCAGCAGCACCGCCACCACCAGACTGCTCACCATCGCCAACCCGAACCGCGGCGCCGCCGACACCAACGACTCCAGGGCGTGCGCACGCGGCGAGTCACAACCCCCACCGGTGATGTCCGTGACGCACCCCGCCGGGGGCTGACCACTGAGGAACAGCAGACCGAGCACGAGCAGCACCGCCGGCACCAGATAACAGGCCACCGTGTAGACCAGCGGCCGCAACGGACCACCCGGATCCGGGTCCAGCAGGTCGTCCTCCAGCCGACGACCCCACGAACCGCCACCGATCGAGTCCACCCCACGCCGCAACGTCGACGGCGCCGGCTCCACCGGGCGACGGCGAGGCACGACACGCGGACGCGGCGCCGAGTACGCCACCGCCGGCGAACGCGGAGCCGTCGACGGCGTCTCCATCCACCGCGGATCGTCACCCGAGAGCCGGGTACCCGACCAGAACGCCTCGGCCCGCGCCGGCGACGCCCAGCCCTCCCGCACCGGCGGCGCAGAACGATCCCACGGATCCGCCCCCGTATACCGGTCGTCCGTGTCCCGCACCGGCTCCAGGAAACCGGTGTCGGTGAACCGGTCCCACTCACCCGTGTGCTCCGTACGGTCCCACCCGCTCTCCGCCCGCTCCCAGCGGCTCGCGGGTACCGGCCGGTCCCAGGCGTGCACCCCCGACGCGTCCCACGGGTCGACAGCGGGCGGATCCACCGGCTCACGCTCAGCACCCCGCCGACGCTGCCACGGATCCGCCGCCGGTTGCGGCCGCGCCGACTCCGGCGCCGCCCGTGACCAGGTCGGCTCCGAATCGGTCGCCCGCCCCCAGGCAGGCTCCGAATCGGTGACGCTCGACGGCGACCGGCCCGCGTCCGACGCCGCCGGCCACTCGGCCTCCGTCGCCGAGCGCGACCACGCGCCGTCCGAGGCCGCCGGACGCGACCAGGTGGAGTCCGACGCCGCCGGCGGCGGCCAGGAGGAACCCGGCGCCGACCGACGCCGCCGACCCGCCGGCCGTCCACCGTCCGGCCCGGCCGGCTCCTCGCCCGAACCCGCCGACTCCGGCAGCCCTGACCAGATCACCTGCGGCCGGCGCGTCGCCGCCCGGCGCGGACGGCTTCGAGGCGCCGCACCCGACACCGGCTCGTCGTCCTCGTCCGCCCGCCGGTTACCCACGTACCCCCGCTCCTGCGGGGCGTCCATCGTCCACTCGGCGGTGTGGTCCGACAACGGACCCGCGCCGATCGCGCGCAGATCCCGCCGGCCGGCCTCCGCCCGCCGACCACCACCGGAGGACGGCGTCTCCACCTCCTCGTCGTCGGGCGCGGCATGCCGGCCACCGCCGTCCGCCCGGCTCACCCCGGACTCCAGCGCCCACCGCGGAAGGTACGTCTCCACCGGCTCGTCCTGGCCGCGCTCGATCGCCCGCCGCCGGCTTGCCGTGCGGTGGCCCTCCGGCGCGTACGAGTCGACCCGGCGCGACCCGGCGGGCTCATCCCAGGAACCGCTCGGTCGTCGCTCGCGCGGGCTGTCCTCCCCGCTTCCCCAGTCCCGGTGTCTCACGGCCGGAGCGTGACCTCTCTCAACCCGAAAGTAAACCCGCTGTCCCAGGTGTCGCCGTTCGCAGCGATAGTACGGGACGAACGACGACAAAGCTTGGCCGGAAATCTTCCGTCCACAGGGTGGGGATAGGAAAAGCCCAGGTCAGAGGCGATAAGCCCGGAATTCCCCATCACTTTTCCACACCCCTGTGCACACCCTGCGCACATGCCTGTCCCCAGGCGTCCACAGGTTGTCCCGAGGCTCATCCACCGGCCTTGTTGAGCGGCTGACCTCGGGTTCCGTATCGTGGTCCACCGACCGCCGGGCGATGACCCCCGATCGACCGGAGGGTCGGCGGAGAGTTGTCATACCCCGGCGATAGAGCTGGACTCGATCCGACGCAGCGAGGGGGGAACCCGTGTCGGTCACCGACGAGACGCGTGCGGAACGGACCGGGGGACAATCGCCCGAGCCGCCGCCACGCGAATCTGCGTTCGAGAAGACACCACCCCAGGACGTCGCCGCCGAGCAGTGCGTACTCGGCGGCATGCTGCTGTCCAAGGACGCCATCGCGGACGTCGTGGAGATCCTGAAGACGAACGACTTCTACCGCCCGGTCCACGCCACCATCTTCGACGCGATCCTGGACATCTACGGTCGCGGCGAACCCGCCGACCCGATCACCGTGGCGGCCGCGCTCGCCGACTCCGGCGACCTCGCCCGGATCGGCGGCGCCCCCTACCTGCACACGCTGATCGCCAGCGTGCCCACCGCCGCGAACGCCGCCTACTACGCCCGCATCGTCGGCGAACGAGCAGTGCTCCGCCGGCTGGTCGAGGCCGGCACCCGGATCGTGCAGCTCGGCTACGGCACCGGCCCGAGCGGCAGCCGCGACGTCGACGACATCGTCGACCTCGCCCAGCAGGCCGTCTACGAGATCACCGAGAAGCGCGTCAGCGAAGACTTCGCCGTCCTGGCCGACATGCTCCAGCCGACGCTCGACGAGATCGAGGCGGTCGGCGCCCAGGGCGGGGTGATGACGGGTGTGCCGACCGGGTTCACCGACCTCGACCGCCTGCTCAACGGCCTGCACGCCGGCCAACTCATCATCGTGGCCGGCAGGCCTGGCTTGGGCAAATCGACCGCATCTATGGACTTTGCCCGAAATGCGGCGATTCGAGCCAATCAAGCGTCGGCGATCTTCTCGCTGGAAATGAGCAAGGTCGAGATCGTCATGCGACTCCTCTCGGCCGAGGCGCGTGTTCCGCTGCACGTCCTGCGGAGCGGGCAGCTCTCCGACGACGACTGGACCAAGCTGGCCCGCTGCATGGGTGAGATCAGCGAGGCGCCGCTCTTCGTCGACGACACGCCGAGCATGAACCTGATGGAGATCCGGGCGAAGGCGCGGCGGCTCAAGCAGAAGCACGACCTGAAGCTGATCGTCGTCGACTACCTCCAGCTGATGACCTCGCCGAAGCGCACCGAGAGCCGGCAGCAGGAGGTCGCGGACCTGTCGCGTGGCCTGAAGCTGCTGGCCAAGGAGGTCGAGTGCCCGGTGATCGCGGTGAGCCAGCTGAACCGTGGCCCCGAGCAGCGCACCGACAAACGACCGCAATTGTCCGACTTGCGTGAATCTGGCTCGATTGAGCAGGATGCAGACGTTGTCATCCTTTTGCACCGCGATGACTACTACGACAAGGAGTCGCCGCGAGCGGGCGAAGCGGACTTTATTGTTGCAAAGCACAGAAATGGTCCTACCGACACGGTCACGGTAGCGGCCCAGCTGCACCTGTCGCGCTTCGTGGACATGGCGATCGTCTGAGCGGCGTCAGCCGAGCAGCGGGAACCAGCCGGCGGCCTCGCCCAGCTCCAGCCGGTCCCGGTCGGTGAGCGGCACCCGCCCGGCGGCCTTCAACAGGTAGTCGTGGTCGTCCCAGCCGACCGGCCGTACCGCGTCGTCGCTGAGCAGGCCGTCCATCGTGGTCACCGCGACCCGCGTCGGGTCCGTCGCCGGCCGCGGCGCGTCCGGCAGGTCCACCACCAGGTCCAGGTGATGGATGACCGCCTCGGTGGTCAGGGTGGCGAGCAGATGGGGTACGCGCAGCACGTGACCCTGCGTGGTCACGTGCCCGTCGGGGTCGGCTGCGGTGGCCGCGCGGACGGCGGCGGGCGCGGTGTCGGCCCAGAGGCGGACCACGCCGGTGGGCCGGTCGAAGGCGGCGGCGGAGCGGCGTGCCCACCAGGCATGCCCGCCGGCCGCGTCGTCGTCGCCGGGAGTGAACGCGCGCCAGTAGCTGACGTCGTCCACGTCGGCCGGTCCGGGTGCGGGGCTGGCCAGGGCGACGAGTGCGCGCTGGGCGTCGCAGAGGACGTGGAAGAGCAGGTCGGCGACGAGCCAGCCGCGGCAGCGGGTGGGCCGTTGCAGGCCGGCGTCGTCGAGCGGGGTGACCACTGCGGTGATGCCGTCGTACGCCTGGGCCAGCGCCTCGTGCTGCCGGATCGGGCTCATGCCGAGCAGCCTGCCACGGTGTGGCGGGCACGGCACGCCGACGAGCGCGCCGGGTCGATGCGGTGCACCGGCCCGGCGTGCGCGTGATCGGCGGTCAGTCGAACAGTTCGCCGAGGAAGCCGTGCTTCTTCTTGCGCCGGTAGTGGCCGTGGTAGCCGTAGTGCTGCTGCTGACCGTGGCCGTACGCGGGCTGCGCGTAGCCGTGGCCGGGCGGCGGCGGAGGAGGGGGCGGGGGGACGGCGCCGTAGCCGGGCTGGTGCGGCGCGGCGGCGGGCGGGGGCGGCGGGGGCGGTGGGTAGCCGGCTCCGGAGGGCGCGGCCTGCCGGGCGCCGCCGTGCTGCTGGTTCCAGTTGGCCTCGGCATCGAACAGCTTTTCCAGCTCGCCGCGGTCGAGGAAGATGCCCCGGCATTCGCCGCACTGGTCGATGACTACTCCGCTGCGCTCGTACTGGCGCATTTCTCCGCGGCACTTGGGACAGGTCATCTGCATGACAACGACGGTACCGGGTGTTTTCACGCAGTGGCGGTCAGCGCCTGCGTGACCTCGTCGTCGGAGACCTCGTGGAAGTCCTCGTAGTACGCGCCGACGGCGGCGAAGTCGTGTGGGAGTTGGCAGCTCACGACCGTGTCGGCCTCGGCGGCGAGCATGTCGTACGCCTGCTCGGAGCCGACCGGGACGGCGACGAGGACGCGGGCGGCGCCGAGGTGGCGGGCGACCTGGGCGGCGGCGCGGGCGGTGGCGCCGGTGGCGAGCCCGTCGTCGACGATGACGGCGGTGCGGCCGGTGAGGTCGAGCGGTGGGCGGCCGCCGCGGTAGCGCTGTTCGCGGCGTTCCAGTTCGGCCTGTTCGCGGCGGCGGACCTGGGCCCTGTCGTTCTCGCTGATCCGGCCGGCGACCATCTCGTTGAGGACCTGGACGCCGCCGGGGCCGAGTGCGCCGTACGCGACCTCGGGTGCCCAGGGCACGCCGAGCTTGCGGACGACGAGAACGTCCAGTGGTGCGCCGAGCCGGTCGGCGACCACCCGGGCGACGGGTACGCCGCCACGGACCAGGCCGAGGACGATGACGTCGGGGCGGCCGGCGAGGTCGGTGAGTCGCTCGGCGAGTTCACGTCCCGCTTCGGCCCGGTCGCGGTAGGTGGTCATTCCTCAGGTGTACGCCTTCCGGCCGGGTCGCGCGGGGCGGTTGCCGGGAATGTCGCCCTGTCGTCCGGTCGGGTGAGTGCCAGTGCGGGGGCGAGGACGAGCAGGGCGGCCGGGTAGAGCAGGTACCCGAAGCGGGTGGAGGGCATCAGCAGGATCGCGGCGAGCAGCCCGTACCCGCAGATGAGGGCCGTGGCGGCGGCGGTGCGGGGCGGGCGGCGCAGCAGCCGGACGGCGATGGCCAGTCCGGCGGCGACGAGCAGCGCGGCGGCGACGGCGCGGCCGGCCGGGAGTGCCTCGGCGATGAGGTGCCCCGGGAACGGTGACTGGGCGGGGCTGGTGACGAGGCCGTGGCCGAGCGGGAACCGCAGCACGTTCTCGACGAGGGCGTCGCGGTCGACGAGGAGTACCGGGATCAGGGCGAGGACGGGGAGGCCGATGGCGCCGAGGGCGGTGCGGAGCGCGGCCCGGCGGGTGGCGGCCCAGACGATCAGCACGACGGCGACCGGCCAGGCGAAGAGCTTCAGGGCGCCGGCGGCGCCGACTGCGAGGCCGGCCCGGCCGGGTCGGCCGGCGGCGGCGAGTGCGAGGGCGAGGAGGCAGAGCGCGAGTACGGGGAGGTCGTCGCCGCCGGTGGCGAGGGTGAGCGCGCAGACGGGCAGGACAGTGGCAGCCTGGACGGCGCGCAGGACGGCGGCGTCGCGGCGGGGCGCGGCCGGGCCGCCGCCGGTGCGCAGCGTGGCGACGAGGGCGACGACTGTGAGTGCGGTGACCACGGCGAACCAGACGCGCGAGTCGGTCCACCAGGCGTCCACGGCGGCGCGGGGCAGCCCGAACAGTGCCATGCCGGGCTGGTAGGGGGTGTAGCCGAGGAGCTGTTCGCCGGGGGGCAGGGCGGCGATGGCGTCGGGTCCGAGGTAGGGGGTGCCGTGTTCGGCGAGGCGGGCGCCGGCGTGTTCAACGACGATCACCTCCTCCTGGGCGCGGTCGGTGCGTCCGCCGGCGCGTTCGACGCTCTGCGTGACGATCGGCAGGAGCGCGGTGGCGGCCCAGGTGAGGCCGGCGACGGTCCAGCGTGCGGGCAGGCCGGCCAGGGGCGTGCCGGGGTCGCGGCCTCGGGCGAGCAGTTGGGTGGTCGCGGCGAGCGTGGCGAGGGCGTACCCGATGGTGGCGACGGCGCCCCAGGCGCGGTGCGGCGGCAGCGTGGAGGTGGCGGCGGTGATCGCGGCGAAGACGGTGGCGGCGGCGTAGAGGCCCAGGTCGAGGGCGAGGCCGCCGGCGGCGGTGTCGAGTGCCGACCAGCGGCGGGAGACGTGGGTTGCCGGGTCGGCGTGGGCGGTCACGCGGGCCAGTGTGGCAGACCGGCGGGGTGCCCCGGCCGGGTCAGGGTTGCCGGGCGTCGCTGGCGGCGGGGGGTGCCGGGCGGGTGCGGCCGGTGCGGCGGCCGGGGAGGCGGATGACGGCGCCGGTGTCGTGCAGTGCGGGTGCGAGCGCGCCGGTCCGGCCGCCGTGGCCGCGTTGGAGGGCGGCGAGGAGGGCGGCGGCGGGCAGTGGCCGGGCGAACAGGTGGCCCTGCCCGGCGGCGCAGCCGAGTTCCCAGAGCGCGCGGCGTTGCGGTTCGCTCTCCACGCCTTCGGCGACGACGGTGAGGTCGAGGCTGCGGCCGAGGTCGAGGGTGGAGCGGATGACGGCGGCGGCTTCGGGCGCGGTCTCCATGACGCCGACGAAGCTGCGGTCGATCTTCAGTTCGTGTACGGGGATGCGGGAGAGCAGGGAGAGCGACGAGTATCCGGTGCCGAAGTCGTCGAGCGCGAGCCGGACGCCGGAGTCCCGCAGCCGGCTGAGGACGCGGTCGACGACGTCGAGCTGGCTGAGGGTGAGCGTCTCGGTCAGTTCCAGGACGAGCCGGTCCGGCGGTAGGTCGTGGGCGCGGAGCCGGGCCAGTACGGCGCCGGGGAAGCGGGCGTCGAGCAGGCTGCGCGGGGACACGTTCACCGAGACGGGCAGGTCGAAGCCGGCGTCGCGCCAGGAACCGGCGGCGATGAGGGCCTGGTCGAGGATCGCCTCGGCGAACGCGGGGAGGAGCCCGGATCGTTCGACGGCTTCGAGGAAGCGCAGCGGGTCGATGAGCCCGTGGGTGGGGTGGTGCCAGCGGGCGAGTGCCTCGGCGCCGATCACCTCGCCGCTGCCGAGGTCGACGATGGGCTGGAAGTTGACGGTGAACTCGTGGTCGGCGACGGCTCGGGGCAGTTCGCCGCCGAGGGTGAGCCGGCTCAGGTCGGCGGTGTCGCGGGCCGGCGCGTAGGTGGCGACGCGTTGGCCGGCGCGTTTGGCCTGGTACATGGCCACGTCGGCGCGGCGCAGCAGTTCGGCCATGCCGCCGGTGGCGGGGGCGACGGCGATGCCGCCGCTGGCTTCCACGCTGATCCGCATGCCGTCTAGGTCGAGCGGGTCGTGCAGCGCCGCGAGCAGGGCCTCGGCGCGGTGGGCGGCGACGGCGGGGGCGGGCAGGCCGCGCAGGAGTACGGCGAACTCGTCGCCGCCGAGGCGGGCGACCAGGTCGTCGGGGCGCGCGGCACCGCGGAGGCGTTCGGCGACCTGGATCAGCACCTGGTCGCCGGCGCCGTGTCCGAGGGTGTCGTTGACTTCCTTGAAGTGGTTGAGGTCGATCAGCACCAGGGCGGTGACGCCGTCGGCGTGCCGGCTGGTGAGCTGGGCGCTGCCCTCGTCGAGCAGGTGCCGCCGGTTGGACAGGCCGGTGAGGGCGTCGTGGGTGGCGGCGTAGGCGTGGTCCTCGGCGATGCGGGCGAGTTCGGCGTACGCCTGGGCGTTGCGGACCGCGGTGCAGAGGGCGGAGGCGAAGGTACGCAGGGTGTACTGCTCGCGTTCGGAGAGCTCGACCGGGCCGGCGAACCGCAGCCGCAGCACGCCGACGTCGTCGGTGCGGTCGTGGCCCTCCAGCACGACCGGCATGATCTGACCGTCGACGGCGCTGGGCCGGGGGGCTGTTCCGTCGTAGGCGATGTCCGTGCCGTTGCCCCGGATGGTGCGTCCGCCGTCGCGCAGTTCGATCTCGACCTCGTCGGCGGAGAAGAGTTCGCTGGCCTCGGTGACCGCTGTGGTGAGCACCTGGTCGAGGTCGACCACGTTGAGGGCGTCGGTGGCGCGGGCCAGGCGCTGCCATGCCTGCTGCTCGGTGCGGGTGCGGATCCGGCTGGAGTAGGCCAGGTGCAGGCTGAGCACCAGCGCGGGTACGGCGGGCAACAGGCGGGGGTCGACCCGCAGGATGAGTACGGTGCTGGCGGCCACCAGGAAGCGCAGGCCGAATCCGGCGATCCGCAGGTCGAGGTCGTCGCGGAACTGCTGGAGGATCGGCGTGCGGGAGGCGAGCGCGATGACCGGGATCGCGAGGACGTCGTCGAGGACTGCGGCCACCAGGTAGACGAACCCCAGCAGCAGGACGATGCCGAGTGGCTCCCGAGGGGGCCAGGCGCTTCCCAGCAACAGGGTGGCGACAGTGGCTCCGCCGGCCACCAGGGTGTGCTTCGCGATGGCGAATGCCACCTTGATGGGTGCCAGGCGGGTGACTGATCCGCACGCCACGCCGATCCCGGTGGCCAGGACGACCCACGAGGGTGGAGCGACGGCGAGGCCGATGACGATCGCGGTCTCGACCCAGGCGAAGTAGAAGGTGGTGGAGCGGATCCGCAGACGGGTCTTGATGACGGTGGCCAGCGTCACCGTGACGACGAGTGCGATGACGGTGACGAAGTCACGTGCGGAGTCGGGGGGTTGCGTACGGGCGGAGTGGATCGCGGTGAGGGCGACGATCGTCGCCCCCGCGACCAACGTGTAGATGATCCCGCGCAGGTGCGGGCCGACAGCCGTCCGGCTTTCCGTGGTTCGGCTCAACCCGCGTCACCCGCCGCTCACCGTCGGTATGCGATGAGCGGCAGCCTACCGCTTCACCCGGGTCCGGGAAACTCATCCCCATTCGGTGCTGCGCATTGTGCTGCCCTCCTCAAATATCGCTCCGGGGCGGAATGGTCACGGACCGAAGTCGTTACTTCGATCCGCTGCCGCGCATTGCCGCCGGCTGCCGTGTGCCTTCTCGGTGCGTTCCCGCGCCTTGCTGACTGAGGGCAGATTAGGGGATATTCGAGTGAGTCTGAAAGAATTAATGTCGGTATGCGCAATATAAGTAACTATTGCAGCTTAAATGACGTTCTGTCCATGACCTGCTCGCAGAGCGAAGCCAGGCTGTCTCCTTTGGGTACCCGCGCCGTCGCTGAATGCATCGAATAGCGCGGGACCGCTCAGTCCGTCAGTAGCGTCGCGTCGGCGGCGAAACATTACAACCGTGCTTCGGGCCACTTCGGCAGCCGTGTCGGACGAGTGCGCCGACCGTCCGTCCGCCCGGCGTCTGAGCCGGGGCGACGCCTTTGTGACGAATCGATTACGCTGTCGCTGAAGGTGGGCAGGTTGCCGGCCGGGGCTGGAACAGCGGCGTGGAAATCCGGGTACTCGGGGGTCTGGCGGTACGGCTCGGCGACGTGGACCTTCCGCTTGGAACCCCCAAGCAGCAGTTGGTGTTCGCGCTACTCGCCGTACGGGCCAACCAGTTGGTCACGCTGCACCATCTGGTGGACGAGCTGTGGCCGGACGCGCCGCCTCGGTCGGCTGTCGCGAACGTCCGGACCTACGCCGCCAATCTGCGTCGGAGCCTCGACCCGGGTGTGGGCGACGCGCCGAGGATCGTCCGGGAGTCCGGCGGTTACCGACTCCTCGTCGATGCAAGTCTGATCGATCTTCATCGATTGAGCTCCCACTTGCGCCGTGCCCGGGATCTGATGCGCGACGGGGAGGCCGCGCAGGCGGCCCCCGTGCTCGTCGAGGTGGTCGACGCGTCGGCCCCGCTGCTCGCCGGCTTGGCGCTGGGGCCGGCGCTCGCCGTTCAGCGCGAGGCCGTGAGTGAGGAACACCAGGCGGCGCTGGAACTGTTGGCCGAGGCGTATCTCAGCCTCGGGCGCCCCGAATCAGCGGTGTCGTTACTGCGTGACCACGTCTCGCATCAGCCGCTGCGCGAGCGGGCGCAGTGTCTCCTGATGCGCGCGCTCATCCAGGCGGGTGACCCGGGAGGCGCCCTCGCCGTCCACCGCGCCACTCGCGAGGCGTTGTCCGACCAGCTCGGCGTGCCACCGAGCGCGGAGATGGAGCGACTTCGTATGGTCGCGGCCCGGGCCCGACGCCGGATTCCGGAATCGGCGCACGAGGTGGAAGCGATCCGGAGTGCTGCGCATAAGCGCAATTGGTTGCCCCGGACAGTGATGGATTTCGTCGGCCGGGAGGAAATGGTCGATCGATTGTTGCGCGAAGTGCTCGAGGCGCCCGGCTCCGGCCCGACGATTCGCGTGATCGACGGCATGGCGGGCTGCGGCAAGACCACTCTCGCCCTGCACGTGGCCGCCCGGTCGACCGAGCGCTTCCCGGACGGGCAACTCTTCATCGACCTTCGGGGACACAGCGTGCGAACGCGGATGCGGCCTGCGGCGGCCTTGGACACGCTGCTTCGCCAACTGGGTGTGCCGACCGGCCGGATACCGCTGGAACTGCCCGACCGGCAGGAGATGTGGCGGCGCGAACTGGCCGCGCGTTCGGTGCTGGTGGTGCTCGACAACGCCGCCGACAGCCGGCAGGTCGAGCCGCTGCTACCCGTCTCCGGATCGGCAGTCGTCCTCGTCACCAGCCGGCGGCGCCTGCTGGCACTCACCGAGCGACCGCCGGTGTCCCTCGCCGTCCTCACCGAGGCCGAGGCGCTCGAACTGCTCGCCACCCTCATCGGGAGCGGCCGGGTGGCGGCCGAGCCGAAGGCCGCGCGACAACTTGTCGACATCTGCGGCTGCCTCCCGCTCGCCGTCAGACTGGCCGGCACCCGGCTGGCACATCGGCCCGACTGGCGGATCTCCGACCTCGTCGACAGGCTGAGCCACAGGTCGATCTTCCTCCCCGGTCTCCGTGCCGAGGCGCGAAGCGTGATGGAGGCGTTCGCCGAGTCGTACGAGCCGCTCGACGAGGCGTGCCGGAAAGCCTTCCGATCCTTCGGGCTGGCGGCCGGGAACCACCTCGACACCGCCATGGTCGCCGCCCTCACCGACCTGCCCCTGCGGGACGCGGCGGACGTCCTCGACGAACTGGTGGACCGCCACCTCGTGCAGGAGACCTCGGCCGGCCGGTACCGCCTGCACGACCTGATGAGGCGTTACGCCGCCGAACTGGCCCGGCAGGAGGACGAGCCGACGACCGGACGACCGGCGATCCGGAAGCTGCTGGATCACGTGTTGCACTCGGTGGTGCGGGCGTCCGCGTCGATCGAGGACGGCCGGGTGCTCGCGCAGCACCTGCGGCTCGGAGAACCGCTTCGACCGGATCTGCTCGCCGGACGCGTCGACCGCGACCTGGACTGGCTGGAGGAACAGCGGTCGAACCTGGACGCCTTCGTCCGTCAGGCGGCTGACCAGGGCCATGAACCGATGGCATGGCGCCTGGCTCGCGCCGGTTGGCGGTTCTTCTACATCCGCGGTTACTTCGACGACATATCGGCCACGCACGCGGTGGGTCTCGCCGCCGCCCAGCGGTGCGGGGACCGGCACGCCGTGGCCCTCATGCACAACTATCTCGCCTCGGCGTGCGTACGCACCGGCGCCTACCAGGACGCCTCGGCACACCTGCACGAGGTCGTGTCGATCCTCACCGGGCTCGGTGACGAATCGGGCGCGCAGCGGGCACGGTTCAACCTCGGCGCCGTGCACTGGCTGACCGGGCGACTCCACCAGTCGCTCGAAGCCAATCGCATGACGTTGCGCAGCTACGCGCTGGACACCCTTCCGGTCCTGCCGAACCTCGGCCTCACCTTGCGCCACCTCGGTCGTTACGCCGAGTCGATGGCGGTTCATCGGCTGCACCTCTTCGCCGCCCGGATCAAGCAGGATCCGTTCCACATGTCGAACGCACTGGGGCATCTCGGTGGCCTCAGATACCGCCTGGGACAGAACGCCGCGGCGGAGCGCCTGCTCCGAGCCTCGCTCGCGCTCCGGGATCGCACCGGCAATGGCTTCGGCCGTGCCGAGACGCTCAGCGACCTCGCCGGCACCTACCGGCAACTCGGCCGCTACGACGACGCGCTGCGGCATCACGAAGCCGTCATCGAGGCCGCCGCCGCGTCCGGCGAGCGGGACGTCCAGGCTCGGGCACGAAACGAGCTGGCCGTCACCCTGGGAGCCACGGGGCGAGCCGCCGAGGCGGTGGCCGTCTTCGAGGAGGCACTCGCCATCGCCACTCGGATCGGCCATCCCTACGAGCAGGCCCGCGCCCTCGACGGCCTGGCCGGACACCTGGCGGAGAAGCAGCCGGCGCAGGCACGACGGTACCGGCAGCGCGCGTTGGCGATCTTCGAGCGGATGGGTGCGCCCGAGCGCCACGACCTGCGCCGACAGCTCGCCGAGACCCCTGCCTGAACCGGCTTATCGATTTCTTATCGCGGCGTTCGTTAGCGTCCCGGGGCATCGGCCACGGGGAGGGTTCACCGCCAGAGCGGACCCGGCCGAACGAGGCCCCCACCGTCAGTTCCCCCCAGCGAATCGGCGGTGGGCAGGTGAGGGAGGAGCGTCGTGCACCGGCACCCGACACGACGTTCCTCCCCGCCGCCGGCCGGAGCACCCACGCCGTCGTACCCGGCGGATAGGGTCGGGCCGTGACCGAACCCGCGCAGCTCACCCACGTCGACCCGGCCGGTGCGGCCCGGATGGTCGACGTCTCCGCCAAGCCGGTCTCGGGCCGGCTCGCGGTCGCCGCCGGCCGCCTCCGCACCACCGCCGAGGTGGTGGAGTTGCTGCGCCGCGACGGCCTGCCCAAGGGCGACGCGCTCGCCGTCGGCCGGCTCGCCGGCATCATGGGCGCCAAGCGCACCCCCGACCTGATCCCGCTCTGCCACCCGATCGCGCTGCACGGCGTCACAGTCGACCTCGACCTCACCGCCGACACGGTGGAGATCACCGCAACCGCGAAGACGGCCGACCGCACGGGCGTCGAGATGGAGGCGCTGACCGCGGTGGCGGTCGCCGGGCTGGCGCTTGTCGACATGGTGAAGGCGGTCGACCCGGCCGCGTCGGTGGACGCCGTCCGGGTGCTCCGCAAGGAGGGCGGCAAGACCGGCGAGTGGGTCCGGCCGGAGGACCGGCCGTGATCCGGGCCCGGGTGATCGTGGCCTCGAACCGGGCCGCCGCCGGGGTCTACGAGGACACCAGCGGCCCGCTGCTCGTGACCGGGCTGCGGGAGCTGGGGTGCGAGGTCGACGCGCCGGTGGTGGTGCCGGACGGCGAACCGGTCGGCGACGCCCTGCGCGCGGCCCGCGCCGACGGCGTCGACGTGGTGCTGACCAGCGGCGGCACCGGCATCACCCCGACCGACCGCACACCCGACGTGACCCGCACGCTGCTCGACTACGAGATCCCCGGCATCGCCGAGGCGATCCGCGCGCACAGCCGCGACACGGTGCCGACGGCGGCGCTGTCCCGGGGCCTGGCCGGGGTGGCCGGCCGGACGCTCGTGGTCAACCTGCCCGGTTCACGCGGCGGCGCCCGGGACGGTCTGGCGGTGCTCGGGCCGATCCTGCGGCACGCCGTCGACCAGCTTCGCGGCGGCGACCACTGAACCCGCGAGGCACGTGCCCCGGCGTTAGGCTCGCCGGATGAGCACGGAAACCGAAGCCGCCGCGGTCGAGGCGGGTACGCCACCACCGGCCGGGTGGGAGGAGGCCCGCTCCCGGGTGTACGCGGTGGGCCTGTCCGCCGCGCTCCCCGCGGTCGCCCGGCCGCTGGCCGAGGCCGACGGGCACACCCTGGCCGAGCCGCTGACCACGCGTACCGACCTGCCGGCGTTCCCCACCTCCAGCGTGGACGGCTGGGCGGTGCGCGGCGCGGGGCCGTGGCGCGTCGCCGGCCGGGTGCTCGCCGGGCAGACCGCACCCCCGTTGGAGACCGACGGCAGCACGGTGGAGATCGCCACCGGCGCGATGGTTCCCGAGGGCACGACGGCGATCCTGCGGATCGAGGAGTCGACGCGTACGGCGGACGGCCTGGTGGCCGGCACGCCCCGCCCGGCGCCGGAGTGGCGGGAGCCGGGCGAGGAGGCGTACCTCGGGGAGGAACTGCTGCCCGCCGGCACGCCGGTGGACCCGGCGGTGATCGGCCTGGCCGCCTCCTGCGGGCACGACACGCTGCGGGTTCGCCGCCCACCCCGGGCCGCGCTGCTGGTCTTCGGCGACGAACTGCTCACCTCGGGTCCGCCCGGCGCGGGCCGGGTCCGCGACGCGCTCGGCCCGTCGGTGCCGGCCTGGCTGCGCCGCTACGGCTGCCAGGTGCGTGCCGCCGACGTGGTCGGCCCGGTCGCCGACACGCTGCCCGCGCACGTGGCGGCGCTGCGGGGCGCGCTCGCCAACGCCGACCTGGTCTGCACGACCGGCGGCACCATGCACGGCCCGGTCGACCACCTGCACCCGACGCTGGAGGCGCTCGGCGCCGACTACGTGGTGAACACCGTGGCGGTGCGTCCGGGCTTCCCGATGCTGCTGGCCAGGCTGGTGGACGGCGACGGGCGGGTGCGGTTCGTGGCCGGTCTGCCCGGCAATCCGCAGTCGGCAGTGGTGGCGCTGGTGTCGCTCGTCGCGCCCCTGCTCGCCGGTCTCACCGGCCGGCAGATGCCGGTGCTCCCGCACGTGACGCTGGCCGAGCCGATTCCCGGGCGCGGCGACTACACCCATCTGGCGCTGGCCCGCTGGGACCGCGTCGCCGGCACCGCGTACCCGGTGCGGCACGTCGGCTCGGCGATGCTGCGCGGGCTGGCCGGCGCGGACGGGTTCGCGGTGATCCGGCCCGGCACCAGCGGCGCGGCCGGCGACCGGGTGCCGCTCGTGCCGCTGCCGCTGACCCCCGGGGAGCGGTTCGGGTGAGCGCGACGAACGAGCCGACGGGAGACGTCGTGACAGTGGAAGCAGGCGTGGTGCTCGGCGCGGTGACCGACCGGCCGCTCGACCTGGCCGAACACGAGGCGGCGGTCGCCGACCGCCGGGCCGGTGCGGTGGTGTCCTTCCAGGGCGTGGTCCGCGACCACGACCACGGGCGGGCGGTCACCCGGCTGGAGTACGAGGGCCATCCCACCGCCGAGGCGGTGCTGCGCGAAGTGGCGGCCGAGATAGCGGCCGACCCGCAGGTGTACGCGGTGGCGGTGTCGCACCGGATCGGCCCGCTGGAGATCGGGGACGTGGCGCTGGTGGCGGCGGTCAGCACGGCGCATCGCGCGGCCGCGTTCGCCGCCTGCGCCCGGCTGGTCGACGAGGTGAAGTCACGGCTGCCGATCTGGAAGCGGCAGGTCTTCGACGACGGCACCGAGGAGTGGGTGAACTGCCCCTGAACCGGCCGGCTCAGCGCCGGCCGGCGAGCGCGGCGGTGCGGCCCAGCCGCTCGTGGTAGAACGCCGGCTCGGCGCCGGGACGCCACGGCAGCGCCGCGACGAGCACGATCAGCGCGATGGCCAGGGAGTTCTCCATCAGCGCGCCGAACAGGCCGTCCTGGTAGTGGGACACCTCGGGGAGCTGGTGCTCGTACGGCCAGATCGGTGAGATCAGGAACAGCAGGTAGAGCCCGAGCGCGCCGACGCCGTGGCGCAGGCCGGTCAACGTCGGGTACCAGATCGGTGGGCGCAGTGCCGGCACGCCGTTTGCCGAGGGGCCGCCGGTGCCGCGCAGGGGCAGGCCGCGGCTGGCTTCGCGGCGGCGTACCGCGGCGTCGGCCAGCACGATGATCGACGGGATGACCCAGATCAGGTGGTGCGACCAGGAGATCGGGCTGATCACGTTGGCGGTGAGCCCGACCAGCGTGAACGCGGTCAGCTCGTCGCCGTCGGCGCGGGCGCTCATCGCCCGGGACAGGCCCAGCGCCAGGATCAGCACCGAGAACGCCAGCCAGAGCAGGCCGGGCGTCTCGATCGAGTCGTAGAGCCGCGCCAGCAGACCGGCGAGGGACTGGTTGGCGGTCATGTCCGCCGCGCCGACCCGCTCGGTCTGCCAGAGCACGCCGGTGAAGTACGCGCGGGACTCCTCACCGAGCACGCCGAACGTCGCGATGGTCACGCCGATCGTGGTGCCCACAGCGGTGAGCGCGGCCCGCCACTGCCGGGTGAGCATCAGGTAGGCCACGAACAGCGCCGGGGTGAGCTTGACCGCTGTGGCGAGCCCGATGCCGACACCGGCCCAGGCGCCGCTGTAGACGAACCGGGCCAGCGGCGAGTCGGCCGTCTCGTAGTGGGTGCCCCGCTTGGCCCGCCAGCGCAGGCCCACCATGTCCGCCATGATCAGCGCGAACAGCAGCAGGTTGACCTGCCCGTAGCCGAGCGTCTCCCGGGACGGCTCGATGGCGACGGCGAGCGGGGTGGCGATGCCGACGGCGAACCAGAGCGGCCAGCCGAGGCGGTCCACGATGGGGCGTAGCAGCGCGGCGAGGACGACGGCGAGCGCGCCGATGCTGGCGAGCGCGTTGACGAAACCGGCGCCGTCCACCGGCAGCCACGTCATCGGCAGCATGACCAGGGCGGCGAACGGCGGGTAGGTGAAGCCCAGCGTGGTCGACGGTGCGACGAAGTCGTACAGCTCGTTGCCGCCGGCCCACCACAGCACCGCGCCGTGGTAGATCTTCATGTCGAAGAAGTTGTATGGCCGTCCGAAAGCGCCGATGGCGAGCCACGCGGCGTACGAGACGACGGCGACGACGCCGAGGCGCACCACGATCCGGCGGTCGACGCGGGAGGTCGGGGCGAGGCGGTTGGTCCGTCTACCGACTGTCGTCGGCATGGCGTGGCCACCCCCGTACCAAGGTCGTCGTACCCGTCCAGGTCCAGCACGGAGCCTAGAACGGCGCCTCACGTTGCTGCCTCCCGCGTTACGCGACCGTGTCCGATCCCACACGTGTTTGCGACATTTCCACCGCGTTAACGGGTCTCGGACGGTTCAGGTGATTGATGGCCTTGCGGGGGGTGGTGGGTCGTACGAAATGCCTGGTCAGCCGGGCATGCGGCGGGCGGTGGCTGCGGAGCGTACGGCGATCTTCGCCTCGCGACGAGCGGTGCGGACCGCGCGTTTGACCGACCGGCGTGAGTGGTCGATGCGGTGGCCGGCGCGCCAGCGCAGGCCCGGCTTGCCCTCGGTGTCGGCGGCGGCGAGGAGGAGGCCACCGAGCAGGCCGAGGTTCTTCAGGAAGTGGACCTGGTTGTTGTTGCGCGCGGCCGGGTCGTCGTTGTTCCAGAAGGCGTGCCCGGCGGCGGTGGTCGGGATCAGGGAGCCGGCGAGCACCAGCGCGGCCGGGCGGGTGAACCGGCCGGTGGCGAGCATCAGGCCGCCGACGAGTTGGGTGGCGGCGTTGGCGCGGATCAGCGAGACCGTGTCGGTGGGGATTCGGGGGTGCACGTTCCGGATCAGCGGGGCGACCTTCCCGGTGACCGGTTCCGCGGCCTGCACCAGGCGTTCCGGGTTGCGCAGGTTGCGGGCGCCGCTGACCACGAAGATGCCGCTCAACATGACTCGGGCGAGGGAGCGCACGGGCTTCATGGCTCAGTCTTACCCCGTCGGGGGCGTCGTCATCCCCGCAACACACGAAAGGTATCGGCCGACGTGGACGTCCGAACGGTATCGATTTCAGCGACCGTCGCGGATGGACCGGTCGCGTTCGGTAAGGTCGCGCGGGTGACGACGCTGCGACTGCGCCCGGAGGGCCCCGCCGACGAGGCGCCGGTGGCCCGGGTGCTGGCCGCCGCCTTCGCCCGCCCCGACGTGGCCACCCCACCGGAGGTCGGTCTGGTCGAGGAGTTGCGGCACAGCCCGGCGTGGATTCCGGAGCTGGCCGTGGTCGCCGAGTACGGCGGCGAGGTGGTGGCGTACGCGCTGCTCACACGCGTCGGTGTACGCACCGACGACGGTCGTACGTGGCCGGCGCTCGCCCTGGGTCCGGTGGCGGTGGCGCGGCACCGGCAGCGGCTGGGGCACGGCACGGCGGCGGTGCAGGCGGCGCTGGACGCCGCGACGGAGCTGGGCGAGCGGCTGGTTGTGGTGCTGGGCGACCCGGCCTACTACCGGCGGTTCGGGTTCGGCCCGGCGGACCGGCTGGGGCTGACCAGCCCCTGGTCCGGGCTGGGGGAGCCGTGGCAGGCGCTGGTACTGCCGCCGTCGGCGAGCGGCGAGCCGTCACCGCCGGCCGGCGAGGTGGTCTTCCCGCCACCGTGGTCGCGGGTCTGAGGCCGTTTCAAGAGCAGCGGTCAGGCGGGCTGGGTACGCAGGTAGCGGCCGAAGTGCGGCACGGTGAACGCCACCGTCCCCCGCTCGCCGGAGTAGATCAGCCCCTTCTTGATCAGCGCGTCACGCGCCGGGGAGAGGCTGGCCGGCTTGCGGCCGAGCGCGCGGGCGATCTCGGCGGTCGGCACCGCCGCGTCCATGTCGTCCCGGCCGCCCTCCTCACCGTCCACCAGCGCCAGCGTCGCCATCGCGCGCATGTACTCGCGTTCGGCAGGGGTGGCCCGTTCGAACCGGGAGCCGAAGAACCCCACCGCCAGTTCGGCCTCCGCCTCGGGCGCGGCCACCCGGACGTCCGCCGCGGTGATCGGTGAGCGGGGCGCGTGGTCCCAGGTGGCCTTCCCGTACGCCTGGACGAAGTAGGGATAGCCACCCGACTTCTCGTAGAGCAGGTCGAGCGCCTTCTGCTCGTACTCGACCTGCTCCCGCTCGGCCGGCGCGCAGAGCGCCTGGTCGGCGGCGATCCGGTCGAGCCGGTCGATGCGCTGGTAGCGGTAGAGCCGCTCGGAGTACGACTTGGCGGCGCTGAGCACGGCCGGCAGGTGCGGCAGACCCGCGCCCACGACGATGAGCGGCGCGCCGAGCTGGGACAGCTCGTGGCAGGCGGCGCAGAGCGCGGAGACGTCCTCGGCGCCGACGTCCTGCATCTCGTCGATGAAGATCGCGATGCCGGTGCCGACGTCGGTGGCGACCGCCGCCGCGTCGCTGAGCAGCTCGACAAGGTCGATCTCGATGTCGCCGGAGTCGGCGCGTCCGCTGCTCGCCGGTACGTCGATGCCGGGCTGCCAGCGGTCGCGCAGCTTGGGCGCCGCGCCGCCCCGACCGGTGGGCGCGGAGCGTTGCGCGAAGGCCTTGAGGACGCCGAGGAACGCGTCGATCCGGTCCGGGGCGCGGTGCCGGGGCGCGAGTTCGCGGACCGCCATGTGCAGCGCGGCGGCGATCGGGCGGCGCAGTGACTGGTCCGGCCGGGCCTCGATCTTGCCGGTGCCCCAGAGGTGGTTGATCGCCTCGGAACGCAGCGTGTTGAGCAGGACCGTCTTGCCGACTCCCCGCAGGCCGGTGAGCATCAGGCTGCGTTCGGGGCGACCACGGGCGATCCGTTCCAGCACCACGTCGAAGACGTCCAGTTCCCGCCCCCGCCCGGCGAGTTCGGGCGGGCGCTGCCCGGCGCCCGGTGCGTACGGGTTGCGGACCGGATCCACGAATCGCACAGTATCGGGTTCTCTAGCGACCAGGCTAGATGCGCGTAGAGGCGGCTACCGCGTGTCGGCCTCGATACAAAACTAGGGCTGTCTAGCGTGGATGCTAGACAGCCCTAGTTTTGGTTACCGACAGGCGGACAGGGTCAGCGGCGCTTCAGGCAGAGCACGAAGTCGAGCGTGTCCAGCTCGCTGTCGAAGAAGTACCAGTCGGTGTAACCGGCCACCTTCCCGCACTTGGCCTCCGCGTCCTTCTTGCCGCTCGTCGCGCCGTCGATGCGGCGCAGCACCTCGTACGTCTTCGGGGCGCAGTCGGCGATCACCAGCTTCGGCTGGCCGCCGCCACCCTCGTTGGCGACGCACTGGCCCGCCTTGACGAAACGCGGATCGGTCGACGAGGCCGGAGCCGCCGTCGTAGGCGTCGTGTCGGCCGGCTCGCTCGGCGGCGCGGCCTCGCCGGTCGGATCCGCGGCCGGTCCAGTGGCGGCCGTGGTGCCGCCGGTCGGCGTCTGCTCGTCCCGGCCCAGCATCCAGTACGCCCCGGCGCCGCCCAGCAGCAGCACGGCCAGCACGATCACCACCACAAGCAGCGGGCCCTTCCCGCGCTTCGGCGGCGGCGTCGGCTCGGCGTACGGCGGCTGACCACCCCCGTACTGCGGCCCGGCATAGAGGTCACCCGGGTGACCCTGCTGCGGGGACCAGGCCGGGCCCGGCTCGAAGCGCTGCGTCGGCGGCCCGTACTGATCGGCCGGCGGGCCGTACCGGTCGGCGGGCCCGTACTGCTGGGTGGGCGGCCCGTACTGGTCGGGCGGGCCGTACTGGTCGGCGGGCGGCCCGTACGGCTGCGCGCCCGGCGGGCCGTACCGCGGATCCGGCTGCGGGGCGTAACGCGGGTCGCCCTGCGGAGCGTAGCGGGGGTCGGGCTGCGGGGCGTAGCCGTCGTCGGGCCGTCCCCAGGGGTCGGGAGAGCCGCCGCCCGGTGGACCGAAGTTCGACATGAACGCCTCCTGCGTACGCCAGTGCTGAGAGGCCGGCCACCAACTGGGGACGCCGACGCCGTGGCCACCGTAGCGTGGACAGACGATGAGCTCACGCCCCACGAGTGCGACGAACGTCGTCGATTCCGCGACGCCGCCGGCCCGCACCGCGCTGATCTGGACCGCCCTCGTGCTGGTCTACCTGCTGTGGGGCTCGACGTACCTGGGCATCCGGGTGGCCGTCGAGTCCCTGCCGCCACTGATCTCCGCGGCGATGCGGTTCGCCGGCGCGGCCGTGGTGCTCGCCGTCGTGCTGCGCCTGCGGCGGGGACCCGGCGCGCTGCGGGTGCCCGCGCGTCGCGTCGGCTCCGCCGCGCTGATCGGCGTGCTGCTGCTCGCCGGCGGCAACGGTCTGGTGGTGCTCGCCGAGTCCGGCCCGCCCGGGACCGCCGTACCGTCCGGTGTGGCGGCGCTGCTCGTCGCCACCGTGCCGCTGCTCGTGGTGCTGCTGCGGACGACGGGCGGGGACCGGCCGCGACCCTGGACGTTCCTCGGGGTGGCGCTCGGCTTCGCCGGTCTGGTCCTGCTCGTGCTGCCCCGCGACGGGGTCGACGGCGTGCCGGTGGCGGGCGCGCTGACTGTGGTCGCCGCGGCGACGAGCTGGTCGGTCGGCTCGTACCTGTCCGGGAAGATCCTGATGCCCGCGGACCCGTTCGTGGCCACCGTCTACGAGATGGTCGCCGGCGCGGCGGTGCTCGCGCTCGTCGGCGTGGCCCGGGGTGAGCTGCGCGGCTTCTCCTTCGCGGAGGTGACCGGCCGGTCCTGGGCGGCGATGGCCTACCTGATGGTGGCCGGATCCCTCGTCGCCTTCACCGCGTACGTCTGGCTGCTCGCCCACGCGCCGATCTCCCTGGTCTCCACCTACGCGTACGTGAACCCGGTGGTCGCGGTGGCACTCGGCGCGTTGTTCGTCGCCGAACCGATCACCTCGCAGGTGCTGATGGGCGGCGCGGTCATCGTGGTCGGCGTCGCGGTGGTGGTGAGCACCGAGCGTCCCCGCCGGTCCCCGCCACCAGCCGTCGACGGGACGGCCGGGGAGCCCGCCGGGCGGTAGCGTCCCCGCCCGTGTCGGCGCTGCTGGTGACGGGGATCGCCCTGCTCGGCGCACCAGCCGGGTGGGTGGCGGTGCCGGCCGGCCGGTCGCTCGTCGCGGTTCCCCCTGGCGGCGCTCCGCGCCGGAGCACGCTCGCCCTGGTCGGTGTCGTGGTGTTCGGCGGGCTCGCCGCCACCAGGGGCACCGACCCGGCACTGCCCGCGCTGCTGCTGGTCGCCGCCGCCGGGCTGGTCCTCACGGTCACCGACCTGACCGCGCTGCGGCTGCCCGATCCGCTCGTCGGCGTGGTCGCGCTCGGCGGCGGGCTCGGCCTCACCGCGGCCGCGACGGCGACCGGCGAACCGCGCCGCCTGGCCGTCGCGGTGGCCGGGGCCGCGCTCTCCTTCATCGGGTACGCGCTGCTGGCGCTGCTGCCTCGCGCCCGGCTCGGCTTCGGCGACGTGAAGCTCGCCGCCGCGCTCGGGCTGCCGCTGGGCTGGCTCGGCTGGCCGGCGCTGCGGCTCGGGCTGCTCCTGCCGCACGTGCTCGCCGGAGTCGCGGTGCTGGTCCTGCTCGCCGCCGGCCGGGTACGCCGGGACACGCCGGTGCCGTTCGGCCCGGCGCTGCTCGGCGGCGCGTGGCTCGCCGCCGTCCTCAACTGACCTGCGCGGTCGGCCGCGCGCCACGGGCGGTCAGATCAGCCGGAGCTGGTGGTCCTTCGGGCGGCGGGGCTCGGTTGCGTCCAGGCGCTCGAACAACGCCGGGTCAATTACATCGAGGAACGGCGACGGGCGGGTGTCGCGTTCCGCGCCGTGCCGGGCGCGGCGGCCCGCGTGGCTGACGTAGAGCCGGTCCTGCGCCCGGGTCAGCCCGACGAAGAACAGCCGCCGCTCCTCGGCCACCGCGTCGTCGTCCGGCTCGGAGCCGGGCCAGCGCAGCGGCAGCAGGCCGTCCTCGGCGCCGACCAGGAACACCACCGGGAACTCCAGGCCCTTCGCGGCGTGCAGCGTGAGCAGCGTGACCGCCTCGGCGCGCGGGTCCAGCGCGTCCACCTCCGCGCCGGTGGCGAGCTGGTTGAGGAACAGCTCCAGGTCGTCGCCGCAGCGCCGGGCCAGCGGGGTGAGCAGGTCCACCGCGGTGCGGACGTCCTCGGGGCGTACCGCGCCGGAACCGTCGAGCGTGGGCACCGCGAAGCGCTCGGCCAGGATCTGCCCGGCCTGGCGTACCCGGGCGGCGAGCGAGCCGTCAAGACCGGCGTGGCGCAGTTCGCGGGCGATCGCCGGCACGCCGGGACGGTCGCGCAGCCGGTCGTGCGAGCGCTTCTGCACCGGGATGTTCGCCCGGGCCAGCGCGTCCACGATCGGTGCGGCCTGAGCGTCGGTGCGGTACAGCACCGCGATGTCGGAGAAGGACAGCGAGGTGGCCCGCCCGTCGATCCGCCCCGAGTCCAGCGAGCGGTGGGACAGGCCGCCGACCAGCTCGTCCACGGTACGGGCCACGAAGTCGGCCTCGTCGTGGGCGGAACTCGCCGCGTACCGGCCGACCAGCGGCGCCTCCGGGTCGAGGCGGGCCGGGTCGAGGCGCCGGCCGCGCACCAGCGACGACGGCGCGATGGCCTGCACGGCGGCGGCCAGGATCGGCGCCGAGGAACGGTAGTTGCGGTTCAGGCGGACCAGCCGGGCGTCGGTGAAGTCCTGCGAGAAGCGCAGGAAGTAGCCCACGTCCGCACCCCGGAACGAGTAGATCGCCTGGTCCGGGTCGCCGATCGCGCACAGGTTGCCGTCCGGCGGGCTGAGCAGCCGCAGCAGGTCGTACTGCACCGCGTCGACGTCCTGGTACTCGTCGACGAAGATCCACTTCCACCGCTCGCGGTACTCCCGCACCAGCTTCCGGTCCCCCTTGAGCAGGGCCACCGGCAGCGTCAGCAGCTCGTCCAGGTCGACCAGGTCCCGCTTGCGCAGCAGTGCCACGTACCGCTCGTCGTCGTCACCGGCCTCGGCGCGCGCCGCCGCCCGGTCCGCGTCGTCGGCGATCCGGAAGTCCGCCGGCAGCCCGGCCGCCGCCGCGTTCTCCCGCAGCACGGTCAGGCCGAGCGAGTGGAACGTGCCGACTGTGACGTCCTCGGCGACCGGGCCGAGCAGCCCGTCCAGCCGGTGCCGCAGTTCCTCGGCCGCCCGCCGGGTGAACGTGATCGCCAGGCACTGGTCGGGGAAGACGTTCAGCTCCGCGCAGAGGTACGCGATCCGATGGGTGAGCGTCCGCGTCTTGCCGGTGCCCGGACCGGCCACGATGAGCAGCGGACCACCCGGCGCCGACGCGGCCACCCGCTGCATCGCGTCCAGCCGGTCCAGCAGGCCGGTGCCGACCTCCTCCATCCCGGCGAGCATCGGCTCGAACGGCTCGTGCGGGGACGGCGGCGGCGCGATCGGGGGCGCGGGCGGCGGCGTGCGCTTCGGCTCGGGCCGGGCCGCCGCCGGGCGCTTGGCCTTCGGCTTCGGCGCCGGCTCCGCCGGCCGCCGCTGCGCGGGCACCGGTACGTCGAACAGCGTCTCCTGCCCCGCGCGGGCACCCGAGGCGCCCAGCTCCGCCGGGTCGAACAGCGTAATCACGCCGTACTCGCCGTCGTAGCCCGGCACCCGGCGCACGTCGCCGCGGCGCAGCCGGCCGATGCCCTCCGCGAGCAGCTCGCCGCCGACCCGGCCGATCTCCTCGATCGGGGTACGCGTGAGGATCTCCAGCTCCGGGCCGAGCGCGGCGATCAGCTCGTTGAGCTTGCCCTCGACCTTCTTCGACCGCGCGCCGACCCGGTTCAGCTCACCCAGGATCTCGGCCAGCGGCACCAGATGCGTCACCTCGCGCGCGTGCGCCGGACGGTGCCCCACCGGCCGGTCCGCCAGCTCCTCGACCCGGCTGAGTACGCCCACTGTCAGCGGCTTGCCGCACTCCGGGCAGCGCCCACCCGCCTCGCGGGTCCGCTCCGGCGACCAGTTCACGCCGCACAGGCGGTGCCCGTCGGCGTGGTACTTGCCCTCCTCCGGGAAGAACTCCACGGTGCCCGCAAGACCGTCGCCGGTCCGCAGCGCCTCGCGGATCGCGAAGTAGTCGCGGGCGGCGGTCAGGACCGTCGCCTCCCGGGCCAGCGCGGGCGGCGAGTGCGCGTCCGAGTTCGACACCAGCTGGTAGCGGTCCAGGCTGCCGACCCGCCAGTTCATCTCCGGGTCGGACGACAGACCGGTCTCCACCGCGAAGATGTGTTCGGCCAGGTCGGCGTAGCAGTCGGCGATCGCGTCGAAGCCGGACTTCGAGCCGAGCGCGGAGAACCAGGGCGTCCAGATGTGCGCCGGCACCAGGTAGCCGTCCGGGCTCGCCTCCAGCGTGATCTCCAGCAGGTCGCGGGAGTCAAGCCCGAGGATCGGCCGGCCGTCCGAGCCGAGGTTGCCGATCCGGCCCAGCGCGGTGTTGAACCGGGCCACCGCGTCCAGGTCCGGCAGGTAGATCAGGTGGTGCACCTTGCGGGTGCGGTCGTCACGCTTGTAGATCGTGGAGATCTCCACGCTCAGCATGTACCGGACCGGGTCGGCCTCCGCCTCGCTTGCGAGCCGGGGCGGCAGCCGCCGGGCGACGTCCCGCTCCGCCTCGGGCGAGAGCCGGTACAGGCCCGGCTCGGCCGGGTGCAGCGTCTCCCGCAGGTGGTCGTACCAGGCGGGATGGGTGAAGTCGCCGGTGCCGAGCACGCCGATGCCCTTGCGCCGGGCCCACCAGGCCAGGTTCGGCAGGGTCAGGTCGCGGCTGCACGCGCGGGAGTACTTCGAGTGGATGTGCAGATCCGCGACGTACGGCGGGAGGCCACCGGGGGGTGCGGCGCTGAACGGAGGCACGCCGCATCCTGTCACGTCCGGTCCCCCGCCCGCCCGTCGCCACGCGTACGGGTGACCTGAGCAATGCGGTGCTGGACTCGGCGGCCCATGCACGCTATTGAGCGCGCAGCTCGACGAGCGTCACCTGGGGAGGCGCGCCCACCCGCACCGGCGGGCCCCAGAAGCCGGCGCCGTTCGTGACGTAGACCTTCGTGCCGTCGACCTCGCCGAGACCGGAGACAACCGGCTGTTCGAGCTTCACCGCCAGGTTGAACGGCACCATCTGGCCGCCGTGCGTGTGCCCGGAGAGTTGCAGGTCGACGCCGAACTTCGCCGCCTCCTGCGCGGCCACCGGCTGGTGCGCCAGCAGCACCACCGGGCGGCTCGGGTCGCGGTCGCCGAGGGCGGCGGCGTAGTCGGCGGGCGCGGCCACCCCGGTGCCGGCGGCGCTCACGTCGTTCACCCCGGCCAGGTCCAGCACACCGCCCCGGGCCTGGATCTCCTGCCGCTCGTTCTGAAGCACCCGCAGGCCGAGCCGGTCCACCTCGCGGACCCACTCCTCGACGCCCGAGTAGTACTCGTGGTTGCCGGTGACGAAGAAGCTGCCGTACCGGGACTGCAGGTCGCGCAGCGGTTCGGCGGCCTCGCCCAGCTCGGCCACCGTGCCGTCGACCAGGTCGCCGACCACCGCGACCAGGTCGGCGTCCATCCGGTTGATCATCGCGACGATCCGCTCGGTGTGCGCTCTGCCGCGCAGCGGCCCGAGGTGGATGTCCGAGACGGTGGCGATACGCAGGCCGTCCATGCTCCGGGGCAGCTTGGCCAGCGGGATCTGCACCCGGTCGAGCCGCGGCGGGCCCATCGCGGTGCGTACGCCGTACCCGGTGACGCCGGCGGCGGTGAGCCCGGCGAAGATCGCCGCCCCACGGGCGAGCAGCAACCGCCGGGAGGGGTCGTGGTCCGGCGCGGGGGTGCCGGCCGGGGGCACGTCGGCGTTGTCGACCGGCGGCGTCGTCGCACCCTCCGCCGTCGCCGCGCCCACGAGTGCGGGCTCGGGCTCCGGGCCGGCGGCGACCGCCGCGCGGGCCCGGCGGCGCAGCACGAGCCGGACGACAGCGGTCGGCACCTCCAGCACCAGCAGCAGCACCAGCAGGTAGAACATGAGCGCGACCCAGAGGTAGCCCGGCCAGGCCAGCCAGTACCAGCCGCTGCGGGTGCCCGCCATCGTCACCGGTACGAGCACCGCCAGCGCCGCGATCGCCACGCCACCGGCCCGGCGCCACCGCCCGGGACACGTGGTGTCCCGGACCAGCCGCTGCCACAGGTAGAAGTGGATCAGGCCGATCACGAGCACGACGAAGCCCAGGAATGTCGCCATGGCCAGCACGTGTGCCCCCCTCAGCCGCCCGCGAAGGGCGGCAGCACGTCCACCGTCACCCCGGCCGGCAACAGTGCCCGTCGATCATGACAGGCCACGCCGTCGACCAGGAAACTCGCCGCCTTCAGCACCACCGCGAGGCGTTCGCCGTGCCGGGCGGCCAGTTCATCGAGGAGTTCGTCCAGGGACACGCCCGCGGATGCGGTCTCCTCGGGTCGTCCGGCGGCCGCGCGGGCGCCGGCGAAGTAGCGGACTGTGAGCTCCACCCTCAGCCTCCGATCGCCGACATCGAGCGCGCGGGCTGGAGGAACGTCGGGTCGTCGATGCCGTGCCCGGCCCGCTTGGCCCACATCGCGGACCGCCAGCGCCGGGCCAGCTCCTCGTCGTCCGCGCCGGCGCGCAACGCGCCGCGCAGGTCCGACTCCTCGGTGGCGAACAGGCAGTTGCGCACCTGGCCGTCGGCGGTGAGCCGGGTGCGGTCGCAGTCGCCGCAGAACGGCCGGGTCACACTGGCGATGACCCCGACCCGGGCCGGCCCGCCGTCCACCAGCCACGTCTCGGCCGGTGCCGCGCCCCGCTCGGACGGGTCCGGCGTCAGCGCGAACGCGGCGTGCAGGGAGGCCAGGATCTCGTCGGCGGTGACCATCGTCGATCGGTCCCAGCCGTGCTGCGCGTCGAGCGGCATCTGTTCGATGAACCGCAGCTCGTAGCCGTGCGCGAGCGCGAACCGGAGCAGCGCGGGCGCCTCGTCGTCGTTCGTGCCCCGCATCAGCACCGAGTTGATCTTCACGGGGGTCAGCCCGGCTTCCGCCGCGCCGGCCAGGCCGGCGAGCACGTCGCCGAGCCGGTCGCGGCGGGTCAGCGCGGTGAACCGGTCCCGGTCGAGGGTGTCGAGCGAGACGTTGACGCGGTCCAGCCCGGCCGCGCGCAGCGCGGACGCCATGCGGGCCAGGCCGATGCCGTTCGTGGTCAGCGAGATGCGCGGCCGGGGCGTGAGCGCGGCGACCGCCGCCACGATGCCGGGCAGGCCGGGCCGGATGAGCGGCTCACCGCCGGTGAAGCGCACCTCGGTGATGCCGAGCCGGGTCACCGCGACACCCACCAGCCGGACGATCTCGTCGTCGCTGAGCAGTTGCGGACCGGACAGCCAGGGCAGGCCCTCGGCCGGCATGCAGTAGGTGCAGCGCAGGTTGCACTTGTCGGTGAGGGAGACCCGAAGGTCCCGGGCGACACGGCCGTACCGGTCGGCGAGAACGCCGTCGGTCGTCGTCCGGGGGGTGCTCATCGGTCGACCGTAGCGCGGTCGAGCCCGCGGAGGGCGGCACGAGCGGTGGAACCCACGGCGTCCGCGTACGCCGCGCCGAAGATCGCGGCGTGCACGAGCAGCAGATGCAACTGGTGCAGCGGCACCCGCTCCCGCCACCCGTCGGCGAGCGGCCACGCCTCCCGGTAGGCCGCCATGATCCGGTCCAGGTGCGGCGGGCCGCCGAACAGCGCGAGCTGCGCCAGGTCGGTCTCGCGGTGGCCGCCGTGCGCGGCCGGGTCGACCAGCCACACCCGGTCGTCGGCGCCCCAGAGCAGATTGCCCGGCCAGAGATCGCCGTGCAGCCGGGCCGGCGGCTCGTCACCACCGAACTCACCGATCCGGTCGACGACCTGCTCGACGAGCGCCACCCCGGCGCTGTGCAGCGCGCCACGGTCGACCGACAGGCGCAGGTAGGGCAGGAGTCGGCGCCGGGCGAACCAGTCCGGCCAGGGACCGGGGTCGGGCGTGTTGTCCTGCGGCAGCGAACCGATGAACCCCGGCCAGTCCGCACCGAACGCGGGCGCGCCGGCGCGGTGCAGCCCGGCCAGGTCGCGGCCGAACGCCTCCGCGGCCTCCGGCGTCGGCTCGCCGGGCTCCACCCAGTCGAGCGCCAGCAGGTCGGGCAACACGACGAACACATCCGGTACGGGCACCGAGCCGGCCTCGCGCAGCCAGCGCAGCCCGGCCGCCTCGGCGGCGAAGAAGCCCTCCGGCAGCGGACGCGCGGCCCGTTCCGGCCACGTCTTGGCGAACACCGAGTGCCCGTCGTCCAGCGTGAGCCGGGAGGCGGCGCAGATGTCACCACCGGAGACCGGCGTCTCCCGGATCCGCTGGTGGGTCAGGAAGGTCGGCAGGTGCTCCGGGTGTGCCCGCAGGTACGCCAGGTCCATGTGCGCAAGGTAGCCGGTACCCCGGACATCCGTGTGCCGAGCGACGCCGCCGATCGCCACTGAGCTGGACAGATACGCTCCGTATCTGTGGACGGACGGCGTGTCGTCCACAGGGGCGGACGCGGTGGCACTGCACCGCCCACGCTCCCGGCATGAACTCCACCGAGCCAGCGCGCCTCTCCGTCCGCTCGCCGGCCGACATGGTCGCGGCCGTGCCCTACCTGCTCGGCTTCCACCCCGCCGACAGCGTCGTGGTGGTCGCGGTACGCGGCCGCCGCGTCGTCTTCGCCGCCCGAGGCGACCTGCCCGCACCGGGCGCCGACCCCGGCCCGGCGGCCCGGCACCTGGCGCAGGTGGTGGCCCGGCAGGACGCCGACGCCGCCACAGTCGTCGGCTACGGTCCGGCCGCCCGGGTGACGGGGATCGTGGACGCGATCGGTGACGCGCTGACCGCCACCGGGCTGGTGGTCCTCGACGCGCTGCGGGTCACCCACGGGCGCTGGTGGTCGTACCTGTGCGCCGAGCCGTCCTGCTGCCCGCCCGAGGGCACCCCGTACGACCCGGCCGCCAGCGAGGTCAGCGCGGCTGCCGTGTTCGCCGGTCAGGTCGCGCTGCCCGACCGGGCCGCGCTCGCGGCACAGGTGTCCCCGCTCGACGGGCCGGTCCGGCTCGCCATGCGCCGGGCCACCGCTCGGGCCCGTCTCCGCCTGGCCGCGCTCACCGGATCCCCGTCCGCATCATCGGCCGGAAGCCAGGTGAGCGGCGTACCGGCCGACGGCTCCGGGTCGGGCGGACAGTCGCCGGTCCCGGCCGACGGCCCCGGATCGGACGGGGAACTGCCGGTTCCGGCGGACGGTCCGGCATCGGGTGCGGCGCCGCGTGCGGTGCGGGCGGCGGGCACGGCAGCCGTGCGAGCCGCCTTTCGCCGCCAGCGGCGCGGCGAGCGGCTGGACGACGACGAGGTCGCCTGGCTGTCAGTGCTCCTCGTCCACGTCGCGGTACGCGATCACGCCTGGTCGCGCACCGACGGCCGGGACGAGGACATCAGCCTCTGGACGGACGTGTTGCGACGCGCCGAGCCGGACCTGATCGCCGCGCCGGGCTGCCTGCTCGCGTTCGCCGCGTGGCGCTCGGGGCACGGGGCACTGGCCGCTGTCGCCCTGGAACGGGTTTTGTCCGCCCACCCCGGCTACTCGCTCGCGGTGCTGCTCGACGAGGCGCTCCGGCGCGGAGTCGCCCCGTCCGCGCTGGACGGCCGGGGCGGTTCGAACGACGGCGCGGTGCTGCGGCGCCGCCGACGCCGGCCACGCGGATGAGCGCCCGCCGGGCCGGCCACGTCCGCGATCCCGGTGCCGTCAGCCGGCGACGCGCGCCGCCCCGGTGTAGACGTTCATGGTCGGTCCGCGCAGGAAGCCCACAAGCGTCATTCCGGCCTCCTCGGCCAGTTCGACCGCGAGCGTGCTCGGCGCGGACACCGCCGCGAGTAGCGGCACGCCCGCCATCCACGCCTTCTGGGTGAGTTCGAAGCTGGCCCGTCCGGAGACCAGCAGCACGTGCCCGGCCAGCGGCAGCCGCCCTTCCCGGGTGGCCCAGCCGAGCACCTTGTCCACCGCGTTGTGCCGCCCGACGTCCTCGCGCAGCACGACGAGTTCCCCGGCGGGGGTGAAGAGGCCTGCGGCGTGCAGGCCGCCGGTGCGGTCGAAGGCACGCTGCGCGGCACGCAGCCGGTCCGGCAGCCCGGCCAGCAGGTCGGCGGTGACCACCAGCGGGTCGTCCTGCACCGCGAACTGCGAGCGGGTGCGTACCGAGTCGATGCTCGCCTTGCCGCACACGCCGCACGAGCTGGTGGTGTAGAAGTTGCGCGACGGGTCGGTGACGGGCTCCGGAACGCCGGGCGAGAGCACCACGTCGACCACGTTGTACGTGTTCGGGGTCTCCGCCCCGGCGCAGAGCTGCGCGGTGTGCACGTCCTCCGCCGACCGGATCAGCCCTTCGGTGAGCAGGAAGCCGATGGCCAGGTCCAGGTCGTCGCCGGGGGTACGCATCGTCACCGCCAGCGGCCGGCGTCGACCCGGGCCGGCCGCGCCGACGCGGATCTCCAGCGGCTCCTCCACGGCCAGGGTGTCCTGCCGCCGGATCCGTCCTCGGCCGTCCCCGGCCGCGTCGAGGTCGATCCGCAGCACACCACGCCGATCAGTCGCCCGTCCCATGCCGCCATCCTCCCCGGCCACCCCGCCGCCCGCACCTCGCCCCAGGTCTTCCCACCCCCCACCCACCCCGGCCCCCGGCCGCCCCAGGGCCGGCCGGGGCCCGATGATCGACACCAGTTCGGCGAAGTGGCGGTATCGGAGGGCCCTGGATGCCACCACTTCGGCGGAAAGCAGTCGATCAACGTCGGAAAACCGCCGACAACGCCGGGCAGAGGTCCGAGCCGGGATGCGGCGACGTGGCTGTGGCTACTGTGAGGCGGTGACGGGGTACGCAGCGATCCTGCTCGCCGGTGGCGCGGCCCGGCGGATGGGCGGGGTGGACAAGCCGGCCCGGGCAGTAGGCGGCCGGCCGATGCTGCACCGGGTGCTGGATGCGGTGGCCGACGCGGACCAGCGGATCGTGGTCGGCTCGTCCGGCCCGCTGCCCAGGGGAGTCCGGACGGCCCGGGAAGAGCCGCCCGGGGGCGGTCCGGTGGCCGCCACGGCAGCCGGGTTGGCGTTGCTCGACCCCGGTACGACGACAGTCGCGGTGCTCGCCGCCGACCTGCCGCTGCTCACCACCGCGGCGGTGGCCGAGCTGCGACGCGCGCTCGCCGCCGCTCACTCCCGCGACGATCCACCGCCCGCGCTCGCCGCCCGTCACTCCCGCGACTACCCGCCGCCCGCGCTCGGCGCCGCAGCCGCCGGGCCGGAAGACGCACCTGCAGCCGCCGGGCCGGAAGACGTAGCCGCCGCCCGGCGGGAGGCGCTGGACGGCCGGTCCGCCGCGCTCGCCTGCTACGTGGACGGGGACGGCCGGCGCCAGCACCTCTGCGCCCTCTGGCGGGTACCGGCCCTGCGATCCGCCCTAGACCGGCTCGCCGCGACGCGGGACGGCTCGCTCGACGGGGCGCCGGTACGCGGGCTGCTGGCCGACCTCGCCGTACGCGAGGTGTCCTGGTCCGGCTCGGGGCCGCCGCCCTGGTTCGACTGCGACACTGACGAGGACGTACGCCGGGCGGAGGAGTGGACGAGATGACGGTGCTGGACGACTGGGTCACGGCGGTCTGCGCCGAGCTGGACCTGGACCCGGCGGGGGTGCCCGTGCCGACGGTGCTCGACGTGGCCCGGGACGTGGCCCACCAGGTGGTCCGGCCGGGCGCGCCGGTCACCGTGTACCTGCTCGGGCTGGCGGTGGGGCGCGGCGCGGACCCGGCCGCGGCGGCCGAGCGGCTCAGTGCGCTGGCCGGTTCCTGGCCAGTGGACCTGGGTGGTTCCACGCCTGAGGATTAGCGCCTCGCGCGGGATTCGGTCCCCTTCGCGCCTGGGTAGGGTGGCGGGAACGGACGGAGGCGATCATGACGGCGGACCACCCCTCGGAGCCGGTCGACGAGCCTGCCGGCGGCGCGCCGGAGCACCACGCCGCCGGCGCGACGCCGGCGCATCAAGCAACCGGCGGTACGCCGGAGCACCACGAGTCGATCCTGCTCGACGAGCCGACCACAGCCGATCTGCGGGCCAAGGTCACCGAGGCGTGGCGGGAGTTCGCCCGGGCGCTCGCCGACCGGCTGCGCGGCCTGCCCACCGGTGGGCACCTGGAGGTCACGCTCGACCCGACGGCCTCGGGCACCGGCGACGCCGTCTACTCGGTGAGCGTGGACGCCGGCGAGGAGGGGCGGCTCTCGGCTCGCGCGGTCGGAAACGCCACGCTGCCGCAGGGCTACCGGCTGGACCGGGCGGCGGTGGCCGACATGGTGGCGCTCGGCTGGTCGCCGCCGGGCGTGGTGCCGGGTTCCGGCGAGCAGTTCGGGCTGGACTGCGGCACCGACGAGGCGACCCGGCTGGCCGCGGTGCTGTCCCGCACACTGCGTGACGTCTACGGTGCCCCGCACCCGGCCTTCCTCGTCTACCTGGTGCACGACGCAGAGGGCGAGGCGCTGCCGGTGGAGCCGCTCGGTACCGCGCGCAGCGAGTTCGGCCCGGACCGCGACGTCGAGGCCGACCTGGACGAGGCGCTGGCCGCGGCAGCGGCCGCACAGTCCGGCGAGAACGACGTGCTGGCCCTGGAGGAGCGGGTCCGCACCGTCGTGTCGACGATGCTGAAGTCCGCGTCCGACCAGCTCCAGATCGACTCCGACGGTGACATCAACATCCGGGCCGGCTCGGCCATGGTCTTCGTGCGGGTGCGGGACAATCCGCCGCTCGTGGACGTCTTCTCGCCGGTGCTGACCGAGGTCGAGCCGACCGAGCGCCTCTACGTGAAGCTCTCCGAGCTGACCAACCGGATGCCGATCGGCCGGCTCTACTGCGCCGACGACACGGTGTGGGCCTCGATCCCGGTGTTCGGCCGCAACTTCCAGCCCACCCACCTGATGCTCGCGGTGCAGGTGATGACCGGTCTCGCCGACGAACTGGACGACCGTCTGCACGGCGAGTTCGGCGGCAAGCGCTTCTTCGGTGAGGGCGACAAGCCGGCCCGGGCCGAGGAGCACCGCACCGGCATGTACCTCTGAGCGCTGCTCACCGTACGTCGAGCAGGGTCTTGCCCAGGGTTTCCCGGGCCTCGATCGCGGCGTGCGCGGCGGCGGCCCGGTCCAGCGGGAAGCGCTGCCCGATCAGCGGCCGCAGCCGCCCGGCCGCGCCCTCGGCGAGTGCCGCCTCGGTGAGGGCGCGCACCTCGTCCGGGCCGGGCCGAGGGCTCAGCAGCGTCACTCCGTGTGCGGCTGCCGACTCGGCCGGGATGTCGGCCCAGGTGCCGCCGGCCAGCCCGAAGCTGAGCATCCGTCCGCCGGGGTCCAGCAGGCCGAACGCCTCCCGGGCGAGCGGCCCGCCGACGCCGTCGAACACCACGTCGACGGCGCCCACGGCGTCCCGGACCCGGTCGGTCCAGCCCGCCTGCCGGTAGTCGACCGCCACGTCGAGGCCGGCGGCGCGGAGCAGGCCCACCTTTCGGTTGCCGCCGGCAGCGGCCACCACCGTCGCGCCGGCGGCCGCCGCGAGCTGCGTGAGCAGCGATCCGACGCCGCCGGCCGCCGCCTCGACCAGGACCCGGTCGCCCGGCCGCAGCCCGGCCGCCCGGGCCAGCATCAGGGCGGTCCGGCCGTCGGCCATCAGCGCCACCGCCGCGTCCAGCGGCAACCCCGGGGGTACGGGGACAGGCGCGCCCCGGTCGACGACGACGCGCTCGGCGTACCCGCCGGTGCCGCCGGTGGCGGTGACCACGACGCGGCCGGCGAGCGCCGGGTCGACGTCCGGTCCCAGCGCGGTGATCGTGCCGCCGACGCCGTTACCGGGAATCACCGGCAGTTCGGTGCCGAACGGCCCGAAGCCGCTGGCCCGGAACATCGTCTCGACGAACGTGATGTTCGCGTGTGCCACGTCGACGAGGACCTGGCCCGGTCCGGGTGCCGGGTCGGGTGCCGTCCCGGGCACGAGCACCTCCGGTCCGCCGAACTCCCGCAGCCACACCGCACGCATACCGCCCCCTCGCGTCTCGCCGGTCACGGGTGTCAGTGCACGACATGAAGCGGGGTTGAGGTCAAGGCGTGGACGGGCCGACGCCGGGGGACTCGACCAGCCGGGAGAGCACGATGGTGCTGCGGGACGAGGTGACGAACGATTCGGCGCGCAGCCGTTCCAGTGCCTCCTCCAGGTGGGAGATGTCCGCGGCGCGCAGGTGCACGAGCGCGTCCGCCTCGCCGGAGACGGTGTACGCGCCGACCACCTCGGGGTGGCGGCGGGCGGCGGCGCCGATCTGCGCCGGTGTGGTCCGGCCGGCGCAGAACAGCTCGACGAACGCCTCGGTGGTCCAGCCGACGGCGGCCGGGTCGACGACGGCGGTGAATCCCCGGATCACCCCGGCGGATCGGAGGCGGTCGACGCGTCGCTTGACGGCGGGGGCGGAGAGTGACACCCGGCTGCCGATGTCCGCATACGAGGCGCGAGCATCCGCGACGAGTAACGCAATGATTCGCTGGTCGACCGCGTCTATCTGCAACGTTCCGCTCCCGGGAAGCAATGCTTGTGGCTGTTACCAAAGTTGTACCGTACCTACTCTTGGTGACCGTGAACCAGCAGCGAGTCTCGCGAAAGCGGACATATCTCATGTGCTCGCCCGAGCACTTCACGGTCGAGTACGCGATCAACCCGTGGATGGACGTGACCACGCCGGTCGACGCCGACCTGGCGGTCAAGCAGTGGGACCGGCTGCGCGAGACGCTCGTCGGGCTGGGCCACGAGGTGAACCTGCTGACGCCCGCGGCGGGCCTGCCGGACATGGTCTACGCCGCGAACGGCGCGTTCGTGGTCGACGGCACGGTCTACGGCGCCCGGTTCAAGCACGAGCAGCGCTCCGCCGAGGCCGCCGCGCACCGCGCGTTCTACGAGCAGCAGGGCTGGCGGTTCATCGCGCCGAGCGAGACGAACGAGGGTGAGGGCGACTTCGCGTACCTGCCGGAGGCGCACGGCGGCCTGATCCTCGCCGGGTACGGCTTCCGGACCGAGCCGGCCGCGCACGCCGAGGCCCAGGAGGCGCTCGGGCGGCCGGTGGTCTCGCTGCACCTGGTCGACCCGCGCTTCTACCACCTGGACGTGGCGCTGGCCTCGATCGACGACGAGAACGTCGTCTACTACCCGGGCGCCTTCTCCGCCGCCAGCCAGAAGGTGCTGGCCCAGCTCTTCCCGGACGCGATCGTCGCGGACGACGAGGACGCGCTGGCGTTCGGCCTGAACCTGGTCAGCGACGGGCTCAACGTGGTGCTGAACAACGAGGCGACCCGGCTCGCCGGCAAGCTGAAGGCGGCCGGCTACCACCCGGTCCCGGTGGAGCTGGCCGAGCTGAAGAAGGGCGGTGGCAGCGTGAAGTGCTGCATCGCCGAGCTGCGGCACTGAGCCACGCTCGACGCCACGCCTCGGCGCGAAGGGCGGCCTCCCGGTGGGAGACCGCCCTTGCGCGCGTACGGGGGCCGGTCAGCCCAGCGTCGCCAGCTCGTTGATCACGACGTTGGAGAGCAGCCGGCCGTCGGTCTGCACCCGGCGCAGGTACCACTTCTGCTGCGGGGTACGGGTCTGGTTGAACTGCCAGGTGCCGCGCGGGCTGTCCACCTGGCCGACCTTGCCCAGCGCCAGGTTGACCTGCTGCGGCGAGGGGTTCCCCCCGGCCAGCCGGATCGCCTTGTCCAGTACCAGCGCGGCGTCGTAGGAGGCCATCGCGTACGTGGTGGGCGCCGAGTTGAACGTCTTCCGGTACGCCGAGGCGAAGATCCGGTTCGCGGTGTTGTTGAGGTCGGCCGAGTAGTTCAGCGCGGTCTCGATCCCGTACGTCTGGATGAGCTTGCGCTCGCGGCCCTTCTCGCCGTCGTCGAGCTGGTCGAGCGCGGTGCCCTCGGTGAGGAACCCGGGGGCGTAGATCGGACCCCGGTAGCCCTGGGCGTAGAGCTGCTTGACGAACTGCACGGCCTGCGCGCCGGAGTAGTGGCAGAACACCGCGTCCGGCTTGCGTTCGAGCGCCTTGCGGATCGGCCCCGAGTAGAGCGTCCGGGACGGGTTGGGGTCGTCCTCGGTGAAGATCGGGTCCTCGGTGAGCCGGCGACCCCGCTCGTACGCGCGCCGCAGCCCTTCGATGACGTCCTGGCTGCCCGGGCCGCGGGTGCCGAAGATGGCGATCCGGCTGGAGGCGTCCAGCTTCTGGCGCAGGTACTCGCCGAGCGCCTCGCCGGGCTCGGTCAGCACGTACGAGGTACGCCAGATGTAGACGACGCCCTGGAGCGTCGACGGGGAGGCGTTGGAGCCCAGCAGGGGCACCCGGGCCTCCTCGACCGCGTCCTTGATACCGGTCATCACGGTGGGGCTGACCACGCCGGTGAGCGCGAGCACGCCCTCTTTGAGCAGCCGGTCGACGGCGGCCTTTCCGGTGGCGGCGGTGTCGCCCTCCTCGGCGGTCACGAGCGTGACCGGGTGGCCGGCGATCTGCTGGCCGCGCATGCTGAGGAAGAGCTGGAAGCCGTTGGTGATCTCGTCACCGATGGCCTTGTTCGCTCCACTGCCGGGCACGATCAGCCCGACTTTGATCGGGCTGCCGGATCCGGCCTGGTCCCCGGACTCGTCGTCCCCGGAGCCACAACCCGCCGCCAGTCCGGTGGTACCCAGCGCGGCCAGCAGTTGCAGCGCCCGCCTGCGGTTCATCTGTGCCACCGAATTTCCTTCCCGACGGGGTGGCCATGGTGCACACCCCTTCGGCGTTCTACCTGGTCGACGACGCTGCGTCAATGCCTTGAAGATCATCGTGAAGCGACCGCAACGCCGCCACCACCTGCGGCCACGCGGTGGAGCCCGGTGCGATCAGCCCGAAATGCTCGCATTCGGGCAGCTCAATGAGCGTGGCGGAGCCTCCGGCAGCGTGATCTGCGGCCACCCAGGACCGGCTGATCGCGATCGGAACCTGGATATCTTGATCACCGTGAATGACTACTGTGCGTGTTCGGATGGGTACCAATGCGGATGGATCGGCTGCCGCGTACCGGTCCGGCACGTCGTCCGGGCCGCCGCCGAGAAGCGCGGTCACCGCACCCTCGTCCAGGTCCAGCCGGTACGCCTGCGCGAGGTCGGCCACCGGCGCCAGCGCGAGCACCCCGCCGACCGTCTCCGGGGCGTGCGCGGCCACGTACAGGGACAGGTGCCCGCCCGCGGAGTGACCGACCAGGATCGGCGGTACGGGCGCCACCCGGCCGGGCAGCGCGGCGGCGGCTAGTGCCGGCAGCGCGGCGATCCCGGCGCGGACGTCGGTGAGCGTGTGCGGCCAGCCACCGCCCGGCCGGCCGGTCCGCCGGTACTCGATCTGCGCGACCGGGTGGCCGAGCGCGGCCAGCGCCGCCGCCATCGGGCCGGTGTGGGCCCGGTCGTACTCCGCCCGCCAGAAACCGCCGTGCACCACGACCACGAGCGGCCGCGGCGGCCCGTCGCCGGCCGGCAGCCGCAGTTCGGCGCACTGGTCCGGGTGGTCGCCGTAGGAGACGGTGGCATCCGGGGGCGGGGACGGGCGGGTCAGCACCTCGCGTGGGTCGGAGAGCATGCGGCGACCGTAGCGTCCCCCGGACCGGCCGCGTGCACATGGTCGGCGTGGGTAAAGATGGGTGCCATGACCGAAGCGCACTCCGCCGGACACGACGACGAACAGGGCAACGATGGCATCCCGGGCACCGTGGTGGTGGTCGGGCCGGACGGCCGCCCGGTCGGCACGGTGCAGACCGACGAGGGCAAGGGCGAGGACCCGACCCGTCTGGTCGAGCAGCCGGCCAAGGTGATGCGGATCGGCAGCATGATCAAGCAGCTGCTGGAGGAGGTGAAGGCGGCGCCGCTCGACGACGCGAGCCGGCACCGGATGCGGGAGATCCACGAGCGCTCGATCGTCGAGCTGAAGGAGGGCCTCGCCCCCGAACTGCGCGAGGAGCTGGAGCGGATCTCGCTGCCGTTCACCGAGCAGCAGGCGCCGAGCGAGGGTGAGCTGCGGATCGCGCACGCCCAGCTGGTGGGCTGGCTGGAGGGGCTGTTCCACGGCATCCAGGCCGCACTGGTGGCCCAGCAGATGGCCGCCCGCGTCCAGCTCGAGCAGATGCGTTCCGGCCGCCAGGCGCTGCCCAGCGGCCCGGGCGGCGTGATGCCGGGCATGCCGGGGATGCCCGGCGCCGGCGAGGGCCACGCGCCCGGCCAGTACCTGTGACCCGTCGGCCGGGGCGCCGCACGGTGCCCCGGCCGCTCAGTCCAGCTCGAAGACCTTCTCCAGGTACGCGGCCACGCCGTCCTCGGTGTTCGGCCCGGTGACCTCGTCGGCGATCTCCCGTACCGCCGGGTGGGCGTTGGCGACGGCCACCGCCCGTCCGGCCCAGGCCAGCATCGGCACGTCGTTGGGCATGTCGCCGAAGGCCACCACGTCCCGCTCGTCGACGCCGAGCCGCTCCGCGTACCAGGCCAGGCCGGCCGCCTTGGTCACGCCGGCGGCCGAGATCTCGATCAGCCCGCTGTACGACGAGTGGGTCGCCTCGGCCAGCCCCTCCAGCGCGCCCGCCACCACCTGGACGAACACGTCCGGGTCCTGCTCCCCGGCCCGGGCCAGCAGCTTCACCGCGGGCGCGGCCAGCAGCTCCTCCGGCGACTCGACGGCCCGGATCGCGTCGAGGTCGGCGTCCCAGCGCAGCGGGTAGTGCGCCTCGTGCCGCATCTGCCGGCTGTCCACGATCTCCACCGCGAAGCTCACCCCGGGCACCTCGGCGCGCAGCCGCCGGGCCACCTCCGCCAGCAGTTCCGGGGCGAGCGGGTCGGCCCGCAGCACCTGGTCGGTGGCCGGGTCGTACACCACCGCGCCGTTGGCGCAGATCGCCGGCAACGGCTCGGCGAGCTGCTCGTACACCATCTGGAGCCAGCGGATCGGACGGCCGGTGACCAGAACCACCGGCGTGCCGGCGGCGGCGATGCGGGCCAGCACCGCGGCGGTACGCGGGCTGAGCGTCCGGTCGTCGCGCAGCAGCGTGCCGTCGATGTCGGAGGCGACGAGCCGAGGTGGATCTTCCATCACCGGGAGAGTAGCCGGTCCAGGTAGACCGCGACGCCGTCGTCGTCGTTGCGCAAGGTGATCTCGTCCGCCGCGGCGCGTACCTCCGGGTGGGCGTTCGCCACCGCCACCCGGGCCCATCCCGCCCAGCCGAACATCGGCAGGTCGTTCGGCTGGTCGCCGAAGACCAGCACGTCGGCCGGGTCCACGCCGAGCCGTTCGGCGATGACGCTGAGCCCGCTGGCCTTGTCGGTACGCGGCGGGCAGATCTCGATGAAGCCGAGCCCGGCCTGGGTGAGCGTCGCCACGTCCGGCGGCACGATCGTCCGCGCCGCGGCCAGCAGCTCGTCCACGTGGTGGTCGGCGGTACGGGCGAACGCCTTGATCACGTCGCAGGAGAGGCACTCGACCCGGCTGCGGGCCTCGAACCGGTCCGGGTAGGGCCAGCTCGGGTGGTAGTCGCCCCAGAGCGGCGCGTCGTGTTCGTCCGACGCCTCCACCATGACCGTCAGCGGGCCGACGGCCGCCTCCAGGTCGGTGAGGATCCGGGCCAGCACCTCGCCGGGCAGCCGCTCGTCCCGCAGCACCAGGGGCCCGTCCGGGTCGCTCTGGTCCACCACCCGGCCGCCGCCGGCCATCACCAGGAAGTCGGCGGCCCGGATGTCGTTACGGGTGAGCTCGGTGAGGCGCGGTCCACGGCCGGTCGCGCCGACCACCGGGATCCCGGCGGACCGCACCCGGTCCAGCACCCGATGGGTGTACGCGGAGACGGTCTCGTCGCTGCGGACGAGCGTGCCGTCCAGGTCGGTGGCGATCAGCTTGGGCAGTCCCGGGCGGGTCATGGTTCCTCCTTCGCCCGCCGCCGTCACGCCGGCCGACCAGGTCCTCGGTGCCGCGACCATGGGACGGCGGGCAGCAACCGTATCTCGCGGAACGGGCGGCAACCACGGCTTTCCGGCGAATCGGCGGCGAAGCTCCGGTGGCCGCCGGACGCGCTGCCGGAGCTGGTTCAGTACGCCCGTTCGGGGCCTGCGAACGGCACCGTGGGCTGCACCGTCAGGTCCGCCGGGCCCGGCGGCACGTCGTCCTCGTCCGCCCGGCGGCGGCGCTCGGGCCGGTCCTCGTCCGGCTCCCCGTCGGTGGGCGTCCCGCCGGCTGCCCGGCCGGCCAGATGCAGCGCGGCCGCCAGCAGTGCGACGGCGACGAACGCGCTGACCAGGCCGCGTCCGTGCTCGACCTGAAGGCTCTGCTCGCTGACGAAGAACAGGATGCGCCGGGCCAACTGTTCGAGGGAGGCGGCGGTCGCGACCAGCACTCCGAGCACGGCCGCCGCGAGACCCAGCCCGGCCAGCCGGGCATGCTGCCGCACCGCCGGGGCACCGCGCAGCGCCAGCCCCACCGCCACCGACAGCCCGAGCAGGCCCACCAGGTACGCCGTACCGAGCCCGCCGATCTCGGAGATGCCGCTGGTCAGCCGGGCCGGTGCGTCCTCGCCCCGGGTCTCGGCCGGCACCGTGATCGCCAGCCACTCGCCGATCAGCGAGGCGAGCGCGGCTACCGCGCCGAGCCCGGTGAGCACGGGCGGCAGGCGGCGGTCCCGGCCCAGCGCGGCGAGCGAGCGCGCGGCCCGGCCGGACGACTCCGGCTCGGTGTCGCCCCACTCGACGATCGTGGTGTCGTCGGACCTGGTGTCCTGCATGGGGATTCGCTTGTCCTGCCGGGGAACGGGGAGATCCTGCGACATGGCCACCCTTCCCGTACGCGGGCCTGCGTCGAATCATGGCACAGCCCGCTCCCGCCGGCCCGGATCGCGACCCCGGGGTCCGGTGCGGGGCGGCTCGCTTTCGGTTAGCGTCGGTGCCATGCCTATCCGTACCGCATCCGCTCGCTGGCAGGGCAACCTCACCGAGGGGTCCGGCACCGTCCGCACCGGCAAGGGCGGCCTGTCCGGCAACTACTCCTTCAAGTCGCGCTTCGAGGAGGGCGAGGGCACCAACCCCGAGGAGCTGATCGGCGCCGCGCACGCCGGTTGCTTCTCGATGGCCCTCTCCAAGCAGCTCGCCGACGCCGGCGCCCAGGAGACCGCGGTGGAGACCACCGCCAAGGTGCACTTCGACAAGACCGACGCCGGCATGACAGTGACCCGCATCGACCTGGAGACCGTGGGCCAGGTTCCCGGCATCGACCAGGCCGAGTTCACCAAGCTCGCCGAGGCGGCCAAGGAGAACTGCCCGATCTCCCGGCTGCTGTCGCCGGGCGCGCAGATCACGCTGAACGCCCGTCTGGCCTGACATCGCGTACGGCACGGCGGGGGTGTCCTGCGGGACGCCCTCGCCGTGCGGTGTGCCCGATCCGGAGGGAGTGACCGGGCCGCGTGGCCGTGGAGATGAGCCGGGACCGGTTCGAGGAACTGGTCGGCGAGGCGCTCGACGAGGTGCCCGAGGAACTGCTCGGGTTGATGAGCAACGTGGTCATCCTGGTGGAGGACGACCCGCCGCCGGGTGAGGACCTGCTCGGCCTGTACGAGGGGCACGCGCTCACCTCTCGCGGCTGGGACTACTCCGGTGTGCTGCCCGACCGCATCCTGATCTACCGCAACCCGATCCTGGCGATCTGCGACACCGACGACGACGTCGTCGACGAGGTCGCGATCACAGTGGTGCACGAGATCGCCCACCACTTCGGCATCGACGACGATCGTCTGCACGCCCTGGGCTGGGGCTGACCGGCCTCCGGCGCGTCCCCGCCCGGCTGATTCCGGCGGTTGCGCCGGTCCCCTAACCTGCGGGTCAGGCAGATCCTGATGCAGGAGGAAAACCCATGCGCAGCGCGCTGTTCTCCGCGGAGAACCTTGAGAAGGAGTCCCAGCAGCCGGGCATGCGGTTGCAGAACTCCAAGATGCTGAAGATCGAGCTGAACGGCGAGGCGATGGCCCGGGTCGGGTCGATGGTCGCCTACCAGGGGCAGGTGCAGTTCCAGGCGCTCGGCTCCGGCGGCATCGGCAAGTTCATCAAGCAGCGGCTCACCGGTGAGGGCGTGCCGCTGATGAAGGTCTCCGGGCGCGGCGACGTCTTCCTCGCCGACTTCGCCAAGGACGTGCACGTCATCGACCTGGAGCCGGGCGACGCGCTGTCCATCAACGGCTCCAGCGTGCTGGCGTTCGACTCGACGCTCCAGTACGACATCAAGATGGTCGGCGGTGCCGGTTTCGCGTCCTCGTCCGGCCTGTTCAACTGCGTCTTCACCGGCCACGGCCGGATCGCCATCACCACAAAGGGCACCCCGGTGGTGCTGAACGTGGACGCCCCGACGTACGTGGACCCGCAGGCGGCAGTGTGCTGGTCGGCGAACCTCCAGACCGGCTACCACCGCGCGGAGCAGCTCGGCCTGGGCACGCTGCTCGGCCGCAGCACCGGTGAGGCGTTCACGATGAGCTTCGCCGGTCAGGGCTTCGTCGTGGTCCAGCCCTCGGAGGAGCCTCCGGTGGCCGGCAGCGGCTCCCAGCAGCAGGGCGGCGTGCTCGGCGGCCTGTTGCAGTGACCGTCCGGTGCCCGGGGCGTCCGCCGAGGTCGCCCCGGGCCGGTCAGCTCAGCTCACCGGACCGCAGCCGGGCCACCCAGGCCGCCGCGTCGGCGTAGTCGGCGTCGGTGAGCCCCGGCGGCACCGGCGTCTGCTGGTCGCCCGCCGCCGTGCTCCAGCGGTGCCGGGGGTACGACCCCAGGAACCGCACGTCGGCGCAGACCCGGCGCAGCCCCTGCAACGCCTCGCCGAGGCGTACGTCGGCGACGTGCCCGGCGCAGTCAAGGAAGAACACGTAGCGGCCGAGCGCCTCGCCGGTCGGGCGGGACTCGATCCGGGTCATGTTCACGCCGCGTACGGCCAGCTCCATCAGCACCGCCAGCAGCGCGCCCACCCGGTCGTGTGCGAGGCACACCGCGAGCGAGGTCAGGTCGTCTCCGGTGGGCGGCGGGGGCGGCCCGGGGCGGGACACCAGCGCGAACCGGGTCACCGCGTCGGGGTGGTCGGCGATCTTGTCGGCCAGCACCGCCAGGCGGTGCCGGCTCGCGCCGATCGGGGCGCAGATGGCGGCGTCGTACTCGCCGCTCGCCGCCCCGGCCGCGGCGGCGCCGTTGGAGAGCACGTCGACCACTGTGGCGTCCGGCAGATGTTCCCGCAGCCAGCCCCGGCACTGGGTGGACGCCTGCGGGTGGGCCGCGACGGAACGGACGCCGGACAGCGTGGTGCCGGCGCGGGCGGCCAGCACGAACTCCACCGGGAGGACCACCTCGCGGGTGATCACCAGCGGGTCGCCCTCGACCAGCTCGTCGAGCGTCACCCCGACCGCGCCGCCGATGGAGTTCTCCAGTGGCACCAGCGCCGCGTCCGCCTCTCCGGCGCGTACCGCGTCGAGCGCCTCACCGACGCTGCGGGCCGGTGTGCGGTCCCCGCGCTCGGCGGCGGGCACCGTACGCAGGGCCTGCTCGGCGAAGGTGCCCTCGGGGCCCAGGTAGACGAAGCGGGTCGGCGGTGTTCCCGGCATGTCGACCAGCCTACGCACCCGGCGTGCCGTCGCAGGCCAGGGTACGGATGCCGACCGGCGCCAGGGTCCGCACCTCGACGCCGCACACGTCCGTGCCGGCGGTGACCAGCTGCGGCGTGCCGGTCTCGCCGCGCGTGACCACCTGCAACTCCTCGTGCCCGGTGACCGTCAGCACGGTGTACTGCCAGCCCTCGGCGCAGAGCGGACCGGTCGCCACGGTGACCCGGACGTCGCGGGGCAGGACGCCGGCGGATCCGCGCAGCAGCGCGACGATCCGGTCGCCGGACGGCCGTCCCCGGCAGGGCGCCGCCGACACCGGCACGGCCGGCGAGAGCGTCGGTGCCGGCGGTGGCACGGGTGCGGCCGAGTTCGCGCTCGGCGTGGGCGTGGCGGACACCGACGGGACCGGGAGTGGCGTGGCGGCGGCGGACGGCGCGCGCAGCTCGGGCGGGGCGCCGCAGGCGGTGAGGGCGAGCAGCGTCAGCAGCGCCAGCGGGCGGTGGCGGCGCCGGGGGTGTGGGGTGCGGGGCACGGGGGCGTCCTCGGGGCATCGAGGGGTGTCGTCGTGTGGTGGGGCCGAGGCCATCGTAGGAGCAGGACCGGCCGGCGTGAAGCGCGCCGGGTCTGGTCGCGGATCAGACGGCGGAGAGGAAGGTGAGCGAGCCGGCCACCGTGCCGTCGGTCAGCACCGGCGTGGAGATGGCGTCGACGGTCCGGCCGGCGTCGGAGCCGGGCCCCTGCACCCGCAGCAGGCCGCGGGCGAGCCGCCCGGAGTGCAGCGCCAGCAACGGCGGGATCTTGTCGGTCTCCTGCTCGGTCAGCTCGCTCGGGCTCGCCGTGAAGTCGACGAGGCGCAGGCCGCCCTCCAGCAGCGGCAGGCCGATCACGTCCTCCGGGGCGCCCAGGCAGAGCAGGTCGCAGCCGGACGAGGAGATCGCCACGACAGTGGTGCCGGCGTCGATCAGCAGGCACGGTTCGGCGGCCCGGGAGACCATGCCGGACCAGTGCCCGAAGTTGTCGGACTCCTGCTCGGTGGATGCCGCGGGCGCGAACACTTCCGAGAGTGAGAGTTCGACGTGGGCCACCGCGCCTCCTATGTACACCGACGGTCTGTCCACGCTAGCCGGTCGGTGCGGCGGAAGCATCGGCTGCCGGGCGGCCGGCGACGGCGCGGACCGACGGAACCAGTCGGGGGCGGTGCCGTGGGCCGCGTGGCGTCGCCGGAGACGTTACCGGCGGGCGGCCCGCTTGTCAGCGGCCGTTCGGCCCTCGTCATACCACCGGTAGTCGGCGGTTGGACGGTACGTGCCGTTGAACCACGTGGCCGGCGCCTGCGCGACGCGGGAGAGCTTCTCGGCGGTGGCCGGACTGATCCGGTTCCCACCGGCCACGAGCAGGCGGTCCAGCTCGCGGTGGGTGGCCATGAGGCAGTCCTTCGGCAGGCCGTAGACGCTGATCACCCCGGAGCCGACGAACGTCAGCACCGGCGTCACCGGGATCGGCAGGCCGACCGCGTCGGAGAGGGCCTTGCTGGCGCGCTTGGCGTCCCGGCGGGCCTCCTGCACGTACGGCGGGCGCTTGCCGTTGATCTGGACCACGTCGCCGGCCACCAGCACGCGGGCCCGGCCGTGGTCGGCGATGGTGACCGCGAACAGACCGCTCGGGCCGATGGCCAGGAACCCGGCCCGGTCGTCGCGGCCGCGGTCGAGCAGCATGTCGGCCGGGTCCGTCCGGGGCCACTCGATGACGTGCCAGGCGGGACCGAGGTGGTCGAGTTGGCCGAGGGCGCGAGCCCCTGCCGCTTCCAACCGGCGGGCCCCCCGCTCTGCCCGGCGACGCCGGGCCCACTCCAATGGAGTCGGTCGGGCCGGCTCGAGCACCGAGGTGGGCTCGACCCGGGAGTGCGGCACCGTGCGGGGCGGCAGTGCCCTGCTCGGTACAGCCTGACGAGCGGGAAAGACAGTCATCGCGACCTCCGGCAAAAGGTCTCTCGAAGTTATGTCTCCACTACCCTACGTTGCGCCCCCGGGGGCTCGGCAAGTTGGACCGCCGGAGTGAGTGCGGATGAATGCCATATTCATTCACACTTCTTTTCCGGATGGTGCGTAAGCCTGCCCTAGGCTGCGGGGGTGACCCACTATGTGGACAGCGAAGTCGCCCGGCTCGGGACGGTGCTGCTGCACCGCCCGGGGCCGGAACTGGCCCGCCTCACCCCACGCAACAACGACAGCCTCCTGTTCGACGCTATCCCGTGGGTGGGACGCGCGCAGGAGGAGCACGACGCGTTCGCGGCGGCGTTGCGGTCGCGCGGGGTCGAGGTGCTCTACCTGGCCGACCTGCTGGCCGAGACGCTCGCCGTGCCCGACGCCCGGGCCGAACTGACCGAGCAGGTGCTGCGGTCCCGCCGGCTCGGCCACACCCTGCGGCGCCGCGTCGCCGACCATCTGGCGTTCCTCGATCCGGCCGGGCTGGCCGACGTGCTCACCGCCGGGCTCGCCCACGAGGAACTGCGGCTCGGCGCCGACCGCCCCGGCGGTCTGGTCTGGACGCTCATGGACCGGCACGACTTCGTCATCGACCCGCTGCCCAACCTGCTGTTCACCCGCGACTCGTCGGTCTGGATCGGCGACCGGGTCGGCGTGACGAGCCTGGCCATGCCGGCCCGGCGGCGGGAGACCACGCTCACCGACGCGATCTACCGCTACCACCCGCGCTTCGTCGGCACCGAGTTCGTCTACCACCCCCGGATGGAGCACCTGGAGGGCGGCGACGTGCTGCTGCTCGCGCCGGGGGTGCTCGCCGTCGGCGTCGGTGAACGCACCACCCCGGCCGGCGCGGAACGGCTGGCCCGGCAGGTGTTCGCGGCCGGCCTGGCGCACACCATCCTGGTGGTGCCGATCGCGCAGGAACGCGCCACCATGCACCTGGACACCATCTGCACGATGGTCGACGTGGACGCCGTGCTGATGTACCCCAACGTCGCCCACGAGCTGTCCGCGTACACGGTCATCGCCGGCGCGGACGGCGACGACCTGCGGGTCGACGGCCCGGCGCCGTTCCTGCGGGCCGCCGCCGACGCGATGGACCTGGACCAGCTCCGGGTGATCGACACCGGTCTGGACCCGGTCACCGCCGAACGCGAGCAGTGGGACGACGGCAACAACACGCTCGCGCTCGCGCCCCGGCTGTGCGTCGGCTACGAGCGCAACGTGGAGACCAACGCGCAACTGGAACGCGCCGGCATCGAGGTGATCGCCATCGCCGGGTCCGAACTGGGCTCCGGGCGGGGCGGCCCGCGCTGCATGTCCTGCCCGCTGGTGCGGGAGAAGGGCGGGGCCGCCTGACCCGGAGACGTCAGCGCAGCGTCAGCTGGCGGCCGAGCAGACCCTGGCGGGCCCGGCGGCCGGCCGCGTCGAGCGGCTCCCGCTCCGCGACCGCCTCGGCGTAGCGCTTGGCGAACTCCGCCACCGGCGCCTCCCACTCGGCGGCCGGGGTGTCCTCCGGCAGGTCCCAGACCGGCGCGAGGCGCCCGTGCGCCCGGAACATGCCCGCGAACTTCGTGTCGTCACCGAGCGTCAGCGCGCCCGCCGCGGCGAGCCGGGACAGCGCGTCGAGCGCGGTGTCCTCGTCCTCCGGCAGGACCAGGCGCACGTGGGCCTTCTCCGGCACCTGGCACCAGTACGCGGCCGGCGCGGCGGCCAGCTTGACGGTCGGGTAGATGGCCGAGTTGGCCCGCTCCAGGGACGCCTGGACGTTCGGGTCGTCGGCGGCGCCCGGGTCGAGCCAGAAGTCGAAACCGTCGTGCATGGTGATCTCCAGCGGGCCGTCCACCAGGATGTCCTGGAGGCGGGGGCCCGGCCCGGGCAGCGGCGGCACGCTCACCTGGCCGCCCGGCTCGGTGCGCAGCGCGGAGATCAGCGCGTCGGCCAGGTCGCGGGAGACGTCGCCGGACTGCTGGTGCCGCTGCAGGCCGATGAAGACGCGCCCGTCCGGCTTGGTCATCGCCGGTGCGGCCATCGGCAGCACTGTCGCCAGCGTGACCGGCCGGTCGCCGTACTCCTCGATCAGTTCCGGGGTCAGCCGCAGCGGCGCGGACGCCGCCGGGACCAACTCGCGCAGGGCGATCCACTCCGGCTCGTCCGCCAGGCCCTCGAACGGCCGGGGCACGAAGACGTCGCGCACCTTCTCCCGCTTCGGGGTGGCCTCGCCGGCCCGCTGGTTCTTCCGACGCTTGCTCATGCGCCCGCTCCGCTCCGCTCGGTCATGGCGAGACAGCCTAGATGCCGGGTCTCGGCGGCGGGGGCCGGACCCGTCCGCCGCGTCGGTCAGCCGGCGGCGACCAGGTCGGTCCGCTGCGCCGGGACCGGGTCGAACCGCGCCCACACGCTCTGGCCCAGGCCGTCGCGCTCCACGCCCCAGCCGCTGGCGAGCCCGGCGACGATGTGCAGCCCGCGGCCGTCGGCCGCGTCCGGCGAGGCGGTACGCATGCACGGGCCGGCACCGGAACCGCCGTCGGTGACCCGCAGCTCGACGCTCGGCCCCTGCTCGGTCGGGCGCAGCCGCCAGGCGACCCGCACCACCCCGCCGGGCAGGGAGTCGGCGTGCCGGACCGCGTTGCCGACCAGCTCGGCGAGAACCGCGACCAGGTCGGCCACCAGGACCGGGGGTACGACACCGGTCAGCTCGTCGGCGAGCCGATGCCGGGCCAGGCGCGCGCCGGTGGCGTCGTGGGGCACCACCACGCACCACGACCGTTCGGCCGGACCAGTCGACACGTCGTTCCTTCCCCGCCCGTGAGCGCCCCGGTCAACCCCGGGGCAGCCGCACCTCTGCGACCGTACCGCCACCGGCTCTGGGCCGGAGGGATACCCATCCATTCTGCTGTTCAACGATCTGGCGGACGAGATAGAGACCGAGCCCGGCACCGGGATACCGGCGGCGGTCGCCGGACTCCCCCTGCCAGAACCGGTCGAAGGCCCGCTCCACGTGTTCCGGCCGGATGCCGATGCCCCGGTCGGCGACCCGGAACGAGACGGTCCGCTCGTTGGCCTCGGCGGTGATCTCGATCGGTGTGTCCGGCAGCGAGTACTTCCCGGCGTTCGTACCCAGTTCGGTGAGGACCGTGGCGAGGCTGTGCCGGTCGCCGAGCGCCTTGGGCAGGTCGGCGGGCAGATCGAGCACGACCCGGTGCCGGACGTCCGCCGGCAGGTCCACCACCGCCGCGCGCAGCGCGTCGACCAGGTCGAACGGCGCGGCCGGCTCGCCACCGGGACGGTTCTCGGTGGCGGTGGTCAGCAGCCGGTCCACCAGGCGGGCCAGTTCGTTGGCGCGCTGGCCGATGATCCGGGCGGCCTGCCTGCGGTCGCCGTCGCTCAGCGAGTCCCAGTGGTCGGTGAGCGTGTCCGCGTACCCCTTGATGACGGTGACCGGGGTCCGCAGTTCGTGGCTGGTCACCGCGACGAACAGGTCCCGGTCGTGGTCGCGCCGCTGCTGGTCGGTGGTGTCGCGGAAGCTGACCACGCGCAGCGCGTTCGGGCCGGGCAGTTCGCCGGACGTGATTCGCAGCCAGCGGCCGTCCGGGAGCCGGTGGTCGAGCACCTGACCGGGCGGCGGCAGCGGGAACGGCAGCGGCCGGCTCAGCGCCTCGTCCGCCGGCCGCCCGGTCACCTCGACCGCGGCCGGGTTCCAGAGCCGGACCCGGCCGTCCCGGTCCACCACCGCGAGGCCGTCGGCGAGCGCCGCCACGACCGGGCCGTCCCCGTGTACGGGCAGGCCGGTCTGGTCGCCGTACATGTGGGCGATGCAGGCGGCGATGTAGCCGATGACGGCGCGTTGCGAGGGTTGCAGCGGTTCGCCCAGCGGGTAGAGCGCGTGCAGGCTGCCGATGGTGAGCCCGCCGATCTCGGCGCGCGCCACGATCATCCGGCAGAGGCCCCGGCCGGCGACCTCGTCGGCGAGCGCACCGGGGATCGCGTCGACCCGGACCTCCCGTACCGGCGGGCCGGCGAGCAGGCAGACGGTGGCCGGGTCGGTGGCGGGCAGCGGGCGGCCGAGGACGAACTCGGCGCTGCCGGTCGCGGCGACGACCCGTCCGCCGGCCGGGGTGAACTCCACGAAGACCAGGCCGGCCGCGCCGACCGCGGGTTCGACCTCGCGGAGCAGGCGGGTGAGGACGGCGAGGCCGGACTCGCCCGAGTTGATCATGTTGATCACTGCGGTGTGGCCGGCGATGAGGGCGGGGTAGTCGGTTCGCTCCGGCATGTCCCGAGTGTGCCGCGCCGTCCGCGTCCGGGACACCCCCGGCCGGTCGACCGTCTCCGGTACCGATCGACGGGGCTCACCGGCCCAACCGGGCCAGCGCGTGGGCCGGCCGGTCGGTGATCACCCCGTCCACGCCCGCTTCCAGCACGAGTTCCAGGTCCTCCGGCTCGTTGACGGTCCAGACGTACACCGAGTTGCCGGCGGCGCGCAGTGAGGGGACCAGGCGGGGGCGGGCCCGGACCAGGTCCACGCCGGGGCCGGCGATCCGGGCGCCGAACGGCAGCCGGCCCAGCGGCAGCAGGCGCGGCAGCACCTCCAGCAGCAGCACGGTGGGCAGCGCCGGTGCGAGTTCCCGGACCCGGCGTACGGCGAGCGGCGAGAACGACATCACCGTCACCTGGACCGGATGGTCCGGCCGTGGTTCGGCCAGCCCGTACCGGCGCAGCATCTCGACCAGGCGGCGCTCGACCTCGCCCCGGTAGCGGGACGGGTGCTTGGTCTCGATCAGCAGCCGGACCGGCCGCCCGGCGGCCAGCACCGCGTCGAGCAGCCGCTCGAGCGTGAGCAGCCGGGTGTGCGACTCGTCGAGCGGCACGTCGTCCTCGGCGAGCGTCGCGGCCCGGTGCCAGGAACCGAAGTCAAGCGACTCCAGCTCGGCGAGAGTCCGCGCGCTGACCAGACCGTGGCCGTTGCTGGTGCGGTCCAGCCGGCGGTCGTGCACGCAGACCAGGTGCCCGTCGCGGGTCAGCCGGACGTCGCACTCCAGCCCGTCCGCGCCCTCGTCCAGGGCGCGCAGATAGGCGGCGAGAGTGTGCTCCGGCAGGTCGTACGAGGCGCCGCGATGGGCGAAGACCAGGGGGACGGTCATGGCCGTGTCACCGGCTCAGGCGACCCGGCCCGGCTGCCCGTCGTCGGTGACCACCGGACGGCCCGCGGCGGCCCAGTCGCCCATCCCGCCGTCGACGTTGCGGACCTGGTCCCAGCCGTTGCGCATGAGGTAGCCGACCACCTGGGCGGACCGGCCGCCGGAACGGCAGATCACCGCCACGTCGCGGTCCTGCGGGATCTCGGCGATCCGGGCGGGCAACTCGGTCATCGGCAGGTGGTGGGCGGCCGGCGCGTGGCCGGCGGCCCACTCGTCGTCCTCGCGGACGTCGAGCAGGTAGACGTCGTCGGGCACGGCCGACGCGGGCACGCTGGGTAGTGAGGCTCCGAACACGGTAACCAAGCCTAGTCGCCCGTGGCGCTCACAGCCGGTTGACCCAGCGCGGGTTGGCGCCGGCCCACTCCGGCACGCGCGTGTCGCGCAGCGCGCCGAACAGCCCGGCGCCGCCGTCGTCCAGCACCACGTACGAGACGCCGTCGATGGTCTGCGGGTAGGAGGGCACCTGAACCCCGCGCACGGCGTCCGCGGGCAGGCCGCGCAACGCGAACAACAGCTCGTCCAGGGGTACGCCGTTGGTGTCCACGGTCAGCGCCCCGCCGGCGGCGCGCAGCACCCGGTCCAGCTTGACCGGGTCGCTGCGCAGCCGCGTCTCGCCCGCCCGGTCGAGCACCGCCCGCAGCATCTGCTGCTGGTGCCGCTGCCTGTCGAAGTCGCCACCGGGCAGGTCGTAGCGCTGCCGCACGTAGTCGAGCGTCCGCGCGCCGTCCATCTGCTGGCAGCCGGCCTCGAACTGGTACCGGGTGTGGATCGAGCGGACCGGCGTGTCCACACACATCCGGATGCCGCCGAGCTGGTCGATCACCTCCTTGAAGCCGGAGAAGTCGACGAGTGCCGCGCCGTCGAAGCGGATCCCGGTGAGCCGGTTCAGGGTGGTGCTGAGCAGGCGTGCGCCGCCCTCACCGCCGCCGCCGTGCTCGTACGCGGCGTTGACCTTGTCCTGGCCGCCGGGGAAGCCCGGTGCCGGGGGGAGCGCCACCAGCAGGTCGCGCGGCACGGAGATCAGGTACGCCTGCCGCATCCCGGCCGGCACGTGCACGATCAGGATGCTGTCGGAGCGCTGGTCCTCCGGGTTCGCGCCGGGCCGGTGGTCCGAGCCGATCAGCAGGTAGTTGAGTGCGCCGTCCAAGTCCGTCCGCTTCTTGCGGGCGGCCGGGTCGAGCAGTTGTTCCTTGGCGACGGTGCGGTCGTAGCGCGAGGTGAGCCAGTGCAGCCCGGCGACGCCGAGCGTGGCGAGCAGGACCAGGACGAGGCCGGTGCCGAGCAGGAACCGGGCCCAGCGGGCGGGTCCACCCCGCCCGCGTCGGTTCCGTGCTGGCCTGGACGTGACGATCCCCCCGTAGCCGCGACATGAGACCCGCTCACGTCAGGCTACGGGGGGATCGGCTGACCGGTATCGCTTTCGCGCAGGTCAGCGGGTCATTTCCGGGTGGAGAGGACGTCCGGGTTGTTCACCACGAAGTCGGCCAGCTTGTCGTTCTTGACCGCCTGGAACATGTCCATCGTCGTCTCGTTGAACGTCTCCCGGCCGTTGTCGTTGCCGGCGAAGGTGCCACCGTTGGTCCGCAGGGTGACCAGGTCGTTCCCGTTGAGGTTCTTGAGCGTGAAGATGAAGTCGGCGATCGGCACGCCGCCGGTGTCCAGGACGAACGCCTTGCCCGCGGCCTTCATCAGCGAGTTCAGCTTCAGCGGGTTGGTCAGCATGCCGCCCTCGGTGGCCTTCTTGGCCATCGCCTTGATCAGCTGCTGCTGGTTCTGCTGCCTGTCGTAGTCGCTGTTCGGCAGGCCGTAGCGCTGGCGGGAGTAGTCGAGCGCCTCCCAGCCCTCCATCTCCCGGCAGCCCTTCTTGTGCACCACTGCCTTGTACGGCTTGCCGGTCTTCTTCGCGTCGGCGTTCCACATCGGCTTGCCGTCGACGTACGACATGTGGTGCGACTTGACCTCGTGGCTCACGCAGATCCGCACCGAGCCGAGCGCGTCGATCACGCTCTTGAAGCCGCCGAAGTTGATGATCGCGGCGCCGTCGAAGCCGATCCCGGTCATCGACTTGATCGTCTTGGCCATCAGCTGAGCGCCGCCCTCCCAGCCGCCGCCGTTCTGGGCGCCGTGGAAGAAGGCCGCGTTGATCTTGTCGGTGCCGCCCCTGTAGCCGCTCTTCTCGAACGCCGGGATACGCGCCTCGGTGTCCCGGGGGATCGAGATCAGGTACGCCTGGTCGTGGCTGGCCGGGATGTGCAGGATGATGATCGTGTCCGACCGTACGTCATCGGCGGCCCAGCGCTCGCGGGCGTCCACACCGAGCAGCAGCATGTCGATCGGGCCTTCGAGGCTGTTACCGCCCTCGGCCTCGCTCTTGCCCGCTCCGCCGAGCAGGTTGCGCTGGGCGATGTTGTCGGTGGCCTGGCCGATCACCGCCTTGCTGCCGACGATCGCGACGCCACTGGTCACCATCAGCACGGCGCCGAGCACCAGCGTGAGCTTCGCCCAGAGCGGGTCCTTGCGCTTGGTGCGCTTCTTCTTGCCACCGCCGGGACCGCGACCGCCGGAACCGGGCTGTGTGGGGATGACCGGAGGGACCCGCCCGGATGATCCGGGTGCCGGTGACTGCGGGCGACGGCTGGTCTGGACCGACATGCGTGCTCCAGCTCGGTGATCGGGGGCGGGACCACTTTACGTATCTGTTCCCGTATTCGCGACCTCGTAGGCTCGCAATTCCCGTCAATACCGGCCTACATCCTCGGGTTGTGGCCGAACGGGCAGGGGTAAGGAGCCGGTCGGCGGTTGGCCTCCGTGGTGGCGAGGCTCTAGCGCTCGTTGCCGGTCATGTCGTGCCGACGTCAGCCGCCCGCGTTGTCGCCCGAACCCTTCTTGTTGGCCTGCATCCACTCGGCCATCCGGTCCGCGGCGATCGCCTTGTACATCGCCAGCGCCTTCTCCCGGTCGGAGACCACCACCGACTGGCCGTCGATGGTCTGGCCGCCCAGGTGCGGGCTGGTGACGAAGGTCAGGTTCTCGCCCCGCAGGCTGCGGAACTGCACTGCCATGTCGGTCAACGAGAATCCCTGGTCGACCGTGACGGCGGCGGTCACCGCCTTGAGGAAGTCGTTCAGCTTCTTCGGGTTGGTGAGCGTCCCGGTGCTGGCCGCCTTGTCCATCAGCGCCTTCAGGAACTCCTGCTGGTGCCGCATCCGGGCGAAGTCGCCGTCCGGGAACTGCTTGCGCTGCCGGACCCAGTCCAGCGCCTCGGCGCCGTTCATGTGGTTCACGCCCTTGGTGAACGTCCGGTACGGCTTGTGGATCGAGGTGATGGTCCGCTCCACCTTGAGGTCGACCCCGCCCAGGGCGTCGGTGACCTCCTTGAAACCGCCGAAGTCGATGGCCATGACGTGGTCGATCCGTACGTCGGTGAAGCACTCCACGGTCTTCACCGCGAGCGGCAGGCCGCCGAACGCGAACGCCGCGTTGATCTTGTTGCGCGAGCCCGAGTCGCAGGACGCGCCGGCGCTCTCCGGGATCGGCACGTACAGGTCACGCGGCACCGAGACCAGGTAGGCGCTCTTGTGGTCGGCCGGGATGTGCATGACGATCACGGTGTCCGCGCGCCACTTGCCGGAACCGTCGACAGGGGCGTCCGGATCCCGCGAGTCGCTGCCCACGAGCAGGATGTTGAACGCGCCCTCGACCTGCTTGGCCGGCCGGCCGCCGGTGATCCCGGCGAACGGGTCGGTGCGCGCCAGGTCGTCGTCCAGATTGCGGGCGTAGAACCACGCGCCGAGGCCGCCGAGCAGCGCCAGCACCAGCACCGCGACACCCGCCACCAGGCCGATGCGCCCCCAGCGCGGCCGGGGGCCACGCCGCCCGGACCCGCCTGGACCGTCACCGCCCGGACCACCGGGCCCGGCCGGTCCGGCCGGGCCGCCGGGACCGCCCGAGCGGGGCGCCTCGTCGTGTGCGGGGTACCACCTGGTGTCGGAGGGCCGGGCGCGCCCGGTGGCGGCCCGGCCGGAGCCGGGAACCGAGGCGCGGCCCGCGCCTCGGCTGAGGTGTCGGGGGATCGGGGCGCCGGCAGACGAGGTCGCTGACATGTAACCGAGGGTAGGTCGGCCGGGCCACCGACGCCCTCGTACGCGCGCCGATGTCAGCCGCGTCCCCGGCGGGTTCAGTACCCGAGACGCCCGCGGAAGTACTCGATCGTGCGTCGGAGGCCGTCTTCGGGCGTGACGCTCGGCTCGTATCCCAGCAGTTCGCGGGCGAGGGTCAGGTCCGGGCGGCGCATCTCCGGGTCATCGGAGGCACGAGTGATGTAGCTCACCTCGGATGTGCTTCCGGTGAGTGACACGATCGTCTCGGCCAGTTGCCGCATCGACATCTCGTGCTCGGTGCCGCAGTTGATCGGCCCGGTCTGGGTCGAGTCGAGCAGCAGCAGGATGCCGCGCACCAGGTCGTCGACGTAGCAGATCGAGCGGGTCTGGTCGCCGGTGCCGTGCACGGTGATCGGCTCGCCGCGCAGCGCCTGGGAGATGAACGTCGGGATGGCGCGGCCGTCGTCCGGGCGCATCCGCGGGCCGTACGTGTTGAAGATCCGCACGATCGCGGTGTCGGTGCCCCGGCTGCGGTGGTACGCCATGGTGGCCGCCTCGGAGAAGCGCTTCGCCTCGTCGTAGACGCTCCGGATGCCGATCGGGTTGACGTTGCCCCAGTACGTCTCGCGCTGCGGGTGCTCCTTGGGGTCGCCGTACGCCTCGGAGGTGGAGGCCATCAGGAACCGCGCGCCGTCGTCGGTGGCCCGCTCCAGCAGCGCCAGCGTGGCCACCGAGCCGACCCGGAGGATCTCCACCGGCAGCTTCTCGAAGTCGGTGGGGCTGGCCGGGGACGCCATGTGCAGGATCGCGTCGAACCGCTCGGCCATCGCCGGGTGCTGCGGCAGGCCGTCGGAGATGTCCGCCTCGACGAGCGTGAAGGTCGGCTGGTCCAGCAGGTGGGCCACGTTGTCCTTGGACCCGGTCACGAAGTTGTCCAGCACCACGACGGTGCAGCCGCGCTCGACGAGCCGGTCGACGAGGTGGGACGGGACGAAACCGGCGCCGCCGGTGACGAGGATGCGGTGTCCGGTACCGAAGCGGGGAGCGACCTTCATGGCGGTCAGCCTATACACGCGAGGCGGGGCCCCCGCGTAAGGCAGGGGCCCCGCTCGACCGTGGTGCTCAGTGGGCGCCGGCTCCGGTGAGCGAGCGCACCTCCAGCTCCGCGTACTTCTCCTCGTCGCTCTCCTTGGACAGGATCGTGCCGAGCCAGCCGCACAGGAAGCCGAACGGGATCGAGATGATGCCCGGGTTCGACAGCGGGAACCACTGCCAGTCGTGGTCGGGGAACATCGCCGTCGGCGCGCCGGAGACGACCGGCGAGAAGAAGACGAGCACCACGGCGGCGAGCAGGCCGCCGTAGATGGCCCAGACCGCGCCCGAGGTGTTGAACCGCTTCCAGAACAGGCTGTAGAGGATTGCCGGCAGGTTGCCCGACGCGGCCACCGCGAACGCCAGTGCGACCAGGAACGCCACGTTCAGGTTCTGCGCGTAGATCGACAGGACGATCGACACCGCGCCGATCACCAGCGCGGAGATCCGGGCGACGTTCACCTCCTGCCGCTCCGACGCCTGCCCGTTCTTCATCACGTTGGCGTAGAAGTCGTGCGCCAGGCTGGACGACGACGCCAGGGTGAGTCCGGCGACCACCGCGAGGATCGTGGCGAACGCGACCGCCGCGATGATCGCCAGCAGTGTGGCGCCGCCCAGGTTCCCGCCGAGGAAGTCCACACCCAGTGCCTCGGCGAGCTGTGGCGCCGCCGTGTTGCCCGCCTTGTCCTGCTCGGTGATCGCCTGCCCGCCGACGATCGCCGCCGCGCCGAAGCCCAGCGCCAGGGTGAGCAGGTAGAACGTGCCGATGATGCCGATCGCCCAGAGCACGCTCTTACGGGCCGCCCGTGCGGTCGGCACGGTGTAGAAGCGGATCAGGATGTGCGGCAGGCCGGCCGTGCCGAGGACCAGTGCGATGCCCAGCGAGAGCAGGTCCATCTTGCTGTAGAAGGTCTTCAGTGCGTCGCCGGGTGTCTCCACGCCGTAGCGCAGCCCGGGTTCGAGGAACGCCGCTCCCTTGCCCGAGGCGCTGGCCGCGTCGCCGAGCAGCGAGGACAGGTTGAACTTGTACTTGGCGAGCACCAGCAGCGTCATCGCCAGCGCGCCGCCCATCAGCAGGAACGCCTTGACGATCTGGACGTACGTGGTGCCCTTCATGCCGCCGACGGTCACGTAGATGATCATCAGGGCGCCGACCATGATGATGGTGGCGACCTTCGCGGTGTCGGCGTCCATGCCGAGGAACGTGGTGCCCGGCTTGATGCCGAGCAGCAGGGCGACGAGCGCGCCGGCGCCGACCATCTGGGCCAGCAGGTAGAAGATCGACACCGTGATGGTGGAGACCGCCGCCGCGGTCCGGACCGGCCGCTGCCGCATCCGGAACGCCAGGACGTCCGCCATCGTGTACCGGCCGGAGTTGCGCAGCAGTTCGGCCACGAGCAGCAGCGCCACCAGCCAGGCGACCAGGAAGCCGATCGAGTAGAGGAAGCCGTCGTAGCCGTAGAGCGCGATGATGCCGGCGATACCCAGGAAGGACGCCGCCGACATGTAGTCGCCGCCGATCGCCATGCCGTTCTGGAAGCCGGAGAAGGACCGGCCGCCGGCGTAGAAGTCGGTGGCGGTCTTGGTCTGCCGGCTGGCCCAGACGGTGATCGCCAGCGTGATCGCCACGAAGACCAGGAACAGCGTGATGGTGAGGTTCCGGGCGGTGGTGCTGCCCGCCTCAGCCGCGAGGACCGTGTTCATGGGTCACCTCCCCCATCTCGTCGCGGAGCCGGTCGGCGACCGGATCGATCCGGCGGCTGGCGAACCGCGAGTAGAACCAGGCGATGAGGAACGTGGAGACGAACTGGAGCAGGCCGAAGACCAGGGCGACGTTGATGTTGCCGATCAGCTTCGTGCCCATGAATCCCCGCGCGTACGCGGAGAGGATGACGTAGAGCGCGTACCACAGGAAGAACGCGACGGTCATCGGGAAGACGAAGCCGCGCAGCGTGCGCCGCAACCCGGCGAACTCGTCCGACCGCTGGACGGCGAGGTACCGTTCCGCCGCCGACTCGGCGGGTGCGGACGCGGGTGTGTCCGTGGACATCTGTGGATCACCACCTTCGCAAGGCGTGGGGGGAGTTTCGCGCACGGTAGAGAGCGCGCTCCCGGCCCGGGAAGGCTCCGCCGAGGGCCGGTCGACGCTTGCGCCGAACGGCACCCCCACTGCGCCCAGTGACCCACGTCACTCCGCTAACCGGTCACCCCCACCCCGTCGATCATGAGGTTGACGGCGACAAATCGAACGCGGAACGCGGCCAACCTCATGATCGACGGAGCGGAGGGGTCAGCCGGGGAGGTCGCGGTAGCGGCCCCGGTAGTGCAGCAGCGGGGGTGTGTCACGGGGCAGGTCCACCGATTCGATCGTCGCCTCCACCAGCAGGGCCCAGCCGTACTCGCGGGCGGTGTCCAGGCGGCAGCCCGCCCACCCGCCGGCGTCCGCGGGCACCGGCCCGTACGGCGTCTCGGTCCAGGCGTCCAGCGCGAACAGGCCACCGGGCGACGGGAACAGTCCGGCGAAACGGTCGGCGAGCTGCCGGTGCTGCGGGCCCAGCGGGGCCACCGCGAACCGTCCCGCCTCCTCGATCGCCGCCCACAGGTCCGACTCCGCGTCGACCAGACCGAGCAGCCGGTCCGGCTCGCCCTCGGCGACTAGCGTGGAGGAGACGGTCAGCCCGGCCGGGCCGGGCGCGGTCCAGAGCGTCACCGGGGCGGCCAGCCGGCCGCGCAGCCGGCGTACCGGCGAGCGTTGCGCGGTCGGTGCCGCGAACGGGTCGGTGGAGTGGATCTGCGCGCCCGGCTCTGGATTCACGTGAAACATTGTGCCGCCCGCCGCCGGGCGAGGTTCGACGGAACGCCCTACCCTGCCGGGCATGAATCTCATCCCCCCTCAGCAGCTCGCCCAGGAACGGGTGGTCGCCGCCGACGCCGTCCTCGGCGGCCAGGTCGACCTGCGCGCCTATCCGCACCGGCACCTGCTGCTCCGGGCGAACAACACCTGGGGTCGCCGGGCGTTCCAGCCGCTGATGGAAGCGGTCGAGCACCTGTCCAACTACGGCTGGGAGCTGGTCACCATGACCAGCGTCGGCGACGGCCACCACGTCTACGCGGCGATGCGCCGCACCGCCTGACGGCGGGCCGAGACGCGCGGATCAATCGTCGGCGAGCAACCGGCGGGCGGCGGCCAGCACCTCCGGGTCGGCGCAGCCGTCCGCGTACCCGGCGATCCGGCGCCGGATGTCGCGCCCGAGCAACCACTCCCCGATCCGCTCGGCGACCGGGCGCAGGAACGCCGGGCGGCAGCGGAAGTTGTACCGCCACGTCGCGACAGTGGTGCCGGGATCGGGGCCGGGCGCGAACCGCCAGCCGCCGCCGAACCGTTCGAAGAACCACGGTCCGCGCACCATCTTCATGCCGACGTTCGTCGGCGGCGACCAGGAGACGTACTCGCTGACCATGACCAGGCCGTGCCGGGAGCGGGTGTACGTGCGCACGCCCCGGCCGGGCCGCGTCGCACCGTCGACGAAGTGCTGTTCCCGGACGAACGGGTCCCAGCGGTACCGCACCGGGGCGGTGGTCTGGGAGACGGCGAACGCCAGCTCCGGGGGAACGGGGACGGTGGTGACCGCCTCGACGACCGGCATCAGCGCCTCGGGGTGACGTTGGCGAGCAGCTCCGGCTGCCGGTGGTCGAGCGTGTCCCCGGCCATGTACGCGCCGAGCAGTGCCGCGCCCCCGCCGTACGCCAGGCCGAGCGGCAGCGCCAGCCAGAGCCACACGTCGCCGAGCAGCGCGGCGGCCACCACGAACGGCACCGCCACCACCGCCGAGCCGATCATGGAGACCAGCGTGAGCAGACCCTTGGTGAAGCCCGCGCCGCTGTTCAGGGCGAACGGGTTGCTCGACTCGGGCAGCGAGTACGCGCCGAGCACGGAGACGAATGCGTTGATCGCCAGCCCGCAGCCGTACGCCGCGAACAACGCGCCACCCATCACGCCGAGCCATTCGGGCCGGCCGAGGACGATCGCCAGCGCCACCGCGATCACCACGAGCATCGGCACCACGTAGATCGAGAACGCGGCCATCCGCGCCCGCAGCTCCACCCGCCCCGGCACACCGGCGACCACGTTCGCCGCGTACGAGCTGCCGTCGAAGCCGAACTGGTTGGCGAGCGTCAACGACGCGAGCGCCCCCACGAAGATCATGGTGAGGCTGACCATCGCCGGTGAGGAATCGGCTGTGGCCTGGTCGAACGCGGCGCCGCCCTCGGACAGGAACGCGGGGCCGCCCAGGTTGACCATCAGCGGCACGAACACGCCGACCACGGCGATGGTGATCAGGTTGGCCCGGCGGCGGGCGTCCCGCCACCAGTAGCGGCACTCCCGGGCGACGATCGCGCCGAACCGGTCCCGCCGGGCCCAGCCCACCGCGCGGGGGAAGAGCTGCGCGACCGCGCCGCCGGCCACAGCGCGCGGCGTCCGCGCGGGGCCGCTGCTCGCCGCGCCCACCATCGCCGTCTCCAGCGACCGGGACCACCAGAACAGGAGTACGCCGAGCGTCGCGAGCGCGATCAGCAGCTTCACCACCGCCGCGCCGGCCCGGCCCTGGGCCACGTCCAGACCAGCGGTCCACGGTGCGCCGAACGGCGTCCAGCCGACCACCCCTGCCACTCCGTCCAGCCGGTCCCAGTCGGTCTGCCGTACCGCGGCGAGCACCAGCAACTGCAACGGCCCGAGCAGCGCGGCCAGCACCGCGAGCAGCACGGCGGCCAGGTCGCGGACCCGGCGGGAGCGCAGCATCGTCGCGAACGCACTGGTCAGCGCCCGGGCACCGGCCAGGCAGACGAGCAGCCCGACGACCACGCCGAGCACGCCGACCAGTGCGGCCGCCCACCCACCGAGCGCGCCGGCGGTGACCACCAGCCCGGCCGCCGTGATCGCCGTCGCCAGCGCCGGCACGCTCACCAGCGCGGCGGCGAGCAGGCCGGTGACCAGGGTGCGGCGGGACAGCGGCAGCAGCGCGAACCGGGCCGGGTCGAGCGTCTCGTCCACGCCGAAGAAGACGAGCGGCAGGAGCAGCCAGCCGAGCGTGAGCAGGCCACCGCCGAAGGCGGCGATCATCAACGCGTACCGGGACTCACCGGCCAGGCCCGGAGCGGCCAGCAGGAAGAACCCGACGGCGGCGAACCAGAGCCCGAACAGCAGGCCGAGGACGAACAACGCGACCCGCCACGTCTGGCCCCGGAAGTTGTTGCCGAGCACCCGCAGCTTGAGCCGGACGAAGTGCCAGGGCGACACCCGCCGGGCCGGGCGCTCGGGCACGGTCACCGGGACAGCCACGACAGCTCCTCGCCGGTGGCGGTCCGGCCGCCGACCACCTCCACGAAGACGTCCTCCAGCGACCGGTCGCCGCGCACCTCGGTGAGCGTGCCCACCCGCTTGATCCGGCCCTCGGCCAGGATCGCCACGTGGGAGCAGAGCCGCTCGACCACCTCCATCACGTGGCTGGAGAAGATCACCGTCCCGCCGCCGCCGACGTACCGGTGCAGGATGTCGCGGATCAGCGCCGCCGAGACCGGGTCGACCGCCTCGAACGGCTCGTCCAGCACCAGCAGGCGCGGACCGTGCAGCAGCGCGCAGGCCAGCCCGATCTTCTTCTTCATGCCGGCCGAGTAGTCGACCACGAGCGTGCGGCCGGCGTCGGAGAGCGCCAGCACGTCGAGCAGCTCCGCCGCCCGCTGGTCGACCACCGCCGGGTCCATGCCGCGCAGCAGACCGTGGTACGCCAGCAGCTCCGCCCCGCTCAGCCGGTCGAAGAGGCGTACGCCGTCCGGCATCACGCCGAGCAGGCTCTTGGCGCGTACCGGGTCGGCCCAGACGTCGTACCCGAGGACCCGCGCCTCACCGGCGTCGGGCCGCAGCAGGCCGACGGCCATGGAGAGGGTCGTGGTCTTGCCCGCGCCGTTCGGGCCGAGCAGGCCGTAGAACGAGCCGGTCGGCACCGCGAGGTCGACGCCCGCCACCGCGACCTTGGTGTCGAAGCGCTTGGCCAGACCACGAAGGGACAGTGCCGGGTGCTGATCGGTCATGGTCCGACCGTATCGGGCTCCGGCCAGCGGCCGCTCGGGCGGCAGGATGATCTCGCATCATCCCTGAGAGGTACGAGTCGCATTGCCGACGGCCTGCAACCGGCGACCCGGGCGGTGGGTGTCAGTCCCAGGGACGGCAGCGGGGAGAGACATGGATCCGGACAGTGCGTTCGAGGAGTTCTACCGGAGCAGCAGACAACGCGTGGTGACGGTGCTGTACGCGCTCGGCGGTGACCGGGCCGAGGCGCAGGACGCCGCCCAGGAGGCGTACGCGCGGGCCTGGCAACGCTGGTCGCAGGTCAGCGAGTACGACGACCCGGAGGCATGGGTCCGTACCGTGGGCCACCGCCTGCTGGTCAACCGGTGGCGCAAGGTGCGCAACAGCGTCGTCGCCTACCGGCGGCACGGTCCACCACCGCCGGTGCGGCCACCCTCGGAGAACACCGTGGCGCTGGTCGCCGCACTGCGGCAGCTCTCCGCGGACCAGCGGCAGGCAGTGGTCCTCTATCACCTGGCCGACCTCTCGGTCGCGGAGATCGCCGCGCAGACCGGCGTACCCAGCGGGACGGTCAAGGCTCGCCTCTCCCGGGGTCGCAAGGCCCTCGCCGCCCTGCTCGACACGACCCTGCCGGAGGAGATCCGCAATGCCTGATCCGATCTTCTCGGACCTGTACCGGGACACCGATGACCTCGTCTGGGCACCCACCGAGCAGGTGCGGCGTCGAGGTCGGCAGCGGACGCGGCGTACCCAGATCGCCGCCGGCCTGGCCACGGTGGTCGCGGTGGGTGTCGTCGCGTCGGGTGTGGCGCTGGCCCGTCCGGACGTCGCGCCGCCACCCGTGCCCCCGGCGACCGTCGAGCCCACCACGCCGACTCCCACGCCCACGCCGAGTTCCACGCCGTCGGCCGAACCGTCCGCGAGCGGGGCGGCGACACCGAGTCGCACCACCGGGCGGCCCGCAGGCAGCACCGGCGGCGGGTCGACCAGTCGCGCGCCGAGCCGGACGATTCCGGCGGCGGCGATGCTCCAGCTCGCCGACCTCCCGTCGGGCTTCACGATCGACACGGAAGGGGTGGAGGGTGACTGGTCCCTGGAGTCCGTGACCCTCTTCTGCAGGAACGAGTCGCCGACGCTGGCCGACGGGCAGATCGCCACCCGGTCGGTGACGTTCGACTCGCCCACCGACTGGCTGACCCAGCGGGTGACCCGGCACTCGGGCACCTCCGCCACCACGGTGATGAAGAATCTCCGCAAGTTTGTCACGGGCTGCGAGATGGAGCAGCCGGACGACTCGCTGTCGATCATGGCCGAGTCGCTCGGTGGCGACGACGGGGTGCTGGTGGGCAGCGACATCGGGGGGAAGCCCGGCCGCTGGCTCTTCGTCCGGCAGGGCGATCTGGTGGCGCAGCTACGCCTCGACTCCCAGACCACGCCCACCGAGGCACGTCGGCTGGCCCGGGCGGTGGCGAACCGGCTGTGCGCCGGCACGGACACCTGCTGACGGGTGCTCGGGTGTGCGGCGGGGCCGAGCGGGCGGGCCCCGCCTCACAGGCGCAGCGACTCCGGGGTGTGCAGACGGAGCATGGTGGCGCGGACGTCGCGGGGCAGCCGCCGCCGGCTCGCCATCGACACGACCACCATGACGGTGAACGCCAGCGGCACCGTCCACGCCGCCGGCTGGGTGGTCAGCGTCGCCGGCCAGCCGGTCAACGGCGGGCCCAGCACGGTGAGCAGGACCGCACCGACCGCCGCGCCGCCGCCGACCAGCACCCCGGCGGCGGCGCCCAGGTCGGTCAGGCCGCGCCACCAGATGCCGAGCACCAGCAGCGGGCAGAAACTGGACGCGGCCACCGCGAACGCCAGCCCCACCACCTGCGACACGTCCAGCCCGGAGACGTTCAGGGAGAGCACCGCCGGCACCCCACCGGCGATCACCGTGGCGAGCCGGAACCCGCGTACCGAGCCGCGGCCCAGCACGTCCGTCGAGATCACCCCGGCGACGCTGGTGAGCAGGCCGGACGAGGTGGACAGGAACGCCGCGAACGCGCCGGCCGCGACCAGCGCGGCGAGCAGCCGACCGGTCGTGCCGTCGCCGAGCGCCGCACCGGGCAGCAGCACCACCACCGCGTCGGTCTGGCCGCTCACCAGCAGTTGCGGGGTGTAGATGCGGCCAAGCACGCCGTAGACCGTCGGCAGCAGATAGAAGACGCCGACCAGCGCCAGCACCACGAGCGTGGTCCGGCGGGCGGCGGCGCCGTCGGGGTTGGTGTAGAAGCGGACCAGCACGTGCGGCAGGCCCATCGTGCCGAGGAACGTGGCCAGGATCAGGGAGTACGTGGCGAACAGTCCCCTGTCGTCCTCGCCCGCGGTGTCCGGCAGCAGCCATTCGGTGACGCCGGTCGCCGCGCCGGACACCTCCGGCACCGGGTCACCGGCGGCGAACTCGAGGCGGTCGCCGGGGCGTACCTCCCGGATGTCACCGTCGGGCAGGGTGAGCGTCGCGCGGTGCTCGACCACGACTGTGGTCGCGGTCCGGAACGTCGGCCCGTCGGGTGGGGTCACCGCGGGGCGGGCGTCGGCCTGCCACTGCAATGCCAGGAAGACCGCGGGTACGGCGAGCGCGGTGAGCTTCAGCCAGTACTGGAACGCCTGCACGAACGTGATCGCCCGCATGCCGCCCAGCGCCACGTTCGCCGTCACCACAACGGCGACCAGCAGCGCCCCGAGCGGATACGGCGAGCCGGTGAGCGTGGCCAGCGTCAGCCCGGCGCCCTGCAACTGCGGCACCAGGTAGAGCCAGCCGATGAAGATCACGAAGACGGTGGCGAGCGTGCGCAGCCGGCGGGAACCGAGCCGCACCTCGCAGAAGTCGGGCAGCGTGAACGCGCCGGAGCGGCGCAGCGGCGCGGCCACGAACAGCAGCAGCGCGAGGTATCCGGCCGCGAAGCCGACCGGGTACCAGAGCACGTCCACGCCGTACTTGAGGATCAGCCCGGCAACGCCGAGGAAGCTCGCCGCCGACAGGTACTCCCCGCCGATCGCGGCGGCGTTCCAGGTCGGGCTGACCGCCCGGGACGCGACCAGGAAGTCCGAGGTGGTGCGGGCCAGCCGCAGCCCGTAGAAGCCGATGCCGACGGTGACCAGGGTGACGGCGACGATCGCCGGGACCACGTAGCCGTTTGACATCAGCGTTCCGGCCGTCGAATCAGGTCGACGAAGTCCTGCTCGTTTCGTTCGGCCAGGCGCACGTACGCCCAGCCGACCACGATCAGGAACGGGAAGGACACGACGCCGAGCAGCAGCCACGGCAGGTTGACCCCGAGCACGGTGACCCGGCCTACGGTGGGTGCGATGGCGAACAGCCACGGCAGGCCGCCGAGCGCGACCAGCACCAGCAGGCTGAGCCGCAGCGCGAGGGAGAGCTGGGCGCGCATCAGCCCCTGCACCAGCGTCTCACCGACCGGAGTCTGCTGGGTCAGCTCGGAGCGGGTGCGGTCGGCCGGATTGCCGACCCGGGAGACCTCGGCCAGCACGATCCGGGTCCGCTTCGGCGCGGCGGCCGGCGCCGGCGCGCTTCCCGGCTCGGCGGTAGGTGGGGACGCGCGCGGACCGGGAACCGGGGCGGCCTCGGTGGGCCGCCCCGTCAGATGCTGTTCCTCGGCTCCGGTCACCTCCGGCAGTCTCGCCCGCTCAGCGGGAATGTCAAGAGCACGGTTCCGAGCCCTGTGCACAACCTGTGGATAACGCTTCACTGTTGTGGATAACCCGGTGGATGACGCGGAGACGTTGTGGACGGCCTCAGCCCAGGGCCACCCGTACCGGGTTGGCGGTCGCCGAGCCGAGCCAGGTGTGCGGGTTGCCGAACCAGCACCAGCCGAGCTTCGGCGCGCCCTGGCTGATCCACAGCGCGGGCACCCGGCGGTCGCCGCAGCGCGACCCCACGAGCGAGAAGCACCTGTTGCTCGCCAGTGCCTGCGGGTGCAGCGTGACGAACGCCAGCCCTTCGTCGATGGTGATCGGCAGCCGGTCCTTCGCGGTCATGTCCTCCAGCGCTGCCGACGGCGGCACGTTGCGGTACTCCTCGCCCCGGTCCACGTCGAACAGCAGGTACGCGGGCCCGGCGGGCACCTCCAACTCCTTGATCGGGTGGAAGGTGGGCAGGTCGTCGGCGGGGAAGTTGCGGTCGAGGACGCCGGTCTTGCGCTTGCCGGCCAGCGTGGTGAGCGCGATGCGCTCCGGCACCGGCACCAGTTCCCGCGTGGTCACCAGCAGGAACGGCACCCGCGCGTCGGTGGGCCCGGCCAGGCCGGCGGCACCGGTGACCGCCGCGTCCCGCAGCGGGGTGAGCAGCGTCCGGAACTCCTCCTCGGTCTGCCCGGCCAGTGCCGGGTAGCCGAGCTGCACGAGGCGGTCGAGTTGGCTGTCGAATTCGGTAGCGGCGTCGAAGCGGTCGTCGGACATGCGGTCCCCCACCCTGTCGTACGGTCTGCCGTACATTGTACGCCAGCGCGCGGCAGCGACAAGCCGACGACCGCGCGCCGACGGCGGCCCGGCCCTCAGCGACTCCAGTCCTGCTTCGCGGCACGCACCAGCTTGTCCTTCAGCTCCCGGGTGTGCCGGCGGCTCACCGGCAGCTCCGATCCGTCGATCACCACCACGTAACCGGAGTTGACCAGCCGCAGCTCGGCGATGAGCCGCAACTGCACCAGATACGAGCGGTGAATCCGGACGAAACCGGCGTCGGCCCAGCGCTCGGCCAGCGTCGCCAGCGAGACCCGGACCAGGTGCGACCCCTCCGCCGTGTGCAGCCGCGCGTAGTCGCCCTGCGCCTCCACCCACCGCACCGCCGAGCGGGGCAGCATCCGGGTGGTGCCGGCCAGCTCGATCGGGATGGTCGGATCCTCCTCCGCCCGGGCCAGCGCGGCCGGATGCGACGGCACCACCCGGGAGCCGATCACCCGGCGCAGCGACTCGGCCAGCCGCTCGGCGCGTACCGGCTTTCGCACGTAGTCGGTGGCGCCCAGGTCGAACGCGTCCACCGCGCCGTCGTCGTACGCGGTGACGAACACGATCGCCGGCGGCCGGGCGAACCGGCGCAGGACGCGGGCCAGCTCCATGCCGTCCAGCCCCGGCATCCGGATGTCGAGGAACACCACGTCCACGTCGTCGTCGCGCAGCACCCGCAGCGCCTCGGTCGCGTCCCCGGCCGTGTGCAGCCGGGCCACCCGGGGATCGGCGCGCAGGTGGTACGCCAGCTCGTCGAGTGCGGGCGGCTCGTCGTCCACCGCCAGCACCCGGAGGAATCCGGTGCCGGTGACTGTCACGACGACGCCCGGACGCCGGGGTGGAACTTCGGTACGCGCATGCTGACCTTCGTACCCGAACCCAGGCCGGTCTCCACGACCAGGCCGAACCCGTCCCCGAAGACCGACCGGAGCCGTTCGTCGACGTTCGAGAGGCCGACGTGCTGCCCCGGGTCGTCGGCCGGGTCGCCGGTCGCGCCCGACACCTCGGCGATGCCGGCGGTAAGCGTCGTCGGATCCATCCCCACCCCGTCGTCCTCCACCGTGATGTGACACTCCGCGCCCGCGTCCCGGGCCTCGATGCTCACCATGCCGGTGCCCGGCTTGCGGGACAACCCGTGGCGGACCGCGTTCTCCACGAGCGGCTGGAGGCAGAGGAAAGGCAACGTCACCGGAAGCACCTCCGGCGCGATCTGGAGGCGAACCTGGAGCCGCTCGCCGAAACGCGCCCGCTCGATGGTCAGGTAGCGGTCGATCGAGCGCAGCTCCTCGGCGAGCGTGGTGAACTCGCCGTGCGCCCGGAACGAGTAACGGGTGAACTCGGCGAACTCCAGGATCAGTTCCCGCGCCCGCTCCGGGTCGGTGCGCACGAACGAGCCGATCGCGGTCAGCGCGTTGTAGATGAAGTGCGGGCTGATCTGGGCGCGCAACGCGCGTACCTCGGCCCGCGCCAGCCGCTCCCGCGACGACTCCAGCTCGGCCAGCGCGAGCTGGTCACCGGCCCAGTGCGCGGTCTCCAGCGTCGCCTGCACCAGACCCGGGGCCGGGCGCTCGTCGGCCACCGCCACCAGCGCCCCGACCACCCGCCCGTCCGCGCGCAGCGGCGCCACCACCGCGCCGCGTACCGGACAGTCGACCAGGTCGCAGCGCAGCTCCGACTCGCCCAGCACGGTCGAGCGCCCGCCCTCGGCCGCCCGCCGGGCCGCCGCGACCAGCTGGTCACCGTGGTGCGCGCCCTGCCCGTCGATCGCGAGCAACGCGTCCCGGTCCGTCAGCGCCAGCCCGGCCGCGCCGACGAGGGCCCGCAGATGGCGTACGGCCTTCGCCGCGTCCGCCTCGGTCAGGCCGGCGCGCAGCGGCTCGGCGGCGAGCCCCGCGGTGTGCAGCACCTCGTACGTGGCCCGCTGCGTGGCGGTGGCGATGCCCCGCCGGCCGCGCAGCCGCAGCACCGCCCAGAGCGCCGCGGCCAACGCGGTGACCAGCGAGACGACGGCGAAGACGGCGGAGAGGTTGCCACCCACGCAGCGATCCTGCCGGGTGCCGGCCCGGTAGCGCTAGTACGCGCCCTTGCGGGCCAGCACCACGCCCACGGTCCGCCACAGGATGCTCAGGTCGTACGCCAGCGACCAGTTGTCGACGTAGTAGAGGTCGAGCCGGACCGCCTCGTCCCAGGACAGGTCGGAACGGCCGGAGACCTGCCACAGACCGGTCATGCCCGGCCGGACCAGCAGCCGGCGGCGGACGTCGCCCAGGAAGTCGCCGTCGTCGGCGGGCAGCGGGCGCGGGCCGACGAGCGACATCTCGCCCCAGAGCACGTTGATCAGCTGGGGCAGTTCGTCCAGCGACGTGGCGCGCAGGAAGCGGCCCACCGGGAAGACCCGGGGGTCCTGCTTCATCTTGAACAGCATGCCGTCGGTCTCGTTGCGGTCGACCAGGCCGGCCAGCCGCTCCTCGGCGTCGACGTACATGGTCCGGAACTTCCAGACCCGGAACGTCCGCCCCTCGTGCCCCACCCGGGGCTGGCGGAAGAAGACCGGCCCGGGGTCGGAGATCCGGATGGCCACGGCGACGGCGAGGAAGAGCGGGACCAGCAGCAGCAGGCCCAGTCCGGCGGCGACCCGGTCCATCAGGTTCTTGGCCAGCAGCGCCGGCCCGGACAGGGTCGGCTCCTCGACGTGCAGCAGCGGCAGGCCCTCGATCGGGCGGATGTGCACCCGGGGACCGGCGATGTCGGTGAGCTGGGGCGCGACCACCAGGTCGACGCCGGAGCCCTCCAGCTGCCAGGCCAGCCGGCGCAGCTCACCCGGCTCGGCGCTGGCCGAGCCGCAGACCGCGATGGTGTCGCCGCCGACCTCACGTACCAGGGCCAGGACGTCCCGGCCCGCGTACACCGGCACCGGGGTCTCCAGGCCGCGCGCGGCGGCGTACCCGTCGGTGAGGTGGATGGCCACCGGCACCAGGCCGACGGACGGGTTCCGGGTGACCGTGGTGTAGACCTCCAGGCACTCCGGAAGCGTGCCGACCAGCACCATCCGGTGCCCGGCGTGGCCGGCGCGGCGGCGCAGCGCGTGCAGGCAGGCCCGGGCGATCATGCGGCCGAGCACGATCAGCAACATCGCGCCGAGCAGCGCGAAGCCGACCGTCCACCGGGACAGGGAGTAGGTCTTCGTGGCGAAGGCGATGAACGAGACCGCCGCCGCGACCGCGACGCCGGCCCGGATCACCCGCTTGAACTCGTCCGGGCCGAGGCCCAGGTAGCGCCGGTCGTAGGCCCGGTTACCCCAGAGAAAGAGCAGCCAGCCGAGCGGCAGGAGCACAAACGCCACGGTGTAGAACCACGCTTCGGGCGCGTCCCGGAAGCCGGAGGCGGCCTGCTCGAAGATCTGTACGGCCAGGAAGCTGGCCAGGGCCGCCGCACCGAAGTCGAGCAGCAGCAGGAGGGCGATGTAGGGCCGGTGCCACCGGGACACCCGCCGGCGGGCGCGGGCCCACGCCGACCGCGGTACGCCGTTGTGTGACGGCGGAGTCGGCGGCTGGATCTCAAAGCTGTCGACGTGCCGCACGCTCTTGCTCCGGCCTCTGTCGGTTACCGGGCGCTGGAGGCTTGTCGTCACCTCAACCCATGTCCTCCCGCATGACCCGCGTCCTCACTCGGCGTGAGGGCCCGGGTCGCTCACCGTCCCAGTCTCCCACGCGGGCCCGGCCCGGACCGGCCCCCGCGAGGAAGCCGTTCCGCTGGTGCTCGGTGAGATCTGGCCGGCTCCGAATCAGTTGTGAAGCCGGGGACCGAGCCACTATACCGATGGATGACGGCTCGGGTAGAGGGGCGGACCGGACCTTCGGCGATCGCCGGTCGATTCCGCTCGGTAACCGGCTAATCCGGTTACTCACCGTACGAGCCGGGACAACCTTCGGTCAGCCAGCGGCTTGCCGCCGGTCTGACAGGTGGGGCAGTACTGGAGGCTCGAATCGGCGAACGAGACCTCCCGCACGGTGTCGCCGCAGACCGGACACGGCAGCCCTTTGCGGGCGTGCACCTTCAGGCCCGAGCGCTTCTCGCCCTTCAGCTCCGCGGCCCGTTGCCCCATGGACCGGCGTACCGCGTCGCCGAGCACCGTCCGCGTGGCCGCGTGCAGACCGGCGAGCTGGTCGTCGGTGAGCCGGTCGGTGATCGCGAACGGCGAGAGCCGCGCCGCGTGCAGGATCTCGTCGGAGTACGCGTTCCCGACGCCGGCCAGCACCGACTGGTCGGTCAGCACGCCCTTCACCTGGCCCCGGCGGCTGCGCAGCCGCTCGGCGAAGGTCGGCAGGTCCGCCTCCAGCGCGTCCGGCCCGAGCTTCGCCACGCCCGGCACCGTCGCCGGATCGGTGACCAGGTAGGCGGCCAGCTTCTTCTGGGTGCCGGCCTCGGTCAGGTCGAAGCCGGAGCCGTCGTCGAGGCGTAACCGCACCGCGATCGGGCCCTTGCCGGGCCGCAGCGGAGTCGCCGACGGGAACGCCTCCCGGTAGTGCAGCCAGCCCGCCCGGGCCAGGTGGACCACCAGGTGCAGGCCCTCGTCGAACCGGACGTCCAGGAACTTGCCGTACCGGCCGGCGCCGGTCACGGCGCGGCCGGCGACCGCGCTCGGCGGCGGGTCGTACGTCTTGAGCGCGCTGATCGCGGCGACCTCGAACCGCTCGACGCGGCGGCCCACCGCACGCTCGCGCAGGTAACCGGCGAGCGCTTCCACCTCCGGTAGTTCGGGCATCGTCCAACGGTAGCCTTCTTTCCCGTGAGCGCGAGGAATGAGCTTGCGAGTCCCGCAGTCGCGAACGAAAGGCGAGCTCTGTGAGAATCGTGGTGGCGCACAACCGGTATCGGGAAGCCCAGCCCTCCGGCGAGAACACCATCGTCGACGCGGAGATCGCCCAGCTCACCGCCGCCGGTGTGGAGGTGCTGCCGTTCCTGCGCAGCTCCGACGAGATTCCGTCGATGTCCAAGCCGGCCAAGGCGCTGCTGCCGATCTCGCCGATCTGGGCGCCGAAGGCCCAGCACGACCTCGACCGCCTGCTGACCGAGCATCGGCCGGACGCGTTGCACCTGCACAACCCGTACCCTCTGCTCTCGCCCTGGGTGGTGCGGACCGCGCACAGGCGCGGGGTGCCGGTGGTGCAGACGGTGCACAACTACCGGCAGGTCTGTTCCTCGGGCCTGTACTTCCGCGACGGCGTGATCTGCCAGGACTGCCGGGGCCGGGCGCTGGGTGTGCCGGCGATCGTGCACCGCTGCTACCGCAACTCCCGGGCGCAGAGCGCGCTGATGGCCACCACGCTCGCCGTGCACCGCCCGACCTGGAAGTCGGTGGACCGGTACATCGCGCTCACCACGGCGGTCGCTGATCATCTGCGCGACTACGGCATCCCGGACGCTCGGATCGTGGTCAAGCCGAACGCGGTGCCCGACCCGGGCACCCCGGCGCCGGCCGGGAACGGTTTCCTCTTCATGGGGCGGCTCAGCCCGGAGAAGGGCCTGGACCTGCTGCTCTCGGCGTGGCGGCGGCACCCGGTGGGCGCGCTCGGCCCGCTGCGCATCGCCGGTGACGGCGAGCTGCGTCCGCTCGCCGAGGCGGCCGCCGCCGAACGGCCCGACGTGCACTACCTGGGCCAGCTCGACCGCTCCGGGGTACGCGCGGTGCTGGCCGACAGCTCCGTGGTGCTGGCCACCTCCACCTGGCACGACGTGCTGCCCACGGTGATCATCGAGGCGCTGGCGTCCGGGCGGCCGGTGCTCGGCACCGCACTCGGCGGCATCCCGTACCTGGTGGGCGCGGACGGCCCGCGCGAGCCCGCCGGCACCGGCCCGGCCGAGGTGGCCACCGCGGCGCCGGGCGACGGGCGGGTCGCGTTGCCGGCCGGGGTGCAGCGCGGCGAAGCCGGCTGGGTGGTGGCGCCGGAGGTGGACGCGCTGGCCGCAGCGTTGCCGCTGGCCGCCGCCGAGGCGGGAATGCTCGCCGGTCCGGCCCGGTCCCGCTACGAGCGCACCTTCCACCCCGACGTGATCACCAAGCGCCTGATCGACATCTACGCCTCGCTCACCTGAGCGTCGGTCGGTGCGGCCGGCTTGTAGGTACAATCGCGCTGTTGTCGGCACAAGGGAGGTGCGTGGTGAGCACCGTGTCCGTGCGCGAGTTCTCCTACAACCCCAGCGCGATGTTCGCCCGGGTGGAACAGGGCGAGACGATCGAGGTCACGCGGCACGGCAGCGTGATCGCCGTGCTGCTGCCGGGTTCGGGGACGCTGGGCAGGTACGCGTCCCTGGTGGCGAAAGGGGTGATCCGCCTCAAGGCGACCACCACGAGCGACATCGACCGGCTGGCCCGCTACGACGTGCCGCCCGACGTGTCGCCCCTCGAGCTGCTGTTGGCCGACCGCGAGGACGACGAGCGGTGATCTATCTGGACTCGTCCGCCCTGATCACTCTGATCGCCGGCCGTACCTACGTGACGGAACTTCAGGAGTTCCTGGCGAGCCGGGCGGGCATGCCGATGGGAACCAGCTCAGTCGGATTCGTCGAGACGGTACGCACCCTCGACCGGATCGGCGACTACCCGGACGCCATGCAGATGCTGGTACGGAACTTCACCGAGATCCTGGTGACCGAGGAGGTCCGTGATTCGGCGGCTGCCCTGCCCGCCGGCATCCGGACGCTGGACGCGCTACACGTGGCGAGTGCCCAGGCCCTCGGAGATGCGCTCGACACGCTGGTCACATACGACAAGCGGATGTCGGACGTCGCAGTCTCGGTGGGCTTACCGGTCGCGGCTCCCGGCACCGACTAGGTCTCCCGCACCTCAGCGCAGGGAGGCGCGGGCGGAGAAGGCGATGCTCGCCAGCAGGAAGCCGCCGTTGACGACGGTGAACGCCACCATCACCCAGAACGCCAGCGCGGGCGCGAAGGCCAGCACCAGACCGGCCACGAAGATCACCGCGCCGTAGTCGCGGACCAGCTTCACGAGGCGTACCGGGAACGAGGTCGAGGTGACCATGCTGGCCGCGTTCGGCCCCGACTGCATCACCGAGGTCACCAGGTTGACCATCCAGGTGCCCGCGAACACCGCCACCAGCCACACCGGCGTGGACGGGCGCTGCGCCACGGCTGTCGCGCCGATGGCAGCCACCAGCGCGATCTGGGCGGCCACGTCGCAGAGTACGTCGATCCGGGCACCGGCCGCGCTGCCCTGACCGGTCACCCGGGCGAGCTGCCCGTCGGCGCAGTCCAGCGCGTACGCGATCTGCCACGCGACCAGCGCGAACAGCCCCACTGTCCAGGCCGGTACGGTGCCGGCGGCCACGTCGTCGGCGAGCGCCACCACGGTGACCGAGGCGGCCAGCCCCAGCACCAGGTTGGTCAGCGTCAACGCGGTCGGGCGCAACCCCAGGCGCTGGGCGGCAAGCGCGAAGGCCGCCCCGATCCACTGGCTGATCGACTCGCTGAACAGGCCGCCTCCCCGGTTGACCCGGTGGAAGTCGGCGACGGTGGGGCGGGGCTCAGCCAATGTGGTCGCGGAGGGCACCGGCGTAGTCTGCCAGCCGCTCCCGCGTCTCGGTAGACGACATCGTGAGGTGTTCGAGGATGGTGTAGCGGTCCGGCCGGGTGGCCGGCGCGAACTGCACCGCCTCGACGAACTGGTCGTCGGTCAGCTCGACCTCGGCGGGCAGCCGGGGCAGCCCGTGCCGGGTCAGGCAGGCCGCCATCTCGGCGAACCGGCGCTCGTCGCCGCGCAGGTACGTGCAGAACAGCGCACCGAGCCCGGCCAGTTCGCCGTGCGAGGCGGTGCCGGGGAAGAGCGCGTCGATCGCGTGCATGATCTCGTGGCAGCCGCCGCTGCACGGCCGGCTGGTGCCCTCGATCGCCATCGCCAGGCCACTGGAGATCAGCGCCTCGGCCAGGACGGTCACGAACGCGTCGTCGCTCATGTCGCCCGGGTGGTTCAGCACCGCCTCCGCGCCGGCCCGGGCCAGCGAGGCGGCCAGCCCGTCGACGCGCTCGCCGCGTACCTGGCGGGCGAGATCCCAGTCCGCCAGGGCGCTGATGTTGCTCACCACGTCGCCGATGCCGGCCCGGTTGTGCCGTTCCGGCCCGGCCTCCACGGAGTCCAGATCCACGATCACCGCGATCGGGATGTGCACGCCGTAGGAGCCCTTCAGGCCCTCGGTGATCAGGCTCGCCACCGGGGAGGCGATGCCGTCGTTCGCCAGCGCGGTCGCCACCGAGACCATCGGCAGACCGCGCCGGGTCGCGGCGTACTTGGCCACGTCGATCGTCTTGCCGCCGCCGATGCCGACCACCGCGTCGTACGACCGGGTGCGCAGCTTCGCCCCCAGGTCGTCGGCGGCGTCGAGCGTGCCCCCGGCGACCGTGAACACGTCGGCCGAGCGCAGCGACGGCCGGATCAGCTCGGCGATCCGCTCGCCCTGCCCCGGCCCGACCACCACGGCGACGTCGCCGCCGGCGGAGATCCGCCCGTCGGAGAGGATCGCCGCCAGGTCGGCCACCGCGCCCCGCCGCACGTCGATGTGCAGCGGGGTGAGGACGCTGCGGGCTAGTAGCGGCACGCGATCTCCCGGGCCCGGGCCAGATCGGCGTGGTTGTCGACCTCGACCCAGGAGACGTCACCGATCGGGGCCGCCCGCACCTCGCCGCCGCGCTCGGCGAACTCCTGGTAGCCGTCCTCGTAGTAGAGGTTCGGGTCGCGCCGCCAGGTCGCCTCCAGCGCGTCCGCGAGAGGCACCGCCACCTGCGGCTCGATCAGCGTCGCGCCGATGTACTCGCCGTTCGCCTCGCCCGGGTCCATCAGCTTGGTGATGCGGGTGAGCTGGCCGGCGGCGTCGAAGGTGGTCTTCATCTCCTCCTCGGCCAGCGGCTTGAGCGTGTCCACGGCGAGCAGGATGCTTGGGCCGCGCTCGGCCAGCAGCGTCTTCTCCACGCTCACCGGGTGCACGGTGTCGCCGTTTACGAGCAGCACACCACGGGAGAAGTGCTCCCGCGCCAGCCAGAGCGAGTACGCGTTGTTCCACTCCTCGGCCTTGTCGTTGTGGACCAGCGTGATCGTGACGCCGTACTTCTCCTCCAGGGCGGCCTGGCGCTGCCGCACCGCGTCGGCCGCGTAGCCGACCACGATCACGACCTCGTTCAGCCCCACCTCGGCGAGGTTGCGCAGCGCGATGTCGAGGATGGTGGTCTCCCCGTCGACCGGCACCAGGGCCTTGGGCAGGGTGTCGGTGTACGGCCGCAGCCGGCGCCCCGCTCCCGCGGCGAGCACCATCCCGATCATGCCGACACGCTCCTCTTCTCGACCCGATTCCACCCGGCGAGGATATCGCCGGGCGCGGAGCGGCAGTGGTTCAGCCCGTCAGACCGATCGAGCGCAGCGCGGCGAAGCCGTCCTCAGCGATCCGCCGGATCAGCCCGTCGTTGACGTCCCGGTGCTCGTCGAGCAGCGCGATCTCCGACTCCGCCAGCCAGCGGAACTCGGTGTGCTTGCCGACCTCCAGCCGGGGCCGGCTGAGGTCGCCGTCCACCCGGATCAGGAAGTCGGTCTCCACCCGGGTCAGCCCGTCGTCGGCGGTGTAGCGGTATTCCCCGACCAGGCCGAGCACGTGCGACACGGCCCAGCCGGTCTCCTCGGTGACCTCCCGGCGCAGCGCGTCGTCGATCTCCTCGCCCGGTTCGAGGTGGCCGCCGACGATGTCCCAGCAGTTCGGGAAGAGGCGTCGGTCGGGGGATCGGCGTTGGATGAAGATGCGGCCGTCGTCGTCGACGATCAGCGCGCCGGCGCAGCGGAGGGGCTCGGTGGGCACCCTCCGACAGTAGCCATCCGGGCCGTCTCCGGCGATGCCCGTTCTTGTCCCGGTACGCATCGATGGCCCACCATGTCCGTACTCAGTCGCCGTCCCACAGGGGTGATGTGTGATGCAGGTACGGGAAGCGATGTCCAGCGAGGTACTGGTGGTCGGGCCGGAGCACACGCTCCGGCAGGCGGCCCGGATGATGTCGGCCCGCGGTGTCGGGTCGGCGGTCGTGATCGACCCGGACTCCGAGGGAGTGGGGATCATGACCGAACGCGATGTGCTGAAGGCGATCGGCGCCGGGCTCGACCCGGATGTCGAGCGCACCGGGGCGCACCTGACCTGGGACGTCGTCTACGCCGGCCCGGACTGGACGATCGAGGAGGCAGCCGCGGCGATGGCCCGCGGCGGGTTCCGTCACCTGGTCGTGCTCGACGGCCGGGAGGTGGCGGGAGTGATCTCGGTACGGGACCTGATGCGGGTCTGGGCGGGTGAGCACGCGCCGACCCGCACCTGATGTGGTCCGGCGCGAGCGGCGCCGGAGAAAGGGCGATGGCCCGGCCGATATCGGCCGGGCCATCGTCGTATCTGTTCCGTTTCGGTCGTGCCCGCCGTCAGGGGCCGACGAAGACCGAGGTGCCGCGCCAGTCCACGTCGTCCACGCTCGGACCGCTGCGCACCGTGGCGGAGCCGGTCGGCACGCCGTCGGACCACGCCATCGTGGACAGGTTGCCGGTGCTCCGGGAGACGACGTAGAGCGTGTCGCCGTCCAGGAACAGGCCGCCCGCGTCGGCGAAGGCGGTGGTGCCGGTGACCGTGTTGCGCTCGGCGCCGACGGTGCCGGTGTCCGGCGTGAAGCCGCGCCAGAACAGCGTGCTCTGACCGGCCAGCGAGTAGTAGATCCGGCCGCTGGAGTAGAACATCGCGGTCACGTTCGGCAGCTCCGCGGAGAAGTTGCCGGTCATGCCGGCGTAGGTGGAGCCCTCCGGCGCGGAGCCGGTGACGACCAGGTCCCACTTGGCGTCGTGGTACGGGTCCAGCTTCTTCGGGGTGCCGAACTCACTGCCGTCGAACGAGCGCTTGTAGAGGTCGCCGCCGACGCCGTAGAACAGGTCACCGCCGACCCAGAACGCGCCCTTGATGTTCGACCAGCCGGTGTTGTCGCCGTTCGGCACCGACATCGCGTTGCCGACCGAGGTCGCGCCGTCGTACGTCCGCTTGGTGATGCTGTCGACGGTGGTGGCCGGCGGCACCGGGGGCAGCTTGACGATCTCGATGCCCTGCACCAGCGGGTTCTCCAGGACGCGACCGAAGTCGATGTCGATGTTGCCGTCACTGGTGATCGGGAACGCCCGCATGGTGCCCCGGTTGGTGGCGCCGATCGCGGCGATCGGGTCGAAGTTGCTCAGCTTGACCACACCGTCGATCGACACGTTGAACTTGCGCTTGCCGGCGGTGGCGGTGCCGGACCAGCGGTTCGCCAGGTAGAGACGCACCTGCACCGGCGTGCCGGCCGGGACCGGGAAGTCCCACTGCATGTCCGGCGCGGGCGACTCGTCCCACCGCTCCGCGTTGAACAGCTCCACCGGCGTACCCGACGGCACCGTCCCGTCGAGCGTGGCGTTGGTGGTGTAGCTGGTCACCTGGTTGCCGGCGTTGTGGTACGTGCTCGGCGCGGCGACGGTGTCGGCGGCCCAGGCCGGTCCGCTCGGCGCGGCCAGCTGGTCGCCGCCCGCGTTGACCCGGTAGAGCACGTCGGAGGCGTCCGGCGTGGGCGCGGTCTTCACGATCTCGATGCCGTGCAGCAGCGGGTTCTGCAGCACCCGGCCGAAGTCGATGTCGACGACGCCGTCGCTGACCACCGAGATGGACTGCATGGTGCCGCGGTCGGTTCCGCCCGCGGCGACGACCGGGTCGAAGTCGTTCAGCTTGAGGACGCCGTCGATGCTGACGTCGAACTTGCGGGCACCCGGCTTGCTCGTGCCGGACCAGCGGTTGGCCATGTAGATCCGGACGTCGACCCGGGTGCCTGCGGCGACCGGGATGTCCCACTGCATGTCCGGCGCGGTCGCCTCGTCCCACCGCTCGGTGTTGAACAGCGTGGCCGGCGTGCTCGCCGGCACGGTGGGGTCGAACGTCGCGTTCGTGGTGTAGCTGGTGACCTGGTTGCCCGTGTTGTGGTACGGGCTGGGCTCGGTGGCGCTGTCGGCGGCCCAGTCCGGTCCGCCGTCGGTCGCCGGGATGGCCGGACCGCCGGCGTTGACCCGGTAGAGCACCTCGGTCTGCGCCGCGCGGCCGGCCTGGTAGACGTTGCCCGGCAGACCCTTGGTGCTGGTCGAGTGCGGGGTGCTGCCCCCGTCCAGCGGGAAGAAGGCGATCCGCTTGCGCTGGTAGTCGAAGTTGCCGATGTACTCCTGGTCGCTGCCGAGCCAGAGGCCCTCCTGGGTCACCAGCATCTCGGTGACGCCGTAGCCGCGCGGGTGGCGGCCCGGGTTCCAGGACAGCGGCAGGCCGCTCACCGGGTCGAGCGCGGCGATGCTGGCCCGCGGCACCGCGCCCGGTCCGGCCTTGTCGCGGGCGAGCGGGTTGTTCGACCAGCGGAAGTGGCCGCCGACGTAGATGGCCTTCTCGCTGATGCCGACCGAGAGGAAGGTGTCGCCACCGCTGAAGTTCGTCCAGGTCGGCTTCTGGCCGGCGCCGGTGGCGGAGGTCTCCCAGCGGGCGGCGGAGTCGCAGAGCGTGCCCGGGTACGACGCGCCGGTGGTGACCACCACGAAGTACTTGCTGTCCGGGGAGAACTGGACGTCGCGCACCCACGAGTCGAACGCGGTGTACTTGCAGGCCGCGGAGTAGCCGTCGGTGTTCCAGTCGGCGACGGTCGCGGAGCTCTCACCGAGGTTGATCCGCACGATCTGGTCGTGCACGACGCCGTCGGCCTTCTTGAAGTTGCCGATCACCACGAGGTGCTTGCCGTCGGGGGAGACGGAGAGCTTCTCCACGCCGACACCGGCCGAGGCGCCGTTGTTGGTCGGGGTCCAGTTGTGGTTCTCGGTCAGCGCCACGGTGAGGTATTCGTCCACCGCGCCGGTGGTCGGGTTCAGCGAGGCCAGCCCGTTGCGGTTGATCGTCGCGGTCGCCGTGGTGAAGATGCCGCCGACCAGCAGGTGACCGTCGACGAGCGCGATGTCGTTCACCGTGCCGTTGAACGCCGGGCCCTTGAACCCCTCGACGGGGGTGCCGTCGGCGACGTTCAGCAGCACCAGCTTGCGGAAGTTCTTGTCGCCGACCTTGTTGAACTTGCCGGCGACGTACACCGTGCCGGGGGTCGGTCCGGCGATGATCGCGGTGACGTCGTTGTCCAGCACCGGCGCGAACGCGTTGTCGATCTTGCCGGTCGCCTTGTCGAAGGCGAGCAGTCCGCGGCGGTCGACCGGGGTGGGTGAGGAGCCCCGGTTCTGCGCGTTTGTGAACGAGCCGCCGACGATCACCTTGCTGCCGGCGTCGTGGATGGCCACGACGTTGCCGTCGTTGATGTTCGGCGTCTTGTCCGAGGGCACCTCGCCGACCAACGTGCTGTGGTCGGGCGCGGGCGCCGCCGCCGGTGCGGCCAGCGCCGGCACCGGTGTGAACAAGGTGGCGATGCCGAGCACGGCAGCGCCGAATGCGGACACCGAGCGGTGTCTCAGGATCGAGGAAGCCACAGGCTACTCCGGGGGGAAACGTCGGAGGCGCTGCGATCGTGGTCGGTGCCGACATGAGGCGGGGCGTCACTCGACCGACCGCAGACGTGAGAGCAATACCTTCTCGCATTCGGCCGTCGCCCGTCCACCCGGGTTCGGCCTTTTTGGCCGAGGAAAGGGCCCGGGTCACACGAAAAGACGAGCGACTATCAGTCCCCGGACACGGAGGGTGTTCCTGAGGAAACGCTCAGGTCGGGCATCGGTGGCTGGAAGTACGGATCGGTCGCCATCTCCCGGAAGACCTGCTCGCTCTCCGGGTCGTTGCCGAACGTGCTGTCGTAGATGGGCTTCTCCGTCTGCCGGGCCGCGAAGTAGACCGCCGCCTTGATCTGCGGGTGCTTCTTCAGGTACGGCCCGACCTCGCGCATCCATTCGGCCCGCTGGCCCGGCCGCCCCTCCTGGGTCAGGCCGTACTCGCCGATGATGACCGGTCGCGGGTGCTTCTTGGCGAACGCCATGAAGTGGTCCATCCGGTTGGAGAAGCTGTTCCACTCCGGACTGGGATAGACGTCCGCGCAGAGCCAGTCGACCTGGTCGTCGCCCGGGTAGTAGGCGGCGGCCCGGCGCTGCGGCTCGGCGAACCCGTCCGCGTGCGGGCACCACACCCAGCCCGCGTTGGTGACGCCCATCTCGGCGAAGATGCCGCGGACGTGCTTCCAGGCGGCGACGTAGTCCTCCGGCGAGTGCATGCTCGCGGCCAGGTTCGGCCGGTCCATCTCCCACCGGTAGCGCAGCAGCACCGGAACGCCGAACTCCTTGACGTCCTTCGCGCGTTCCCGGATCAGCGCGTCGTAGACGCCGCTGACTGTGGACCGGGTGTCGGTGCCCTGCCACGAGATCATCTGGAGCTTGCCCCGGGACTGGAACAACTTCTCGGTGGCGCTCGGGAACGGCTCGTTCCACTCGTGGAACATGTGCGCGATGGTGAGATTGCCGCCGGCCGCCTGGTTGAACGCGTCGAACGCCGCGGCCCGCCCGCTGGCGTTGTGGTACTGCGGCTTGACCCAGGTGCCGAGCCAGGCCCCCTTCTCCGGCGGCTCCGGCCCCCATCCGGTGGTGCGGACCGGAGCGGTCCGCGGTGTCACAGTCGGCGGGGGCGGCACCGCCGTCGCCGTCTCGTCGGATCGCTCCGAGCCGATGTCACAGGCCGCCACGGCCGGGGCCAGGAAGGCCAGGCCCAACACGGCAGCCATCGTCAGTCGTAACCGTCGTACCACCGCAACCTCTCCCCAGGACGGTCGCCGGCCACGGTATGGGGGCCCTGACGGATCCGCGTGGGCGGAGAGGCACGCCGGGCCGGGCGGGCGACCCCTGGCACTCTACCTGTGACGCGGCGCTCAGGCGGGGTAGCCGAGTCGCGTCAGCAGCGGCCCGGCCTGAGTCATCACGTCGGCCAGATCCTTTTCGGTCAGTCGCTGCCGCCAGCGGCCCACCGAACCCGGCCGCGCCTTGGCGAAGCGGGCGTGCAGCGCCTCCCGTCCGGCCGGGTCACCGACCTCCAGGAAGTCGGCCACGACCTCGGCCGCCTCGGCCGGGCGGGTGACGACGTCCTCGTACCGCAGGTGCCGCACCCGCTCGGCGGGCAGCTCGGCGAGCTGGGTCAGCGCGCTGCTGGTGAACCGCCGCCACATCCAGGCCGACCGGCCCAGGTCGGAGACCTGCGTGAACTCCTCGCGCCGCTCCGGCTCCACCCAGAACCGGGGCGCGGCGCCCCACGGCGTACCGCCCCGGCCGCTGCGGCCGGTACCGGTGGACGCGGCGTTCAGCCAGGGCTGCTCGGCGTGCGACACCGCTACGTCCCGCCCGTCCCGGTAGACGTGCAGGAAGACCGCGTCCGGGAAGACCTCGGTCAGGAACGGCACGATGAAGCAGTTCTCCGGGTCCTTCTCGGCGAACCGCAGCCCGCCGTGCCCGGACGCGGCGAGCAGCGCGCCGTAGTAGCCGCGGAAGTAGCGGGCCGCGCGCTGCGGCGTCCAGCTTCCCTCGTAGACACAGCGGGCGACGGCCTTCGTCAGGCGCGGCTCGAAGTGGTACGACACGTCCGGCAGCGCGCCGACGCAACTGCCGAGGAACGTGGTGCCGGAGCGCGGGGCGCCCAGGATGAAGATCGGACGCTCCACCTTCAGGGTGAGCCGGCGGCCGCCCCCCTCCACCGGCCGTTCCAGCTCGCGGCGTTCCTTGCGGTCCGCCAGCAGACCGACCGCGGCGAGCTTCGCGGCCTTCACGGTGGACAGGCCGGAGTGCGGGGCGGGGGAGTCGCTTGTCATCGAAGGTCCCATCGGTGCGCAGGATCGGTCAGGACTGGGCGGCCGGGTCCGCCCCGGCCCGGTTACGGCCACGGCGCAGGGACCGCAGCGCGTCGAGGTTCAGGGTGCGCCGCCAGCGCCAGACCCCCGCCGCGTACGCGACCAGCCCGGCGACCGTCACCAGTGCGAGCACGAGCGAACCGGCACCGAGCAGCGTCGCCACGCCGAGCGGCAGGCCCAGCGTCACGACGGCGAGCGCCATCGCGGCCCGGGTACCGGCGCCGAACGGGTGCAGCCGCATCGACCACCAGAGCTGGGTCAGCGGCACCAGGTTGGTGACCAGGATGGAGACGGTCCAGGCCAGGGCCGCGCCGAGGATGCCGTAACGCGGGATGAGCACCACGTTGCCGACCACGTTGAGGACGGTGCCGGTCATCGCGTTGTAGAACGTCCACGCGGTGCGCCCGGCCATGTTGAGCACCATGTCGACCATGCCGCACCCGGTGGCCAGCAGCATGGTCAGCGCCAGCAGCACCACGACCCGGCGGCCGTCGCCGTACCCGGATCCGAACAGCGCCAGCATCGGCGTGGCGAACGCCGCGAAGATCAGGTACGCGGGCCAGGAGAGGATCACGAGCCAGCCGGTGGCGACCTGGTAGAGCTGACCTGCCTCGGCCCGGTCGTTACGGGCGAACGCGGCGGCCAGCCGGTGCTGCACCGAGCTGGACAGCGCGACGCTGGAGAGCTGACCCAGCGCCAGGAACCGGGTCGCGGCCGTGTAGATCGCCGCGTCGGCCGGGCCGCGCAACGCGCTGAGCAGCACGATGTCGAGCCGCTGCACCACGATCGCGGCCAGGCTGCTGACCGCACGGGGCCCGGTGAAGCGCCAGAACGGTCCGGCCAGCTCACGCGCCGGCACCGGCCGGGTCACCTGCCGCCCGGCCCGGCCGACCAGCCGGCTCAGCCAGAACAGCGCGACCACCGCGGCGATCAGGTACGGCACCACCCAGGCCAGCGGCAGCGCGACGGTGGCGGACAGCCCGAGCCAGGCGGCCACCGCGACGGCCAGGAACTGCACCAGCGTGCGGCCGAGCCGCTCCACGGTCAGCAGCGGGCGCATCTGGCCGAAGCCGCGGCAGGCGGCGAGCGCGTAGTCGTTGAGCGCGGCCAGCGGCACGAACGCCAGCAGGATGCGCAGCGCGGTCACCGCCTCCGGCCCGGCCTCCGGCATGGTGGCCCGGGCCAGGGCCGGCGCGGCCAGCCAGCCGGCCAGCCCGAGCAGCGTGCCGACCACGAGCACCGGCAGCAACCCGACCAGGATGGTGCCCCGGATCTGGTCGCGCCGGTCGAGGGTGCGCTGGCGGCTGACGAAGTAGACGGTGCCGACGTCGGTGCCGAGCCGCGCCGCCGACGCGGCGATCATGAACGCGCTGGTGGCGGCGAAGAACATGCCCGCCTCGCGGACCGACCAGCCGCGGGCGATGACGATGTTCAGGCCGAAGCCGGCAACCGCGGCAAGCCCGACCCCGACCAGGTTGGCGAAGCCCTGCCGGGCCGCGCCGCCCAGCCCCGCGCCCGGCCCGGGGGGTGGTGCGGTGAGCGTCGGGGTGCCGCCGGCGTCCGCCCGCGTCACCGCCGCCACGACGGCACGCGTCCCCACCACGTCGCCAGCCGCTCGTCGTACGGCGCGAAGTGGTCCTCCAGCCGGGTCCGCAGCTCCGCCGACATGGGCGAACGGGACCGGGAGTTGTGCTTGCCGAACGCGATGTCCGCCCAGCGGGGCAGCCCGAGGAAGTCGCACACCGCGTCGAAGGAGGGACGCGGGTCGGCGAAGAAGTCGTCGCTGTCGATGACGTGCACGCGGTCCCGGCCGACCAGCGCCTCCAGGCGCTCCAGCTGCTCGATGTAGCGGCCCCGGGCCAGGTACGCGTTGTGCTGGAGGTGCTCGCTGGCGTACGACGCGGAGCTGATCATCCGCTCCCGCTCGCCCGCCGTACGGGACTCCTCCAGCGCGAGCGCCCGCTCGAAGTCCGCCTCGGTCTCGTAACCCCGGGCCAGCTCGTGCGAGTGCGCGGAGTAGGCGCGCTCCACCGGGTCACGCAGCAGCACCAGCAGCTTCACCGAGGGCAGGTCCCGGGCGATGCGCTGCCCGGCCAGCGGGTGGAACATGTAGTACGGGCTGGACTCGCCGGTGATCCCGCGTACCCCGATCTGTGCCTTCACCGCCTCGGCCTTGCCGGTGGTGGGGAAGTGCCCGAGGTACCAGCTCATCCCCCGGTGGTAGTCCATGTCGAAGTAGTGCACGCCCTTGTGGTACGCGGGCGGCAGCACACCGGGATGCTGCGACAGCGTCTTGAACAGCGAGGTGGTGCCGCAGCGCTGCGCCCCCACGATCAGGAATCCCGGCACCATCCGCGAACCGGCGGTCAGCCGGCCGACCGTCCGGCTCACCGACTTCACCGCGCGGAGCGCCTGCTCCTTGGCCAGCGTCACGTCCCCACTCCTCAACTCAGCCGGCCCGGCGGGCCAGGTGTTCCTCGACGGCGGGCAGCAGCCAGGTGTCGACGTGCCCCAGTCGCGCACCCGCCTCCGCCTGCCGGTCCCGCAGGTAGCGCGCCGCCAGCTCCACCAGGTAGAGCACGGCGACCAGATCGGCGCCCCCACCGGTCTGGTCGAACGGCGCCAGGGTGGCCCCGGCGCCGGCGATCAGTGCGCGGGCTGCCTCGACCGGTTCCACCCCGTCGTGGCTCATCGCGCCCTGCACCGCCAGGTGCAGCGCGTCGTACCCGGCCGGCACGTCCGCCTCGAACCGTTCCCAGTCCCAGACCAGCACCCGGCCGTCGGCCAGCACCGCGCTGTTGCCGCCGTTCCAGTCCCCGTGCCAGGCGCCGAAGGCCACCACCGGGTCGGCGTCCGCGACAGACTTCAGCGCCGCGCGCAGCCGCCCGGCCTCCGGCCGGGGCCCGAGCGCGTCCACCGCGGCGGTGAGCCGGGCCGCGTGCCCGCTTGCCGCCCACGACTGCCGGCGTACGCCGAGACAGCCCGCGACCGCCACCATCGCGTCGCGTTCGGCCGCCTCCGCGGCGGCCGGAGCGGCCCGGGGCAGCCGCACCGGCAGCGCCTCCTGCACCAGCAGCGCGTGGCCGTGCCAGTCGCCGTGGTGGCGTACCCCGGCCAGCACCACCGGGCCGAGCGGCACCTCGGCGAGGCGGCGCAGCGCGTCCGCCTCGGCGTGCACCAGCGCGCGGGTCAGCGGGTCGACGCCGAGCTTGGCGTACCCGAGGGCCCGTCCGTCCGGGGCGAGCAGTTGCAGCACCGGCTTGCGGTTCGCCCGGGCCGGCCCGATGTGCAGGCTCACCAGCGCCGGCTCGCCGAGCACCTCGGTCAGGTACGCGTCCAGCCCGCCGCCGTCGACCACCAGCCGGTCGCGGAACACCAGTGGGCCCAGCCCGAGCCGGAACGCGGTGGACAGCCCTTGCCGGACCAGCTTGGCCTTGCGGCCGACCGCCTCGGTGGAGTGCCGGACCGCGCTCGCCGCCGCCCGGCCCGAGCCGGTCGGCACGAGCAGCCGGGGGCGGGACGCCGAGGGCACCACCACCCAGCCGGCGCCGCCGCGGCGCAGGCTGGGCTCGGCCGGCGCGGGCCAGATCAGCCCGGCCAGTTCACCGAGGTACGCGGCACGGCCGTCGCCGTCCGGGGGTACGCGGAACACCATCAGCTGTCACCGGTCTTTTCCAGTCGGGCCCGTAGCCCGGCGATCGTGCCCTGGGGTGGCGCCGGCGCGAGCGACCGGCGTATCCGGTCGTTGCGGGCCAGCAGGGCGACAGTGATCAGGGCGTAGGCGAGTGTCGCTTCCATCGCACCGTAGGTGAACTGGAAGAAGAGCATGAGGATGAGCACCAGCGTGCCGGCGATGCCGACCGCGCTGTGGTCGCGGCGGTAGCGCCAGATGCAGTAGATGAAGAAGGCGTTGTAGCAGATCGCCCCGACCCAGCCCTGCCCGACGAGCAGCGCCCAGACCTGGCCGTTGCTGCCGAGTTCCCGGTTGCCGCACTGCTTGCAGTCCTCGGACTTGCCGATGGCGATGGACCGGTTGCTGCCGATCAGCGCCCGGTTGCCGCCGTACCCGAGGATCGGCGAATGGTTTGCCGCGGTGACCGCGCCCTGGGACAGCGTGGTCCGGATGTCGTCGCTGTGGCCGTTCTGGAGGCGTTCGTCGAAGGTGCGGCCGAGCGGTGTGGCGACGATCAGCACCCCGATCAGCCCGACCGCCAGGGCGAGCCCGCCGAGCACCACCATCCGGCCGCGCAGCGCGAGCCGCAGCGCGACGTACGCGGCGGCGATGCCGAGACCGATCCAGAGGCCCCGGTTCAGCGAGTAGACGATCGGGAAGATCGCCGCCAGGGCGATCGCCACGCCCGCGGTACGGCGCATCGGCTTGCCCAGCACGACCCAGCCGACGATCAGCCAGACCAGCAGGATGGCGGTGTTCTGGCCCCACGAGTTCGTGTAGGTGAACGGCGCGGACGGGCGGGGCGAGCTGGCCTCCCCCTCGATCACCTGCTGCACCTGGGCGAACTTGATCTCCATGAGCGAGGTGACGTACGGGTGGCCGGCGATCGACTGGGGCAGGACGAAACGCAGCGGCGCGACGAACGTGAGGTTCGGGTACAGCGAGCCGATCCAGCCGCCCAGCACCACGACCACGCCCATGAACCCGAACAGGCGGACCATCCGGCGCTGGGACAGCTCCCGCTCCCGCAGGTTGTAGACGTAGAGCATGGTCACCGTCATGGCGACGTAGTTGGCGAGCCGGATGCCCCAGCCGATGTACTTGCCGCTGCCGCCCGGGGGCAGCGTGTTCGGCGCGGTGAGGTCGAGGGTGAGCACGGACAGGAACACCCAGAGCAGCAGGACCATCCAGATCCCGAAGCCGGGCGGCACCCGGATCGGGCCCCGCTTGCGCATCTGCACCACCATCGGCACCGCGAAGATGACGAAGACGAAGCTCGACACGCCGAGCACCCACCACAGCGGGTACAGCAGGAAGACCGAGATCAGCGGCCATGCCGTCGGCAGCCGCCACGACCAGCTCTCCGGCCGTACCGTCACCGTCCGCAGGCGGTTCCCGTCCGGAGGCGACACCGCCCCGACCGGAACCGTCCCGCGCGCGGTGCGGGGCGGGGTGGCGGTGCTCATTTCACGGTGACCTTGGCGGTGGTCGGCGCGTAGATCACCCACGCGTTGCCGGGCCGGGGGTGCAGGAGGTCGCCGCCGGTGTCGGCGAGCGTGCAGACCATGCTCAGGCCGGGCTTGCGCCACCGGCCCTTCGCGCTGTTCGGCCCGGACACCGCGACCACGGCACCCTCACCGAAGACGTTCGCCGACGGCAGTGAGCGGGCCGACGGCTTACGCACCTCCAGCGTGCGGTACTCCATCGTCAGCACGATGACGGAGGCGGCGGTCACGGTGACCTTGCCGACCTTGCCGACCCAGACGGACTTGGCCTGGTCGTACCGCCAGACCATCGGCGGGCCGCCGGAGACGGTGACGGTGAGTTCGGTGGCCGGTGCGAGGTCGCGGACGGCGAGCGCGTCGCCCTCGCCGGCGTGGTCGATCGGCGGGGTGGGCGGCTGGCCGCCCTTCGGGGCGGCCTTGAGCAGCGCGGCGGTCGACGTGTAGTCGCCGGAGAAGACCTTGCTGTCGTCGTCGGGCGTCACGCCGTCGAGGTCGGAGTTCTCGAACTGGGTGAGGAAGCCGGTGGGGCCGCCGTCGTAGCCGACGAACGGGCGCAGCACGGCGAGCGACCGGATGTCGACCGGCCGGATCTCGGTGACCGGGCCGATCTTGGTGGCGTCCTTGGAGTGGAACACGGCGGTCAGGTGCAGCGTGTCGGACTCGGCGAACTCGGCGTAGACCAGGTCGGCGGCGTCCAGGCCGGCCGGGGTGGTCGCGGGGCTCACCCGCAGCGGCACGGCGACCGCCTGGCGGGTGGCAGCGGCCGGGGTGCTCACCGGCGCGCCGGTGAGCGGGCCGGTGGGCAGGGTCGGCGAGGCACTGGCCGCAGAAGGCGAGGCGGTGACGTCGCCGGGGTCCACCACCTGGACCTTGCCCGGCTTGGGCTCGGGCTCGCTGCACCCGGTACCGACGCCGAGGACGACGGCGGGGGCGATGGCGGCGCGGAGCATCTGCCGGCGGTTCACCCCAGGTCCTCGCCGGAGTCGAGGGCGTAGCTGCGGCCGTCGCCGTCACCCCGGGAGCGGTACGTGCCGCCGGTGCCGTTGAGCGGCACCGGCTTGCCCGGCATGCCCTGGTTGCCGGGGCTCGGCGGCGGGGTGGCCTTGCCCGGTGCCGGCTTCGCCGGGGCGGGGCGGGACGACTGCATGCGCGGCAGCACCATCGTCGACTCGGCGGACGGGCCGGGGCTCGGCCGGGGCTTGGGCCGGTTGGCCGGTGCCACCGGGGTGCTCGGCGTGCCCGAACCGCCCGAGGACGCCGGCCGGGCGGCGCCGGCCGGCTGGGCGGCCAGGCGCGGGGCCAGCACGGCACCGATCACCGGTGCGTTCACCTGCTCGAACTGCTGCAGGGCGGCGGTGATCTCGCCGCTGCGGGTCTTGCCCGCCTCGGCCACCATGATCACGGCGTCGACGTACCGGCCCAGGGCCTGGGCCTCCACGGCGAAGGTGGGCTGCGCGGTCTCGATGATCACGTGGTCGAAGCGCGCGGACAGCTCGTGCAGGATCTCCAGCAGACCGGCGACCGGCAGCTCGACCTCCGCGTCCAGGTCGCCCGGCACCAGCACCCGGAGCTGGCCCAGCCCCGGGACCGGCGCGAGCGCCTTGAGCGGGGGTACGTCGCGGCGCAGCACGGACGCCAGGTTGTGCCGGCCCTCGGCCACGCCGGTGATGGCGCCCACCGTCGAGTCGGGCTTGGTGGTGATCAGCGCGACCTGCTGGCCGGTACGGGCGTACGCGGCGGCGAGGTTGGCGGCGACGAACCCGGCGGCGGAGCCGGCCGAGGCGTCGCAGAGCAGCAGCTGGCGGCCGCGTCCGCCCTGTGCCGGCTCGGGCACGGCGGACAGCAGCACGTTCCGCAGCCGGCCCAGCTCGCGGGAGACCCGGTGGGTGGCCGGCAGGACGGCCAGCGACGGCGTCCGCGACGGCAGCTCCACGAGCAGCGGCAGGCCGACCCGGTCGGAGATGTCACGACCGCGCCGGATCCGGGTGTCGAGCCGGTCCAGCACCAGCGCCAGCACGATGCCGAGCAGCAGGCCCGCGCCCATGCCGCTGGCGAGGTTGAGCGTGCGGTTCGGCGAGCTGGGCGAGTCGGGCAGCCGGGCGTCGGAGATGATCTCGCCCGGGTCGGAGCCGGCCGACACCAGCGGGCTGAGACGGTTGTTCAGGCCGGTGATCTGGTTGGTCAGGACGCTCCGCTCGGCCTCGGCCCGCTCCCGCTCGGGCGAGTTCGACGGCGCCGCCGCGATCCGCCCGGCGACCGCGCTGAGCTGCTTGTTCAGTTCGGCGATCTGCTGCTTGAGCGCGTTCGTCTCGTTCTCCAGCGTCTTCTGCGCGGTGGCCTTGCGCAGGTCCAGGTACGCCTGGGCGAACGCGTGCGAGCCCGACTGGGCGCCCTCGGGGCTGTTCGTCTCGTAGACCACCTGGAGGATCTGGCTGTTCGGCGGCACCTTGACGGTCACCGACTTGACGAGCTGGTCGGCCCCGGTGTCGACCTTCATCAGCGCCTTGGCCCGCTCGGCCACGACCAGGGAACGGACCACCTGGGCCTCGGTGTCGAGGTTGACCTTGGTGTTGGGGTTGCTCTCCGCGCCCGAGCCGAGCGGGCGCACCAGCAGCGACGTGGTCGAGGTGTAGCGCGCCTCCTGGATCTGGTTCAGCACGAGCCCACCGCCCAGCCCGAGGACCGCGGCGAGCAGCAGGATCCACCAGCGGCGGCGCAGCCAGCCCAGGTAGGCCATCAGGGCAAGACCGTCGGCGTCGCTCTCGGCCAAATGGGGTGAGGGCATCAGAGTCTGTCGCTCCCTTTCGACCGAGCCGGGCAGTCCACGGCACAGCTGGACCTGACCGTGGCCTTGAGTGTCCCCGATCCGAACGACGAGGGAAAGTCTGCTCACGTTCCGGTAAGCCTGCCCGGGTGTGGGCAGCCCGCGTAGAAATGGCCGATCGGCGCTGACCATTCGGCGGGTTTCCCGGTGTCGGGCCCGACCTGTCCCCGGATAAGCCGGCGTCGCCGACGGCTCTCGTGCGGAGCGGTGACGGAATCCTGACACATCTCACTTTCTTCCGGTGGCCCGCCCCGGCGGCGCGGGGCGAACCGGGCTGACCTGGACGGTGACCGGCGGGTGGGCATCCCAGCGACGGGAATCGAGAGGTGAGCCGACCGGCGCGCCAGGATCCGTCCAATGGCCCCTTCAGTTGCCCAGGGGCGCGCCAGTAGGTTGTCAGGACGCGTCCGAGGGGCTTTCACAAAATCCGGACGCGTCATCCGCGTACGGGAGGAACTCTGTGGTGAGCGGGTCAACCGAGGACTCGGGGCAGGTCCTGCTGGTGGGTTCCAGTGGCGGGCACCTGGCCCAGCTCCTGGCCCTGGAACCGTGGTACCGGGATCGGCGCCGCGCATGGGTAACGTTCGACACCCCCGACGCGCGCTCGCTGCTCGCCGGTGAGGACGTGGTCTGGGCGCACCACCCCACCACACGCAACGTCAAGAACCTGGTACGCAACGCGTTCCTCGCGCTTAAGGTGATCCGCCGGCGTCAGGTCGACGCGGTGGTCACCACCGGCGCCGGGGTCGCCCTGCCGTTCGTGGTGGCGGCCCGGATGCGCAAGATCCCGACGGTCTACATCGAGGTGTACGACCGGATCGACAGCGCGACGCTCACCGCCCGGCTCTGCCGTCCCTTCCTCTCCGCGATGCTCGTGCAGTGGGACGAGCAGCGCCGGATGTACCCGGAGGCGACCGTCGTGGGGAACCTCCTGTGATCCCCCGGCAGCGGGACCGGCGCTCCGCGGCGCCGTACGTGCTTGTCGTCGTCGGCACCGACGTGCACCGCTTCGACCGGCTGGTCGGCTGGCTGGAGCGCTGGCACGCGTCGCGGCCCGAGGTCCGGCTGGTCCTCCAGTACGGCCACAGCCGCACCCCGGCGTTGCCCGAGGCCACCCCGTTCCTCGGCCACGAGGAACTCCAGCGGGCGATGGCGGAGTCGACGCTCGTGGTCAGCCACGGCGGCCCGGCCACCATCACCGAGGCGCGGCGCAACGGCCACCTGCCGATCGTGGTGCCCCGCGACCCGTCGCACGACGAGCACGTCGACAACCACCAGCAGCTGTTCTCCCGCCGTCTCGGCGCGGCCGGCATGGTGCGGCTGTGCGAGTCCGAGGCCGAGTTGCTCGCCGCGCTGGACGAGGGCCTGGCCGACCCGAACCGGTTCGTGCTGGCCGCCGACCCGAACCGCCCGGACCCGCGCGCCGAGGCGGTCGCCCGGGTCGGCGCGGTGATCGACGAGCTGGTGGCCCGCCGGGTACGGCGACGAGCCGTCGGGCGTCGCGGATGAGCGCCCCGGATCCGGCGCCGCCGCGGGTCCTCTTCGTCGGCGGCCTCGGGCGCAGCGGCTCCACGTTGCTGGAGCTGCTGCTGGCGCAGAGCGCCGACGTGTGCGCCGTCGGCGAGGTGGTGCACCTGTGGGAGCGGGCACTCGGCGCCGACGAGCGGTGCGGCTGCGGCGAGCGGTTCACCGCCTGCCCGTTCTGGCGCCAGGTCGGCGACCAGGCGTTCGGCGGCTGGGCCGCTGTCGACCGGGACGACGTGCTGGCACTGAAGGACCGCGTCGACCGGACCCGGCACATCCCCCGGCTCGCGAAGGACGCGCTCCCGCCGGAGCAGCTGGCCGACGTGCGCCGCTACGCCGACCTGTACACCCGGATCTACCGGGCCGCGCTGTCGGCGACCGGCGCCCGGGTGGTGGTGGACTCCAGCAAGCACGCCTCGCTCGCCTTCGCGCTGCGCTGGGCCGAAGGGCTCGACCTGCGGGTGCTGCACCTGGTCCGGGACAGCCGGGCGGTGGCGTACTCGTGGGGCAAGCAGGTGCGCCGCCCCGAGGTGGTCGACGGTGAGGACTACATGCCGACCTTCTCGCCGTTCGAGGTGAGCAAACTGTGGACCGCGCAGAACGCCGCGTTCCACCTGCTCGCGTCCCGGGCGAAGGTGCTGCGGCTGCGCTACGAGGACTTCACCGCCGACCCGGCCGGCACCGTACGCCGGGTGCGGGACTTCGCCGGCCTGCCGGACGACCCGGCGGCGCTGCGCATCCTGGCCGGGGCCGACGACACCGGCGCGGCGCCCGAGCCGGCCGCGCCGTTCCGGGCGCACAGCGTCGCCGGCAACCCGCTGCGGTTCAGCGGCGGGCCGTTGACGGTGCGCCGGGACGAGGCGTGGCGGGACCGCCTGCCGCGCCGCAGCCGTGCCGTGGTCAGCCTGGCCACGCTTCCCCTGCGGGTCCGCTACGGCTATCTGGGCCAGCGGGGATCCGACGAGTCCGTGGAGAGAGCATGAGTGGGCCGAGCATCTCGGTCGTCGTACCGACGCGGGACCGTCCGGAGCTGCTGCGTGCGGCGCTCGACGCGATCCTCAGCCAGGCCCACCCGGGCCTGATCGAGGCGATCGTCGTCTACGACCAGTCCGAGCCGGACCGGTCGCTGGAGACCGACCGGGGTGACCGGCGGATCCGGGTGATCACGAATACTCGTACCGCAGGGCTGGCCGGCGCGCGCAACACCGGCATCGAGGCGGCCACCGGCGACTGGGTGGCGTTCTGCGACGACGACGACGAATGGCTGCCCGGCAAGCTGGCCGCCCAGTTCGGAGCGCTCGACGCGCACCCGGACGGCGCGCTGGTGAGCTGCGGCATCCGGGTCAGCTACGACGACCGTACGGTGGACCGTTCGCTGGACCGGGCCCGGATCTCGCTGGAGGCGCTGCTGCGCGACCGGCTCACCGAGCTGCACCCGTCCACGTTCCTGATCCGCCGCGCCGCGCTGCTCGACGCGATCGGCCTGGTGGACGAGCAGATCCCGGGCAGCTACGCCGAGGACTACGAGTTCCTGCTCCGCGCCGCCCGGTACGCCCCGCTGGTGAACGTGGAGAGCCCGTACGTGCTGGTCCGCTGGCACAAGCGGTCCTACTTCGCGCAGCGCTGGGAGACCATCTCGACCGCGTTGCAGTGGCTGCTGCGCCGCTACCCGGAGTTCGCCACCGTGCCGCACGGCGAGGCGCGGGTGGCCGGGCAGATCGCCTTCGCGCAGGCCGCGATGGGCAACCGGCGCGACGCGGTCCGCTGGGCCCGGCGCACGCTGGCCCGCAACCCGAAGGAGCCGCGCGCCTACCTGGCGCTGGCGGTGGCGAGCCGGGCCGTGCAGGCCGACCGGGTGCTGCGCACGCTGCACAAGCGCGGCCGGGGCATCTGAGCCGTACGCGAGACGGGCGGGCGACCTCGGTCGCCCGCCCGTTCTCGTTCCGCTGCGATCAGGCCGTGCAGAAGGACTTCCACGCCTGGATGCTCGGCTGGTCGAGCAGCCGGAAGTCGCCCTGGCTGACCGTCTGGTTGTAGTACGCCACGAACTCCGGCCGCTGGCCGTTGAGGAAGCCGGTCATCGACCGGATCCAGGCCGCCCGTCCGGTGCCCGCGTCACCGGGCACCAGGTCACTGCCGGTCTCGGCGACGCCCCACGGCTTACCGAGCGCCTTCGACTTGCTGATCATGGGGCCGTAGATCTCCTGCGGCGAGGCGTACCGCTTCCACTTCTTGCCCCAGTTGTAGCAGTCCCAGCCGAGCGCCTCGATCACGTCGCCGCCGGGGTAGAACGCGTCGAAGCTGCGGCCGGACTTCGGGTCGAGCGTCCAGCACATCAGGATCAGCGTGTTGATCAGCTTCGGGTTGCCGGTCCGGTCGGCCAGGCCGGCGATCCGCTTCCACGCCGTCCGGTACGCCGTCGTGCTGAACGCGCCGCGCTCGACGTCGTCCTCCGGCTCGTGGAAGTACGACCAGTAGACGTTGTGCTCGCGCGGGATCGAGGAGAACCAGGAGGTCAGGCGGGAGTCGAACTTGCCGGTGTTCACCTCCTGCGGCGACGCCTTGAACGACACCACGACGGTCCGGTCCACCACGTCGGCACGGCTGCCGGACCAGGCCGGCGGCAGGCCGGGGAAGAAGATCCGGGCCATCCGCAGCTTGCCGAAGGTCCGGTCGGACCGGGCCAGCGCCTGACCGAACGTCTCCCCGCTCTGCACACCGATCGAGGCGCCGGGCAGCGTCAGTCGCGTACCGCTGAAGGCCGGCCCGGCGGCGGCGGAGGGCGACGGGCGCGTCGAGGGCTTGCCCCCGAGACCCTGGTCGGCGGTCGGGGACGCGCCCGGGGTGGCGGGCGCGCCCGGGCCCATCGAGGTGGCCGGCCCGACCGAGCCGGGCGTCCCGCCGGCCTGCCGTTCCGCAGCGTCGGGTCGCAGCGTGGCCACCGCGACCCCGCTGCCGGCCACGGCCAGGACCAGTGCCGCCGCGAGGGCGACCCGCCAGCGACGACGGGAGCCGCCGGACGACGGCACGGGGGCCGGGGCGAGCGGCGGCGCGGGCGGGTCGCCCGGACCGCCGGTGGCCGGTCCGTGCGGAGCGTCCACCGGGGGCGGTCCGGTCAGCGTGGCGGTCGCCGTGGTGCTCGCCCCCCAGCCCGCCTCACCCGCCGGACCGGCCTGAGTGGCCCAGGCGTCGTCGTGCGGCTCACCCGGGGGCCAGGCGTCACCGCCGTGGCCCGCCGGCCCGTGCTGCGGCGCCCAGCCGTTCGTCGTGCCGGCAGCGGCGTCCCAGCCGGCCGGGTCGTGCCCGGGCCCGTCGTGGTGACCGGCGTCGGGCCGGTCGCGCTCGGGCCAGGGCAGGTCACCGCCCAGCCGGGCCGGTGGTGGCGGTGGCGCGCTCTCGGCCTCCGGCCAGGGCAGCGACGGGCCGCCCACCTGGCGTGGAATGTCCTGACCCGGCCACAGGCCGGTCGGCTGCCCGAAGGCATTGTGCGGCTCTCGGTCGGCCGGCATGACCCTCCCTGGCTGTCGGCGGCCCGTGGTCGGGGCTCAGATCGCCACGCATACCTGCCCGACGATAACCCTCATCCACCTGGCCGTACGTACCGTGACACTCAGCCGAACGCCTCACCCTGGTCACCGGTGACGGTCGAAGCGGGCATCTCGACCCCGGTCCGGGCGATCGCGTCGAGCAACTGGTCGGCCAGTTCGGGCCGGCAGACCAGCAGATCGGGCAGCCTCGGGTCGGCCCGGTTGTAGCGCAGCGGCGAACCGTCGATCCGGGACGCGTGCATGCCCGCGCCCAGCGCCACGGCGACCGGTGCGGCACTGTCCCACTCGTACTGACCGCCCGCGTGGACGTACGCGTCGACCTCGCCGGTCACCACCGCGCAGACCTTCACACCGGCCGAGCCCATCGGCACGGCGGTGGCGCCGAGCATCTCGACCAGCTCGCCCACGAACGCCGGCGGGCGGCTGCGGCTCACCGCGATCCGGATCGGCCCGTCGGACGCCTTCGGCTGCGGGCAGGTGGTGCCGAGCACGAGCGGCGCACCGTCCACCGTGGTCCGGGCCGGCATGCCGACCGCGCCGGCGACCAGGGCGCCGTCCGGGGCGGCGGAGCGCTGCCAGAGCGCCACGTGCACCGCCCAGTCGTCGCGTCCCTCCTCGGAGAACTCGCGCGTGCCGTCCAGCGGGTCGATGATCCAGACCCGGTCCGCCTCGTGCCGGGGCGCGCACTCGCCGTCCGCCCACGCGCGGCGCGAGTCGGCCTCCTCCTCGGAGAGCACCGCGTCGGCCGGCCGCAGCCGGGCCAGCGCCGCCGTCATCAGCTCGTGCGACGCGCGGTCGCCGGCGTCCTTGAGCGCCTTCGGGTCGGCGAAGCCCTGCCGGTCCCGCAGCGCGGTGAGCGCCTTGCCGGCCTCGGTCGCCAGCCACTGCGCGAACCGCTGGTCGTCGAGCCGTCCCGCCTCGTCCTCGGTCACGAGCCTCATCCCTTGTTCTCCCGGGTCTGCCGCGACCCGTCATCCTTCGGCGTCCGGTCGGACCGGCGCCAGCGTCCGTCGGATCGTAGACAGTCGCGAGGCGGTCTCGGATCCCCCGGACGCACCGGTGACCTGGCCGGCCGCCCGCATGTTGAACTTCGCGTGTATCGCGGTCGGACCCGCCGGGCCAGGCCCTAGGCTCTGCGCATGACCGCCGAGCAGCTGATCTCGTTCGCCCGTGGCGCGCCTTCGCTGGACATCGTCGATGTCGAAGGGCTCAAGGCCGCCGCCGTCCGCGCCTTCGACGCCGACCCCGCCGGGGTCACCGCGTACGGCACCTCCGTCGGCTACCCGCCCCTGCGGAAGTGGATCGCCGAGAAGCACGGTGTCGAGGCCGACCAGGTGCTGATCACCAACGGTTCGTTGCAGGCCGACGCGTTCCTCTTCGACCACCTGGTCCGCCGTGGCGACGCGGTGGTGGTCGAGCGCCCGACGTACGACCGCACGCTGCTCAACCTCAAGCAGATGGGCGGCGAGGTGCACGGCGTGACGATCCAGCCGGACGGTCTGGACACCGCCGAGCTGCGCAAGCTGCTGGAGTCCGGGGTACGGCCGCGGCTGGCCCACGTGATCCCCAACTACCAGAACCCGGCCGGCGTGACGCTCTCCCTGGAGAAGCGCCGTGAGCTGCTGGACCTGGCCGCCGAGTACGAGTTCACGATCTTCGAGGACGACCCGTACGCGGACATCCGGTTCCGGGGCGAGCCGCTGCCCTCGATGCTGTCGATGGACACCCGGGGCGTGGTGGTGCACGCCTCCAGCTTCACCAAGACGGTCTGCCCGGGCGTCCGGGTCGGCTACCTGGTCGGCCCGGCCGAGCTGATCGCGGCGATCGCCAAGCGGGCCACCAACCTCTACATCTCGCCCGGCATGGTGGCGCAGGCGATCGTGCACCAGTTCTGCGTCTCGGGCGCGATCGACGAGTCGATCCGGACGGTCCGTTCGGCGCTCGGCGAGCGGTCGGCGGTGCTGGCCGAGTCGTTGCGCCGGCACATCCCGGAGGCCCGGTTCGTGGAGCCGGACGGCGGCTACTTCCTCTGGGTGGAACTGCCCGAGGACGTCGACGTCGACCGGCTCGCCCCGGCGGCCGCCGAACGCGGCGTGGCGGTGGTGAAGGGCAGCGACTTCATGGTCGACGGCGGCCGGCACGCGCTGCGCCTGGCGTACTCGGCGGTGACGGCGGACCGGATCGACGAGGGTGTGCGGCGTCTCGCCGAGGCGATGGCCGCCGTTCGCGGCTGATTTTCTGTCGGGTTTCTGACAAAAAGGCCCCGCTGGCCGGTTCGGCACTCCCGCCGGACCGGCCGGCACCCCCACAATGCTGCGAGTGCCGCTCACCTTCTGCCGGTGACCAGCCCGCACGCCGGACGACCGGCCGGGCCGGCGGCACGCCCAGCATCACTCCCGCCCCCAAGGGGTGCCGGGTGGGCCGTGTCGCCCCTCACCCCCCTGACGCGGCCCGGCCCGCCCGGCGCCGCCGCGTGACGCCCGTCGCAACCACCAGTCCCCCGCACCCGCGGCCGCGCTGCGCTTCCCGCCGGTCGGCGTAACCTGCAAGCCGCAGCTTCAGGGGAAGGGGGCGAGAGATGACGGACCGGGTGGCACGCGACCGAACCGCCGGCACCGACGGCAGCCGGGCCCTGCGCCCCCGCGCCTGGTCGGCCCCGGTACGCGCGATGTCCCGCATCCTCAACGCGGACGGCTCCCCGCGTACGCCCCGGCCGGCCGGCCCGGAACGCAGCGGCATCGTCGACTGCGGGCTGTACGTCGACGGCGAGCGCCGCCCCGGCCGCCCCGGGTACGCCGAGGCCCTGGCCGCCGCCCGGCAGGAACGCGACGGCTTCGTCTGGCTCGGCCTGCACGAGCCGGACCTGACCGAGATGACCGAGATCGCCGCCACCTTCGGCCTGCACGAGCTGGCGGTGGAGGACGCGGTCAAGGCCCAGCAGCGCCCGAAGCTGGAACACTTCGGCGAGATCGTCTTCCTGGTGCTGCGTACCGCCCGCTACTGCGAGCACGCCGAGCTGACCGAGAACTCCGAGGTGGTGGAGACCGGCCAGGTGATGCTCTTCATCGGGCCGCACTTCGTGATCAGCGTGCGGCACGGCGACGCCTGCCGGCTGGCGCCGGTGCGCGCCGACCTGGAGGCGAAGCGGGACCTGCTGCGGCACGGCCCGTGGGCGGTCGCGTACGCGATCACCGACCGCGTGGTGGACCTCTACCTGGAGGTGGCCGACCGGCTGGAGGACGACCTCGACGTGCTGGAGGCGGACGTCTTCGACAGGCAGAGCAGCGGCCGGATCCAGCGGATCTACCAGATGAAGCGGGAGCTGGTCGAGTTCAAGCGGGCGGTGGTGCCGTTGCAGCGCCCGCTGATCACGCTCACCTCGCAGGTCAACCGTGCGGTGCCGCAGGAGGTACGGCGTTACTTCCGCGACGTGCAGGACCACCTCAGCCGCACCGTCGAGCAGGTGAACTCCTACGACGACCTGCTCAACTCGATCCTCCAGGCCCGGCTGGCCCAGGTCACCGTCGACCAGAACAACGACATGCGCAAGATCGCCGCGTGGGCCGCGATCGGTGCGGTGTGGACGGCGATCGCCGGCATCTACGGCATGAACTTCGACAACATGCCCGAGCTGAAATGGACGTACGGCTATCCGGGCGTCTGGGCACTGATGCTCGTGGCGTCCTTCACGCTCTACCGTCTGTTCCGCCGCAACGGCTGGCTGTAACCGCAGCGTCACGGCGGGCCGCCGCGCCGCCCGTACACGCGGAAGCGCCGGCCACGCGGGATGTCCCGCGTGCCGGCGCTGATCCGACGGTACGAGGTCAGCGGCGGCCGCCGGCCTTCGCGGCGTTCTTGCCGGCCTGGACGGCCTTGGTGATGTCGTCGGCCGGGCGGCCGGAGACGTCCCGGGCGCCCTCGGCGACGGAGGGGACCTGGTCGGTCGGGTGGATCACCGGCTGGCTGCCGGAGGTGGCGGTCGATGCGCTGCTGCCCTTGGCCACCGCCGAGGAGCCGGCGCCGGTCGGGCCGGCCTGCGTCACCTTCGCGCTCGCGTCCGGGGTCTCCACCACGATCGTGTCCACGTCCTCCCGCATCGGCTCCAGCTTGTCCCGACCGCTCGCGCCGAGCGTGCCGGTCGGGTCGTACTCGGCCCACTCCTGCTGCTCGCGGCGGCGGCGCATGGCCATCGCACCGGCCAGGCCGGCGACGGTGCCGGCCACCAGCAGGCCCGCGGTCATGCCCCGCGACCTGCGCTGCTTCTTCTTTCCGGCCTTCATGTTCTTCGCCTTCTTGGTCATCGCGGCCTGCTTCTTGGCCATCACCTTGCGGCCGTCCGACGCCTTGCCGGCGGCCTCGACCCGGGCGTTGCGCACGGCCAGCAGAACCGGCGCGAGCGCCGCGGCGGTCGACGCGAACCCGCTGGACGCGCGGTCCCGGACCAGGACCGCGGTCGGCGCGACGGCGACCCGGGCTGCCTGGACCCGCGGGCCGACAGTGGCGCCGGCACCCTTCGCCGCGTGCGTGGCGGCCTGCCTCAGGTGACCGATGCCCTGGTTCAACTCGACCTTCGCGAGCTGGCCCTGGGTCTTTCGCCGCCCGATTCCAAACACGGTCCCACCTCCTGGGAGTTGTTCCTTCGTCATCCTCCACCTTCGAATGCCTCCGCATGGCCAGATCGGGCACATGGGAGGATCCGCAAGGAACTGAACTACGAGTGAGGAGTACCCGTGGCCGAGGCTGTCTACGCCACCTTGCACACCAACGCCGGCCCGATCCGGCTGGAGCTCTTCCCGAACCACGCGCCGAAGACCGTCCGCAACTTCGTGGAGCTGGCCGAGGGCACCCGGGAGTACATCGACCCGCGTACCGGTCAGCCGGGCAGCGGGCCGTACTACGACGGCACCGTCTCGCACCGCGTGATCAGCGGTTTCATGATTCAGATGGGCGACCCGACCGGCACCGGCCGCGGTGGTCCGGGCTACAAGTTCGCCGACGAGTTCCACCCCGAGCTGCGCTTCGACCGGCCGTACCTGCTGGCGATGGCGAACGCCGGGCCGGGCACCAACGGCTCGCAGTTCTTCATCACGGTGTCGCCCACGCCACACCTGAACAACCGGCACACCATCTTCGGCCAGGTGGCCGACGAGCAGTCCGCGAAGGTGGTCGACTCGATCGCCAACACCCCGACCGGCCCGAGCGACCGGCCGCTGCAGGACGTGGTGATCGAGCGGGTCGAGATCGAGCACAAGCAGTCCTGAGCGGCACGCGGGTACCTTTGCTCGCATGACTGAGCGCTCCGGCCAGCCAGGCGACGCCACCGGGGGTCCGGTGCCGACCACTCCGGTCTGCTACCGGCACCCCGGCCGGGAGACGTACATCCGGTGCACCCGGTGCGACCGGCCGATCTGCACCGAGTGCATGCGCGACGCGTCCGTCGGCCACCAGTGCCCGGAGTGCGTCGCCGAGGGCCGCCGCAGCGTGCGGCCGGCGCGTACCGCCTTCGGTGGCGGTGCCGCCGGCCGCCAGGGCAACGTCACGAAGGCGCTGATCGCGCTGAACGTGGTGATGATGCTGCTGTCCATCCTCTCGGCCCGCAGCGGGACCGCGGTGGCCGGCGGTGGCCTGGGCGGCCTGATGGGCAACGGGACGCCGCTCACCGAGTGGGGTGCGGTGCTCGGCCTGGCGCGCTTCCCTGACGGGCACGTCGGCGGGGTGGCCGACGGCGAGTGGTACCGGCTGGTCACCGCCATGTTCCTGCACTACGGCGTGCTGCACCTGCTGCTGAACATGTGGGCGCTCTGGGTGCTCGGCCGGACGCTGGAGGCGGTGCTCGGGCCGCTGCGTTTCCTGGCGCTCTACCTGCTCGCCGGGCTCGGCGGCAACGTCGCCGCGTACGTCTTCACCGAGCCGAACCGGTTCACGGCCGGCGCCTCGACCGCCGTGTTCGGCCTGTTCGCCGCCGTCTTCGTGATCATGCGGCGGCTCGGCCGGGACACCTCGGCGATCGTGCCGATCCTGGTGATCAACCTGATCTTCACGTTCACCGTGCCGAGCATCTCGGTGGCCGGGCACCTCGGCGGTCTGGTGGCCGGCGCGCTGGTGGCGCTGGTCCTGGCGTACGCGCCACGGTCACGGCGCACCGTGTTCCAGGTGGCGGGCTGCGCGATCGTGCTGGTCGCACTGATCGGCCTGACGCTCGTCCGCACCGCCGCCCTGCTCGGCTGAGCCTCAGCGCGCGGGGCGGGCCTCGTCCAGCGCCGCGGCCACCTCGTCCAGCGGGGCGTCCAGGTCGCGGCGGCCGAACAGGTGCAGCGACTCTCCGGCGTCGATCTCCAGCGTCTCGGCGGTGATCCCGCGCCGGCTGCGCCGGTCCAGACGGATCGCCTCCACGGCGTCCCACGGCAGCCGGCGCCGCCCGGCGAACCCCCGCAGCACGGTGAGCCCGTCCCTGTCGACGGCGAGGCGGACCGGGGCGACCACGTCGCGCAGCGCCCAGGCGAGCAGACCGGCGGCGGCCAGGCCGGCGAGCGCCGGCCGGACGGGGTCACCGCCGGCGAAGACCAGCCCCAGGGCCACGAGCGCGAGCGCGCCCACCGCCTTGAGCACCGGCACCTCGCGCGGTACCCGCCACTGCCTGATCGGCGGCGACTGTGGATCCATCCGCTCAGCATGCCAGCCGCACCTGCCGCACACCGGGGGAGGACGACCGGTCGGATCAGCACGTAGGATCGGGGCAAGCGAGGTTACCGGGGAGTAGACATGAGTGACGCGGTCATCGTCGGCGCGGTACGGACCCCGGTCGGGCGGCGCAAGGGCAGCCTCGCCGGAGTGCACCCGGTCGACCTCTCGGCGCACGTGCTGCGCGCGCTCGCCGAGCGCACCGGCATCGACCCGGGCCAGGTCGACGACGTCGTGTGGGGCTGCGTGTCGCAGGTCGGCGAGCAGTCCTGGAACGTGGCCCGCAACGCGGTGCTCGCGGCCGGCTGGCCGGAGTCGGTCCCCGGCACCACGCTCGACCGCCAGTGCGGGTCCAGCCAGCAGGCGCTGCACTTCGCCGCCGCGACGGTCCTCTCCGGCCAGGCCGACCTGGTCGTCGCCGGTGGCGTCGAGTCGATGACCCGGGTGCCGATGGGTTCCAGCGTCGCCGGTGGCATGCCGTTCAGCGCGGCGATCCTGGAGCGCTACCGCGGCGTCGAGGGCGTCGCGGAGGATTCGCCACTGCCGTTCAACCAGGGCGTCGGGGCCGAGCTGATCGCGCAGCGGTGGCGCTTCTCGCGTACCCAGCTCGACGAGTTCGCGCTGGCCAGCCACGAGAAGGCGGCCGCCGCGCAGGACGCGGGCGCGTTCGAGGCCGAACTCGCCCCGGTGGCGCTCGCCGACGGCGGCAAGTTCTCCGCCGACGAGGGCATCCGCCGCGACACCTCGCTGGCCAAGCTGGGCGAGCTGGCCACCCCGTTCCGCGCCGACGGCGTGGTCACCGCCGGGTCCGCGTCGCAGATCTCCGACGGCGCCGCCGCGCTCGCGGTCACCACCGCCGAGTGGGCCAGCCGGCACGGCCTGCGCCCGCTGGCCCGGGTGCACACCGCCGTGGTCGCCGCCGACGACCCGGTCACCATGCTCACCGCGCCGATCCCGGCCACCGCGAAGGCGCTGCGCCGCGCGGGGCTGGGCATCGAGGAGATCGGGGTGTACGAGGTGAACGAGGCGTTCGCCCCGGTGCCGCTGGCGTGGCTGGCCGAGACCGAGGCGGACCCGGAGCGGCTCAACCCCCGGGGCGGGGCGATCGCGCTCGGTCACCCGCTCGGCGGGTCCGGCGCGCGGATCATGACCACGATGCTCCAGCACATGCGGGACAACGGCATCCGCTACGGCCTGCAGGCCATGTGCGAGGGCGGCGGCATGGCCAACGCCACGATCGTCGAGCTGCTCTGATCCGACGGGCCGCCGGTGTCGCACCGCGGGTGCGACTTGCACGTGTGGAAGTTCCAGAAATCGGGCGTGACCCATATCACCCCTGGTCATCGGCTCGTTGGACCGGGCATGGACGTGTTCTCGCGAACGTTCCTCCCGGCCGCCGCCGAGACCGGCCTGGCGACCCAGACCGTCACCCGGCACATGCCGGTGTTCCGCCGGTGCGTCGGCTCCGGCGACGCGACCATCCTGGTCACCCGGTGCAGCCGCCCGGACGACCCGGTGGGCGGCGACTACCTGATGCTCCTCACCCACCGGCGGCTGGTGGTCACCCGGCAGACCCGGGTGCTGCACCGGCTGCGCCTGCACCTCAACACCGAACTGCGCGAGCTGAGCAACGTGACGTGGAGCCCCGACGCCCGCGCGCACAGCGTGGAGCTGGCGGCCACCGCGATCGACGGGGTGCGCGAGCGCTTCGTCCTGCGTACCCACCACCCGAAGCAGGTGTGGCAGCTCGACGCGCTGCTCAATCACGCCTTCCGCACCCGCCTGCGTACGCCGGCCGAGCGGGTGGTGGCGACCATCGGTGAGCCGGCGGCGGGCGCCCGCCCGACGGTGCTGCGGCCCGCCCCGGCCCGCTGACCTTCTCCTTACCTGATCCGAACATTTCCTGACCGGCCCGCCGGTCGCCGGTCGGTCATCATGAGCCGGTGACCACCGCCGCCCCGCCCGGGCTCGTCCTCGTGGTGGAGGACGAGCCGGCCATCGCCGACCTGGTCCGGCTCTACCTGACCCGGGACGGGTTCGGCGTACACCTGGAACGTGACGGCGAGGCCGGGCTGGCCGCCGCGCGGCGCCTGCGCCCGGTGGCCTGCGTGCTCGACATCGCGTTGCCCGGCCTGGCCGGCACCGAGATCTGCCGCCGGCTGCGCGCGGCCGGCGACTGGACGCCGGTCATCTTCCTCACCGCCCGCGACGACGAGGTGGACCGTGTCGTCGGGCTGGAACTGGGCGCCGACGACTACGTCACCAAGCCGTTCAGCCCGCGCGAACTGCTCGCCCGGCTGCGGGCGGTGCTGCGCCGCACCGCGGGCGTGCCCGCCGAGCAGCCCCGCACGCTCGGCGCCGTCACGCTCGACCCGGCCCGCCGCACGGTGACCGCCGCCGGTACGCCGGTGCAGCTCACCTCCACCGAGTTCGACCTGCTGGCCCACCTGATGGCGCGGCCCGGCCGGGTGTTCACCAGGGAGGAGCTGCTGGCGGGCGTGTGGGGGTACGCGGCGCACGCCGGCACCCGGACCGTCGACGTGCACGTGGCGCAGGTGCGGGCCAAGCTCGGCCCGGACAGCGTGATCCGCACCCACCGGGGCGTCGGGTACGCCGCCGATGCCTGACCAGCCGACCCGACCGATGCCGCGCCGACCCGGGCGGACGCTCACCGCCCGCGCCGTGCTCGCCACCTGCGCGGTGGCGCTGGTGTCGGTGCTCGTCACCGCGCTCGTCGCGGTGCCCCTCGCGGTACGCGGCGCGGAACGCCGGGACCAGGAGGCGCTCGCCGCCCAGGCCCGGCTCGCCGCCGACGTGCTCCGGGTACGGCCGGCACGCCAGCGCGACGGCGCCGGGGACCGGCTCATCCGGCAACTACGCCAGCAGCAGATCGAGGTGTACGTGATCCGGGACGGCCGGGCCGACCGGCCGGGCCTGCCCCGACCGCTCGTGACGCGGGTCGCCGGCGGCGAGAACGTCTCCGGCCGGCGGCTCGTCGACGGGGAACGCCGGCTGGTCGAGGCGCGGGCGCTGCCCGGCGGGGACGGTGTGGTGCTGACCCGGGCCCGCAGCGCCGCGCCCTGGCGGCAGGTGCTGCGGGGACTCTGGTTGCCGCTGCTCGCCGGGCTCGCCGCCGGGGCCGCCGCCGGACTGCTGCTCGCCCGCCGGCTGGCCCGGCCGATCCGTACCGCGGCCACCGCCGCCGCGCGGCTGCGTGCCGGGGACCGGGCGGTCCGCGTACCGGTCGAGCCGCCCGACGAGGTGGCCGACCTGGCGTACGCGCTGAACGGCCTCGCCGCCGCGCTCGCCACGAGCGAGGGGCGGCAGCGCGAGTTCCTGCTCTCCGTCTCGCACGAGTTGCGGACCCCGCTCACCGCCATCCGCGGCTACGCCGAGGCGCTGGCCGACGGCGTGATCGAGGCCGACGCGGTGCCGGCGACCGGCCGGACCGTGCTCGCCGAGGCCGAACACCTGGACCGGCTGGTCCGCGACCTGCTGGCGCTGGCCCGGCTGGAGGCGGTCGACTTCCCCCTGGAACCGGTGCCGGTCGACCTGGCCGGGCTCGCCGCCGACGCGGAGCGCGCCTGGTCCGGCCGGTACGCGGCGCTCGGGGTGCCGTTCCGGCTGGAGACGCCGGGTGTGCCGGTGCCGGCGTACACCGATCCGGGCCGGATCCGGCAGGTGGTAGACGGGCTGCTGGAGAACGCGCTGCGGGTCGTACCGCCGGGGGCGCCGGTGGTGCTCGCGGTCCGCGCCGACGGCCCGGCGGGCGGCGGGGTGCTGGAGGTCCGGGACGGCGGGCCCGGCTTCACCGACGACGACCTGCGGGTGGCGTTCGAGCGCGGTGCGCTGCACGAGCGGTACCGGGGCGTGCGCAAGGTGGGCAGCGGACTCGGCCTGGCGCTCGCCGCCGGGCTGGTCCGCCGGCTCGGCGGGGACATCGCCGCCGGGCACGCCCCGGAGGGCGGGGCCGCGTTCACCGTCCGGGTGCCGCCGGATCCTTACGCGGCTCGAACATCGGCTTGACCGTCTCCTCGCATCGGTGCGGAACGCTCGGGTCGTCACCGCGAGAGAGGACCACTGATGGCACGTCAGCGAATCGTCACCGGCGCCACCGCACTGCTCGCCGCGGCCGCGCTCGGGCTCGCCGGGTGCGGCGCGGCCCGGCCCGGCGCGGCACCGGACGACGCGGTCGAGGTGAGCGCGGCCCTGGGTACGGAGGGTGAGGCGCTCGCCGCGCTCGGCGTCGACGCCGGAGAACTGGACGTGGATCCGCTGGCCGCGCCGGCGCCCTCCGGCAGCCCGAAGGCCGGGCCGGGCGGCGAGGGCGAGCGGGCGAAGCAGGGACACCAGCGGCACCGGGCGCGGGTGCTGCTGCGGCGCAACACGCTGCACGGCGAGGCGGTGGTGCGGACCAGGGACGGCGGCACGAAGACCGTCACGGTCCAGCGCGGCGAGGTGACGGCGATCGACGACAGGTCGATGACCGTCAAGTCCACCGACGGCTTCACAGTGACGTGGACGTTCGGCGAGAAGCTGCGGGTGGTCGAGCGCCGGACCACGATCCGATCGAGCGACATCAAGATCGGTACGACGGTCGGGGTGGCCGGCGCCAAGGAGGGCGACCGGAGCGTGGCCCGGCTCGTGGTCGTACCACTTCGCCAGGAATAGGGTGCCCGGGCTGTCGTGACCTGAGCAATGTGCCAGGCTACGCTATGCCCCGACCTGCCATCGCCTCCGTGGAGATTCCGTGAAGCTCTCGATCCTCATGCCGGTCTACAACGAGGAAGAACGTATCGCGGATGCCCTCAAGCAGGCATTGGCGGTGGACTACCCCTGCGAGATCGAGCTCGTCGTCGTGGACGACGGCAGCCGGGACGGCACCGGCGAGGTTCTCGGCCGCGTGGACGACGCCCGCCTGCGGGTGATCACCCATCAGCGCAACGCCGGCAAGGGCGCGGCCATCAAGACCGCCGTCGACAGCGCCGAGGGTGAGTACATGGTCATCCTCGACGCCGACCTGGAGTACGACCCGCAGGACATCCCGCGCCTGCTGGAGCCGGTGCTCGACGGCCGGGCGACCGTCGTCTACGGCAATCGGACCTTCGGCAGCCACAGCTCGTACAGCTTCTGGTACGTGATGGGCAACAAGGGCGTCACGCTCGCCGCGAACGTGCTCTACAACTCCTACATCGGCGACCTGGAGACCTGCTTCAAGCTGATGCCGCTGGAGCTGTACCGCTCGCTGCAGGTCCGCTCCCGCGGCTTCGGCATGGAGGCGGAGGTCACCGGCAAGCTGCTGCGCCGCCGCATCCGCCCGTACGAGGTGCCGATCAGCTACCGCGCCCGGGGCCGCGAGGAGGGCAAGAAGATCACCTGGAAGGACGGCGTCGAGGCGATCTGGATCCTGGCCCGCGAGCGCGCCCGCCGCCGCCCGGCCGGTCCCGCCGCCGCGCACTGAGCCGTCGACGGAACTCCGCGAGCCCGGCACGAGCCGAGGTCGCGGGGTTCCGTCGTGTCCGGACCGCTCAGTCGAGGAACGCGTCGACGGAGCGGCGCAGCCCGGCGGCGTCCAGGCCGTGCCAGCGTTCGTGGTCCTCGGCGCTGCCGTAGCGGCGCAGGTCCTTACGGCCCACGCCGAGCGCCAGCAGCCGGTGCGGCCGGTCGGCGAGCGCCTCCGCCACCACCCGCGTCGAGGTGCCCGCCAGGTACGGCTCGACCACTATCACCTCGGTCGCGGCGAGCGCCCGCAGCCCGGCGGTGTCGAACGGCCGGGGCCGGTGGGTGTACGCCACGGTGACCGGGCGGTCGGCCGTCGCAGCCACCGCCGCTTCGAGCACCGGACCGACGGCCACCAGCAGCGGCGCGCCCGGCCCGGCATCGCGCACCACATGCAGGTCACCCGCCTGCGGGTACGCCTGCGCGTTGGCCTGGATGGACAGCCGCAGGTACGCCGGGTCCTGCCCGCACACGACGTCGCGCAGCAGTGGCCGGACCTCGTCCGGGTGCCCCGGCACGTGCACCGTCCAGCCGTCGAGCGTGTCCAGCAACGCCACGTCCGCCGGCCCGAGGTGGGTGCGTCCCGCCGCCGCGCGATCGTACGAGCCGCCGATGCCGACGAGCACCGCGCCGACGTCCTGGTGGTCGAGGTCCAGCTTGATCTGCTCGTACGCCCGCTCGACCAGGAACGGGGCGTAGCTGTGCACGATCGGCCGCTGGCCGGTCAGCGCCAGCCCACCCGCGACCCCGATCATCAGCTGCTCGCGGATGCCCACGTTGACGACCCGGTCCGGGTAGCGGGCGGCGGCCGGCTCGAACGCGGCGGCGGAGATGTCGGCGAGCACTACTGTCGTCCGCGGATCGGCGAGCACCTCCTCGGTGCTGGTGACGAACGCGTCCCGCATGGTGCTGCTCATTCTCACTCCCCGTCCGTGACGACCGCGACGACGACGTGCGGCCGGTGACCGTCGTGCCCGGTGAGGGCGGCGTGCAGGGCGTCGTGGTCGCGCCCGTCGACTGTTGCGGCGCTCCACCCGTTCACCGTGAACCGGCTCGCCGCGCCGCCCGGCCAGCCGTACGTGGCCGAGCGGTTGTCCACCACGATCGCGGTGAGGTTGTCCAGCCCGGTCGCGCCCGCGTACGCGATCGCCTCGTGGTTGGAGCCCTCGTCCAGTTCGGCGTCGCCGAGCAGTACGTACACCCGGGGTCCGGTGCGGCCCCGGGCCCGGAGCCCGAGCGCGGTGCCCACGCCCAGCCCGAGCCCGTGGCCCAGCGAACCGGAACCGATCTCCACACCCGGCACGAGTGTGCGGTCCGGGTGGTCGCCGAGCCGGCTCGCCGGGCCGCCCTGGTCGTCGAGCCACTCGGCCGGCAGGAAGCCGCGGGCGGCGAGCAGCGCGTAGTACCCGGCGACCGCGTGGCCCTTGGAGAGCAGGAAGCGGTCCCGGTCCGGGTCGTCCAGGGTGGCCGGGGTGATCCGGAGCACCCGGTCGTAGAGCACCTGGAGCACGTCGAGCGTCGAGTACACGTTGGCGCCGAACTCGCGGCCGGCGCGCACCCGATCCAGGAACGCGCCCAGGTCGGTGGCGGTGGTCGTCGTCATACCGATAGCCTCGGACTTGAAGCGAACTTCAACTCAAGGCCGTGTGATGCACGAAGCAACACTGACCATCGGACAGCTCGCCGACCGCAGCGGCGTCGCCGCCTCGGCGCTGCGCTACTACGAGCGGCTCGGCCTGATCCACGCCGCCCGCACCGGCGGGAACCAGCGCCGCTACGCCCGCACCGAGCTGCGCCGGGTCGCGTTCATCCGGATCTCCCAGCAGGTCGGCGTCTCGCTGGAGGAGATCCGGGCGGCGCTCGACTCGCTGCCGGCGGGGCGTACCCCCACCCCCGACGACTGGGCCGCGCTGTCCCGCGCCTGGCGGGACCGGCTCGACGAGCGGATCCGGCTGCTCGGCAAGCTCCGCGACGACCTGGACGGCTGTATCGGCTGCGGCTGCCTGTCGTTGCAGCGCTGCACGCTCTACAACCCCGGTGACTCACTCGCCGCCGAGGGCCCCGGCCCGCGCCTCATGCTCCCGCGCCCCGGCCAGGGCTGACCTCACCGGACCAGCAGCACCTTGCCCAGGTGGTCGTTCGTCTCCACCAGGCGGTGCGCGGCGGCGGCGTCGGCCATGTCCACCCGGGCGTGCACCACCGGCCGGATCCGGCCCGCCTCCACCAGGGGCCACACCTGCTCCCGTACGCCCCGGGCAATAGCCGCCTTCTGCTCGACCGGGCGGGACCGCAGCGCGGTCGCGTGCACCGCTGCGCGCTTCGCCAGCAGCATCCCCAGGTCGAGTTCGCCCTTGCGGCCGCCCTGCATGCCGATCACCACGAGCCGCCCGCCGGTCGCCAGCGCGGCCACGTTCCGGGGCAGGTAGGAGGCGCCCATGATGTCCAGGATCACGTCCGCGCCCCGGCCGTCGGTGATCCGGCGTACCTCGTCGACGAAGTCCTGCTCGCGGTAGTCGATCGTGTGCGCGGCGCCCAGCTCCCGCAGCCGGTCGTGCTTCGCCGAGCGGGCGGTCACCACCACCGTCGCGCCGAGCGCCACGCCGAGCTGGATCGCGAACGTGCCGATCCCGCTGCCGCCGCCGTGCACCAGCAGCGTGTCGCCCTCGGCCAGCCGGGCCAGGTCCACCACGTTCGACCAGACCGTGCAGGCCACCTCCGGCAGCGCCGCCGCGTCGACCAGATCCACCCCGGCCGGCACCGGCAGCAACTGCCCGGCCGGCACCGCGACCTGCTCGGCGTAGCCGCCGCCGGCGAGCAGCGCGCACACCTCCTGGCCCACCGACCAGCCGGTCACGCCGGGACCGAGGGCACGCACCGTCCCCGAGCACTCCAGACCGGGGTACGCGGACGCGCCCGGCGGCGGCGGGTAGTGCCCCTGCCGCTGCAACAGGTCGGCCCGGTTAACCGCGCTCGCCCGCACCTCCACGATCACCTCGCCGGGACCGGGCTCCGGGTCCGGCACGTGGGTCCAGACGAGCGCCTCGGGTCCGCCGGGTTCCGTGATCGTGATCGCGCGCATGACTCAGTCTTACCCGATCCGCCCGTCGCCGCGCAGGTGCACCGCCCGGGGCAGCCGCCTCGCCGGCCCTTCGGCCACTGTGGACCTGCCGGCGGCCATGATTCGGAGGTGGGACGGCGGCTTGCCCGGTACGGCGTTCGTGGCAGACTGGTCCCCGGTCGCGCACCCCTCGGGGGCGTGCCGGGAGGGTTCGCCTAGTGGCCGATGGCGCTGGTCTTGAAAACCGGTAAGGCAGCGATGTCTTCGTGGGTTCGAATCCCACACCCTCCGCCAGTAGTTGATCGCCTTTCACACAGCTCAGCCCATGCTCCAGGGGCGGAAGTAGTCGGCTGGTGGGCGGCCCCGCCGGGCGTGTCGGCTGGAGAGAAGTCATGACCTCTACGGCTTATGCCTCTCAGGCATAAATATGACCGAGAGGCATAAGCCTTAACGAGAGATGTTCTTTCTCCCGGGGCGCCGAGCATCAGACGTCGATGCTGCAACCGCGACTGCCAGCCGCCTCTTCGATCCCCCACTCCCCGATCACCCGTTACTGGGTCGTTGAGGGCAAGCGCGCATCCGTCGGTCAGCCCGGCATCACGACCAGCGCGACGGATATGGGATGCCGTGATGTGGCGACGGCACGACACGGCAGGGCGGCGGAGGGGAGAAACAGCGGGAGCGTCGCGCCGGTCGTAGGCTGCGGGTCGCGGCGACGGTGGGAGGCCGGATTGGCGGAGACGACGACGATGGCCGGGGTGACGGCCGAGCTGGCCTCGCTCGACGACCCGAAGATCCGTGCGATCAACGAGCGGCACGGCGACGACCACGGGGTCAACCTGGGCAAGCTGCGGGCGGTCGCCAAGCGGCTGAAGACGCAGCAGGAGCTGGCCCGCGAGCTGTGGGCGACCGGCGACAGCGCGGCGCGGCTGCTGGCGATGCTGATCTGCCGGCCGAAGGCGTACGGGCGGGACGAGCTGGACGCGATGCTGCGCGAGGCGCGGACGCCGAAGGTGCACGACTGGCTCGTGAACTACGTGGTGAAGAAGAGCCCGCACGCCGAGCCGCTGCGCCTGGCCTGGTCGGCCGATCCCGATCCGGTCGTGGCGAGCGCCGGCTGGGCGCTGACCACCGAGCGGGTGGCGCGGAACCCGGACGGGCTGGACCTGGCCGGTCTGCTCGACGTGATCGAGGCGGAGATGGCGGATGCGCCGGAGCGCCTCCAGTGGGCGATGAACCACTGCCTGGCGCAGATCGGGATCGAGCACGCCGCGTACCGGGACCGCGCGATCGGCATCGGTGAGCGGCTCGGGGTGCTGAAGGACTATCCGACGCCGCCCGGGTGCACGTCGCCGTACGCGCCGGTCTGGATCAACGAGATGGTGCGCCGGCAGCACGGTGGCGCGGACAACGGGGTATGAAGGGGCGCAGGACATTCGCGTACCCGGAAGGACCGTTTCGATGACCCTGGAACGACCGATCGCCCCGGACCCGTACGAGCTGCTGCCGACGGTGCCGTCGTTCGACCTCACCAGCGACGACGTGCACAACGGCGAGCCGATGGACGCGCGGTACGCGCACGGCAGCACCGGCGGCGAGAACGTCTCACCGCAGCTGTCCTGGTCGGGCTTCCCGGCCGAGACCAAGAGCTTCGTGGTCACGTGCTTCGACCCGGACGCCCCGACCGGCAGCGGCTTCTGGCACTGGGTGCTGGTGAACCTGCCCGTGTCCGTCACCGAGCTGCCCACCGGCGTGCGTGAGGCCGACCTGGACGGCGCGTTCAGCGTCCGCAACGACTACGGCGACACCGGCTACGGGGGCGCGGCGCCGCCGGCCGGGGACCGTCCGCACCGGTACGTGTTCGCGGTGCACGCGGTGGACGTGGACCGCCTCGACATCCCCGCCGGGGCCAGCCCGGCCTTCGTCGGCTTCAACCTGGCGTTCCACACCCTGGCTCGGGCGGTCATCCGCCCCACGTACCAGATCAAGGAGTGACCGGCGGCCGGGGGCCGTCGCGGCCCCCGGCCTCAGGCCGGTACGCGGGCGACAGCGAAGACGGACTGGCCGAACGGCGGCCGGACGCGCTGCTCGGCGGCCTTGGTGACCGGCAGCACGAGCGTGTCGTACACCTTGACCATCGGGCCCTCCTTCGGCATCAGCCGGAAGACCTTGGTGGCCATGAAGTAGCCGATCAGGCCGAGCGCGTTGGCGTAGTGGATCCGCTCGACGGTGAGGCCCGCCTCGGTCATCGCCGCGGCGAGCGTCTTCTTCGTGTAGCGGCGGACGTGGCCGGTGGCGATGTCGGCGGGGCTCATGGCGAACTGGAACGCCGGCACGATGATGACCACGGCGCCGCCGGGGCGGACCAGATCCCGCATGCTGCGCAGCGCGCCCACGTGGTCGTCGATGTGCTCCAGCACGTTGTAGGACACGGCCGCGCTGTAGTCACCGCGCTCGTGGTGCGGGAGCAGCATCTGCCGGACCTCGACGCCGGGGTGGTCGGACAGCCGCTCCTTGAGCTGGATCAGCCGGTCCGGGTCGGCCTCGGTGGCGGTGATCCGGGGTGCGTACGCCGCCCAGGCGGAGGCGTAGTCGCCGAGGCCACTGCCGATCTCGATCGGGTTGTCACCGAGGTAGGGCACCGCCAGTTCGACGAACCACTGCCGGTGGTTGACAGCCGTCGCCAGGCCTTCGAGCACCTCGGACTGGACGCGCTGATCCCCAGTGATTTCTGCCATGCGTCGATTCCTCACGATATGACTGACCCGCGCCTGGACCGTCAGAGTCAACCATCTGGATGGCTGAGGGGGAAATCGGGGGACGGAGGGGGGCCGAATTGTGATCCGGAGGGGTGCCTGTTCGGCGTTCGGCGAACTCGGCACATAGTACGTGATTCCCCGGAACATTGCACGTGCCCGCCATACCCTGACTACGCTCTGAAATGTCATGACTACTCCGGAAAGCGGCGCGAGTACGCCGAAATCGGGGCAGGGTAGGCGGATCGACGCGCTCGCCGTGCTCAGCTTCGTGCTGCTCGCGTTCTGGGTGACCGCTCGACTATGGGTCGATCCGCGCAATGGCATCCGGGACAACCGGACAGATCAGGCGCAATTCGAATGGATGATGGCACATGGTGCCCGCGTCGTCACTGATTTCGCCTATCCGTTCACCTCGGACCGGATGAATGTGCCGGATGTCGTCAATCTCGTGGCTAATACGTCCGTATTATCCGTTTCATTGCCGCTGACCCCGATTACGCTCTGGGCAGGTCCGCGCTGGTCCTTTCTGATTTTCCTCACTCTCGGGCTCGCCGCCACCGGCGTGTCCTGGTATTTCCTGCTCTCCCGAGTTGTCGTGAAGTCCCGCGGTCCGGCCTGGCTGGGTGCCGCCTTCTGCGCGTTCGCGCCGGCGATGATCTCGCACGCCAACTCGCACCCCAACATCGTCAGCCAGTTCGTGGTGCCGCTGATCATCTGGCGGACGCTGCGCCTGGCCGAACCCGGCCGGTGGCTGCGCAACGGCGTCCTGCTCGGCCTGGTGATCGTCTGGCAGGCGTTCCTCAACCTGGAGATCCTGCTGATGACCGCGATCGGGCTCGGCGTGGTGGTGCTCGCGCTCGCCCTCGGCCGTCCCGCGCTGCGCTCGGCGGCCCGCCCGTTCGCCGCCGGGCTCGCTGTGGCCGCGGTGGTCGCCGGGGCGCTGCTCGCGTACCCGCTCTGGGTCCAGTTCTTCGGCCCCGGCGCGTACAGCGGGCTCTCCACGCTGATCCGCGGCTACTCCACCGACCTCGCCGCGTACGTGGCCTGGTCCCGGGAGTCGGTGGCGGGCGACGCCCGGGGCAGCGAGCCGCTGGTCAAGAACGCCACCGAGGAGAACGCGTTCTTCGGCTGGCCGCTGGTGGTCCTCGTGGTCGCGCTCGTCTGGTGGCTGCGCCGCAACGCCGTGGTCCTCGGGCTGGCGGCGGTCGGGTTCGTGTTCGCGCTCTTCTCGCTCGGCCGGGAGATCCGCTACGACGGGCAGGACACCGGCATCCCCGGCCCCTGGGCCGCGCTGGAGAACCTGCCGGTCCTGCACTCGGTGGTGCCCACCCGCTGGTCGCTCGCGCTCACCCCGATCATCGGCGTGCTGCTCGCGTTCGGCGCCGAGCGGGTCCGGCAGTTGGCCGTACGGCACCCGGACACGCGCGACCAGATCCGGTTCGCCACCGTCACCGTGCTCGCCATGTCGCTGCTGCCGATCCTGCCCACCCCGCTGCCGGCGAAGCGCCTCGACCCGACCCCGGCGTTCGTCACCTCCGGCGCCTGGCGCCCCTACGTCGCCGACGGGCGGAGCATCGTCACGCTGCCGCTACCCGACACCACGTACGCGGTCCCGCTGCGCTGGTCCGCCGAGACCCGGCTGGACATGCCGCTGGCCCGCGGCTACTTCCTCTATCCGGACACCCGCCCCGGCGGGGACCGGATCGCCCTCTTCACCGCGCCGCCGCGTCCCACCAGCACGTTCTTCGAGACGGTACGGCGCACGGACGCGGTCCCGCCGATCACGCCGCAGGACCGGGTGGCCGCCGTGGACGACCTGCGCTACTGGCGGGCCGGCGCGGTGATCCTCGACCCCCGGCTGCCGCAGGCCGAGGCGCTGCGCCGGGCGATGACGGAGCTGAGCGGGATCACGCCGACGCGTACCGGCGGGGTGTGGTTGTGGGACGTCCGGCCGCTGGCCGGCTGAGCGGTCAGCCCTGGCGGACGCAGCAACCCTGGCACACCTTGGGCCGGGGCAGCGTGAACGCCAGGCAGCAGGTGCGCCGCTGCACCGTCGGCTCGCCGGCCGGGCCGGGCACCAGCTCGACCAGGTCGCTCAGGTCGAGCGCGGCGAGCAGCGTGCCGACGGCCGCCGTGGCCGAGCCGGGCAGCGCGTCCGACGCGCGCAGGACGCCGTGCGCGATGCCGGAGGCCACCGAGCCGAGCAGCGTACGGGTGCCGATCCGGACCTCGCCCTGGATGGCGCCGATCAGCGGCGCGAAGTGGGCGTCGAGCAGGGACGCGCGCAGCGCGCCGAGCAGCGCCGCCTCGTCCGGGACCACAAGTACGCCCGGAGCTCCGGCGAGAGCCAGCGGGTCGCTCGGCAGCACCGCCACCGGGGTGGAGGCGCGCAGCCCCAGCGTGAGGAGCTGGTGGTGGTCCTCGAAGTGCACGAGCACGTCGGCCGGGTCGAGCAGCGGCACCCGGCGGGCGGACGCCCAGCCGAGCACGGCGGGGAGCGCGGTCCAGTAGCTGTAGGACTTCCAGGCCAGCGCGGCACACGCGTGCGGGGTGCCGCCCCAGCGGCGCCCGGCGCGGGTCAGGAACTCGGACAGCAGCGCGCCGTCGATCAGGCGGGTGGCGGGGGACCAGCGGTCCAGCTCGTCGTGCACAAGCAGGCCGGGCGCGAGCCCGGGCAGATCGTCGGTGCCGAACATGGCGCGCAGGGTCGCTGTCACCGGGGCGAGCGGGGTGGCGGCGTCGCGCCCCGGCATCACCGCAGTCACCTGGCCGTCCCCTGTCCTGTCGCCCTGCGGTCGGCGCGTGCCGTCGACCCAAGCTAAGGCTAGCCTAACCACCCTCCCGGCGGGAGGGGAAGAGATGCCGCGGTATCGAGGGGAGGCCCCCGTCACTCCACGGCCGTCGGGTACTACCCGGCCTCGGAGACGGAAAACGCCGCCGGAGAACCGGCGGCAGACGGCATAAGGATCGATGTGTGCCGCTGAAAAGTCAAGGTGAGTGTCGAATACGAGGCAGTTTCCGTACACGTTCGGCCACTCAACGTGAAAATGGTCTTCCCGCGTACGAGGAAGCTGATGACGACCTCACCGATCGAGCGTGCCGCCGACTCGTTCGCGGCCGAACTCGCCCGGCACCGGACCGGCCGAGGGCTGTCCAAGAAGCAACTGGCCACGATGATGGGCTTCGACCCGTCCTACGTCAGCCACGTCGAAGGCCGCCGGCACCGGCCCACCGAGGACTTCGCCCGCCGGGCCGAGGCCGTCCTGGAGGCCAGCGGCGCGATCTGGCAGCGCTTCCGGGAGTACGACGAGCTGCGGCACGGCCGCACCGGCGTGGCCCACCGCGACCCGCCCGTCCCCGGCCAGTGGCTGCCCCCGGGGACCGGCCTCGTGGTGGAACGGGAGGTCGCGACGCTCACCCACACCGGTGACGGCTACCACTGCGCGATCCGGCGGGAGCTGTACAACGCGGGCACCGAACCGGTCACCCGCTACCTGGTCCGGGTCGCCGTCGACCGCTACCCCAACGACCCCGGCCGCTCCAACCGGCACCACCGGGAACACCCGCTCACCTTCGCCGAGCTGCAACTCACCGCGTACCGGGACGACGGCAACGGACGCGAGCCGATGCACTGGCGGGCCAAACACGACCGGGACGCGTTCAAGGAGATCTGGCTGCTGTTCGAGAACGACGAGGGACGCTTCCCGCTCTACCCCGGCGACCGGGTCACCATCGAGTACGCGTACCGCGTCGGCCGGGACAAGTGGGGCCCCTGGTTCCAGCGGGCCGTACGCCTGCCCACCCGGCACCTGGCGGTGCGGCTCGACCTGCCCGCGGACCTCGACCCCAAGGTGTGGGGCGCGGAGACCTCGCTGTCGGCGGAGGAGGGGCCGCTGCGTACCCCGATCCAGCGTTCGGTGGACGGCGGCCGGGTGGTCTTCGACTGGGGGACCGACGACCCGCCGCTGAACGCCCGCTACCGGATGCAGTGGCGGTTCCGCAGTCCCGAGCCGGACGCCGAACCGGACAGCGCGCCCACCGGCGGCGCCCGGGTGCGGGCCAGCGACCGGATGCGCGCGGTGGGCATCGTGCAGCGCGGCGACGACCTGCTGCGGCAGCGGGCCCGCCAGTTCGACCTGCCGGCCGACGAGGCGCACGCCCGGCAGGTGATGGACCGGCTCGCCGCGATGCTGGTCCGGCTGGACGAGCTGCACCCGTTCAGCAAGGGCGTCGGCCTCGCCGCGCCCCAGCTCGGCATCGGCTGGTCGGCGGCGCTCGTGCGCCCGGCCGACCGGGCGGCCGATCCGGTGGTGCTGCTCAACCCCCGGGTGGTCGACGCCGCCGCCGAGACCGACGAGCAGTACGAGGGTTGCCTGTCCTTCTTCGACCACCGCGGCCTGGTGCCCCGGCCGCTGCGGATCGACGTGGAACACGCCCTGTGGGACGGCAGCCGGGTGATCACGTCCTTCGAGTACGCGATGGCGCGGCTGGTCGCGCACGAGATCGACCACCTGGAGGGGCGGCTCTACGTCGACCGCATGGCGCCCGGCGTGCCGCTGGTGCCGGTGGAGGAGTACCGCGAGACCGGCACCCCCTGGCGTTACTGAGAAACGGGGGGGCCGGGTCGCGTGCCCCAGGGGGCGGGGGCACGCGACCCGGCTCGGGGGGAGCAAGGTTCAGAGGTTGCCGAACGTGTCGTACCGGATGTGGTCCGGCGGGACGTCGTCGGCGGCGAGCGCCCGCAGGGTGGCCCGGACCATCGCGGCCGAGCCGGAGACGTAGCAGTCGTGCGTGGTCCACGGGCCGTACCGGGTGACCACCTCGGAGACGTCACCGAGTTCGCCGCCGAAGTCCGGGTCCTCGCTGCACGCCGGCGTCACCGACAACCACGGGTGGGACGCGACGAGGTCCTCCAGGCCGGGCAGCCCGTACAGCTCGTCCGGGCGGCGCGCGCCGTAGAAGACGTGCACCCAGCGCGTGCGGTTGACCCGGGTCAGCTCCTCCACCAGCGCCTTGATCGGCGCCAGGCCGACACCGCCGGCCACGCAGAGCACGTCCCGGGTGGACCCCGGATCAAGCGTCATCGAGCCCATCGGCGCGGCCACCCGCAGCAGGTCACCCGGCTTGGTACGGCGTACCAGCGCGCCGGACACCCACCCGGCCGCACCCGGTGGGGTCCGCACGTGGAACTCCAGCACGTTCTCCTCGTTCGGCGCGTTCGCCACCGAGTACGTCCGCCACACCCGCGGGTGGTAGCGCGGCACCTCCACGCTCACGTACTGCCCGGCCCGCCAGGGCAGCGGATCCTGGAGCGCGCGCACTGTCAGCACCGCGGTGTCCGGGCCGTGCCGCTCGTGCGTCAGCACCTCGGCGTGCCAGTACGGCGGGTTCTCGTCCGCCTCCGCGCCGGCCAGCATCCGCTCGCTGATGCCCGCGTACGCCTCCCGCCACGCCTGGTCGTACTCCAGGTTCCAGCCGTCCCCGGCGGTGCTGCGCAGCGCGTCGAGCAGCGCGACGCCCATCGTCGCGTAGTGCTCGGCCGACACGTGGTACTTGCGGTGGTCCCGGCCCAGCGCGCGGAGGTACTCGTCGAAGCTCTCCGGGTCGCCCACCGTCTGGGTGGCTGTGACGATGGCCTCCAGGATGCGGTCCCCCTGGCCGTTCATCTGCACCGGGAAGAGCTTGCGCAGCTCCGGATCGAGGAGGAACAGCCGGGCGTAGAAGTGACCGCTGAGCCGCTCCCGGTGCTCCTCGACCAGGGTCCAGCTCTCCTTCAGCAGCCGCGCGAAGTTCTCCACAGGGGCACGCTCCTTCTCCGTACGGGCGGATCGGCCCGCATAGAATGTCCACGGAGCGTGTACGCCGGTCGCACAGGCTGTGCGACCGTCCGGCCCGGTCACCGAAGTGCTTTCATGGTCCGGTGACGGTTGACGAGCTGGCCCGTCCGGTCTCCCGCCGGATGCTGGGCACCGAGACGCTGCTCGTGCTCGGTCTGTCCCTCGGCCAGTCGGCCGTGTACGCCCTGGTGTCCCTGATCGCGAAGCTCACCGCGACCGGCGGACTGTCCAAGCAGACCGCGGCCCTGAACACCTCCGCGTCGGCCCGGCCGTACCTCGACCTCACGTACCAGCTGCTCGGGATCGTCTTCGCGCTGCTGCCGGTGCTGCTCGCCGTACACCTGCTGGCGCGCGACCCCGGCGACCCGGCACGGACGCTCGGTGTCGACTTCCGCCGGCCCGGCTCGGACCTGGCCCGGGGCGCGGGCCTGACCGCGCTCATCGGCCTGCCCGGGCTGGCGCTGTTCTGGGCGGCGGCACAGCTCGGCCTGAACGCCACGCTGGTCCCGGCCGCGCTGCCGGACCTCTGGTGGACGGTGCCGGTGCTGATCCTCGCCGCCGTGCAGAACGCCGTGCTGGAGGAGGTGATCGTGGTCGGCTACCTGATCACCCGGCTACGGCAGCTCAACTGGCGGATCGGTGCCGTGCTCGCCACGAGCGCGCTGCTGCGCGGCTCCTACCACCTCTACCAGGGCTTCGGCGCGTTCGTCGGCAACGCCGTGATGGGCGTGATCTTCGGGCTGTTCTACCTGCGCACCCGCCGGGTCGCCCCGCTGATCGTCGCGCACACGCTGCTCGACATCTTCGCGTTCGTCGGCTACGCGATGCTGCCGAAGTCCTGGTTCGACTGGCTCTGATCCGGCTGCCGGCCCGGCACGCGTTCCGTCCGCCGCCAGGTCGGGGAAGTGGCGGCATCGGGCCCCGCCTGACCACGCCAGCTCGCCGAACCGGTGTCGATCACACCCGATACCGGGCGACCGCCCGCGCGGCGAGGCGCTCCGCGGCTGCCGTACCGCCGGTCGCGGCCGCCAGCGCCGCCGCACCGGGCAGCAACCGGGCGGCCAACCGCAGCCCGAGCCAGCCACCCGCCTGCGCGGCCACCGGCGTGGCCAGCCGCCAGGCCGCCTCCGCCACCCGCCCCCACGGCCCGTCCGCCGGCGCGTCGGCAGCACGGGCCGCCGCCAGCGCCGCCCGCGCGGTGCCGTCATCCGGGTGCACCAGCGTGAGCACCAGCAGCTCGGCCGCCCGATCCGGGTGCGCCGGATCCCGCCCGTACGCAGCCGCCAGATGCAGCACCAGGTTCGCCTGCGTCCACAGCACCGACGCCAGCTCCGCGACCGGCGCGAACAACCCGGCGCCCGCCGCCAGCGCCCCACCCGTACCGGCCATCCGGACGAACCGCCGCGTCGCCAGCCGGGCCACCCCGTCGGCGTCCGCCTCCGGGTAGGCCCGCCGGACCTGCTCCGCCCAGGCCGAGGCCCGCGGCCCGAGCGCGTCGACCGCCGCCAGGGCCAGCAGCTCCGGCGCGAACCCGGGATGGTCCCGCAGCTGCGGCCCCACCGCCCGCCAGCCCGTTTCCGGGGTACGCGTGACGTCGGGTTGTCCGGGTGCCCGCGCGACGACCGTGCCGTGCGTCGTCTCGGCGGACTGCCCCGCGTGGGATGCCGTGGTGTCGGCGGCGGTGACCTCGAACTGTGGCGCTTCGTGTTCTGTGGGCTCCGGGGTAGTGATCGCCGTCTCCCGCCTCGGGGGCGACGCCTTCCGGGCGGCCTTCTTCACCGCCGGGGTCGCCTTCTTCGCGACCGGGGCGGCCTTCTTGGCGGCGGGAGCGCGGCGCGTCCGTTTCGGCGCCTCTGCCCCGACCGGTGGCGACCCTGGTGCTGTCGGAGGCTCGACGGCTTGATCCTGTTCCGCCGTGACTGGCCTCTCATCGGTCGGGGCCGTGCCCTCCCCGGCGCTCGGCGGAGGTTGTGCGGCAGTCGTACCCGAAGGAGCCGTGGAAGCCTCCGGTGTGGCCTGCTCGGCGGGCGTACCCGGATCGGCTGGTGAGGGATCGGCGGCCGGACGCGGGCGCGGTGCCGGCGGTGCGGCGGTGGCCGGCGTCGGCGGCTGGAAGACGACAGTGGGCGCGGACCGGCGCGGACGCCGGGGCGGCGGTGTGTCGCTCGTCGCGTTCTCCGCAGCGGGATCCGGTGTCGGTGGGTTGAACGTCGGTCGTGGGGAGCGGCTCCGCCGGGCCTTGGGGGCGGGCTCGCGACGGGGCGGATCGCTCGGCGGCTGCTCCTGCATATCGATGGAGCGTAGCCGTGGACGTGATCCGGCACACGACGGAAACGCGGTGGCGAGGGCCGGTCCCGGTATCCGCTTTGCCCCGGGCGGGTGCGGGCCTGTATCCTCGGGCGCGGTGACCTCGTGGGTCACCAGGGAGACTTCGCCTAGTCTGGTCTATGGCGCCGCACTGCTAATGCGGTTGGGGTCTTAAAGCCCCTCCCGGGTTCGAATCCCGGAGTCTCCGCGCGAAAGCCGGTTGTGTAGACTGGCCGAGCACCAGGCGCCCGTAGCTCAACGGATAGAGCATCTGACTACGGATCAGAAGGTTAGGGGTTCGAGTCCCTTCGGGCGCACAAGATCGTGAAGGGTCTGACCTGTGGAAACGCGGGTCAGGCCCTTTGTGCTGTCTGGCCTGGGTGGACGGTGGCACCTGTTCCCCGCCGGCGACGCACGGCGACGCCGGGATCGCGCTGCTCGCGCCGGTCGGCTACCTGGCGTGCGCCGCGCTGGCCCGGTTCTCCTTCGCCCGAGCGGAGCTGGGCCCCGACCAGGCCCTGCCCCACCGGCCCGGCATCGCCGGTGTCTACGGGGCACTGCGGGCCGGAGCCAGCGGGTTCCTGCTCAAGGACACCCCGCCGGCGGAACTACTGGCCGGCATCCGGGTGGTGGCCGCCGGAGAAGGACTGCTCGCGCCGACGGTGACCCGGCGGCTCATCGACGAGTTCGCCCGTCGGCCCGAACCGGCCCGGCCGCTGCCACGACGGCTCGGGTGACCGAGCGGGAACGGGAGGTCCTCACGCTGATCGGCCGGGGCCTGTCCAACGCGGAGTTGGCCGGGCACCTCGGTATCAGCCTGGCCGCCGTGAAGACGCACGTCGGGCGGCTGCTGACCAAGCTGGCGGTACGGGACCGGGCTCAACTGGCATCGTCGCCTACGAAACCGGCCTGGTCGGGCCGGGCGGCCCACGCTGAGCGGGTCGTCCTCCCGGAAAGTGCATGGATGGCGGGGCCCCTCCGCGGCTAGGCTTGGCCGTCATGACGACCCTCGGCGTGGTGTTCCGGCCCCAGAATCCACCCGAACGCCTCCGCTCCGTCGCACGCGCCGCTGACGAGGCCGGCCTCGACCAGTTGTGGCTCTGGGAGGACTGCTTCCTCGAAAGCGGCATCGCCACCGCCGCCGCGGCCCTGGCCTGGACCGACCGGCTGGCGGTGGGCGTCGGGCTGCTGCCGGTGCCGTTCCGCAACGTCGCGGCACTCGCCATGGAGGCCGCCACGCTGCACCGGCTCTTCCCCGACCGGGTGCTGCTCACCGTGGGCCACGGCGTCCAGGACTGGATGGAGCAGGTCGGAGCGCGGGTGGGCTCGCCGCTGACGCTGCTGCGCGAGCACGTCGAGGCGCTGAAGGCGCTGCTGGCCGGCGAGACGGTGACGACGTCGGGTCGGTACGTCAAGCTCGACAAGGTCAAGCTGGACTACCCGCCGGTGGGCACGGCCCGGATCTACGCCGGCGCGACCGGGCCGAAGACGCGTGCTCTCGTCTGCGAGGTCGCCGACGGGATCCTGCTGACCGCCGGCACGCCTCCGCAGGAGGTGGCCGCCGTCAGTGCGACGGCCAAGGCCGTCACCGTGTACGTCCATGCGGCGACCGGCCCCGACGCCGAGGCACGCATGGCACGCGAGCTGGAGTCCTGGAACGAGTCGGACGGCTGGGACGCCACAGCGGCCGGCGACGCAGCCGACATTGCCGCTGTCGTGAACCGCTACCGGGACGCCGGAGCCGACGCCGTGATCCTGCAGCCCACCGCTGACGAACCCGACCTCGAGGGCTTCATTCGATTCACCGCACAGCAGGTCGGTCCACTGGTGCGGTAGCCGGCCGATGTCGCTCCGCGCAAGGCCTGCCCGCGGCGTCCGGCGGGGCAGGCCTTGCGCGCGGCGGTGGTCAGCTCACCGCGCTCGGACTGCCGTCGAGCGTGGGGTAGTCGATGTAGCCGCGGGCGTCGCCGCCGTAGAAGGTGGCCGGATCGGGTGTGTTGTAGGGCCCGCCAGCGGCGAGCCGGGCGGGCAGGTCGGGGTTGGCGAGGAACAGGCCGCCGAAGCTGATCAGGTCGGCGGTGCCGTCCTCGATCAGCGCGAGCTGCTCGGGGCCGGTGACCGTTCCGGGCGTGAACGGGTTGAGGATCAGCGGGCCGTCCCACCGGCGGCGCAGCTCACGGGTGAGGTCGCGGTCGTCGGCCTCGGCGATGTGCAGGTAGGTCAGGCCGAGCGGGTTGAGAGTGTCGGCCAGCGCGGTGTAGGTGTGCTGGTGTGCGTCCTCGGTGATGTCGTTGAACGGGTTGGCGGGAGAGATCCTCAGTCCGGTCCGGTGGGGGCCGATCGCGTCGGCGACCGCGTGGACGACGTCGACGGTCAGCCGGATACGGCCGGCGACCGTGCCGCCCCAGCGGTCGTTGCGCCGGTTGGCATTGGTGGAGAGGAACTGGTGCAGCAGGTAGCCGTTGGCGCCGTGCACCTCCACGCCGTCGAACCCGGCGGCAACGGCGTTGCGGGCAGCGGCGGCGAAATCGCCGATGGTCGTGAGGATCTCCGCGTCGGTCAGCTTGCGGGGCGTGACGAAGTCCTGTGGGCCCTGTGCGGTGAGCACCTTTCCGGCGGCGGCGACCGGTGACGCACCGACCGGGACGAGGCCCTCGGGCAGCAGGCTGGGGTGACCGATCCGGCCGGTGTGCATGAGCTGGGCGAAGATGACCCCGCCCTGGGCGTGGACGGCATCGGTGACCTGACGCCACGCCGCGACCTGTTCGGCGCTGTGCAGGCCCGGCGTACTCGGGTAGCCCTGGCCGATCACCGAGGGCTGGATGCCCTCGGTGACGATCAGACCGGCGGAGGCGCGCTGGGCGTAGTAGGTGGCGGTGTCGGCGGTCGGCGCGGCGCCCGGGCCGTGGGCGCGGCTGCGGGTCATCGGCGCCATCGCGATCCGGTTGCTCAGCTTGGTGCCGGCGAGGCTGACGGGTTCGAATGCGGTCGTCATCGTGATCTGTCCTCCGTGCAGGGGGTGGGTCGTGGCAGACGCCCCGCGAAGGGGGCGGGTGACTCACGGAATGAGGACGGTCTTGCCGGCCAGCCGGCCGGCCTCGGACTCGTCGTGCACGGCGGCCAACTCGCGCAGGGCCCGCCGCTGACTGACGTCGATGCGCAGGTCACCGGCGTCGACGCGGGCCACCAGCTGGGCGAGTTGGGCGGCGTCGCTGCGGGCGAACACCCGTACCGTGCGGATGCCGCGTCCGGGCTGCTCCGGGCCCGGAGCGGTGGTGCTCACGAAGGCGCCGCCGTCGGCGACCAGATCCACGAGCTCGGCGCCCTGTTCGGGAGTGATGGGCACCAGGTTCAGCACCACGTCGAACCGTTCGCCCGCCACGGCGTCGGTGAGCGCGGTGGTGGTGTGGTCGACGATCCGGTCGGCACCGTAGGAGAGCAGCCGGTCGCGGCTGCGCGCACTGGCGGTTGCGGTCACCTCGGCACCGGCCTGCTTGGCCAACTGGACGGCGTATCCGCCGACCGCGCCACCCGCACCGTTGACGACGATGCGCTGCCCGCTGGTCAGGCCGGCGTGCTCGAACAGCGACTGCCAGGCCGTCAGGCCGGCGGAGGGCAGGGCCGCGGCGTCGGCGAGTTCGCCGGTACGCGGCGCGGCGGCAAGCGCTTCGGCGGGGACGACCGCGTACTCGGCGGCCGCTCCCGGCGCGGCCATCGGCGTAAACGCCAGGACCGCGTCACCGACGTTCCAGTTGCCGGCGCCCTCGCCCACCTCGGTGATGGTTCCGGCGACGTCGAAGTTCGGCGTGTGGGGGAAGGTCAGCGGGAAGACGTCCCGCAGGTAGCCGGCGCGGATCGCCACGTCCACCGGGTTGAACGAGGTGCCGGCCACCTGGACGACGACCTCTCCGGCTCCCGCCACCGGCCGTTCGGTGTCCTCATAGGTGAGCACGTCGCTGCCGCCGTGGGAGTGGTAGCGCACTGCCTTCATGGTGTCCTCCTCGGATAATCGCTTCGAACTCGAAGCATGACTCGACGCTAGGCCGCTTCGAGTTCGAAGCAAAGCCACGCGAGGCGTGACACCACTCACAATGCTGCGAGTTCGAAGCAGGTAAGGTGCGCACATGACATCCACCCGCACGGCGGGGGACGACAGCGACGACGGGGTGCCGCCGCTGCACCCCGAACAGCTGCAGACCTACTTCGCGCTCCTGGAGGCCGTCAGCCTGCTGCAACACCACGTCGAGCAGCAGCTACGCACCGAGGGCGGCATCAGCTACGTGCAGTTCCAACTGCTGGCCAACCTCGCGCGGTCCGAGACGCCGCTGACCATGACCCAGCTCGCCGACGGCGTCGTCTACAGCCGCAGTGGGCTGACCTATCAGGCCGGACTGCTGGAGAAGGCCGGCCTGATCACTCGCAGCAGCTTTCCCGGTGACGAACGGGCCACCCTCGTCGCCCTGACCGACGCGGGTGCTGCCCTGTTCCGCCGGATCCTGCCCGGCCACATCGAGGTGTCGCGGCTGCTGCTGTTCAACCCGCTCTCCGACGACGACGTACGTCACCTCGGCGACATCATGACCCGGGTACGCGACCACATGCGCGCGCTGCCGCCCCGCTCGGCCACACCACGCAAGCGCCGCCCCAGGTCCACGCCGGACACCCCGGCCCAGGCCGACTGACGCGCTCCGCCGTCAGCCCGCCCGGACGGCAGTCCCCGCCGCTTTCCTCGGCACTACGCCGACGTCGGCGACCCGGGCACCGCGACCCGGACCTCCGGGTCAGGTGGCGCTGGTGCGGGCGGGCTGCCGGTCGATGTCGAGTTCGAGGTAGATCGCGGTGGCGATGGGCAGCGCCCGCCGGATCCGCGCCTCGGCGTCGTCGATGGTGGCGGCGACGTCCGCCCGCTACAGTCCTCAAGAGGTCGAGCCCCGGCGGCTGGCGCCGAGAGATGCCGCGACGGTTTCCGCAGGCCAGCCACATTGGTGCAGGTAGACCGTGGTCAGCAACTTGATCATCTCGTAATTCGTAGGTCACTGCGGTTACGGTCAGGACTTCTCGGCTAGCTGTTGCAGCCCGTCCGCCGCCTGATCGATGCTGTCGAGCATGAGCACGGCCAGGAGGAAGAGCCCATCGTTGCGCGAGCGGGCAGACCGCCTCACGCTGATTGATCGCTGGCGCCACTTCGTACTGGACCAACCGGTCGTCGTGCATCCCGGCGAAACGATCTGGCGCGAAGACGACCACCTCTTGGTGGAGCGGCTCGATGGGCGAGTGGACGCGTACCGCGGCGTCATGAACCGCTGCGGGTGCCGGGACCGGGCGCAATGACTGACAGCAGCTGTTGACAGCAACAACTCGGACCACGGGGTACGGACGGAGCCACCCGGAGGGCTTTCTCGTATCCGTCCTCGGCGGGCTCGGTGTGGTTGTGGGAGCCATTGGCCCCCTCGCAGAGGCGAGGGCGTCAGTGACCCTGCATACTGCGAGCCACCATGACTGAGCCGTTCGTTCTGCAGCCCTACGGCGGCGCGCGATGGGTCGTCCATCCGCCGCAGGATCCGTACGGTGACGGCTACGTCTTCACGATCGCGACTGCGTTGCACGAAGAGGGTATGACCGCTTCGACGGTCGCCAAGATCGACGGCCGCTATGCCGACCTGGCGACGACGCTGCCGGCGTTCGTTGAGCGGCTCGCAGCGGACTGGCGTGGTTGGAACGGGACTCGTACCTGGACGTCCGTGGAGCGCGAACTCGCTATCGATGCCCGGCACGACGGACGTGGCTACGTGTCGCTGGGCGTGACTCTCCGGGCTCCTGGCCTCGATGTGGAGGACAAAGCCTGGTCCGCCAGGGCGGTCTTCGTGCTCGAAGCGGGGGAGGAGATGACCCGCTTCGCCGCTGACCTCACGCACCTCCTCCGTACGTAGCCGCCACGGCGACGACATGTCTCTGCGTGCCACTGGTGAGGGCAGACCGGTGGGGCAGACCACGTAGGACCGGAGCGACCAGCCCGCCGAGCCCCGGAACGGGCGATCGAGTTGCCGAGTGCTTGAGGACCCGGACCAGGCGACCCCCGGACGGCCTGGACATGCACTTGGGGATCACGTGGCCTTCTGGTTCTCGCAGCATGTGCAGGGCGGTTCCTTGCCGCCGCTGTTCGCTGCGCTACCGGTTAGGTGAGACGGTGAATGGCCAGTTCATGGGCATTGTCCAGGGAATCCGGCACGTCACCCAGGCACGTACTTCCGGAAAAATTCCGGAAAATCATTGACGTGCTCGAAACGCCGCTGCAATACTCCGAGCGCCGGCAACATCAATCTCTTTCGATTGACGCCATGCGTCGTCAGGTATCACCCGTCCCAAGGAGGACCTGCGCATGTACGCCAGCATCCGCGGCTCCCGCCGCCCGTCCGCACCTCGAACATCGCGTCTCACCGTCCGGTTGGCAGTGCTCGCCTCCACTGTGGCGCTGAGTGCCGCCGGTCTCGCGGTCGCCGCCACTCCGTCCAGCGCCGCCACCTGCAACGGGTACGTCGGCATCACCTTCGACGACGGGCCGACCGGCAGCACCAGCGCCCTGTTGTCCGTGCTGCGCGCGAACAACGTACGGGCGACCATGTTCAACGTCGGGCAGAACGTGCAGAGCAACCAGTCCGCCGCGCGGGCCCAGGTCGACGCGGGCATGTGGGTGGCCAACCACAGTTGGAACCACGCGCACATGACCTCGATGAGTCAGAGTCAGATGCAGTCGGACCTCTCCCAGACCAACTCGGCGATCCAGGCGGCGACCGGCGTCCGGCCGCAGTTGTTCCGCCCGCCCTACGGGGAGACCAACTCGACCCTCCAGTCGGTCGCCTCGTCGCTCGGCCTGCGCCAGGTGATCTGGGACGTCGACTCCCAGGACTGGAACGGCGCCAGCGTCAGCCAGATCGTCTCCAACGCCAGCCGCCTCCAGGCCGGCCAGGTGATCCTGATGCACGACGGCATTCAGAACACCCGCGACGCGATTCCGCAGATCATGGCCAACCTGACCAGCCGCAACCTCTGCCCGGGCATGATCTCACCGAGCACCGGCCGAGCGGTGGCCCCGGACGGCACTCCGCCGCCGACCACTCCGGCGCCGACCGGCACGCCGACCACTCCGCCGCCGACCACTCCGCCTCCCAGCGGCGGCGGGTGCACAGCGACGGCGACGACCCCCAACGTCTGGGGTGACCGGTACAACACCTCGGTGACGGTTCAGGGGGCCGGCAACTGGACCGTGGTCGTGGCTCTGACCCCGCCGCAGCGGGTCTCCACCACCTGGAACGGCTCCCCCAGTTGGGACAGCACCGGTTACGTGATGACGATGCGGTCCAACGGCAGCGGCAACACCTTCGGCTTCACCACGATGATGAACGGCAACAGCAGCGCCAGGCCCCAGATCCGTTCCTGCACCGCGGGCTGACCCCGGTAACCTGCCCAGGCCACTGGAAACGGCTCAGGGCTGGGCTCGGTCGAAAGCGGCGGACTTGACGTTCGGGCATCGCCCCATCGCGGCGTTCACGATGGGGCGATGTCGCCGTCGTCACCGTCTGCCACCACACCCCGTGCCGGAGGCCCGGGGCGGGCCGGCTCAGCCCGGGAGCGTGGCCCGCCTGATCTGCACGCTGTTCGCGTCGCCGACGGAGGCGATCACCAGGTCACCGCCCGCCTCCGTCCCGGCAACCAGGTCGACGGCCTCGCCGTCGTGCCCGTCGTAGGCGTCGCCGACCGGCCGGAGTCCGTCGTCGAGCAGCACGACACCACCCTCGTGGCCTGAGACGACCCAGGTCCGTCCGGCGGCGGTGATCAGCTCCACCGTGCTGCAACGGCCGTTCCCGTGATCGTCGAACTCGCGGAGGAGTTCGCCGGTCACGGCGTCCCGCAACTGCAGATCGTCCATGCCCGCCGGGTCGAAGTCGAAGTCGTCGGCGCCGACGTCCAGGCCCTGGACGAGCACCGCCCGGCCGTTCAGCACGCCGAGCACGGCGACGTCGGCGCGGTCGCTGAGCTGTAGCGGCTGCCTGACCCGCTCTGCGGCCCATACGTCCCACAGCGCAGCCATGGAATCCGCCAGGCAATCCGCGTCGCCGACAATGTCGCCGTGCACCATCGCCAGGAGTCTCTCGCCGGCTGCGGCCATCGACAGGGATCGGACGGTTTGGCCCACCGGAACCTGGGCCAGCGGTTCGGCCGTCACGATGTCCCAGATTCGCAGCGTCTGGTCCGCTCCGCTGACGCCGAGCAGGCAGCGGCCGCCGATGTCGACAGTGGCCGCCGCATACATCGGATGGTCGCCGTGATGCAGCGGGTCGCCCAGTTTCGCGCCCGAGTTGGCGTCCCAGCGCTGCACCAGCCCTTGGTCGGTGACACCCACCACGATGTCCAGGTCGGGCCCGCCGAAGGCCACCGAGGTGACCGCGCCGCCGGCGTCCAGGGAGTCGATGATTCCGCCGGTGGCCGCGTCCCACAGCCGGATCGTCGCGTCCTCGGAGCCGGAGGCGAACACCGGCTGACCGTTGCGGGTACCGGCGGCCAATGCGGTTATGAAGCCGCTGTCTCCGGTGTCCACCGCCACCGAGGTCAATGCCTGCCTGTCGTCCAGTTCCCAGTCCTGCGACATCCCGCTCCCATCATCCATGAAGATCGACGGGCCAGCTTCCCAGACGACGCCACGTGACCGTGGGCCGGTGGGGCCGACGCTTCCGGCGCCGTACATCTACGCCAGGGGGTCGGTGCTGATGGAGAGCACCATCCCGACCAGAGCCAGCACGTCCACCGCCAAGAGAACGAGGTGCACATACCGGTACCGGCGCGCCATCGTGCCGGCTACGAGCGTCGCCGGCGTGTGGTTCAAGAGCGCCGCGAGCCTGTTCAAGCGCGTCTGGTAATCCTCGGGACGCAGTCGGTTGTGGCCGCCCAGGGCCGGGATCAGGGCGGCAATCGGAATGGGCGCGTGCCCCGAGACCCGCAGCTCGATGTCGAACCCGTCGAGCCGGACTCCGTCGACCAGTGACCGGGGGACGCGGTATCCGACGAGCGGGTTAGCCACGACGACGTGCGTGTGGGTCACCGCCACGAAGGCAGCCGGCCCCGCGAGGTACATGAACAGTACGAGCGTGCCGAGCAGCGTGAGACCCATCAGCAGCGTCTGTGGGGTATGGGGGACGCGGGAGGGCGTCACGAGGACGAAGGCGCCGGCCGCCGTGCCCATGGCGATCGCCAACAGGGCGAGCGGGTCATTCCGCCGGATCATGGCCTCAACTTCCCATCAGGTCGGGTGACCGCCCCGCGCGGATCGGGTGACCTTGCAAGGCAGGATCATGATGTACGCGTGGCGTGGCCTGCGCGAGAGGCACCGGGCCGCCGACGTGGGCGGAGGCTCGGGAAGTCCGCACGGATCGGTTGGTCCCTCGCTCTCCTTGCCGGCTATGCGCTGTGGAGTTGGGCCGTGCACGGCTGGGCCGACGCCCACGGCTACCGCGGGTTGCTCGACGGATGACGTCCCTGGTATCTCGCCATCGCCGCCGTGACCTACTGGCCACCCGCGCACGTCCTGTGGTGGTGGATCTACCCGAGGGCAGGGCTCGTTCCATGGATGCGCGAATGACGATGGATGTGATGTACGTCGAGCAGAAAGCTGCTCAGTGTGCGATCGCTGTCGCCTCCAACTCCACCAGCACGTCCGGCTCGAAGAGGTGATCGACGCCGATCAGCGACGCCGGCGGAAGCGGCTGCGGCAGTCCGAGTTCCTCGGCGACCGACTCGATCCCGGCCATGAACGGCCCGATCTTCTCGGGCGTCCAGTCGGTGACGTAGAAGGTCAGCCGGACCACGTCCTCGAACGAGGCGTCGGCGCCGGCGAGGGCGCGGCCGGTGTTGCGCAGCACCTGCGCGACCTGCCCGGCCAGGTCCCCGGTGGCGACGGGTGAGCCGTCGCCCAGTCGTGCGACCTGGCCGCTGACGTGGATGTGGCGCGATCCGGTGGCGACTGCCACGTGGTGGTACGGCGTGTTCGGCTGAAGACCGGCAGGGCTGAGACGGGTGACGGACATCGGTGCTCCTCCACTGGGCAACTGAGGTTTACCATTGATACCTAGTTGACGGAGGACACTTCAAGGAGACCTGGTTTCATGAGCGATACCGCCGCCGCCGGTGCCGCCGAGCTGCGCGTCGACGCACCGCACCGCGAACTGCTCGATCAGGTGCTGGACAAGTGGTCGCTGAGCGTCCTGAACGAGCTGTGCGAGCGTCCGTGCCGCTTCAACGAGCTGCGCCGCGCGATCCCGGCGGTGACGCAGAAGTCCCTGACGGCGACCCTGCGGCGACTCGAACGCAACGGCATCGTGGAACGGCACGTCGTGGCGACGCGCCCGGTCGCTGTCGAGTATCGGATCACCCCGCTGGGCAAGACGCTGCGTGCACCGGTCGACGTCCTGCTCGACTGGGCCGACGCCCACATGGCGCAGATCGAGCGCGCCCGCAGGGCATTCGACGACGAGCTGGAGTGACCACCGGGGCGGCACCGTCCGGTCCGCCCCGGTGCCGGACGTCACTCGCAGACCATGCCGTCGTTGTCCCGGTCGATGTACCAGTAGTACTCCGGATCCTTGCCCTGCCGGTACGGCCCGTACCCGTTGGCGTTCGCCTCCTTGCAGGTGCCGAAGCGCGGGTCGTTGCCGCCGCCACCCGAACTGCCGCCACCGCCCGTGCTGCCACCGCCGGACTCGCCGTTGCCGCCACTCGGCTCACACGCCTCGCCGTCGAGGTCGCGATCCAGCCCGGTCCGGTACCCCGGCTGGCCGCGCAGCAGCGGCGCCTTGCCGGCTGCGCGTACGGCATCGCAGTTCTTGTAGTAGACGGCGGGCTTCGTGGTCTTGCGCGGGCTCGGCTTCGACGCGGGCTTCGCGGTGGCCGGCGCGGCCGTGGTGGGTGACGGCGACGGCTCGGGCGACACGGTGCTGAGCTCGGGCGCTGGGGCCGTGGTGGTGGGCGCCGCCACTGTCGGCACCCCCTGGGCCACCTTCTCCGGCGACCCGCTCGGCTCGGAAGTGGCGCATCCGGTCATGCCGATGCCCAGCAGCGCGCCGCTGCAGGCGAGGCCGAGGAACACCTTGATCGCAGCCGGTCGGCGGCTCCACCACGACGGCCGTGGCGGTGCCGAGAGCGGGATGCCGGGCTTGTCGGGCAGCGGCGCCTGTTCGCGCCGCGGATCCTGGGGAGGGAGTTCGGTCACAGCGGGCAGTGTGGAGCGACGCCTGCGGCCCGCAGTGTCACTGAGCCGACAGACCGGACCTTACCGGCGTGATAAGCGACGAAACGGTCGGCATCGGCCGGAACATCGGCATCGATGCGGCGGATGATCGGACTCGGCCCCTCGCCGAACGGCCGACGGCGAGGGGCACGGTGGATCAGGCGTACGGCCGGGCCGTGAGCCGTCCCGCTGCCGCCAGCCGCTCGACGGCGGCCCGATGGGGAACCGCGTGACTGGTACGGCCGCCCACACCGGTAGTGGTGACGGCGGTGAACAGCGAATTGAGCAGCGCCTCCTCGACCGTGTCCAGCACGCCGGCGAACACGGGATCGATTGCGGCGTCCGGGATCGGCTGCTGATCCGAGGTGGTGAACGCGATCGCGTAGTCCCCGCTGGTGTTGCTGAACGACGCACCCACCCGGGCCATCGCGAACACGGCCCGGCGGGCGAGCCGGCGGAGCTGGCGCGCGTCCACTGGTACGTCGGTCGCCACCACGATCATGCACGAGTTGCCGGGCGGCTCGGTCCGGTCGGCGGCCGGGACCAGCTCGTCGACCGGTAGCGGCACCCCGAGCGCGGTGAGGACGCCGCCGAAGTTGGACTGGACCAGCGCCCCGACCGTCCGCGTGTGGCCGGCGGTCTTGACCGTGCGGGACGAGGTGCCGATGCCCGCCTTGTAGCCCAGGGCGGTGGTGCCGGTACCGGCGCCGACGCAGCCTTCGGCGGGGAGTCCGCCGCTCGCCCCGGCGAGTGCCGCCAGGACGTGGGCCTTCGTGATCGGGCGGCGGCGGATGTCCGACAGGTGCCCGTCGTTGGTCTCACCGACCAGCGGGTTGAACGACAGCCCGTCCGGCCGGCGCTCCATCAGGTGCCCGAGCAGCGCGTCCGCCGCCCGGAACACCGACAGCGTGGCGGTCAGGACCACCGGGGACTCCAGTACGCCGAGCTCGTCCACCTGCGTCGAGCCGACGAGCTTCCCGTGGCCGTTGCCGGCGTACACCGCGGCGGGCAGCGTCCACCGTCCGGGGCCGAGCCCGCTCGGCACGATCGCGGTGACGCCGGTGTGCAGGTCGGCGCCGTCGTCGACGGTGGTGTGACCGACCAGGACGCCGGGCACGTCGGTGATCGCGTTGTCCGGCCCGGTGGGCAGCGACCCGACGACGATCCCCAGGTCGCGGGCGCGCCGGCCGGACCGACTCAGGACGCCGCCGACCGGATCGCCTGCGCCATGCCGGTCGGGGAGTAGTCGTCGGGGACGCCCTCGACCAGGATGATGTCGCCCTCGATGTGCCGCGAGCGCAGCGGCGCGATCTCCTGGTAGGCGGGCGAGTCCCACCAGGCCCGGGCCTCGGCGATGCCCGGGAAGCCGAGCATCACGACGGCACCGGGCCACGTGCCCTCCTTCACCTCGTGCGGCGTGGCGTGCACGAGGAAACGGCCGCCGTACGGGGCGAGGGTGCCGGGGAGACGCTCGACGTACTCGGCGATGTCCGGGTGCGGGGCGGCGTCCTGGAGGTGGGCGATGGCGTACGCGGGCATGGTGTCCTTCCGGCCGTCGAACTACGAACGCCGATCCTGACACGGCGGTCAGCAGTTGTTCTCGCCCATTTCCGTGAACTCGTCGAGCGGGACCGTCCGCAGCACCTCCCCGTCGTCGTCGAAATCGGTGACCAGGACCGACCCCGGCCGCAGCTCGGCCAGTTCGGCGATCCGGAAGTCCACGCCCTCGGTCCGGAAGCTGTTGTCGTGGGTGGCGCCGGAGACCCGGAACGCCGCCTGCGCGTCGACCACCGGCCCGGGCGGGAAACCCGCAAGGGGTACGAGGGCGGGCGCGGTCGCGTCGCGCGGCACGTCGTACTTCCGTCTCGGCCGGTACGACCGCTCCGGCGTGGGCGCACCGGGCGAGGCGGACTCCGCCACGGAGGTGAGCACCACGAGGTCGGGCGGCCGGTCCCCGCACCAGGCGAGCGCCGCGTGCGGCCGGCCACGGGCGTCCACTGTGAGGCCGGTGACGCCCTTCACCTCCGGTGTGCAGGCGCTCAGCCCGGCCAGCACGATCAGGGCGGCGGCCGGTGTCGCGACGGCCCGGCGTGTCCTCGTACCCCTTGGCGCGGCCATGCTCCGACGGTGACAGCGCCGTGTCACTCCGCGATCCGCGTTCGGTTGCGGCCTGGTGACGATGGTGCGCGCTCAGGCCCCGGACGCCACGGCCGCGACGGCGGCGTGCGGACGGTGGGCCTCGTCGTCGAGGCGCGTCAGGCGCTCGACCTCCGCGAACCCCGCCCGCCGCAGGCGCGCGGAGAACTCTTCCACCGGCCAGCGGTACGCGGTGGCGACCTTGTGGTCGAAGGTGCCCACCTCGTCGCCGACGAAGATGCCGGCCACGAGCCGTCCACCCGGCACGATCGCGCGGCGGAACTCCGCCAGCACGCCGTCGAGTTCCGGTGGCGGGAGGTGGATCAGCGAGTACCAGGCGAGGATGCCGGCGACGGAGTGGTCGGGGACGGCGAGGTCGTCCAGCGACCCGAGCCGGTACGCGCCGTCCGGATGTGTCGCCCGCGCGTGCGCGACGAACTCGGGAACCATGTCGATCCCGGTGGCGTCGACGCCGAGCGAACGGAGATGGTCGGTGAGGTGACCGGGTCCGCATCCGAGGTCGAACACCGGACCGGTCCGGACGGTCAGGTGCCGGCCGATGAGGGCGAGGTCGTCCGCGTGCACCTTGCCGGTGGTGCCGAACAGTTCGATGTAGAGCGTCGCGACCGCCCCGTACGCCTGCCGCACCCGTGTGTGGTCCACCCGTCGACCATAGAGGTCGGACGCCTTCGCCGCATTTACCGGATGAATGAGATGAATGAATGAAAAAGTCGTCGTAAAGCCGCCGCCCGGTGAGGAATCGATAGCTTTCCGTCACTGAAGTTTCTATCCTTGAAGAATCCGATCGCCAGCAGCGGAAGGGGCGGCATGCCGCGCCGTTCGAGCCTCAGCTATCGAGATGCGTTACGACTGCTGGCCCCGGGCAGCACGCGCATCACCGAGACCGACAAGGTCGTCAGCGCGGGGATCCTGGGCGCTGGGGCCCTCTCCCACGGTACGGCGCTCGCGTTGCTCGGCCCGAAGAACGCACTCGTGCAGCTCGTCCGGGACGCCACCGGAAACCAGGCCGGCCGCATCCGGACAACCGGCGGAAAATCGTATTACGAGCTGCTGGAGGCCAGCCACACCGTGCTGGCGCTCTCCGCGTTCTTCGACGGTTTCCGGGACGAGGTCGGGCCGGGTTTCGACAGGCTGGAACTGACCGACGAGGAAAAGGTCGGCATGGTGTCGGCCGAGCGGCGGCACCACACGCTTCCGCAGGAGATCGACGGCGGCTACTTCCCGTTGCCCTCCTCGGTGTACGGCATGGACGACACCCGCCGGGACGTCGAGGTCGCGTACGTCCGGCTCTACGACGCCACCATCGCGTTCTGCGAGGGCCTGGCCGCCTGGCCGTCGGTGCGGCGCGGGCTCGACCTCACGTCGCTGCGCTCCCGCGTGGTGACCCGGGCCATGTCGCACTACCAGGACCGCTTCGACCGGCTCGCCACGGACCTCCCCGAGTTCGGGTTCCGCATGATGCGCCAGGCGATCGAGCACAACCTGATCGACAACCGCACGCTTACCACCGAGGTCTCGGCCCGGCTGGACGCACTGGCGGAGCTCTACCGCAACCTCGCCGAGCTGTCCGGGCCGGTCGCCGCCGACCGGCCCGACCTGCTCCGCGAGTCCCTCGACCGGCTCACCGGCTCGCTCGCGGCGGTGTTCCGGCAGCCGCTGCTGCGGATCAAGGACGTCGACTTCCACCTGCGGCTGCCGAACGTCGACAGCGGCTTCATCAGCCCCGACTTCCGGGCCGCCGAGTACGGCAAGCACACGTCACCCGAGCGGGAGGCATGGTGGGACGACCAGCCGCGCCGGGGTGACCTCGTCGGGTTCCTCTCCCGGTACCTGACCGACCCGGCGAGCCTGCACCGTCCGCTGCTGCTCCTCGGCCAGCCGGGCGCCGGCAAGACGCTGCTGACCCGGGTGATCGCGGCCCGGCTGCCGGCGAGCCGGTTCACCGCGATAGTGGTGCCGCTGCGCCGGATGTCCGGGGACACGTCGCCGACCGAGCAGATCGAGGCCGCGATCGAGCAGGTGATGGACGAGCGCATCCGCTGGGCGGACCTGCGCCGGGCCACCCAGCACACCACCGTCGTGGTGATCTTCGACGGGTTCGACGAACTCGTCCAGGTCACCGGCACCGCCCACTCGCAGTACATCGACCGGGTGGCCGAGTTCCAGGAGGCCCAGTGGGACCTGGGCTACTCGATCATTCCGATCATCACGTCCCGGATCCTGGTGATGGACCGCGCCAGCGTGCCGCAGGGCACCGTGCTGGTCCGGCTGGAAGACCTGACCGACGCCCAGGTGACCGCCTGGCTGGCCGCCGTCAACGCGGCGAACGAGGACCGGCCCGGCTACCGCCGGCTGTCCGCCCGGGAACTGCTGTCGCACGGCGAGCTGGCCCGCCAGCCGCTGCTGCTCACGCTGCTCGCGATCTACTACAACGAGCACTGGGCCGACCGTCGTCCCGGCGCCGCCATCTCCCGGTCCGACCTGTTCACCGGCCTGCTGACCGCGTTCATCAGGCGGCAGGTCAGCGAGAAGGCGCCGACCGCGCTCGCGCACCACGAGCGGGAGGCCCGCGAGCACCAGCTCCGGCGCGACCTGGCGATCACCGCGTTCGCCATGTTCAACCGCAACCGGGAACTGGTGAACCGGGCCGCGCTCCGCCTCGACCTGGACTGCTTCGGCTCCCGCAGCGGTGACGGCTCCCGGTTCGAACTCGGCGACGTGCTCGGCCCGGAGCAGCTTGTCACCGCCGCGTTCTTCGTGGTGTACGGCCCGGACGACGTGCAGGGTGAGGACGCCCGGCGCACGTACGAGTTCCTGCACACCACGATCGGGGACTTCCTGATCGCCGAGTACGTCGTAGGGGCGCTGCGGAGCCTGGCCGAGCTGCGCCGGCACACCCGCAGCCCGGCCGGCTTCGGCTATCAGCTGGACACCGGTCAGTTCCGGGCGCTGCTCTCCCACCAGCCGCTGGTCAAGCGGGAGGCGCTGGTCGAGTTCGCGCGGGATCTCAGCTCCCGCCATCCGCAGGAGCGGGACGCGATCGTGGAGACCATCGCCGGCCTGCTGGCCGAGGCCCGGCAGCGGACCGACCTGGCCGGCGTGGACGGCTACCGGCCGGCGCCGTACGACCCGGTGCGGCTGCTCGCCGCGTACACCGCGAACCTGGTCGCGCTCGCCGCGCTGGTGTCACCCGACGGCGTACGCCACACCGACCTGATGGACGAGGCGACCTGGGTGTCCACGGTCCGGCTGTGGCGGGCGGGGCTGGACGAGAAGGGCCAGCTCGCGATGATCAGTTGGCTGAACCGGGACGCCGACGGCCGGATCATCGCCGAGCGGCGGCGCGAACGCCGGGGGGAGACGGTGAACGTGGCCGCCGAGGAGGCGCGGCTGCTCGGCGACATCACCACCTACGGCCAGTTGCAGGCGGGCGCGCGGACGTGGCGCGGCCAGCAGCCGGACAGTTTCGAGGCCGGCCGGTTCCACGCCGACCTGGTGTCGCTCGCCACCCGCCGCTGGCCGGTGCCGTCGCTGCACCAGCTCATCCTGTACGACGAGCGCAGCTACCGGCGGCTGTGGGCGCGTGCCGTCGAGTCACCGGAGGCGGTGTCCAGCACGAGCGCCACGGTCCTGCTGGAATGCCTCGCCGAGGACGGCGCGCAGTTGCCCCGCGAGGTGGTGTGCGGACTGACCCGGGTGGCGCTGAGCCGGCTGCCCGACTCGCCCACCGCGCCACCCGAGCTGATCATCTCGTGCCCGTACCTGATCGACGAGTTCCCGGAGCTGGTCGACTCGCTCGGCACGACCGACGACCACGCGGTGCTGCACGCCCTCATCCTGCGGCACGGGCTGCACCGGCTGCCGCAGCGGTACGTGCCCCGGGTCCGGCGGGTGCTCGCCGACATCGAGGACCGGCTCGCGGAGCTGCCGCTGGAGGACGGCGTGGTGTCGGCCGAGATGGCCGAGCAGTTCGCCGCCGCGCGGGTCGACAACCGCACCGCGCTGTGGCTGCTGATGGCGTTGGACGAGTACGCCGACCTGGCCTGGCCGAAGATCCCGCCGAAGACGATGCACGCCCTGCTCGCGCACCGGCTGCCGGACGAGTTCCTCGACGAGGCGAGCCTGTGCCGGCTGCTCGTGGACTACCTGCGGGCCCACGACCGGGTGCCCGCCGAGGTCTCGCTGGCGTCAGCCCTCGACACGCTGCGCGCCGCGGTGTGACCCCGTACCGCCACCACCCGTCCGGAGGCCCCGATTGGCACACTCGCCCAGGCACCGAGAGCACATCGTCCGGACGGGAAGGAGGAACCTGGCGGTCGACATCGCCGGGGCGGAACGCGGCTGGCCCGTGTTCCTCATGCACGGCACACCCGGCAGCCGCAACGGTCCACGACCACGGTCCATCGTGCTGTACCGGCTCGGTGTACGGCTCATCTCGTACGACCGGCCGGGTTACGGCGGCTCCAGCCGGCTGCCCGGCCGCCGCGTCGCGGACGCCGCGGCGGACGTCGCGGCCATCGCCGACGACCTGGGCCTGGACGGGTTCTCGGTGGTGGGGCGCTCCGGCGGCGGTCCGCACGCCCTGGCCTGCGCCGCGCTGCTGCCGGACCGGGTACGGCGGACCGCGGTCCTGGTCGGCCTCGCCCCGGCCGGCGCGACCGGGCTGGACTGGTTCGGCGGCATGACCGACGCCAACGTGCGCGACTACGGCGCCGCCGAGCACGACGTGCCGATGCTCGCCGAGCAGTTGCGGCTGCGGGCCGAGCGCACGATGGACGACCCGGGCTCGCTGCTGGCGCTGCTGGTCGGGCAGATGACCGAGGCCGACCGCCGGGTGGTGGCCGGGGTGCCGATCCGCCGGCAGCTCACCGACGCCTATGCCGAGGCGCTGCGCCAGGGGCCGCACGGCTGGATCGACGACGTGCTGGCATTGCGCGCCGACTGGGGCGTCACGCTCCCGGACATCCGGATGCCGGTACGTCTCTGGCACGGCGCGGACGACAACTTCGCCCCGGCCAGCCACACCCGCTGGCTGGCCGAACAGATCCCCGGCGCGCAGTTGCACGTGCAGCCGCGCAGCGCGCACTTCGGCGCGGTGGAGGTGCTGCCGGAGATCCTCGCCTGGCTGGCCGATCCGGTGGAGCGGGCCACCGTCAGATCGGATGCGGGTCGATGATGCGCCGCTGCAACCGGTTCTCCCGGAGGGTTTCGACCGCCGGGTGGCTCTCGCCCAGCCGGTAGGTCAGTTCGCGGGTGACCGCCTCCAGCTCCGCCCGCCGACCGCCCTCCACCCGCTCCTGCATCACCAGGAGGTTCGCCCGGCAGCGCAGTGTGTTCGGGTGGTCGCGGCCGAGCATCCGGTCCAGGCCGTCGTGGGCACGTCGCAACAGCGCCAGCGCCTCCAGGTCCGCCGCCTCCCGGCCTTCCGGCGGGTCGGGCTGCTCGGCGATGCAGATGGCCTGGTTCATCCACCCCGAGAGGGGGTACGGGTGTTCGTCGCCCAGCACGTCGGCGAGCGCGTCGGCGGACTGGCCGGCGAGCTGCCGGGCCTCGGCGAAGTCCCGGGCGCGGCGGGCCACCATGGCGAGGTTGACCAAGCAGACGAGCGTCAGCGGGTGCCCCGGGCCGAGGTTGTTCTGGTAGACGCGGTGCACTTCGGTCAGTTCCCGGCTGGCCCGCTGGAACAGGTCGACGGTGAGCAGGTTGACGGACAGGCTCAGCCGACAGGTCAGCGTCTCCGGGTTGTCCGGCCCGAACCGCTCGTTCAGCAGCTCGTACGCCGCTTCGAGGAGCTTGCCCGCCTCGACCGCGTGCCCCGCCGAGCGCAGCGACACCGCCAGGTTGGTCTGCGCGCGCAGGGTCATCAGGTGCTCGGCACCGGCCGTGCGCAGCAGGTCCCGGTGGACGCCGCGGAGCCGGGCGATGGACTGCTCGTAGTCGCCGGCGTCGCGCATGTCGATGCCCACGTACGCGGACGAGGCGAGCGTGTCCGGGTGGTCCTCGCCGAGGATTGCGCGGCGCCCGGCCAGCACCATCTCGTCGTTCTTGCGGGCCTCCCGGAAGTCGCCCATCAGGCGCTGGGTGGTGGCGAGGTTGTTCAGCGCGACGAGGGTGCGCGGGTGCTCCTCGGTGAAGTTCCGCTTCCACGCGTTGAACGTGATCTCGTCCAGGCGCAGCGCCTCGTTGTACTTGCCCATGCCGCGCAGGTCGCGTGCGAGCCCGCCGGCGGTCATCAGGGTGTGCGGGTGGTCCTCGCCGAGCAGTTCCCGCTGGGCCGCGAGGACCTCCTCGTCCAGCGCCCGGGACTCGGTGAACTGCCCGAGGAAGGCGAGGATGTTGGCGAGGTTGAACTGCAGGTGCAGCAACTGCCGGCGCAGGTCGTCGCGCGCCCGTGCGTCGGTCTCCTCGGCGAGCATCTGCTCCCAGGTCTGCGCGACCTCCTCACCGAGCCGCCGGCCGGTCTCCAGGTCGCCGCGCAACTGGAGGTAGCGGACCCGGTCGATCATCAGCGCCCGCACCTCCACCCGGTGGCTAAGCGGCGCCTTCGACGCCTCCAGGTGCGGCCAGATGACCCGGAACCGGGGCCAGCCGTCGGGGTCGTCCACCTCGCCCTCGGGACGGGCGGCGGCGAGCACGAGGTGGACCTGGCGGCGCGCCTCGTCGAGTTCCTCCTCGGTCATCCGGGACCGGACGGCGTGCTGGAGCAGGCGGTGCATGAGCACCAGGCCGCCCCGGCCCCGCTCGCCGCCGGACGGGCTCTCGGCCCGCAGGTCGACCCGGACCAGGGCGAGCCGGTTGGCCTGCTGCACCAGTTGCTGGCGGACCAGCCGTTCCTTCGCCTGCGGGTGGAACGGCACCAGCGCCTCGGCGAACTCGTCGCTGTAGACCAGGTCGGCGGAGATCTCCGGCGCGAACACCGAGCACAGTTGCAGCACCCGGTAGGCCGCCGGGTTCCGGGTCCGCAGGTGGTTGAGCGACAGCTCCCAGGTGGCCTCCACCGAGACGTTGCTGTTCGGTTCCATCACCGCGCCCGGCCCGAACTTGGCGATCTCGGTGAGGTAGCTGTCGACCGAGTGGCCGGTGTCGGCCAGCCACGCCGCGGCGGCGGTCACCGCGATGGGCAGGTCGCCCAGCAGGGCGGCGATCCGGTCGGCCTGGTCGACGCGCATCGTCGGCACCCGCTCGGTGAGGTGCTGGATGCTCTCCGCGCGCTTGAACACGTCGACCGGGATCGTGGTGGCCCGCTCTACCCACTGCAGGTTCCGGGACGTGATGACGACGTGGCCCTTGCCGTCCGGCACGTACGGCAGGACGCCGTCGACCTCGTCGGCGTTGTCCATGATCAGCAGCCACCGGAGGTCGGTGCGGCGCAGCGCCTGGAGCACCAGCCGGGCGTTCTCCCGGTTCGATTCCGACGACGGCACGCCCAGGTAGGGTGCGAGGTCACCGATGGCGGACTCGATGAACGGCACCTGGTCGGCGTCGATCCACCACACCATGTCGTACGCGGCCCGGTAGCGGTGGGCGTACTCCAGCGCGAGCTGGCTCTTGCCGATGCCGCCCATGCCCTGCAACGCCACCGGCCCGGTGCCGGAGAGCACCACCTTCGGGCTGCTGCGCAGCAGCGTCCGCAGCTCGCGCAGGTCCGCCTCGCGGCCGGTGAAGCGCTTGTTGCGGCCCGGCACCTCGAACACCGTGTTGTCCCGGCCGGGGAACCGGGGACCGGTAGGCAGTTCCAGGTCCGCGGGCACACCCTCGCGGCCGACCAGGCGCAGGATCCGCGCGGCGGCGGTCCGCGCCTCCAACCCGGCGACCGAGACGGTGTGCGCGGCCGGCACGTTCGCCAGGCGCCGCACGTCCGCCACGTAGACGACGAGCGGCACCTGGTCGGGCGAACGGTCCGGCGCGGCGAGCACCGCCTCCTCGTTGGCGTTCGCCTCGGAGACGATGATCAGCTCCCGGGCCGTCCGGGGCGCCTCGTCGTCGGTGAACCACGGGTCGGTCACCCGGACGTCCGCCGAGACCAGCAGGTGCCCGATCCACTCCGCCCACACCCGGTCGTACGGGGCGTGCCGGAGCATGATCTCGTTCTCCACCGAGTTGGAGGTACGGGTGAACCGCGCGTTGACCCGCTCGCGGATCGCGCTGCTCATCGGCGGCAGCGACTCCACCTCACCCCGGGTGATCTCCCGGGCCAGCAGCTCGTACGCGGACAGCAGCGACCCGTTGACGCCTGGTTGGTCGGCGAACGTGGCGAGCAGTTCCTCGTACGCGTAGAACGCCTGGTAGGGCACCTGCATTCGGGCCCAGTACCGGTCCCGTTCGGCCTCGCTCATGGCGCTGGGCAGACCGCTGAAGCGCTGCCGCGCCACCGCCCGCCCGGTGTCCGCCTTCACCTTCTCCGCCGGGTCGATGCGCATCGGCACCGGCAGCACCCGGATCCGCCGCGACCCGTACCGGTGCTCGACCAGCCGCGCGACCTTCGCCGCGCCGGTGATGCCCTGCTCGCTGAGGGTGAAGCAGGTGACAAGCACGTCCGGCAACTGGATGGTGCAGATGTCGGCGACGTCGGAGAACCCGGTGCGGCTGTCGATCAGCACGTAGTCGTAGTTGCGCTTCATGTCGGCGCGCAGCGCGTCGAAGAAGTAGCCGCCGCCCTGCCGCTCGTAGAACTCGTCCCAGTTCATCCCGGCGAGCGCGCCCGCGTAGTCGTTGTTCTGCTGGCCCGCGCCGAGGAAGTCAAGCGTCCCGTCACCGGGGAAGTTGGACCAGTTCAGCGAGAACGAGTACTTGTGCACCCGGGCGTACTGCTCGTGCCAGCGGTCGTCGCCCTTGTCCTGCTTGGTGGTGGTCGCCCACTCGTACTCCCGGATCAGGTCGATCACCCCGCCGGTGCTCTCCAGCGCGTCCCGGTCGATGAACGGCGCGAAGAAGCGCGACAGGCCGGGGGACTCCAGGTCCCAGTCGACGGCGAGCACCCGCTTGCCGTTGGCGGCGAGGATCCAGGCGACGTTCGCCAGCGCCATCGTCCGGCCGGTGCCGCCCTTGTAGGAGTAGAAGGTGACGACCTGTCCCTCACGTCGGGTCATGTGTCCACTCCCTCGTCGGACGGCGGGTTCTCCCAGAGCCGGGGCTTGTTGATGGGCGGTCCCGGTGGCGGGTAGGTCGGTCCCGCCTCCAGGTAGCGGCGTCGCATCCGGCGGACCAGATCGTGGATCTCGGTCCGCCAGTCGTCCCACGTGGTTATCTTCAGCGGGCGTGTGGTGGCGGAGAGCATGCTCACCGCCCGGTCGAGCAACCCGGCCGCGTGCGAGCGGTGGGCGTGGTGGGCGTCCTCGCTGATCAGCACGACCCCCACCCAGCCGTGCAGGCAGTCGACGGCCGCCTGGACGGCCTCCGCGCCGTCCGGCGTCTCGACCACCAGAGGATCGATCATGAGTACGCCCGGACAGGACCGGAACAGTCCGGCGTCGGGGACGAAGTCGCGGACGTCGATCGGCATCCGCAGTCGCTGCACCGCGTCGGTCACGTCCTCGATCACCGGTGGCCGGCCGCGGAACGGGCGCCACCGGCCGGCGTGGGTGTCGGACCGGCCGTTGAGCCGCCCCGGGTCGGCCGGCTGGTCGGGTGCGATCACCACCGCCCGGAACGGCACCTCGCTGGTCGGGGACGACGGCAGGTCGGTCGGCCCGGTCGGCGGCTCGGCCGGTTGCAGCGGCGTCTGCTCGGCGGTGTCGACGATGTGCTGCGCCAGGCGGCCCAGCACCTCCTTGTAGGCGTCCTGGAACTTCTGGAGCCGGCAGAGCGCGCTCATGCCGTTCGCGGCGTACACGTCCACGTCGGCGGCCATCGCCACGGCCCGGGCCTGGTCCGGCGCGTGGAGCGCGGCGGGCGACGGGATCCACAGGACCGGCAGGATGTTGTCGCCGTCCGGCGGGCGACCGGCCCGGATCAGCCGTTGCCGGAACCACTCCCGTTCCCGGCGCGAGTCGTCCCGGTTGAGGTAGTCCGGCGAATACAGCGGGACGAACACCTCCGCCTCGGCCAGCGCGGTGCGTTTTCGTTCCGTCCGGGCCTCCGGCGGCCGCACCATGAAGTCGGCGAAGCCCTGCCGGCGTACCCGGTCGCCGGGCCGGCCGTCGATCGCCAGGTTGAGATCGTGGTAGAAGCGGCGGACCCAGTGGTCGCCCGGGGTGCGGTCGTTGTGTGTCGGCGGGGGGACATAGCTGAGGAAGAAATAGGGCGGGCCCGGCAGCGTGGGCCGCTCAGAGGTCACGACGACACGACCGTTCCACGGGACGAGTGTCTGACCCCCAACCGGTAATGATCACGCGCTGCTCCCCAGTCGACACGATGCGGCGTCTATCGATCAGGGTAGAGAGGTTGCGCCCGGGTTACCAGGCCCTCACCGTCCGATGTGGGCGTCCATCCACGTGACGGCGGCGCCGACCGCGTCGGATATCGGCAGCAGCCGGGCCGGTGCGTCACCGACCGTCCCGCGCCGGGTGAACGCCGCCCGGTCGAGTTCCGCGCCGATCGCCGGAAAAGGGGCCGCATCCAGGTGCGGAGCCTCGAAGTCGAGCCGTTCCCGGCGGCCGTCGCGCAGCACGTAGCAGCGGTACGGACGACGCGGCGGCGGGCGCCGCAGCCGGTACTCGGCGAGGTGCAGCGCGGTGCATGTCGCATAACCGACACCGAGCAGCAGCGTCCGGGCGCCGGCCGCCTCCAGGGCGGCGAGCGGGGACCGCTCCCCGAGATGGGAGTCGAGGTCGTGGACGCGCATCAGCTCCGCCGCCCGCGGCCCCCACGCGCTGAACGACGTCTGCGGGTGCCGGCTGCGGACCGCGCCGGGCAGCCGGCGTACGTGCTCGGCGAACGCGCCGACCCCGAACGACGGCGTGACGGCCGGGTCGAAGCCGGGCATCCGTTCCTCGTACGCCAGACGTTCCTCGTCGGTGAGCCCGGCGGTCGCGGCGTGGTACGCCGGGCTGCTCACCGAGTTGTCAGGGGTCTGCGCCGGGACCACGACGGTGCCGGACGGGCCGACGGCGGCCCGCAGGGCGCCGGCCAGCGTGGCCGGCCCGCCGTCGACCGGTCCGAGCGCGCGCAGGGAGCAGTGCACGAGCACCACGTCGCCGGGGCCGAGCCCGAGCGCGCGCAGGTCGGCGGTGAGCGTGTCGACCCGGTACGCGGGCGGGACGGCGGTGGTCACGACGGCCACCCGGACATCGAGCGGGCGACCTGCCGGACCAGCCGCGAACCGGCCGGGGTGAGCGCGTCCGCCCGTTGCAGCGCGCCGATCGCCTCGGCCGTCCAGTCGCGGTACCGGCGGTAGACCGCCTGCGCGCCGTCGACCTGACGGTCGGCCCGGATCCGCCAGATGTCGGCCACCGCCACGTGCGCGTAGATGCCGTGCAGGACGGCCTCGGCGGGCCGCGGGTCGGGCCGCCAGCCCACTGTGATGTCGATCGGGCGGGTGCCGTCGACCAGGTCGCAGACGTCCAGCAGCGCGTTCATCTTGCTGTGCTGGAACTCGTGCACGAGCAGCACCGCGAGCGAGCCCGCGTCGGTCTCCGTGGCCGCGACGCCGCCGAACGCCTGCCGCGCGGTCGACGCCTCGCTGACACCCGCGCCGCTGCGCCGCAACGGGACCACGGCCCGCAGCCCGGTACGTAGCTCCTCGGCGTGGCCCGGCACCTCGTCCCGGATCACCTGCCACGCCGCCGCGAACGTCTCGGCCCAGCGCGCGGCGCCCGCGTCGTCGAGCCGGTCGCCGGCGGGCAGCCGGTGGCAGTCGCGGTGCGGATCGCCGTCCTCCAGCAGGACGCTCACGTCCGCGGCGGCGAGCACGCGGGTGGGCCACCACCGGGGCGCGTCCCCGGGCGTACCGGTGCGGATCGCCACGTTCACGTCTCCGGCGGTCACCCGCAGCGAGCCCGGGCCGGTCTCGACCCGCGCGGTGCCGTCGCCCACCTCGGGCAGCAGGACGGTGCCCACCGTCGGCAGGTGCAGGCGGCCGTGCCGCACCGGCACGTCGAGACGTACCGGGGTGCCGGCGTCGAGCGCGGCGGCGGCCGCGAGCGCGCTCAGGTAGTCCGGCCCCTGCCGGGCGCCGGTGCCGGTGCCGGCGAGGCAGTCGACAGCCCACGCCCGCACGTACGGGTGGGCCGCGATCCGGGCCACGGAATCCGGCGCACCACGGTCGAGCGCGGCCAGCGCCGCCCAGCCGTCGGCTCCGGCCCCGCCGGCCGGCAGCCGGTCGGCCACCTCGGCGAGCAGCGCGCGGACGATGGCGATCTGTGCCTCCACGAGCCAGGCGATGGCGACCCGGTCGCCGGTCGGCGCCGCGAGGCGGTCGAGGAAGTCGTCGGGCAGGCCGGCGTCGAGCCGGACGGGTGCCGGTGGGTTCTCGTTCACGTGCACGATCAGCTCTTTCAGATCGGCGCAGTAGACACTCGGATGGTCGAAGTGCCCGGCGCCGTACCGGTGGGCGAACAGTCCGCCGCCGCACTGGTCGACCACCGGACACCGCCGGCACTCGTCGCTGAGACCGGCCCGGCCGGAGCGGCGGCGGGCCAGGAGCGGGCTGGCCGCCACGTCGTCGGCCGCGTGCGAGAAGACGGTCATACCGGTGGCCGGCGCGCCGTCGTACGCGGTCTTGAGCGAGTCCGCCTGCTCCCACTCGCCGTCCGTCTCGATCACCGCCAGGTCGACCGGATCGAGACCGAGCCACTCGGTGCCGCTGGGTCCGCCCACGGCGGTGGACAGCAGCGAGTCGAAGAGGCGGACGGCGACCGGCCGGCCGTCCGCCCGCCAGCGGTCGTAGACGGTGCGCAACCACCCCGCGTACGCGGTGCCGCCGCCGGCCGGCCGCCACGGTGGGTCGTCCCAGGTGGCGTGCGGGAGCAGGAAGTCGATTCGTGGTGGTTCCTGGGCGAGCAACGATTCGTAGACCGCTATCGGGTCGTTGCGCACGTCCACCGTGCACAGCAGGCCGGCGTAGATCCCCCGGTACGCCGGGCGGCGCAGCAGCGCGAGCGCGCGCAGCACCTGGTCGTAGCTGCCGGCGCCGGACCGGAAGCGCCGGTGCCGGTCGTTGGCGGCCCGGTTGCCGTCGAGCGACACGCCGACCGCGACGTCGTGGTCGGCGAGCAGGTCGCAGAACCGTTCGGAGAGCAGTACGCCGTTCGTCTGCATGCCGATCCGCAGCCGGGTGACCGGGCCGATGACACGCCGCAGGTCGGCGAGCACCTGACCCAGTCGTTCGGGGCCGAGGAGCAGCGGCTCACCGCCGTGCAGGACGACAGTGACGTCCGGCAGCCGGTGGGCGGCGGCATGCTCGGCGATCCGTCCGGCCGCGGCCCGGAGCACGTCCGGCGTCATCCGCACCGGGCGGCGGCGCCAGCTCTGGTCGGCGTGTTCGTAGACGTAGCAGTGGTCGCACGCCAGGTCACACCTGGCGTGCACCTTCAGGACGAACTCGGTGAGCGCCGCGCGGGCCGGCCCGGGGGACATCGCAGATCAGATGAACGAGCCGAACTTCGCCGCGGGGACCCGGGTCTTGTCGAGATGAGCCGCCATCACCCGGCGCACTATCGGGGATATGTCCGCTGCGGAGAGCCGGTCGAGGGGCTCCGCGCGGACCCTGCCCAGCGACACCGGGGGCTCTTCCTGGCGCATGGGGACGGTTGTCATGACTTTTCCTTAGGTTCGTGTATGCGCCCGTCGAGCACAGCAGCGACGGCACACTATTAGCTCCGGGGGATCCAGCACAATGGACCCATCGGCGCGAAGGTGAATCTCTGGACGGTTCGCCGGCCGGCGTCGTCGTCGCCCGGGGGAGCGACCGTAAGGGATCAATTATGCGCCTTTTTACCGATCTAGGCTACGAATCAAAAGTCCAGACTTTTGCAGAAATCGTCCACCCCGATCCCCTGGTCAGCCGAGGGACCGGGGTGGACGAGCGGCTCAGACGGCCGGGCCGCTCCCGGACGGCGTGCCGAGGCGGATGTCGACGTCGGCCGGCTCGGTCATCTGGTCGTACGCCTTGGTCCGGAGCCGGTTGGTCTGCACCTCGCCGTCGAGCAGCGCCGCCCGCAGCGCCTCCGCGTCGCTGATCTCCTTGGCGGTCACCGCGTCGGCCGCTGTCGTGACGCCCTGCACCACCTCCAGGTGGGTGCCGTCGGTGGGCATCAGCTCGGTCCACTTCGCCAGGCAGTACACCCGCTCGGGCACGTCCTGGCACTCGGTGGTCAGCTCGGGCATCTCGTCGCCGGAGCCGAGGTGGCCGGTCCGGTACGTCGTCAGCTCGTCCACGAACGCCTCCAGCTCCCGCTCCACCGCCGGTGCCAGGCGCGTCGCCACCACCTTGCCGAAGATCCACCGCAGCGCGGTCAGCTCCATCCCGGCCCGTACCGGCAGGTAGAGCTTCGCCCAGCTGGCGTTGACGAAGTCGCCGGGGTCGCGCTCCGGGGCGCGGGCGTCGCCGCCGGACCACCAGCCGGGGTACGCCACGAACGACGCGCGCTCCCAGTCGAAGACGCGGTGCCAGAAGTCGATCTCCCACGCCTCGTCCCGCACGCTGGCCGGGAAGTGCGTCTCCACGATCTGCGAGACCATCTCGTTCACCGGCGAGAAACCGGCCCGCAGCCGCGCCTCGAACTCGTCCCCGGCCGCCTCTGCCGCGGCCAGCGCCTCGTCGCGCCGGTCCTGCCACTCCTGGAGATCGGTCAGGTGACCCGCGACGAGCGCGTTGTACGACGCGTCGTCGGCGGTCTGGTCCACCACCGTCGGGGTACGCCGGAAGCCTGCGGCGAGCTGCACGTCGGCACCCGGACCCGCCAGCCAGCTCCGGGCGCCGACGTGCACGCGTACGCGGAGCACCGGCCGGCCGTCCGCCTCGGTGACCACCGGCACGCCCACCACCCGGGCGGCGATCGCGTCCGGCGGACGGCGGGTGATCAGCGTGAGGTTCTGCCGGATCGTGTCGACGTCGCCGTCCCACTCCCAGCCGGCCTCGAACGCGACGTCGACGTCGTAGTCGGCGCTCATGTCGCCGGTGAATCCCCACTTGTCGAGCGTGACCACGGGGGAGTACACGACGCGCGTCTCCACCGCGGCGGGCGCGCCACGCGGCGGGCGCTCCGGCTTCACCGGCATCGGGGGCAGCGCGGCGACCGCGTTGTCGCGGATCCGCTGCCGTCCGTCGACGATCTTCTGGGCGAAGGCGAACGCCGGATCCTTGATCGTGGGGGCCCAGCAGACCCGTGCCCCGTACCGCTCGTGGGCCAGCTCCAGCCGTTGCAGCACCTTGAAGTAGTGCAGCGTGATCGGCGTGGCCCGGTTCGGGTTGCGGACGGTGCGCTTCGAGGACGACTCCGCGCCGGTCTCGGTGACCAGCTTGAAGTCGGTCTTGTGCTGGGTGCGGTAGCGCGCCGCGACCTTCGAGGTGGCGGTCCGGCTGTCCTTCACGGCACGGCGGCTCGTCTCCTGGCTCGCCGCGGTGACGCTGCTGGCGAAGCCGATCGTGTGGCTGGCGTTGAAGGTGCCCCAGATGCCGGTCGGGCTGGTGTACTGGCCGGTGTGGCTCGCGTTGAGCCCCCAGGTGTCGGTGAGCGACTTCTGCCGCTCGAAGCCCTCCTGGAGCTCGGTGGTGAGCGCACTGGTCAGCTCGACATCGGTCTGCTGTTCCGACTCGTTCTGCTCCTCCAGGGTCAGCTCGCGCTTGGTGTAGGTGCGCTGCTCCAGCACCGCCTCCTCACCGGGGGCGAGCGCCAGCGCGTAGACGTGCTCGCCGAGCGCGAAGCCCACCGGCCGGATCCGGGTGCGGTCGAGGAACGCGATGCCCACGTCGGACTGGAGCAGGCCGGCGAGGAACTCCGCCTGCTGGTCGCCGAGCAGCGTCTGGCGCCGCGCCGGCGGCTCCCGGTACGACATGCCCGAGTCGGCGCCCGGCAGCGCCTCGGTGGCGGCGTCCATGTCGTTGGCCTTCCACAGGTCGTAGAGGCCGAGTTCCTTGAGCAGGTGCGGCAGCCGGTCGCCGTCGAGCCCGCCGTAGCGGATCGCCTCGATCAGCGCCTGCTTGACGTAGAACGGCAGGATGGGCGTCTCGCCACCGCCGAACGTGAGCCGGACCGGTACGAAGTAGTTGGAGTAGACGTACCGGTCGGAATGCGCGGTGCTGAAACCAAGCGTCGCCGGATCGGCGTCGGCGACGACGACTCTGCCCATCGGTGCTCCTCTACAGCGGCAGGTTGAACAGGGCTTGCAGGCCCCGGTACGCCATCTCGTGCGAGGTGACGAAGAACCCGGGGAACAACTGGCTGAGGGCGGCCTGGCGGACGACCGTCTCGCGTACGGCGTGCGCGGTCAGCTCGTCGAGGCCGGCGACGACCTCCGCCGGCACACCGCCCTTCGCGGCCCGCTGGTACGCCTCCGCGACGGCCTCCCAGCGCCCGTCGAACGTCTCCCCGAGGTCGTCGGCGACGGTCCCCCAGGTCTTCTCGAAGCGCTCCAGCTTCGTCGAGGAGGTCCAGTCGACGTTCGTGACGCGGGCCGCCTCGGGGTCGACGAGCAGCAGGTCGGAGCGGAGGTCCCCGACAGTGGTGGACGCCTTCCACCGGAACCGTTCGGCGAGGTGGCCGGCGAGCGCCTTCTCCGCGCCGGTCGTGGCCGGGTTGCCGGTGAACCCGACGAGGCGCAGCAGCAGATCCCGGTCCGGGTGGCCGAGCAGCATCTGGGCGACCGTATGGCGCAGGACGGCCTCGGAGCCGCGCAGCGCGGGCGCCAGCTCCGGGTGGGCGGCGCGGACCGCCTCGACGACCGTCGCCAGCGACTTCTCCGCGAACGGCTCCAGGCCCGGTGACCGGCCGGCGAGCTGCGCGACCTCGGCGGCCATCCGCCGGTGCACCTGCTGACCGAGCCGCCACGGCTGCGCCTGCCCGGCCTTGCGCAACGCGCGGAACTCCTCGTACGCGACGGTTTGGAGCGCCCTGTTGAACGCGGTGGTCAGCCGCTGCTCCAGTTGCCGGGCGACGGCGGCGCGTACGACGGCGGCCCGGATGTCCCGGGGTGTCTTCGGTGGTGTCAACTCGCGCAGGTCCTCGACCCGCTTGATGATCTCGTCGAGCGCCTCGTTCAGTTCGGCGCGGGTCGCGGCCCGGCCGGCCGACGACACCGTCTCCGACATGCTCGCCATCAGCACGGGCCGGCCGTCGAGGCTCACCAGCGCGCCGAGCCGGGTGCCCGCCCCGGCGCCGGCGAACGCCTCGGCGTGCGCCGCCTGGTTGAACAGGGTCAGTGTGAGTTCGGCGTCGGCGAGCAGCATCCGGCCCTGCCGGAACAGCGCGTCGAGCACCTTCGGCGGGAAGAGCGTCCGCAGCATCGCGAGGCCCACCTGGGGCGCGGCGAGGATCGCTGCCCGGCCGATCGCCACCAGCAGCGCGGCCGTCCGGGCGGTCAGCAGGCGCGCCTCCCGGGCGCCCGCGAGCAGCAGCGGCACGTACCGGACGGCGGCGCGGACCGCGACGCCGCCGAGCAGCCGGGCGAGATGCACCAGCCCGGTGAGCACCTGATAGAGGTCGCCGGCGACGCGGCCGAGCAGGCGGCCGGCGGCGAACGGGTCGAGGTTCTCCAGGTGCCGGGCGAACTCGGCCGCCCAGCCGCGCCACAGCGCCAGCAGCCGTTCCGGAACCGTGGTCGGGTCCAGCGCGGCGACGATGCCGGCCAGCGCCTGGCGTACGACAGTGGCCTGGTCGGCGAGGCGCTGGACACCGGCGCGGGGGTCGACTGTGAGCACGATGAGCGTGGTGAACTGCTCCTGCTGGAGGCGGCCGATCAAGTGCACGAGCTTGCCGAGGTCGACCACCACCGTCGCCACGGACTCCCCGACGCCGACGGCGAAGCCGTCCAGGAACAGCTTCGGGTTGATCCCGTTCCAGGCCGCGTAGTGCCGCATCGCGTCGAGCAGCGCGGGGTCGAGACCGAGCAGGTAGCGACGGAACGTGCCGTCGGAGTCGACGTCGGAGGCGGCCAGGTCGAAGAACGCCTCGGCCAGTCGCAGTCGCGCGAGCATCGAGACCAGGTCCCAGACGTTCTCCGGAGTGATGCGGCCGGTCATCGCGGCCAGCACGCGCTCGCGGGTCATCGAGCGTGTGGCGTGTGCGTCCATCCAGTACTTGACGGTCAGCGCGACGAATTCCACCCGTGGGTCCTGGGTACGTGCGCCGAAGACCGCGACCCGGTCCTCGGCGGGCACCCGCGGCACGCTGAACCAGTCCCGGATCATGACGGATTCGTTCGCCGGCTGCCCCAATTCCCCCACCCCCTCCAGCCGTGTGCACTGTCGGGCCGTGGTGCGGGCGGCGGTAGTGCTGGGTCGAGAAGCTGACATGGTCCCCCGACGGCGCGCTCCCCGGTCCATCGACTGTTACGACTTGACGAACGACGTGTTATCGCTCACAGTCGATGGCACGGGACGGCGGCATCGATGGCCCACCGGGCGGGCGCGGGTGGCCGCGTGGCAGGCCGGGTGTGGGATCAGTGCGCTACGACAAATTGTTAGCGCTCACAACATGTGATCAGAGGGAGGAACATGTTTGCATTCGGTAGGTCCCCATCGACGGTGTCGCCGCCGCGACGGCGCGGATGGCTGCCGCGAGTCGTCGCGTCCGGCGCGACCGCGGTCCTCGTCGGCGCCGCCGCGGTGGCTGCCGTGTCCGCGCCCGCCGCCGCCGCGAGCGTCGACACGAACGCCTGGTACGTCCTGGTCAACCGCAACAGCGGCAAGGCGCTCGACGTCTACAACCTGGCCACGAACGACGGCGCGCGGATCGTGCAGTGGTCTCGCAACAACGGCAACCAGCAGCAGTGGCAGTTCGTCGACTCCGGCGGCGGCTACTACCGGCTGAAGTCACGGCTGTCCGGCAAGGTGCTCGACGTCTACAACTGGTCGACCGCCAACGGCGGCAGCATCGTGCAGTACTCCGACCTCAACGGGACCAACCAGCAGTTCCGGCTGGCCGACTCCGACAGCGGCTACGTCCGGCTGATCAACCGCAACAGCAACAAGGTGGTGGAGGTGCAGGGCGCCTCGACCGCCGACGGCGGAAACATCGTCCAGTACGACGACTGGAACGGCGCCAACCAGCAGTGGCAGCTCGTCCGGGTGGACGGTGGCGGCGGCAACCCCACCACGCCGCCTCCGACGACCCCGCCGCCGGGCGGTACGTGCAACCTGCCGTCGTCGTACCGGTGGTCGTCGACGGGTGCGTTGGCGCAGCCGCGCTCGGGCTGGGTGTCGCTGAAGGACTTCACCGTGGTGCCC
>NZ_JADKYQ010000050.1:0-589 GCF_015354395.1 Micromonospora sp. ANENR4
ACCGGGCGGAGCGGATGGCGATCAAGGCCATCTGCCGTCGGCTGGGGGTCTCGCGGAACACGGTGCGTAAGGCTTTGGCCAGTCATGAGCCGCCGCGCTATCAGCGGGCGGCGAAGGGCTCGATCGTGGACGCGGTGGAGCCGCAGATCAGGGCGTTGTTGGCGGAGTTCCCGGACATGCCGACGACGGTGATCATGGAGCGGGTCGGGTGGACTCGCGGCAAGACGGTGTTCTCCGATCGGGTGCAGCAGCTGCGGCCGTTGTTCCGCCGGCCGGATCCGGCCCAGCGGACGGAGTATCTGCCGGGTGAGCTGGCGCAGTGTGATCTGTGGTTCCCGCCGGCGGACGTGCCGTTGGGCTTCGGGCAGGTCGGTCGGCCGCCGGTGCTGGTGATGGTGTCGGGGTATTCGCGGTGGCTGTCTGCGGTGATGATCCCGTCGCGGCAGTCGCCGGACCTGCTGGTCGGACACTGGACGCTGATCTCCGGCTGGGGGCGGGTGCCCAAGGCGTTGGTGTGGGACAACGAGTCCGCCGTCGGGCAGTGGCGGGCCGGCAGGCCGCAGTTGACCGAGGCGATGAACGCCTTCCG
>NZ_JADKYQ010000051.1:0-581 GCF_015354395.1 Micromonospora sp. ANENR4
TGTCGTAGCCGTCGCGGCCGTAGTCGCCCTCGGCGCCCTTGTCGCCGTGGTCGTCGTCGCTGAGCTGCTGCGTGGTCGACCACTTGACGTCGGCGAGCCGGTGCGGGCCGGTGGCCCCGGTGGTCGCGTAGGCCACGCCGGCGAGGCTGACCGCTCCGGTCAGGCCCACAACGCCGGTGGCGAGCCACATCCGGCGACGCCGGAGCGGGGAGATGGTCTTGCTGGTGGCGTCATCGTTATTGCGAAGGTAGTTGGACATCGGAGCTCTCTGCCCTCTCCTTGTACCTGACAAGGTCGCTTCGCCCTGGCGAGGCGGCCTTCGCTACAAATCGGTTGTAGCTGCTGAAGATGACCGTATGAGAACCTTCTTCGCCTCGTGGCCATATACGAAAAAAACCCGCATAAGGGTGCGGGTGGGATGGGCGGGCGCAGTGCGGTCCGGACGCCCCGGCGGGGGACACCGCGGCCAGTCGGGCCGCCGGCGGGGGTGGGAGCCCTCCGCACGCCGTCAGCGGCGCGAGGAGGGCTCCCCGGTTATGTGGTGGTTCGATCAGTTGAAGCAGTCCTCGACGGTGTTGGCA
>NZ_JADKYQ010000052.1:0-494 GCF_015354395.1 Micromonospora sp. ANENR4
CGCGGATGAAACGCACACCCCGGCGGCAGATTGATCAACGACGGCGGGTTACCCGGAATCGGCACCAGGTCCGCATCCGCGTCACCGTGCAACGACGGCACACTCGACAACAACCCCCACGTGTACGGATGCTGCGGCGCCCGCAACACCCGCTCCACACTCCCGTGCTCCACCGCCCGACCCGCATACATCACCAACACGTCATCAGCCACCTGACTGACCACACCCAGATCGTGAGTGATCAACACGATCGCCGACCGGAACTCCTCCTGCAAATCCGCCAACAGATCCAGGATCTGCGCCTGCACCGTCACATCAAGCGCCGTCGTCGGCTCATCCGCGATCAACAGATCCGGATCGTTCACCAGCGCCATCGCGATCATCGCCCGCTGCCGCATCCCACCCGAGAACTCATGCGGATACTGCTCGAACCGCTTCGCGGGCTGCGGGATACCGACCCGCCCCAGCATGTCCACCGCCCGGCTGCGGGCCTC
>NZ_JADKYQ010000053.1:0-468 GCF_015354395.1 Micromonospora sp. ANENR4
CGGGCCAACGGCTATCTGGAGACCTCGTTCCTGCCCGGACGCCGCTTCGCCTCACCCGGCGACTTCAACGCTCAGCTCACCGAGTGGTTGGTGCGGGCGAACAACCGCCAGCACCGGATGCTGGGCTGCCGCCCGCTGGACCGGTGGGACGCCGACCGGCAGGTGATGCTGCCACTGCCACCGGTTGCGCCGGTGGTCGGCTGGCGGCAGACCACCCGCCTTCCCCGCGATCACTACGTCCGCTTGGACGGCAACGACTACTCGGTGCACCCATCCGTGGTCGGCCGGCGGGTCGAGGTGAGCGCCGACTGTGACCAGGTGACGGTGTTCTGCGACGGTCGGGTGGTGGCCCGGCATGACCGTTGCTGGGCGAAGCATCAGAGCATCACCGATCCCGCACACCGGCAAGCCGCCGTCGATCTGCGTGTCGCCGCCCGACGCACCCCGACGACTGCCGTTGACGCCCAG
>NZ_JADKYQ010000054.1:0-467 GCF_015354395.1 Micromonospora sp. ANENR4
TTGGGCGTCGACGGCGGCCGTCGGGGTGCGTTGGGCGGCGATGCGCAGATCGGCGGCGGCTTGGCGGTGGGCGGGGTCGGTGATGCTCTGATGCTTGGCCCAGCAACGGTCGTGCCGGGCCACCGGTCGGCCGTCGCAGAGCACCGTCACGTGGTCGCAGTCGGCGGTGACCTCGACCCGCCGGCCGCCACTGACGGGTGCACCGAGTAGTCGTTGCCGTCCAAGCGGACGTAGTGATCGCGGGGCAGCCGGGTGGCCTGCCGCCACCCGACCACCGGCGCGACCGGCGGCAGCGGCAGCATCACCTGCCGGTCGGCGTCCCACCGCTCCACCGGCCGACAGCCCAACATCCGGTGCTGGCGGTTGTTCGCCCGCACCAACCACTCGGACAGCTGAGCGTTGAAGTCGCCGGGTGAACCGAACCGGCGACCGGGCAGGAACGACGTCTCCAGATAGCCGTTGGCCCG
>NZ_JADKYQ010000055.1:0-447 GCF_015354395.1 Micromonospora sp. ANENR4
CCGGCCGGCGGTGTTGTCGACCACCGCGCTGTCGGCGATCGTGGCGCTTCCCGCGAGGCCGTCCTTCTCGGCGCCGTTGCCGGCCCAGTCCCGGCCACCGGTCGTCACTACGCCGCCGCCGTCGCCGTCGGCGTGGTTGCCCGCCACGTGGACCTTCTCCAGGAGCAGGTCCGTGTTCTCGGCGTAGACGCCGCCGCCGTTCTCGCAGGCGACGTTGCCGCCGATCGCGGTGAACGAGACGGTGACCCAGCCGCCGCTGCTGAACAGACCGCCACCGTTGTGACCGGCCCGGTTGTGGCTCAGCGTGCTCAGCGAGGCGTCCTTGCCCTCGTGCGCCCCGATGATCTCGACGGTGCCCGCGCGGTGCTTGCCGTGCTCGCCCTTGTCGCCCTTGCCGGGCTTCGCGGCCGAGGCCAGGTCGACCGGCCCGCCGTGGTGCTCACCGCC
>NZ_JADKYQ010000056.1:0-429 GCF_015354395.1 Micromonospora sp. ANENR4
GCGGTTGGCGGTGTTGTCGACGATCTTGCTGTCGGCGATCGTGGCGCTGGCGTGCTCCTTGTTCTCCGGGTAGCCCCAGTGCTTGCCGCCGGTGACCACCACACCGCCGCCGTCGCCGTCGGCGTGGTTCTTGGCGACGTGGACCTTCTCCAGGAGCAGGTCGGTGTTCTCGGCGTAGACGCCGCCACCGTTCTCGCAGGCGGTGTTGCCCGTGATCGCGGTGAAGGAGACCGTGACGGTGCCGCCGCTGCTGAACAGACCGCCACCGTTCTTGCCGGCGCGGTTGTCCGACAGGCTGGACTTGACGCCGTCCTTGCCGTGGTCGGAACCGAAGATCTCGACGATCCCGGCCTCGTGGTGCTTGCCCTTCGGGTCGTAGCCCTTCGGCGCGGCGGAGGCGGCCGGGCCGTGCCCGCCGGACAGGCCGCT
>NZ_JADKYQ010000057.1:0-400 GCF_015354395.1 Micromonospora sp. ANENR4
TCGTTGGCGTTTCCGCCCTTGACGGTGAGGTCCTTGAGGGTGAGGTCGCCGCCGTCGACGACGCGGAAGATGCGGAAGGTGTCTTCGGCGTCGCGCTTGATGGTGGAGTTGTTGCCCTTGATGGTGACGTCCTGCTTGATCTCGGGCAGGGCGGAGCCGAACTTGCGGTCCTTGACGCCGAGTTCGTAGGTGCAGTTCTCGGCGAGCTTGATGGTGCCGCCGTGGTCGCGGTTGGCCAGTTCGAGGGCGTCGATCAGGGCGTCGTCCTTGCAGGGGACCTCGCGGGTCTTGCCGTGGTCGTCCTTGCCGTCCTTGCCCCACTCGCCCTTGTCCGGGCCCCACTCGCCACGGTCGCGGCCTTCCTGGCCACGGTCCTTGCCGTCCTTGCCGTACCCGTCCT
>NZ_JADKYQ010000058.1:0-368 GCF_015354395.1 Micromonospora sp. ANENR4
AGCATGTCCACCCCACGCGGCAACCGGACACCCACAAGCGACTCCGGACCCACACCACGACCCCGCAACCACCACGCCACCCGATTCGCCCGCGCGTTCAACTCCCCGTACGACACCACCCCACCAGCAGCAACCACCGCCACCGCACCCACACCACGACGCACCCGCTCCTCGAACCCCACCACCGGATCCACCACCCGGCCCACCACCTCCGGCGCACCGAAACGCCGCAACACACCCCGCTCCCCCGACGGCAACCCCAACCCACCAACCCGCACACCCGGATCAGCCACCACCGCCACCAACAACTCCCGACACCGACCCACCAACCGACCGATCGACACCGCATCGAACAGATCCGTCCGGTA
>NZ_JADKYQ010000059.1:0-366 GCF_015354395.1 Micromonospora sp. ANENR4
GCCGATCGGCCGGGCGGTGGGGGACCGGGCGTTGTACGTGCTGGACGGTTCGCTGGCCGAGGTGCCGGTGGGTGCGGTGGGTGAGTTGTTCGTCGGTGGCACGCAGTTGGCGCGGGGTTATCTGGGCCGGCCGGGTGCGACGGCGGAGCGGTTCGTGCCGGACCCGTTCGGTGGTGAGCCGGGTGGCCGGTTGTATCGGACCGGGGATCTGGTGCGGTGGCGTGCGGACGGGCAGTTGGAGTTCCGGGGGCGGGCCGACGGTCAGGTGAAGGTGCGTGGGTTCCGGGTCGAGGTGGGTGAGGTCGAGGCCCGCCTGCGGGAACACCCGGGCGTACGCGACGCCGTGGTCATCGCCTGGCAGGACCG
>NZ_JADKYQ010000006.1:0-379542 GCF_015354395.1 Micromonospora sp. ANENR4
CGGACCGGTCGGCGTGCCGACCGGCGAACCCGTGGAGGTGTCCCAATGAGCCTGTCGCCGGTCGAGGGCGTCGCGCTCGCCGAGATCGAGTCGCCCGGCGAGGGTGACGAGGACGGTAAGAAGGAGTTCGTCGGCCGGTCACCCGGCCAGCTCGCCCTCGCGCGGCTCAAGCGGGACCGCACCGCGCTGATCAGCGGCGGTCTGCTGGTGTTCTTCGTCCTCGTCGCGCTCGCGGTGCCGCTCATCGAGGCGCTGTACGGGGTGGGACCGAAGGAGCAGTTCCAGAACCGCCTCGACGGCTACGGCATGCCGCTGGGCTACGCCGGTGGGGTGACCGGGGAGCACTGGTTCGGGCTGGAGCCCGGCCTCGGCCGGGACATCTTCATCCGGATGGTGCACGGGCTGCGGACATCGCTGTTCATCGCCTTCGCCGCCGCCGTGCTGACCGCGGTGATCGGCGTGACGCTCGGAACGCTCGCCGGCTACCTGGGCGGCTGGCTGGACACCGTGATCAACTGGATCACCGACCTGACCCTGGCCATGCCGTTCCTGATCATCGCGCTGGCCCTGATGCCGACCGTCGCGCTGCGCTTCTACGGGCAGCGCGAGGCCGTGCCGGCGTACTTCCAGATCGGTGTGCTCATCGCGATCTTCGCCCTGTTCGGCTGGACCGGTACTGCCCGGCTGGTCCGGGGTCAGATCATCGCGCTACGGGAGCGCGAGTTCGTGGAGGCGGCGCGGGCCAGCGGCGCGGGTCTCGGGCACATGCTGTTCCGCCAGTTGCTGCCGAACGCCTGGGCACCGATCCTGGTCGCCTTCTCGCTGGCGGTACCGCAGTACATCACCAGCGAGGCCGCGTTGTCGTTCATCGGCGTCGGCCTCACCGACGAGACGCCGAGCTTCGGCCGCATGATCTACCGCAGCCTCGACTACCTGCAGACCGACCCGGCGTACGTCTTCTTCCCGGGCATCACCATCTTCGCGCTCGTGTTCGCCTTCAACCTCTTCGGTGACGCGCTGCGCGACGCGCTCGACCCGAAGTCGTCCCGGTAGGAGGCCGGTCCATGACGCGATTCCTCATCCGCCGGCTGCTGTCCGCCGCGCTCACGCTGTTCGCGGTGAGCGTGCTCAGCTTCCTGATGTTCTTCGCGCTGCCCCGCGATCCGGTCACCGGCATGTGCCCGAAGAACTGCAACCCGGAGCGACTGGAGCGGGTCCGCCAGGAGCTGGGCCTGCGCGATCCGCTGATCAGCCAGTACGCCGGCTACATGAAGGGCATCTTCACCGGCCGGGACCTGGGCAGCGCCCAGGGCGGTCGGTGCGACGCCCCCTGCCTCGGCTGGTCGTACGTGTCGAACGAGGCGGTCTCGGACACCATCGCCCGGGTGCTGCCGGTGACGCTGAGCATCGTCATCCCGGCCGCCATCCTGTGGCTGCTGCTCGGCGTCGGCCTGGGCATGCTCTCGGCGCTGCGCCGGGGCAGCTGGCTGGACCGGGCGGCGATCGGCTTCTCGCTCACCGGCGCCTCGTTGCAGCTCTACTTCGTCGGCGCGGTGCTGCTCATCGTCTTCGTCTACAACCTGCGCCTGCTGCCGGTGCCGAGCTACACCTCGTTGTTCGACAACCCGTTGAAGTGGACGAGCGGGCTGGTGCTGGCCTGGGTGGCGCTGGCGTTCCTCTTCTCCGCGATCTACGCGCGACTGTCCCGGGCGCAGATGCTGGAGACACTGTCGGAGGACTTCGTCCGGACCGCGCGGGCGAAGGGCCTGGCCAAACGCAAGGTGTACGGCCGGCACGCGCTGCGCGCCGCGATCACACCCGTGGTGACGATCGCCGGTCTGGACGTGGGCGGGGCGCTGGGCGGCACGGTGATCACCGAGACGACATTCGGTCTGAACGGGATGGGGCGTACCGCTGTCGACGCGGTCCGCTCGGGCGACCTGCCGACGATCATGGCGACGGTGCTGATCGCGGCGGTCTTCGTGGTGCTGGCGAACGTGGTGGTGGACCTGCTCTACGCGGTGATCGACCCGCGGGTACGGCTCGGCTGAACCGCGACGAAATTTATCGACAACTGTTATCCAACTCGTAGCTTTTCTTCTTTACGATCCTCGGGACGTCGGCGGATGCGCTCGGCGCACGGGTGGAGGAGGTAGGACATGCGACCACGCGCAGCGGCCGCCGCTGGCGGCGCCATCGCACTGGTTGTGGCACTCGGTGCCTGCTCGGAGAACACGGGCGAAGGCACCACTGTGGACGGCAACCGGCAGCAGACCGGGGTCATCGCGACCGACCCGAAGGACTCGCAGGGCCCGGCCGCCGAGATCGACGGCGCGGCCAAGGGCGGGACGTTCACCATCATCCGGGAGACCCCCATCTCCCACCTGGACCCGCAGCGGACGTACTCGTTCGCCGGTCTGATGGCCAACCCGCTCTTCGCCCGCTACCTGACCACCTGGAAGGACGACGGCAAGGGTGGCCTGGTCCTCGTGGGTGACCTGGCCGAGACGCCGGGCAAGAACGTCAACAACGACTGCAAGGTCTGGGAATTCACCATCAAGGACGGGGTGAAGTTCGAGGACGGCAGCCCGATCACCTCGAAGGAGATCGCGTACGGCATCGCCCGCTCCTTCGACCCGGACCTCACCGGCGGCCCCACCTACATCCAGGAGTGGCTGGCCGACACCGCGCAGTACGACACCAAGTGGGACTTCAAGAAGAACAAGACGTCGCTGCCGCCGGGCCTGACCACGCCGGACGACAAGACGCTGCGCTTCGAGTTCGCCAAGCCGCGCTGCGACCTGCCGTTCGCGGTCTCGCTGCCCACCACGGCGCCGCTCAAGCCGGAGAAGGACACCGGGGTCAACCTCGATCAGAAGCCGTTCTCGTCCGGCCCGTACAAGATCGCCAAGAACCAGGTCGGCGTCCAGCTCACGCTCGACCGCAACCCGAACTGGGACGCCAAGACCGACCCGGTGCGGCACCAGTACCCGGACCAGTTCGTGTGGAGCTTCGGACCGACCGCCGACGCCGCCAACAACCGGGTGATCGCGGACAACGGCGCCGACCAGAGCGCGCTGGCGTTCAACTCGGTGCCGGCCTCGCTCGTGGCGAAGGTGGCCGGTGACCCGGCGCTGAAGTCCCGCACGCTGCTGTCCCCGACCCCGAGCGCCAACCAGCTCGTGATCAACACCCAGCGGGTCAAGGACCTGAAGATCCGCCAGGCGCTCAACTACGCGATCGACCGCGAGGGCCTGGTCAAGGCGCTCGGCGGCCAGACCGTCGCGCAGCCGATCACCACGCTGATGCCGCCGTCGACAATCGGCTACAAGGCGTACGACGCGTACCCGGCCGGCGCCAACGGCAACGTGGAGAAGGCCAAGGAGCTGCTCGGCGGCCAGACGCCGGAGCTGGTCCTCGGCGTTGCCGACAACACCACCGAGCAGGCGGAGGCGGTCCAGCTCAAGGGCAACCTGGAGCGCGCCGGCTTCAAGATCACCGTCCGGAACATCCCGGACGACGCGAAGCTGGACGAGGTCAAGAAGAAGAACAACCCCTGGGACCTGTACATCGGCAACTGGGCGGCGGACTGGCCCAGCGGCGCGTCGATCCTGCCGGTGCTCTACGACGGCCGGACCATCAAGGCCGAGGGCAACAGCAACCAGTCGTACTTCAACGACGACGCGATCAACGCCGAGATGGACCGGATCCTGGCGCTGCCGCCGTCCGAGCAGGGCCCGGAGTGGGGCAAGCTCGACGAGCGGATCATGAAGGAGCACGCGCCGGTGGTGCCGCTCTACGTGGACGTGGCGTACAACGTGCACGGGTCGAAGGCGGGCGGGGTGTTCATCTCCTCCGTGTTCGGCTACCCGAACTTCGTCAACGCGTACGTCAAGCAGTAGCCACACCTGTGGTCGGCGGAAGGGCCCCTCGTCGAGGGGCCCTTCCTCACAGGTAGCGGCGGAGGAAGTCCAGCTCCAGCCGGAGCAGGCGCTCGGACACGCCGCCGGCGGCCAGGTGACTCGCGCCGGTGAGCGGCAGCACCGCGTGCGGGCGGCCCGTCGCCAGCAGCGCCGCCGACAACCGCAGCGTGTGCGCGGCGAGCACGTTGTCATCGGCCAGGCCGTGCACCAGCAGCATCGGCCGGGCTTGCGCCGGGTCGCCGAGCGGCTCGGCGGCCAGCTCGACCAGCGAGTGGTGGGCGTACACGTCCATCCCGTCGTCCGGCATGCCCAGGTAGCGCTCGCTGTACGCGGTGTCGTACAGCGCCCAGTCGGTGACCGGCGCGCCGACGATCGCGCACTTGAACAGCTCCGGGTGCCGCAGCACCGCGAGCCCGGCCAGCCAGCCGCCGAACGACCAGCCGCGCACCGCCACGCGTTCCAGGTCCAGATCCGGGTGCTTGTCGGCGAGCGCGGTGAGCGCGTCCACCTGGTCGGTGAGTGTCACGTCGGCGACCCGCCTGTGGATCGCCTTCTCGAACGACGGCGCGATGCCCGGCGTACCCCGGTTGTCGATGGTGACCACCGCGAAACCCTGCTCGGCCCACCACTGCCGCTCCAGCCAGACACCGCGCGCCGCCACCACCTCCTGGTGGCCGGGCCCGCCGTAGATGTCCAGCAGCACCGGCAGCCGGGTGCCCTTGACGTGCTCGGCCGGGTAGAGCACCGCGCTGGGCAGCCGCCTGTCGGTCACCCGGACCATCGTCGGCCGCGGCGCGTACGAGCAGGTGGCGGCGAACGAGCGCAACTCGCCCACCTCGCGGTCGCCGTGCCATACCCGCCAGCGGACCCCGGCGTGCTCCAGCGACGCGATGCCCACCGCCAGCGTGGACCCGCCGATCGAGGCGGTGTGCCAGCCGGGGTCGCTGCCCATCCGGCGGGCGTCCATGCCGCCGCCGATGGTGGTCCGCACCCGGTAGAGGTGGCGCTGGCTCGGTTCGCCCTCGCTCGCCTCCACCAGCAGGTCCGCCGCCGCGTTCGGGCCGTTCGGCAGCCGTCCGACCACCCGCCGCACGTACAGCGACGGCGGGGTGAGCAGGGTGCCGTCGGCGAACAGGCAGCGGGCGTCGTACCCGTCGTGGGCCAGCTCGCCGCCGACCAGCACCCGTCCGTCGGGCAGGTGCGCCGGGGTGCCGGGGATCGGCTCCACCCAGCGCGGGTCGGCCAGTTCGGCGTGCACCTGCGTCTCCCCGGTGCGCGGGTCCACCGCGAGCACCAGGCCGTGCTGCTGCGAGCGCCGCAGCACGGTGATCAGCGGGCCGCCCTCGGTCCAGTCCACCGAACTCAGGTACGGATAGGTCTCGCGGTCCCAGTGCACGTCGACCCAGCCGCCGTCGAGGTCGAGCAGGTGCAGGCTCACCTCCGCGTTCGGCCCACCCGCCACCGGGTACGCGAGCGACGTCGGCGGGGTCGCCGGGTCGGCCGGGTCGTGCAGGTACCAGCGTTCCAGGCGGGACTCGTCGACCCGGGCGGCCAGCACGCTGCGCCCGTCCGGCGCCCACCAGTAGCCCCGGTAGCGGTGGAACTCCTCGGCCGCGATGTGTTCGGCCAGCCCCCAGGTGACGCCGTGGTCCTCGCCGGCGAGCAGGTTGTCCGTGCCGTCCGGCTCGACCACCCGCAACTGGCCCCGGCGCACCCCCTCGGTGGCGTCGGTGACGTACGCGAGCCGCTCACCGGCCGGGTCGGGGCGCGGGTCGATCACCGGCCCGATCGCCGCCACCTCGATCACGTCGCCGTGCACCAGGTCGGCCCGGAACAGCCGCCCGGCCAGCGCGAACGCGGCGACCCGGCCGGCCGAGTCCAGCGCGTACGAGCCGATGCCGCCGGAGCTGAGCCGCAACCGTTCGCGCAGCGCCCGTTCGCCGGGGGCGAGGCGGGCCGGCTCGGCGTCGGTGCCCAGCAGCACCGCCGGGTCCGCCACCAGTCGTTCCTCGCCGCTGTCGACGTCGAGCAGCCAGAGCGCGTCGGCCGGGTCCTCCGGTCCCGCGGAACGCAGGAAGATCACCCGGGCGCCGTCGCCCGCGACGGTGACGGCACGCGGCGCCCCGTGGCTGAACCGACGGGTACGGGCGGCCAGCTCGGGAAAGTCCACGCCTGCAGCGTAGGCGGGCGCCGGAGGTGATGTGGCCGACCTGGGCGGACGCATCACCGTCGAGCGGGCAGGACCGCCGGTTAGAGTGACGGGCGTGACGACGCTGCCCGACCGACGCCTTCTGCTGGTCCACGCGCATCCGGACGACGAGTCGATCGGGACCGGCGCGACGATGGCGCACTACGCCGCCACCGGCGCCCACGTCACGCTCGTGACCTGCACGCTCGGTGAGGAGGGCGAGATTCACGTCCCGGCGTTGGCGCAGCTCTGCGCGGCCGAGGCGGACCAGCTCGGCGGCTACCGGATCGGCGAGCTGGCGGCCGCCTGCGCCGCGCTCGGCGTGACCGACCACCGGTTCCTCGGCGGCGCGGGCCGCTACCGCGACTCCGGCATGATGGGCCTGGCCACGAACGAGCACCCGCGGGCGTTCTGGCAGGCCGACCTGGACGTCGCCGCCGGATACCTGGTGGAGGTCATCCGCGAGGTCCGCCCCCAGGTGCTCGTCACGTACGACCCGGACGGCTTCTACGGCCACCCGGACCACATCCAGGCGCACCGGGTGGCGATGCGGGCGGTGGAACTGGCCGCGGCCGAGGGGATCGCCCCGGCGAAGGTCTACTGGACGGCGATGCCGCGCAGCGTGCTCGACGCGGGCCTGGAGACGTTCACCGAGTCCTCGGACAACCCGTTCGCGGGCATCGAGAGCGCCGACGAGCTTCCGTTCGGCACGCCTGATGCGGAGATCGCCGCCCGGATCGACGGCACCGACCAGCACGCCGCCAAGGAGGCGGCGATGCGCGCCCACGCCACCCAGATTCCGGCGAACTCGTGGCTCTACTCGATCGCCGGCAACTTCGGCGGCGAGTTCATGGGCGTCGAGTACTTCACGCTCGCGGTCGGTGAGAAGGGGCCGGGCACCGGCCCGTACGGCTGGGAGGACGACCTCTTCGCCGGGATCGCCCTGGACGACCCGCGGCGGTCCCCGGTCGCGGCGGCCGGTCTCCGGTGACGCTGCCGGCCGTACCCGTGTCGACACTCCCCGAGCAGCCGCCGACGGCCGCGACGCCGAGCCCGGCGGAGCGGGTGCTCGACCGCGCGCTGCGGGTGGCCGGCGGCGTCGTGACGGTCTGGGCCGGCGTCCTGCTGGCGCTGCTCGACCTGATCTTCGCGACGTGGGCCTGGGAGACCGTGCAGGGCCGCTCCGGCGGGCTGCGGGCGCTTCTCGGTATCGGCCTGGTGACCGCCGGCGTCGTCGCCGTGGTGGCGACGACGGTGCTGCTGGGCCGGTTCGCCCACCTGTCGACGGGTACGCGCTGGGCGGTGGCGCTCGGCGCGCTGCCGTGGTTCCTGGTGATCGTGGTGGGGGGTTTCCGGACCGTCGAGGGCGATCTGGCGCTCGCCGGTGACAACGTGCTCGGGCTCGCGCTGATCGTGGCCGGCGCGGTCACGTTCGCGGTGCTGGGCTTCCGGCACCTGGTGACGCCGCCCGACGCACGGTGAGGTGCTGACGCCGCACAGCTCGCGGTGGTAGACATTCCAGCCAAGAGGCCCGCCGAGGGAGCGGGCGGTACGGCGGGAGGCGTGCGATGGGTCAGCGGTGGCGTGCGGTAGGCGTGCTGGCGGCCGCGTTGTTCGGGGTGAACGTGGTGGCCCGGCTGGTCATCAGATTCGCGTTCCCGGACGACGACACCGCGTCCGGCCGCGTCTCGCTCGCCATGTTCCTGGTCATCGGGCTGATCCTGGCCGGCACCGCGTTCCGGTGGGGCGCCGACCGGCCGCTGAGCCGCTGGGCCGGTGACCTGGCCGCCGCGGTCGCGGTCGCGCTGGCGCTCACCGTGTTCGTCGGTCCGCTGCTGGTCGGGGAGAACCCGTTCGGCGGCGGCGCGGGCCTGTTCTTCGCGCAGATCTGGCTCTATCTCGCTGCGACCGCGGCGGGCGTGCTCGTCGGCTACCTGATCCTGACCGCGCTGGGCCGGGACTACCGGTCCCGCCAGCTCAAGCGGTACGCCGAGATGAAGCGCACCCGGCCTCGCAAGATCGTCCGGCGCTGACCGCTCCGCCGGTCAGGCCGCCGGGGCGATCCGGGTCAGGTAGGTGTGGTGGGTGGTGAAGCCGAGCCCCCGGTAGAGCGCCACGGCGCCGGTGTTGCTCTGCTCGACCTGGAGGAACGCGTGGGTGGCGCCCTCGGCGGCGCCCCACCCGGCCAGGGCCCGTACGACAGCGGCGGCGAGCCCTCGGCGGCGCGCCTGCGGCACCGTCTCCAGCAGGCTGACGCCGAGCCAGCGGCCCTCGCCGGTCACCGTGCCCCGCCCGACCGCGAGCAGTCGGCCGTCCTCGCGCAGTTCGGCGAAGCGGACCCGGGGCGTCCCGGTGAGCACCTGCCGGGCGGCGTCCGGCAGCCCGCCCTTGCGGCCGGCGGCGATCGCCAGCCAGTCGTCGGCGGGCGCGTCCGCCAGCGTCACCGGCGGCGCGCCGGCCGAGGCGTCGCCCGGCAGCGGGGCAGCGGTCAGGGTGCGCAGCGGGACGGTCTGCACCAGCACCGGCGGCCGGGACGTCCAGCCGCGCGCGTCCAGCTCCGCCCCGACCGGGGCGGCGAGCGGCAGCGGAGTGTTCACCAGGGCGGGCCCGCCGCGCTCGGCGTACCAGCGCTGCACCGCGTCCAGCGCGGCGGGCAGCGGCCGGTCCGGGTCGCCCACCGGCAGCGCGCTGTTGGCCCGGCCGGTCCAGCCGTCGGCCCAGCGCAGCCGCCAGTCGCCGAGCCGTCCGCGTACCGGCGCGGGCCACGCCTCGTCGGCGGCCAGTTCCAGCGCGACCACGGCGGCGGCGGTGGGCCGCCGGGCCGGCGGCACCCGCTTGGCCCGGTGCACCTCGGCCACCGGTACGCGCAGTGGCCCGGCGTCGGTGGACAGAGTGATGTGGGTCTCGCTCAGCTCCACGAGCTCGCCGAGCGCGTCGGAGAACAGCGTGCGGCCCTCGCGAATCCCCACAATCCGGCGGACCACGATCCGGTGTCCCACGTCCTGCTGTCGGAGCACGATCGACCCCCTCCCCGGCGAGATACTAGGCTCTTACCGTTGCGGTTGATCGCGACGAGTCTTGCGGAGGAGAAGACCGGTGACCTACATCATCGCCGAGCCGTGCGTGGATGTGCTCGACAAGGCATGCATCGAGGAGTGCCCGGTCGACTGCATCTACGAGGGCAACCGGATGCTCTACATCCACCCCGACGAGTGCGTCGACTGTGGTGCCTGTGAGCCGGTCTGCCCGGTGGAAGCGATCTTCTACGAGGACGACGTCCCGGAGCAGTGGAAGGACTACACCGGGGCCAACTACGAGTTCTTCGAGGACCTGGGCTCGCCCGGTGGCGCCTCGAAGATCGGCAAGGTGGAGAAGGACGCCACCTTCGTCGCCGCGCAGCCGCCGCGCGGCGAGGGCCACTGAACCGGCGCTCGCCGGTCTCGGCACGGCTGCCCGACTTCACCTGGGACACCCTGGACGCCGCGGCCGCCACGGCCGCGGCGCACCCGGGCGGTCTCATCAACCTGTCGATGGGCACGCCGGTCGACCCGGTGCCGGAGCTGATCCGCCAGGCCCTGGCCGACGCGTCGAACGCGCCGGGCTACCCGCTGACCGCCGGTACGCCCGCCCTGCGGGACGCGATCGCGGCGTGGGTCGCGCGGGCCTGCGGCGCGGGCGTCGACGGCCTGGGTGTGCTGCCGACGATCGGCTCCAAGGAGCTGGTGGCCTGGCTGCCCACGCTGCTCGGGCTCGGCCCCGGTGACGTGGTGGTGGTGCCGTCGGTGGCCTACCCGACCTACGAGGACGGGGCCCGCCTGGCCGGCGCGACGACGGTACGCACCGACTCGCTGACCGCGCTGGGCCCGGATCCCCGGGTCCGCCTGGTCTGGGTCAACTCGCCCGGTAACCCGACCGGCCGGGTGCTGCCCGCCGCCCACCTGCGCAAGGTGGTCGAGTGGGCGCGAGAGCGCGGCGCGGTGGTCGCCAGCGACGAGTGCTACCTGCCGCTGGGCTGGGACGCCGAGCCCGTCTCGGTGCTCTCGCCGCAGGTGTGCGGCGGCTCGTACGACGGCGTGCTGGCGGTGCACTCGCTGTCCAAGCGCTCCAACCTGGCCGGCTACCGGGCCGGGTTCGTCGCCGGTGACCCGGCGCTGGTGGCTGAGCTGCTCAAGATCCGCAAGCACGCGGGTCTGATCGTACCGGCGCCGGTGCAGGCCGCGATGGTGGCCGCGCTCGGCGACCAGGAGCACGCCGACGCCCAGCGGGAGCGCTACCGCGTCCGGCGGGAGAAGCTGCGTGCGGCGTTCACCGCCGCCGGCTTCACCGTCGAGCACTCGGAGGCCGGGCTCTACCTCTGGCTCACCCGGGACGAGGACTGCTGGGAGACAGTGGACTGGCTGGCCCGCCGGGGCATCCTGGTGGCCGCCGGTGTCTTCTACGGCCCGGCCGGTGCCCGGCACGTCCGGGTGGCCCTCACCGAGTCCGACGAGCACGTGGACGCGGTGGCCGGGCGGCTCGCCGAGGCCTGACGTGGCCGGCGGGCTGGCGCGGGCGGCGGTGGTCGGTACCGGGCTGATCGGCGGTTCGGTGCTGCTGCGGCTGCACGCCGCCGGGCTGGACGTCGCCGGTTGGGATCCCGATCCGGCGGCCCGCCGGCTGGTACGCGACCGGGGCATCGACGCGCCCGACACGGTCGAAGAGGCGGTCACCGGCCGGGACGTGGTGTTCCTCTGCGGCCCGCTGCCCACGCTGCCGGCGACACTGGCCCGGGTCGCGGCCGTGACCGACGACGACTGCGTGCTTACGGACGTGGGCAGCGTCAAGGCCGAGGTGAGCACCGCCGCCACCGTGCAAGGGCTCGGGCACCGGGTCGTGCCGGGGCACCCGATGGCCGGCGCGGACCGGGCCGGAGCGGGCGCCGCCGGCCCGGACCTGCTCGACGGCGCAGCCTGGGTGCTCTGCCCGGGGCCGGCCGGCCTGGGCGCGTTCCGGCGGCTGGCGGTGCTGCTGGTGGACGTCTTCCACGCCCGGGTGGTGCCGATGTCCGCCCCGGAACACGACGGCGCCGCCGCGCTCGCCTCGCACGTACCGCACGTGCTGGCGGGAGCGCTGGCCGGCACCGTGCACCGGTCGGCGTTGCGGGACGCGGTGCTGACGCTCGCCGCCGGCAGCTTCTCCGACGGCACCCGGGTCGCCGGCGGGCCACCCGAACGGACCGCGAACATGCTGCTCGGCAACCGGGACCGCGTCCTCGCCGAACTGGACGCGCTCGGCGCGTTCCTGAGCGAGCTGACCGAGGCGCTGCGCGGTGGCGACGCGGGTGCGCTGGCGGACCGGTTCGCCGAGGGGCGAGACGTCCGCGCGACCCTGCGGGCGCGTACGTTCAGCACGCACCGGCGGGAGTTCCCGGCCGCCGCCGACCACGCGGGCGAGCTGGCGTACCTGCGGGAGCTGGGCGCGGCGGGCGGTCACCTGAGCGGGGTACGGGAGACGGCCGGCTCGGTCACCTACACGGGGCACCTGCCGGCCACCCCGCCGTTAGGCTGAGGGCATGGCTGACGCACCGGTCGTGGCGGTACGCGGTGAGGCGTACCGGGAGGTGGCTCCCGAGCTGGCCCGGTTCACCGTGACGGCGACGGCGCGGGACCGGGACCGGGAGACCACGCTGACCCGGCTGGCCGAACGGGCCGCCGCGGTGCGCGCGCTGCTCGACGCGGCCGAGCCGGCTGTGGAGCGCCGGGAGACCGGCCAGGTCCACGTCCGGCCGGTGACGAAGCGCTCCGGCGACCGGGTGGTGGCCTACCAGGGCAACGTGAGCACCACAGTGACGACCACCGACTTCACTGCGCTCGGCGAGCTGATGCTCCGCCTGGCCGACCAGGAGCAGGTGGAGGTGGCCGGGCCGGTGTGGTCGCTGCGGCCGGACAGCCCGGCCTACCGGGAGGCGCGGCAGGCCGCGATCGCCGACGCGCTGGTCCGGGCCCGGGAGTACGCTGAGGCGCTCGGCGCCCGGGTGATCGCGTTGCGCGAGCTGTCCGACACCGGGATGAGCGCCGGGCCGCCGATGATGATGGTCGGGGCGGCCTACTCGCGCTCCGGCGAGCCGGAGCGCGAACTGGAACTGGACCCGGCGCCGCAGCCGGTGCAGGCGGCGGTCGAGGCGCGGTTCACCATCAGCGAGCCGGTGCTGGGCTGATGCCACCGGCGGAGGTGCTGCCGCTCGACGAGCTGGTCGCCCGAGCGCGGGCGCTGGCCGAGACCGGCCCACGTCAGCTGCTCGGCATCGCCGGGGCACCCGGGGCGGGCAAGTCCACCCTGGCGGAAGGGATCGTGGCCGCGCTCGGCCCGGTCGCCCGGCTGGTCCCGATGGACGGCTTCCACCTGGCCGGGTCCGCGCTGGCTCGGCTGGGGCGGGCGGGGCGCAAGGGCGCGCCGGACACGTTCGACGTCAACGGCTTCGTGTCCGTGCTGCGCCGGTTGCGCCGGCTGGAACCGACGTCGGTGTGGGCGCCGGAGTTCCGCCGGGACCTGGAGGAGCCGGTCGCCGGGGCGATCGAGGTGCCGCCCGAGGTGCGCCTGGTGGTCACCGAGGGCAACTACCTGCTGCTGCGGGACGACCCGTGGGAGGAGGTACGCACCCTCGTACACCAGATCTGGTTCCTGGATCTGGACGCGGAGTTGCGGCTGCGCCGGCTCACCGCGCGCCATGAGGCGTACGGGAAGTCGCCGGAGCAGGCCCGCGCCTGGGCGCTCGGCAGCGACGAGGAGAACGCCCGGCGGGTCGCCGGCACGGCCGGGCACGCCGACCTGGTGGTACGCCTGGCCGAACCGCCGCAGGCGTGACGTCGGCCGGCCCGCCGCCGCAGTGGTGCACGGTCAGCCGGTCCGCTGGCGTGGCGACGGCACGGTGCGGCGCAGCAGCCGCGCCACCACCGCCCGCTCGCGGGTGAACTCCACCGACTCCGGATAACCGCTGTGGCTACGGATGGGCGGGTCGGCCACCTCGCCGCCGGACGGGTGCAGCGCCTCCGGGTCGGCCACCGGCACGTCTCGCTGACCGGCGCTGACCTGCCAGCCCAGCGGGTCGGTGTCCCGCCAGAAGTTCGTCCAGGCCACGTGCCCGCCGGGCCAGGTGAGCGCGCCGGCCAGCGCCCGCAGCCGTTCCGGCCCGAAGTAGGACGGGAAGACCCGCCCGTAGAGCCGGGTGAGCTGGCAGCCGTAGGAGAAGAACCAGGTCCGTAGCCGCCACCGCCGGGGCAGTTGCAGCAGCACCGCGGCGCAGATGACGGTGCCCTGGCTGTGCCCGGAGAGGACGACGCCGTCCATCCGGTCGGCGTGGTGCGGCGGTAGCGCCAGCAGGCCCGCCACCCGGGTCTGGAGTTCCGGTACGGCGCGTTCGGCGTAGCTGGGGGGTGCGAGCGGATGCGCGGCCCGGGGCCAGAACGTGCACACGTCCCAGATCACGCCGACCGAGCGGCGTACCGAGTCGGTGCGGTAGACGAGCAGCCCGAGCGCCGCCATCACCACCGGCAGCCAGCCGAGGAGGGCGTCGCCGCGCTCGGCGGTCCAGTGGATGGCGGTCTGCCAGCCGGACGGGGACAGCGGGCTGGGCCGCTCGCCGGACAGCGCGGCGGCGCAGCAGAGGGTGACCAGGGCGGCGCAGAACGCGGCGTAACAGCCCAGCAGCCGTACCGCGTGCTCGCCGATCAGGCGGTGCAGCGCCCGGTAGGTGCTGACGTCGCGGCAGCGCCGCAGGTCGTGTGCGGACAGGCCGGGGGTGGCGGCCAGCCGCGCGTACTCGACCCGGCGCAGCCGGTGCAGCATGACGACGGCCCGGATCAGCAGTCCGATCAGCGCGGCCAGGCCGATCGCGCAGGCCAGCCCGGCCCAGAAGACGGCCAGCGGCGGCACGACCCGGCTCGGGCCGCTCGGCTCGGCCGACGCGTCGAGCCGGTCGCTGACCCAGTAGAGCAGCCCGGCGCAGTACGCCACCGCCATCATCCAGCCGAACCCGGCGATGACCGCCGGGGCGCAGCCGCGCCAGGCGAGATCGGTGTACGCGCCGAGTGGCTGGGTCGGCACCGGCGGTCGCAGGCGGGGCAGGAACAGTCCGGCGGCGGCCAGCGCGACGGCCGGACCGACGAGCATCCAGGTGCGCAACTCGCCCGGTGCGGCGGGCAGCACGGGCAGCCCGCGTTCGATCCAGGTCGCGCCGACCGGCAGCAGCACCATCCCGGCGACGGGGCCGATCAGCGCCCGTCGGCCGGAGCGGTTCGCTGCGGCGATGGCGAGCAGCAACAGCACCTGGTACGCGAGCAGCCACGCGACTGCCGTGTCGTACCCGGGCAGTGACCTGTCGGTGCGGCAGCCGGCGGTGACCGGCTGCGCCGTGCACCCGTCCGGCGGCCGGTACGCCGACAACGGCTGCCCGGCCGCCCCGTCGGGGAGCAGCAGCAGGGTGAACGCCCCGATCAGTCCGAGCGCGGTGAGCGCCACGACCGCCGCGCTCCACCGGCCGAGCGGGGTGGCGCCCTGCCGCCGGCTCAGCCACGGCCGGGCGACAGCTACCACGGCGATCATCACCACGGCGGCGAGCAGCGCCACTGTGGGCCAGGCGACGGCGGCCCGTACGCCTCGCGGCGGGTCCATGATCATCACTGCGGCGACCGGTACGGCGGCGGCGCTGACCGCCCCGGTGCACAGGTGCAGCACGGCGGCCCGGCGCAGTTGCCCCTCCCCGTTCCAGAACGTCGGGTCCTGGAGCGGGTTCCGTGGCGGTTCACGCGGGTCCGGCCGGCTGTCCGGTTCGCCGTCCTCCCGGGCCGCCCCGTGGTGGTGCGGGTCCGCGGGCATCTGCGCCTCGTACTGGTAGGTGCGGAAGGCGACGAGCCCGATCCCGGCCAGCACGAGCAGTGGCAGCAGCAGCCCGAGCGCGAGCGTCCGGGTGCCCTCGCGCCACCAGGGGGCGCCGAGGAACTCCCACGGCCCGGGTATCTTGCCGAGGCAGTCCGCCTCGACGCACTGCCAGGCGATGAGGTCCACGCCCACACCGGTCACCGTGACGACGAGCGTGCAGGTCAGGCTCAGACAGAACAGGCGGATGAGCCAGGCGGTGATGCCGGACCGGCTGGCCCAGCGTTCCTGGTCCGGGTCGGGCGGGATGCCGGCGCGGGCGTGCAGCGCGACGTTCGCCAGCGCGAACGGGAGCATCAGTGTCCACAGCGCCCGTTCCACGTCCCGCCGGGTCCGCGCGCCGGAGGTCAACTGGCCCCAGCTGTACGCCTCGACGGTGATCGGGTCGTCCCGGCCCGCCGCGCTGGACCGGTAGAAGCCGGTGGTCTGACCGCCGGCGACAAGCATTGGTTGCGCACCGTCACCGTTGGCGCCCGCGGTCAGGCCGAGCAGCTGATCCGGCGGGGTGTTGGAGACCCCGTGCACCCGCAGTTCGAGGACCCGTTCCATCGTGCCTCCCGGTAAACGCACTACTACCCAGAGTGCGTGAGAGGACGGGAATCCGCATCCGCTGGAACGGTTGTTTCCCCAGCTCAGGACGGCTTGCTCAGGCTCCTGATCGGGCGAGCAGGGTTACCCACCGCCACCACGTTCGCCGGTAGGTCGCGCGTCACCACCGCGCCGGCGCCGACCACCGTGTTCTCGCCGATGGTCACTCCGGCCAGCACGATCACCCCGCCGCCGAGCCAGACGTTGTCACCGATGGTGATCGGTTTTGCGGACTCCCACTTGGCCCGGCGCGCCTCCGGTTCCACCGGGTGGGTGGCGGTGAGCAGTTGCACGTTCGGTCCGATCTGGACGTCCGCACCGATGGTGATGCGGGCGACGTCGAGGAACACCGCGTTGAAGTTGACGAACGTCCGCGCGCCGATGTGCGTCTGGTGTCCGTAGTCGCAGTACAGCGGCGGCCGGACCCAGGCGTCCTCGCCCAGCGAGCCGAGCAGTTCGCGCAGCGCGGCGAGGCGTCCCGCCGGATCGTCGGCGGAGCTGCGGTTGAAGCGTTCGCCGAGCCGGGCCGCCCGCTCCAGATCGGCGATGATCGCGGGATCGTCGGCGATGTACTGCTCGCCGGCCAGCATCCGGTCCTTCATGGAGGTCATCGCCCGATCGTCCCGGCCCGCTCCGGTGGGTGGTGGCGGTTCCGTCGGATCGGCGACTTCCCGATACATACGCGGTATGTAATTCTGATACCCGCATCGATGTGTCTCCCATCGATGAAACGTTCGACGAAGGAGGAAGGTTGCTCCGGAACCGCAGAAAGCTGACGGCGTTCGGCCTCGGCCTGACGCTGGCGCTCGGCCTGCCGGTGCCCGCGCTGGCCGCCGCGCCCACCGCGCCGACCGGCCCGTCCGCCCGGACCGGGCCGTCCGCCCCGGCCGGCGTCCAACCGGTCACCGTCACCCTGATCACCGGCGACCGGGTCACCGTCGCCTCCGGCGGCCGTGCCGCGGTACGCCCCGGCGCCGGCCGCGCCGGCATCCAGTTCCTGGTCGGACGGGAGCGCGACCGGCTCACCGTGATGCCGCAGGACGCGCTCCCGCTGGTCCGCGCGGGCAAGCTCGACCGGCGCCTGTTCGACGTGAGCGGGCTGATCGAGGCCGGGTACGACGACGCGCGGCGCGGCAGCGTACCGCTGCTCGTGACGTACCGGCCGGGGACGGCCCGGCGGACGGCGGCCCCGCTCGCCGGCGCGCGGGTGACCCGCGACCTGCCGGCGATCGCCGGCGCGGCCGTCGTCGCCGACAAGGGTGACACCGGCGCGCTCTGGAAGGAGGTGAGCGCCGACCGCTCCGGTGCCCGGCTCGACGCGGCGGGGGGTGTCGACCGGATCTGGCTGGACGGCCGGCGGCGGCTGACACTCGACCACAGCGTGCCGCAGATCGGCGCGCCGACCGCGTGGGCGGCCGGCTGGACCGGTAAGGGCGTGCGTGTGGCGGTGCTCGACACCGGCGTCGACCTCAGCCACCCGGACCTGGCCGGCAAGGTCGCCGAGTCGCGCAACTTCACCGAGGAGGCGGACCCGGACGACATCGTCGGGCACGGCACGCACGTGGCCTCCACCATCGCCGGCAGCGGCGCCGCCTCGGGCGGGAAGTACCGGGGCGTGGCGCCCGACGCCACGCTGCTGTCCGGCAAGGTCTGCGAGGTCTACGGCTGCACCGAGTCGGCCATCCTGGCCGGCATGCAGTGGGCCGCGGCCGAGCAGCACGCCACAGTGGTCAACATGAGCCTCAGCGGCGGCGACACCCCGGACGTGGACCCGCTGGAGGAGGCGGTCGGGACGCTGACCGAGCAGCACGGGACGCTGTTCGTGATCTCGGCCGGCAACGACGGCGTCGACGGTTCGGTCGGCTCGCCGGCCACCGCCGACGCCGCGCTCGCGGTCGGCGCGGTGGACCGGGACGACGCGCTCGCCGACTTCTCCAGCCGTGGTCCCCGGGTGGGCGACGGGGCGATCAAGCCGGACATCACCGCGCCGGGTGTGGAGATCGTGGCCGCGCGGGCCGCGAACGGCCAGATCGGCGACCCGGTGGGGGACCGGTACGCCTCGCTGTCCGGCACGTCGATGGCCGCCCCGCACGTGGCCGGCGCGGTCGCGCTGCTCGCCCAGCAGCACCCCGGCTGGACGCCCGAGCGCTACAAGGCGACGCTGATGGCCTCGGCGAAGCCGCACCCGGAGCAGACCGCGTTCCAGCAGGGCGCGGGCCGGGTCGACGTCGCCCGGGCGATGACCCAGCAGGTGACGAGCGAACCGGCCTCCGTCTCGTTCGGTGTGGCGGCCTGGCCGCACACCGACGACAAGCCGATCAGCCGGACGGTCACCTACCGCAACGGCGGGACCGCCCCGCTCACGCTCGACCTGAGCACCCGGTTCACCGGGCCGGGCGGGCGGACCGCGCCGGCCGGCATGCTGACCCTCAGCACCTCCCGGCTCACCGTTCCCGCGGGCGGCAGCGCCCAGGCGACAGTGGTGATCGACACCCGGCTCGGCGGCGCCGACGGCTACTGGACCGGCCGCCTGCTCGCCCGCGCCGGCGACACGGTGGCGGTGACCCCGCTCGCGGTCGACCGCGAGGTGGAGAGCTACGACCTGACCGTGACCCACCGCAACCGCTCCGGCGCCCTGACCGACGGCTACTACACCGTTCTGCTCGGGCTCGACGACGGCAGCTACCGGGACGTCTACGGCGCCGGCGGCGAGACCCGGATCCGGGTGCCGAAGGGCCGGTACGGCGCGCACAGCCTGATCTTCGTCGACGGTGACCAGGGCTGGTCGGAGGTCTCCTTCCTGGCCCAGCCGGAACTGGTGGTGGCCGGGAACCAGCGGCTCACGCTGGACGCCCGGCGGGCGAAGCCGATCCGCACCACGGTGCCGCAGCGCGGCGCGGCACCACTGCTGATCGACCTCACCGCGGCCTGGGGATTCGGCGACTACTACAACAGCTTCGGGCTGTGGACCGACCGGTTCGAGGGCCTCTACTCGGCCCAGATCGGCCGCACCGTCTCCGACAAGGTCTTCGTCGGCGCGCTCGCCAGCCAGTGGGCCGAGCCGACCGCGCCGGAGCGCAGTCCGTACTTCTACGGCCTGAACGACCTGTTCCCGGGCCGGTTCCCGACCGGCTTCGTCCGGCACTACCGGCCGGCCGACCTGGCCGCCGTCACGAACCGGTTCGCCGCCGGCTACGCCGGGATGGAGAACGAACTGGTCGTCTACGCGGAGCGCGACTACAACATGGGCGGCTCGGCGATCGTCCTGCCGGTCCAGGTGCCGGGCAAGCGGATCGACCACCTCAGCGTCACCCGGACCCGCTGGAGCGCCGAGCTGGCCTTCGGTGAGCGCTCCGAGGAGGGCTGGCTGGAGCCGCGGGCGGCGCTGGAACGAGTGCCGACCCGCTACCGGGCCGGGCACACCTACCGGGACGAGTGGAACAAGGCCCCGTTCGGCCCGTCGTTCCCGCAGCCGCAGTGGCCGGAGCAGGGCATCACGCGGACCGGCGACACCCTCGTCGTCTCGCTGCCGGTGCACAGCGACGCGGCCGGGCACCCGGGCGGTTCGCTGAACGACACCGAGCACACCCGGCTCTACCGCAACGGCGAGCTGGTCGACGAGTCGCCCTACCCGGGGTACGGCGAGTTCACAGTGCCGCCGGGAACGGCGAACTACCGGGTGGAGACCACCGCGACGCGCGGCTTCACCGACCTGAGCACCGAGGTCTCGGCGAGCTGGACGTTCCGCTCCAAGCGGGTACCGGGTGACGTGCCGGCCCGGCTGCCGGCCACGGCGGTCCGGTTCACCCCGCCGCTGGCGGTGGACAGCTCCGCCCCGGCGGGCCGGACGTTCACCGTGCCGGTGACCGTGCAGCGTCAGCCCGGCGCGCCGTCCGGCCGGGTCGTGGCGCTCACCGTCGACGTCTCCTACGACGGTGGGAAGACCTGGCAGAAGGCGGCACTGAAGAAGCAGGGCGGGGCGTGGACGGCCACCGTCCGGCACCCGGCCGGCCCCGGGTACGCGTCGCTGCGGGCCACCGCCCGTGACGACGCCGGCAACACCGTGACCCAGCGGATCATCCAGGCGTACCGCCTGCGGTGAGCCGGCCGTCCGGGTCCGCGCGCGCCGCGCGGACCCGGACGGGGGTACGGCTCAGTCGTTGGCGTGCAGCGCCGCGTTGAGCGTGATGCCCTGGCCGGTGCGGGGCTTCGCCTCCAGCGCGCCGGTCACCGAGTTGCGCCAGAACAGCAGCCCGTCGACGCCGGACAGCTCGCGGGCCTTGACCGTCCGGCCGTCCGGCAGGGTGATCTTCGAGGCGGCGGTGATGTAGCAGCCGGCCTCCACCACGCAGTCGTCGCCGAGCGTGATGCCGACACCGGCGTTCGCGCCGACCAGGCTCCGCTCACCGATGCGCACCTTCTCCGTGCCGCCGCCGGAGAGCGTGCCCATGATCGAGGCGCCACCGCCGATGTCGGAGCCGTCGCCGACCACCACGCCCTGCACGATCCGGCCCTCGACCATCGAGGTGCCCAGCGTGCCCGCGTTGAAGTTGACGAAGCCCTCGTGCATCACAGTGGTGCCGGAGGACAGGTACGCGCCCAGCCGGACCCGGTCCGCGTCCGCGATCCGCACCCCGGACGGCACCACGTAGTCGGTCATCCGGGGGAACTTGTCCACCCCGTACACGGACAGGTGGCGGCCGGCGGCCCGCTCGATGACGCGCAGCTCGTCCACCCGCTCCGGCGGGCACGGCCCGGCCGACGTCCAGGCCACGTTCGCCAGCTTGCCGAAGATGCCGTCGAGGTTCAGCTCGTTCGGCCGTACCAGGCGGTGGGAGAGCAGGTGCAACCGAAGGTACGCGTCGGCGGCGTCCTTGATCGGGTCGTCCAGCGAGCCGATCAGCGTGGTCACCTCGACAGTGCGCAACCCGGGCAGCGCCCGCTCGCCGATCGCGCCCGGCGGCAGGTCGAGCACGTCGGCCCGGTCCTCGCCGGGCACCAGCGGCAGCTCGCCCAGGCCCAGCTTGCCGGTCGGGTACCAGGTGTCGAGCACCTGGTCCTGCGCGGTGACGGTGGCCAGGCCGATACCCCAGGCGGATGGTGCGGACGTCACGGTGACACCTCTCTGCTCCGGCGGCGGCGTCCGCCGCTGCTCGCGGCCGGGGACGCGGCACGTGTCCCTCGCGCCCACCGAGGATGACGGTACCGTGCGAGACATGCAGAACCCGTTGACCCCCGAGGTCCTGGCCGATCCGGTGGCGCTGACCCGCGCCCTGGTCGACATCGAGTCGGTATCCCTCAACGAGAAGGCCGTCGCCGACTGCGTGGAGGAGGTGCTGCGCGGTGTGCCGCACCTGACCACCTACCGGCACTCGAACACCGTGATGGCCCGTACCGACCTGGGCCGGGCGCAGCGCGTGGTGCTCGCCGGCCACCTGGACACCGTTCCGCTCAACGGCAACTTCCCCTCGACCATGCGCGGCGACCTGATGTACGGCTGCGGCACCTCCGACATGAAGTCCGGGGTGGCGTTCGCGCTGCACCTGGCGGTGACGCTGCCCGACCCGCGCTACGACGTCACGTACTTCTTCTACGAGGCCGAGGAGATCGAGTCGAAGTACAACGGCCTGACCCTGGTCGCGCAGAGCCACCCCGACTGGCTGGAGGCCGACTTCGCGGTGCTGCTGGAGCCGACGTACGGGATCGTCGAGGCGGGCTGCCAGGGCACCATGCGGGCGGTGGTCACCACGCACGGCGAGCGGGCCCACGCGGCGCGCTCCTGGCACGGGGTGAACGCCATTCACGGCGCGAGCGAGGTGCTGCGGCGGCTGACCACGTACGAGGCCCGCCGGGTGACGATCGAGGGCTGCGACTACCGCGAGGGCCTCAACGCGGTACGGATCACCGGCGGGGTGGCCGGCAACGTCATCCCCGACCGCTGCGAGATCGAGATCAACTACCGGTACGCCCCGGACCGCGACCCGGCGGGCGCCGAGGCGCACCTGCGCGAGGTCTTCGCCGGCTTCGAGCTGGAGGTCACCGACGCGGCGGCCGGCGCCCCGCCCGGGCTGGAGAGCCCGGCGGCGCAGGAGTTCCTGGCGGCCGTCGGTGCCGCGCCGATCGGAAAGCTGGGCTGGACGGACGTGGCGCGGTTCGCGGCCATGGGCATCCCGGCGCTGAACTTCGGCCCCGGCGACCCGAACCTGGCGCACCACAAGGACGAGCACGTCGAACTGACCAAGATCCGGGACGGCGCGGCGACGCTGCACCGCTGGCTGGCCCCGGCCTGACGCGCGGCGGTCACCGGGGCCCGCGCCCGCCGCGCGGGCCCCGGTGATCGTCAGACGGTCGTCGTCAGGGGTGCTTCCGCCTCGCCGGTCTCGCCGGTCAGGTCGGACCGGTGGGTCTCCATCATCCGGGCGCGGCGGCGCTCGGCCACCACGTCACGGATCCGCCGCTGCATCTGACGGCGGATCCGGATCATCTCGCTGTTACTGATCAACGCTGGCTCCTCCCCCGAAGGCGCGTCGCCCGGGGTATACCGGGTATGTGAATAGTAAGACGTACGTGCGACCGAATTAGTTGCCCGGATCCCAAAGATTTCTCCGGCTCCCGGGCCTGCGCGCCGGGCCGGAGCCGCTCCACTACGGTGACCCCATGGGCGAGAGCAGGGGAATGTCGGCCGGGGACGGCCGACGGGAGGAGCGGAACCGGGGAGAACGGCACCGCGGTGCGGTTACGCTGCGCAACCGGGCGATTCCGACGAGTACGGCCGATCAGCGGCTGCTCGACTCCCGGGGACGCAGCGACTGGAAGACCAAGGACGCCTGGCGCGCGCTGCGGATCCTCTCCGAGTTCGTCGAGGGCTTCGACACCCTCGCCGACCTGCCCCCGGCGGTGAGCGTCTTCGGCTCCGCCCGCAGCAAGCCGGACAGCCCGGAGTGCCGGATGGCCGAGGAACTGGGCGGCGCACTCGCCCGGGCCGGGTACGCGGTGATCACCGGCGGCGGTCCCGGCGTGATGGAGGCCGCCAACCGGGGTGCCGGTGAGGCCGGCGGCCTCTCCGTCGGGCTCGGCATCGAGCTGCCGTTCGAGCAGGGCCTCAACGACTGGGTCGACCTGGCCATCGACTTCCGCTACTTCTTCGCCCGCAAGACGATGTTCGTCAAGTACGCCCAGGCGTTCGTGGTGCTCCCCGGCGGCTTCGGCACCCTGGACGAGCTGTTCGAGGCGCTCACGCTGGTGCAGACCGGCAAGGTGACCCGCTTCCCGGTCGTGCTGATGGGCACCGACTACTGGCGCGGGCTGCTCGACTGGCTGCTCGCCACCATGGCCACCGAGGGCAAGATCGGCCCGTCCGACCTCGACCTGATCCGCCTCACCGACGACGTCAACGAGGCGGTCCGGCACATCGTCGAGGCCGAGGCGGTGCTCTCCGCCGAGCAGGAGGCGGTCCGCGAGGAGGCGGTCGCCCGGGTGGCCGCCGACCAGCGAGCCGCCGCCGAGGCCGCCCCCGAGGGCCCGGCGGGACGGAGCTGACCCGTGGCCAACGTCTGTGTCTTCTGCGCGTCCTCCCGCATTCTCGACGCCCGCTGGCTGGCGCTCGCCACCGAGACCGGTGAGGAACTGGCCCGGCGCGGCCACACGCTGGTCAGCGGCGGCGGCTGCGTCGGGATGATGGGCGCCGTGGTGCAGGGCGCGCGGGCGGCCGGCGGTCGCACCATCGGCGTCATCCCGCAGTCCCTGGTCGACCTGGAGGTCGCCGACCTGGACTCCGACGAGCTGCTGGTGACCGACAGCCTGGCCAGCCGCAAGACGCTGATGGACGAGAAGTCCGACGCGTTCGTGGCGCTGCCCGGCGGCCTCGGCACGCTCGACGAGCTGTTCGAGGTCTGGACCACCGCCACCCTGGCCCTGCACGCCAAGCCGATGGTGATCGTCGACGTGGACGGCTTCTACCGGCCGCTGCTCGACTGGATCCGCGGGCTCGGCGAACAGCGGTTCCTCAAGCCGGCAGCGCTGGACCTGTTGATGGTGGCCGACAGCGTCCCCGCCGCGCTCGACCTGATCGACGCCCGCCTCACCTGACGCGCGCCCGGGTCGGCCCGTCCTTGTTCACCACCGTCTCGGCGGGCTTGATCGACACCGCTTGGGGGCTTGATCGACACCACTTCCCGGAGAGCTTGATCGACACCATTTCGGGGAGGTGGTGGTGTCCGGGCCGGTGCGATGTGGCCACCTCGCCGTAATGGTGTTGATCTAGGGGTGGGATGCCCCCACTTCGCCGAGGTGGCGCGGACGCCTGGGGTCGGGCGTGGGGGAGTGTCGTTTGTTGGAGTGGCGCGGTTCGGTGTGTGTGTGCTCGGCCGGTCGGGCTTGTTGAACACCGTCGCGGGGCGGGCTTGATCGACACCGCTTGGGGCTTGATCGACGCCATTTCGGGGAGGTGGTGGTGTCCGGGCCGGTGCGATGTGGCCACCTCGCCGTAATGGTGTTGATCTAGGGGTGGGATGCCCCCACTTCGCCGAGGTGGGCGTGAACGCCTGAGAGACGGGTGTGTGGCAGAGCCGGGCAGTGGTGCACGCCGCGGTCAGGTGAGCTGGTGACGGCGGGTCGGCGGTCGGTTTCCGGGTGTCGTACCGGCGTGGTGGGATGTCTGTGATGCAGGCGTACCGGTTGGTGCGCCGGCCCGGCGGCGCGGGGGCGGGGGTCACCCACGACGCCGGGGCGGGGCAGGGGGTGGGTCGGTCCGGTGGATCGGCCGATGCGGAGCCGCGATCCGGGGGGTCGGCGGGCGATGCCGCGCACCCGCAGACCACCGTGCACCCGCAGACCGCCGCGCACCCGCAGACCGCCGCGCACCCGCAGACTGCCGCGCCGCCCGAAGGCGCTTCGCCGCAGAACGAGACCGGCGCGTCGCCACCGTCGGCTGCTTCCGCGGGGATCGGGGCCGGGGCCGGCACGAACGTTTCGTGCCGGGTCGATCCGGTGCAGGCCGAGGTGGTCGCGCACACCGACGGGCCGATGCTCGTCGTGGGCGGTCCCGGCACCGGCAAGACGACGACGCTCGTCGAGGCGGTCGCGGCCCGCGTGGCCGAGGGCGTCGACCCGGAGCGGATCCTCGTGCTCACCTTCGGCCGGCGGGGCGCCACCGAACTGCGCCACCGGATCGAGGCGCGGATCGCCGGGAACGGACACCGCGTGGTCCGCGAGCCGCTGGTGCGTACGTTCCCGGCGTACGCCTTCGGGCTGCTGCGCCGCGCGGCGGCCGAACGCGGCGAGCCCTCGCCCCGGCTGCTCACCGGCCCCGAGCAGGATCTGATCATCCGCGAGCTGCTCGACGTGGTGGGGGAGGAGCCCGGCGACGACCCGGTCGGCTGGCCGGAGGACCTGCGCCCCGCGCTGCGTACCCGGGCGTTCGCCCAGCAGCTCCGCGACCTGCTGATGCGTGCCGCGGAGCGCGGCGTCGGCCCGGTCGAGCTGGCCCGGCTGGGGGAGAAGCTGGGCCGCGCCGACTGGCCGGCCGCAGCGCGCTTCCTGCGGGAGTACGTCGCCGTGCTCGCCCTGCGCGACGTGAGCAACCGGGGTTCGGTCGCGTACGACCCGGCGGAGCTGGTGCGCGCCGCCACCGGCATGCTGCTCGACGACCCCGAGCTGCTCGCCGCCGAGCGCCGTCGACTGACCCACGTGTACGTCGACGAGTTGGCCGACACCGACCCGGCCCAGCTCGACCTGCTCGCCGTGGTGGCCGGCGGCGGCCGGTCCCTCGTCGCGTTCGCCGACCCGGACTCGTCCACGTACGCGTTCCGCGGCGCCGACCCGGCGGGCGTCACCACGTTCCCGCACCGCTTCCGCACCGCCTCCGGTGCGCCGGCAGCCCAGGTCACGCTCACCACCTCGTACCGGGCCGGGCCGGAACTGCTGGCGGCCACCGCTCGGCTGGCCCGCCGGCTGCGCGGTCCGGCGGCGCACCGGCGGCTGCGCCCGCTTCCCGGCGCGCCGGCCGGAACGGTGGAGGTACGGACGTTCCGGTCCGCCACCAGCGAGTCGGCCTGGCTGGCGCACGCGTTGCGCGAGGCGCACCTGCTCGACGGCGTGCCGTGGTCCCGGATGGCGGTGCTGGTCCGCTCCACCGGCCGGCAACTGCCGTCGCTGCGGCGCGCGCTGCACACGGCAGGCGTACCGACCGTCGTGCACGGCGAGGACCTGCCGCTGCACCTCCAGCCGGCGGTCGCCCCGCTGCTGCTCCTGCTGCGCTGCGCGCTCGAACCCGGCCGGCTGGACGAGGAGGCGGCGGTCGCGCTGCTGCACTCGCCGCTGGGCGGGGCCGACCCGCTGGCCGAGCGGCGGCTGCGTCAGGGGCTGCGGGCGCTGGCGCTGGCCGGCGGCGACCGCCGTCCGTCCGGGGAGCTGCTGGTGGAGGCGCTGCGCGACCCGGCGGAACTGGCCACCATCGAGCGCCGCTGGGCGGCGCCCGCGCAAGCCGTGGCGCACCTGCTCGCGACCGCCCGGGAGACGGCCGGCCGGCCCGGCGCCACGGTCGAGGACGTGCTCTGGGCGGTGTGGCGGGAGAGCGGGCTGGCCGAAAGCTGGGCCGGGGCGATCACCAGGGGGCGGGCGGCCACCGGCGAGCACGAGACCGCCCAGCGCTGGCGGGCCGAGGCCGCCGACCGTGACCTGGACGCGGTGCTCGTCCTCTTCGACGCGGCGGCCCGGTTCACCGACCGGCTGCCGGGCGCGCGTACCGAGGTGTTCCTCGACCACGTCCTCGGGCAGGAACTGCCCGCCGACACACTCGCCGCCGCCGCCGACCGGGGCGACGCGGTACGCCTGCTCACCGCGCACGCCGCCAAGGGGCTCGAGTGGGATCTGGTCGCGGTGGCCGGGGTGCAGGAGGGCGTCTGGCCGGACCTGCGCCTGCGCGGCAGCCTGCTCGGCTCGGAGCGGCTCGTCGACGTGCTCGCCGGCCGCGCCGACGGTGCCGGACTGCGGGCCAGCCTGGTCGGGCAGACGTCCGCGCTGCTGGACGAGGAGCGACGACTGTTCCACGTGGCGATCAGCCGGGCCCGGCGGCGCCTGCTGGTCACCGCTGTCGCGTCCGCCGCCGTCGGCGGGGACGACCACGAGGAGCAGCCGAGCCGCTTCCTGCACGAGCTGGCCGCCGCCGACCCACCCGCCACCGGCGGTGGCGGCCCGGACCCGACCGGTCCGGCCCCGAACGGCCCCGGCCCGGCCGGGAACGGCCCGACAGGTACGGCCACGCGCGGGCGATCTGCGGACGGGCCGGTGCCGCACGGGGACGAGCATCCGCAGGACGGGCCGTCCGCCGCGCTCCCGGTCACCCTGCCGCCGCGAGGGCTCACGCTGTCAGCGCTGGTGGCGGAGCTGCGTACCGCCGTCACCGACCCGGCGACGCCGATCACCCGGCGGCACGCGGCGGCGGGTGAGCTGGCGCGGCTGGCCGCCGCCGGGGTGCCCGGCGCGCACCCGGAGGACTGGTGGGGGTTGCGCGGCCTCTCCGACGACCGGCCGCTGGTCGACGAGGGCGAGCCGGTGCGGGTCACCCCGTCGGCGATGGAGAGCGCGTTGCGGTGCAGCCTGCGCTGGCTGCTGGAACGGCACGGCGGCAGCGGGCCGGCCAGCGCCGCGCAGGGCGTCGGCAACCTGGTGCACGCCGCCGCGATGCTCGCGGAGGACGCCAGCGTCGACCGGGAGGCGTTGCTGGAGTACGTGGCCGCCCGGTTCGACGCGATCGAGCTGGCCGCCCGGTGGATGGCCGGTCCGGAGCGGCAGCGCGCCGAGGCGATGGTGGACAAGCTGCTGCGCTGGCTGGCCGGCAACCCGCGCCGGCTGCTCGCGATCGAGCACGAGTTCGCGGTCCGCCTCGACGACCCGGCCCGCCCGATCGAGCTGACCGGCCGGGTCGACCGGCTGGAGGTCGACGACGAGGGGCGGCTCGTGGTGATCGACCTGAAGACCGGCAAGTCGACTGCTGTCACCGAGCGGGAGGTGGCCGAGCATCCGCAGCTCGGCGCGTACCAGGCGGCCGTGGAGGCGGGCGGGTTCGCCGAGTTCGGCGAGGAACCGGGCGGGGCCGCGCTGGTGCAGCTCGGCACCGGTGCGCGGGACGCCAAGGAGCAGACCCAGGCCGCGGCCGGGGAGGGGCCGGAGGCCGGGTGGGCCACCGCGCTGGTGCGCCGTACCGCGGACACGATGGCCGCCTCGACGTTCGCCGCCGTGGCCAACTCCAAGTGCCGGGTCTGCCCGGTACGCACCAGCTGCCCGGTCTCCGGCCAGGGCCGCCAGGTGGTCGAGCCGCCCCCGGAGAGTCAGCCGTGAGCGCGAGGAGTGAGCCGGTTTTGCGAGCCCCGCAGTCGCGAACAAGGACCGGACCATGAGCGTTCAGCCGGCGCTGTTCGGCGCCTCCGCCACGCCCGCGCCGCGTACCGCCGACGCCGGACCCCGCTACACGCCCGTCGAGCTGGCCCGGCTGCTGCGGCTGCCGGCGCCCACCCGGGAACAGGCCGCGATCATCGCCGCGCCGGTGGAGCCGCTGCTGGTGGTCGCGGGCGCCGGCTCGGGCAAGACCGAGACGATGGCCGCGCGGGTGATGTGGCTGGTCGCCAACTCCTACGTACGCCCCGAGCACATCCTCGGCCTCACCTTCACCCGCAAGGCGGCAGGTGAGCTGGCACACCGGGTCCGCACCCGGCTCGACCAGCTCATCCGGCGGCTCGGCCGGCCGGGGCGGGATCCGCACGACGACCCGCTGGCGGGCGAGCCGACCGTGTCCACGTACCACTCGTACGCCGGGCGGATCGTCACCGAGCACGGGCTGCGCGCCGGATACGAGCCGACCACCCGGCTGCTCACCGAGGCGTCCCGCTGGCAGCTCGTCGACCTGCTGGTGCGCAACTACGACGGCGACATGTCCGAGGTGGACCGGATGCCGTCGACCATCACCGACGCCGTGCTGGCGCTCGCCGGTGAGCTGGACGAGCACCTGGTCGACCCGGACGAGCTGGCCGCCTGGACCGGCCGGTTCTTCGCCGACGTGCAGTCCCGGCCCGGCCGGGTCTACGCCGACGTGCGCAAGGCGCTCCAGCTCCAGCGGACCCGGCTGAAGCTGCTGCCGCTGGTGCGCGCGTACGCCCGGCGCAAGGACGACTTCGAGGCGATGGACTTCGCCGACCAGCTCGCCCGCGCGGCCCGGGTGGCCCGCGACCATCCCGGCGTCGGGGTGATCGAGCGGGACCGGTTCCGGGTGGTGCTGCTGGACGAGTACCAGGACACCAGTCACGCCCAGGTGGTGCTGCTCAACGCGCTGTTCGGCGGCGGCCACCCGGTCACCGCCGTCGGCGACCCGTGCCAGTCCATCTACGGCTGGCGGGGGGCCAGCGCCGGCACGCTCGACCGGTTCCCGGCCGAGTTCGCCCGCACCGACGGCAGCCCCGCCGACGTGCTCAGCCTGACGACGAGCTGGCGCAACCGGCCGGAGATCCTCGGTGTCGCCAACACGCTGTCGGTGCCGCTGCGGGCGGCCGGCGCGCGGGTGCCGGAACTGCACGCCGCGCTCAGCGTCCGCGATCCGATCCCGCACCGCACGCCGGGCGGGCAGGCGGGCGGCACCGTGCACTGCGCGCTGCTGGAGACGTACGCCGACGAGGCCGACTGGATCGCGGACAGCGTGCTGGCGGCCTGGCGGGGCGCGGCCGGCATGCCCGGCGCGCTGCCCGAGCACATCCCCGCCGACCGTCGCCCGACCACTGCGGTGCTGGTGCGGCTGCGCAGCCAGATCCCGGCGATCGAGGCGGCGTTGCGTGCCCGCGGGCTGCCTGTCGACGTGGTCGGCCTGGGTGGGCTGCTGGACACCCCCGAGGTACGGGACGTGGTGTGCACGCTGCGCGTGCTCGCCGACCCGACCGACGGGGCGGCGCTGCTGCGGCTGCTCACCGGCGCGCGCTGGCGGATCGGCCCGCGTGACCTGGTCGCCCTGCACCGCCGCGCCCGCGCGATCGCCCGCAGCCGCCGGGAGCTGACCGGCGACGAGGGCCCGGAGATCACCGTGGACGCGCTGGACGAGGCCACGCTCGTGGAGGCGCTTGCGGATCTGGGGCCGGCGCAGGCGTACTCGGCCGAGGGCTACGCGCGGCTGCGCTCGTACGGGATGGAGCTGGCGCTGCTGCGCTACCGGCTGGACCAGTCGCTGCCGGAGCTGATCGCGGACATCGAGCGGACCATCGGGCTCGACGTCGAGGTGGCGGTCCGGGCCGGCCGGGACGGCGCGGGCGACGCCGGGCTGGCCCGCGCCCACCTGGACGCGCTCGGCGACGTGGCGGCCCGGTTCAGCGGCGAGACGCCCGGCGCGACGCTCGCCGGTTTCCTCGCCTACCTGGCCGCCGCCGAGGACGAGGAGCGCGGGCTGGCGCCCGGCGAGGTGGAGGTGGTGGCCGGCGCGGTGCAGGTGCTCACCGCGCACGCCGCGAAGGGCCTGGAGTGGGACGTGGTGGCGGTGGCCGGGATGACCCGGGGCGCCTGGCCGGGGCCGGTCCGCAACTCCGACCACTGGCTGGGCGGGCTGGGCGTGCTGCCGTTCCCCTTGCGCGGCGACGCGGACGGGCTGCCGGAGCTGGGCCTGCCGGAGGCGGAGGACCAGCGTGGCGTGGCCCGGGCGTTGACCGACTTCACCGACGCCTGGCGGGCGCACGACGAGCGGGAGGAGCGCCGGCTGGCGTACGTGGCGGTGACCCGCCCCCGACGGCTGCTGCTCTGCTCCGGCTACTGGTGGGGGGAGGGGACCAAACGGTTCCGCGGCCCGTCGGTGTTCCTGCGGGAGGTGCACGACGCCTGCCTGGCCGGTGCGGACGGGCACGTGGTGGACGCCTGGACGCCCGAGCCGGCCGGGGACGCGGTGAACCCGACCACCGAGACGGTGTTGCGGGCCGAGTGGCCGGCCGACCCGCTCGGCACCCGCCGGCCCGCGCTGACCGAAGCGGCGGCGCTGGTCCGCCGGCACCTGGCCGACCCGGAGACGGCCCGCCGCGAGGCGGCAGTGCTCGCCACCACGGGAGCGGCGGAGGACGCCGAGGTGGCCCGCTGGCGGCGCGAGGCCGATCTCCTGCTCGCCGAGCGGGCGGAGCTGGCCCGGCAGGCCGAGGCGGTCGAGGTCGCTCTACCCGGCCAGATGTCGGTGACCCAGCTCGTGGCGTTGCGCCGCGACCCGGAGGCGCTGGCCCGGACGCTGCGCCGCCCGATGCCGACCGAGCCGAACCCGTACGCCCGGCGCGGCACCGCGTTCCACGCCTGGCTGGAGCAGCGCTTCGGCGCGGACCGGCTGCTCGACGTGGACGAGCTGCCCGGCGCGGCGGACGAGGACGCGGCCCCGGACGAGGCGCTCGTCGAGTTGCAGGAGCGCTTCCTGGCCGGCGAGTGGGCCGACCGGGTGCCGGTGGAGGTGGAGGTGCCGTTCGCCACCGTCATCGCCGGCGTCGTGATCAGGGGGCGGATGGACGCCGTGTTCGCCCGGCCGGGCGGGCGCTACGACGTGGTCGACTGGAAGACCGGGCGGCAGCCGGCCGGCCGGGAGGCCGACGCGGCGGCGGTGCAGCTGGCGGTCTACCGGCTGGCCTGGGCGGAGCTGGCCGGGGTGCCGGTGGACCGGGTCGGCGCCGCGTTCCACTACGTGCGGGACTCCGCGACGGTCCGTCCGGCCGACCTGCTCGACGCCGAGGGGCTGACCGCGTTGGTCGCCGCCGTGCCGGAAATCCCGGGGGATCTCCCGGAGCGCGCGAATCCGTGATACGTTGGCCGGGTTGCAGTTTTGGTTTCCAGAGACTCTGTGTGCGCCTGGCGGATTGTGGCCCCAGGCGCTCTTTGTTGTGTCCGGAGTTCTCCGGGCGGGGCGACCAGCAGCGACAGGCACGCCGCGTATTCCACGCGCGGTGTGCTCCTCTCCGGCCCGCAACACGTGCGGGCCGACCGTTCCGTCAAGGAGACGAAACACATGGCAATTGGCACCGTCAAGTGGTTCAACGCTGACAAGGGCTTCGGCTTCATCACCCCGGACGACGGCGGCGCCGACGTCTTCGCCCACTTCTCGGCGATCCAGACCTCCGGCTACCGGAGCCTGGACGAGAACCAGCGGGTCGAGTTCGAGGTGACCCAGGGCCAGAAGGGCCCGCAGGCGGAGAACATCCGCCCGCTCTGATCTTCGGATCAACCGGCACCACCATCGCGCCCCTTCGGGCGTGGTGCACGGGCCGGCCCGCCTCTGCCGGGCCGGCCCGTCCCTTTCGGTTCGTGCTTGTGACCACCGGTGACGCCGGTGACGCGCCGCTGTCCGGCGCCCTTCCTCGACACGTGCCGCGTCGAGGAAGGCTTTCCGCATGACCACGACCCTGCCCACGTTCGCCGCCACCGGCCTGGCTCCGGCGCTCGTCTCCGAGCTGGCCGCGCAGGGCATCTCCGCGCCGTTCCCGATCCAGGCGGCCACGATCCCGGACTCGCTGGCCGGCCGGGACGTGCTCGGCCGGGGCCGGACCGGCTCCGGCAAGACGCTCGCGTTCGGGCTGCCGCTGCTGCACCGTACGGCCGGTCGCCGGGCCCGCCCGGGCCGCCCGCTCGCGCTGGTGCTCGTACCCACCCGGGAACTGGCCGCGCAGGTGACCGACGCGCTCGCCCCGTACGCCGCCACGCTCGGCCTGCGCTGCGCCACTGTGGTCGGCGGGCTCTCGCTGGGCCGCCAGGCGGCCGCGCTGCGCGCCGGCGCCGAGGTGCTGGTGGCCACGCCGGGCCGGCTGCACGACCTGATCGACAGGGGGGACGCCCGGCTGGACCAGGTGGCCATCACCGTGCTGGACGAGGCCGACCAGATGGCCGACATGGGCTTCCTGCCGCAGGTGACGAAGCTGCTGGAGCAGGTCGCGCCGGGCGGGCAGCGGATGCTGTTCTCGGCCACCCTGGACCGCGGCGTGGACCGGCTGGTCCGCCGCTTCCTGACCGACCCGGTGACGCACTCCGTCGACCCGGGCACCGCCACCGTCACCGCGATGACACACCACGTACTGCACCTGGACGCGGAGGACAAGCCGGCCGCGCTGGCGCACATCGCCGCCCGCGAGGGCCGCACCATCGTGTTCATCGCCACCAAGCACCGCGCCGATCGGGTGGCCCGGCAGTTGCTCGCCAAGGGCGTACGCGCGGCGGCGCTGCACGGCGGCAAGTCGCAGCCGCAGCGCACCCGCATCCTGGAGCAGTTCCGCACCGGCCAGGTCACCGCGTTGGTGGCGACCGACGTGGCGGCCCGGGGCATCCACGTCGACGGGCTGGACCTGGTCGTCAACGCCGACCCGCCCACCGAGGCCAAGGACTACCTGCACCGGGGCGGCCGGACCGCGCGGGCCGGCGAGTCGGGCACGGTGGTGACGCTCGTCCTGCCGGACCAGCGCCGCGACGTCGCCCGGCTGATGAGCACCGCGGGCATCAACCCCAAGACCACGCGGGTACGCCCCGGCGACGGCGAGCTGACCCGGCTCACCGGCGCCCGGGAGCCCTCCGGCGTGCCGGTGACCATCACCGCGCCCGCCGCCGCGCACCCCGCCCCGGCGACCCGTCCTCGTCGGCGCCCGCGCCGCCGCTGACCGCGGCCCGCACCTGACCGGCGGTTCTCCGGTCGGGCAGAGCGGTCGCTCCTGAGTCGGGAATCAGTCGATGTTCGGTCGGCTGCCCGACTGTGCGACCGGAACCCGACGGTGATGCTGCTGCGCGGGGTACCGGTCGGGGGGTCGGCCGGACGCGGAGGGAGCGGTTCATGGCGGGGGAAGCCGGATCGGGCGGAGCGCGGGAAGTGCTGCTGGTTCTCGCGGTGGCGGGGGCCGGCCTGGCGCTCGCCGCGGTGGCCGCGTTCGGGCCGTGGCAGCCGTCCGACGGCGGCTCGCCGGATCGCGGCGCCGCCCGCAGCTTCACGCCCGGGATGAGCGCCCCGCAGACTCAGTAGACGCCCCGAAAAGGGGCGATGCCGGAACGGCCGGGCGCCTACGATGCGGCGGTGGACCCGTCGGTGACCGTTCGCAAGGCCCGGGCCGAGGACGCCGCCCGGATGGCACGCGTGCATGTCCGGTGCTGGCAGGAGACGTACCGCGGGCTCATGCCGGACGCGGTGCTCGACGATCCGGGCCTCCCGGCCTTCCGGGAGCGGTTCTGGATCGCCGCGTTGACCGACGAGCGCTACCGCGAGAACCGGGCGGCGGTGGCCGAGCGGCGAGGCGAGCTGGTGGGGATCGCGATGTCGGGCCCGCCGCTCGATGCCGAGGCGGCGTGGGCGCGGCAGTTGTACGTCCTCTACGTGCACGCGGCCGATCACGGCACCGGCGCCGGGCCGGCGTTGTTGCGGGCCGTCCTCGACCCGGCGGAGCCGGCGGCGCTGTGGGTCGCCGACCCCAACCCTCGTGCCCAGGCGTTCTACCGCCGGCACGGCTTCGAAGCCGACGGGACGACGCAGGTCCAGGACGGCGTACGCGAGATCCGCATGGTCCGCGACGGGCAGGTACGGCCGCCGACGTCGTGACCGGACGCGCGTCAGGGCGCCGTGGCCCGGTCGCTCAGCAGGTCGGCGAGCGTGGTCCGGTCCACGACCAGGGCGATCGCGCCGTCCACCGCCAGCCACACGTCCCGCAGGCCGGTGGCGACGCCGTGGTAGCCGGCCCGGTCGGCGGGGATGCCCCGGACGCTGGTGATCGCGCCACCGACAGCGCGCAGCACGTCGCCCACACTGATCTCGTCCGGTGGGCGGGTCAGCGCGTACCCGCCCTCGGTGCCGCGGTGGCTGTGCAGCAGCCCGGCCCGCCGCAGGTCGAGCAGGATTCCCTGGAGGAAGCTGAGCGGGATGTCCTGGCTCTCGGCCAGGCTCGCCGCCTTGACCAGCTCGCCGCCGCCGACCGCCGGGTCGCCGCTGGTGACGGCGGCGTCGGCGACGGCGAGCATGGCCCGGAGCGCGTAGTCGGCGCGCGCGGAGATGTACACGACGTCAGTTGCCGGCCTGGTCCAGCACGCCCCAGCGGCGGCGGATCGCCTTGTCGGCGGCCCCGAACGCGGTGTCCACGAGCAGGCCCACCACCAGGATGACGATCATGATGGCCATCAGGCGTGGCGCCTCGCTCAGCTCGCGTGCGTACGTGAGCTGAGCACCGATCGAGGTGCGGGTGGCGATGACCACCAGCAGCTCACCGGCCATCAGGCTGCGCCAGGCGAACGCCCAGCCCTGCTTGAGCCCGGCCACGATGGCCGGCAGCGCGGCCGGCGCGATCACGTACCGGTAGAGGTTGAGCCCCCGGGCACCGAGGTTGCGGCCGGCGCGGACCAGCAGCGGCGGCACGTAGTCCACGCCGTGGATGACGCCGTTGGCGACCGACGGCGCGGCGCCGAGCACCACCACGAAGAAGATCGCCTGCTCGCTGAGCTGGAACAGCAGGATGGCCAGCGGGAACCAGGCGATCGACGGCATGGTCTGCAACGCGGTGATCATCGAGCCGAGCGCGGCCCGGAGCACCTTGACCCGGGCCACGCCCAGGCCGAGCAGCAGACCGACCGCGACCGCGGCGGCGAACCCGACCGCCGCGCGCCGGGCGGTGGTCGCAAGGCCCTCCCAGAGCGCCGAGCTGAGCAGGTACTCCCCGAGGTCGCCGAAGACCACCGCCGGGCCGGGCAGCGCCCACGGCTCCTTCCACCCGGACCAGACCACCGCCTGCCAGATGGCGACGGCCAGCGCGAGCGCGGCGAACTTGGGCCAGGTGGCCGACCACAGGCGGCCTACCCGGGACGGGCCCTTCTCCCGGCCGGCGATCTCCAGGGCGTCGAGTCCGGAGATCTCCGCGTCGGTACGCGCCGACCCGGCGAGGGTGTCACTGGCCATGCCGGCCCACCTCCTTGCGCAGCCGGTCGGTGACCTCGGCGGCGATGGCCGAGACCTCCGGCGAGTCGATCCGCCGGGGGCGCGGCACGGCGACCTCGGTGGAGTAGATGATCCGGCCGGGCCGGCTGGAGAGCAGCACGATGCGGTCGGCGAGCCGGGCCGCCTCCCGGACGTTGTGCGTGACGAACAGGACGGTGAGCTTGCGCTCGGCCCAGATCCGCTCCAGTTCGTCGTGCAGGATGTCGCGGGTCATCGCGTCCAGCGCGCCGAACGGCTCGTCCATCAGCAGCACCGGCGTCTCCAGCGCGAGCGTGCGGGCCAGCGCGACCCGCTGCCGCATGCCGCCGGAGAGCTGGTGCGGCCGCTTACGGCCGAACTCGGACAGGTGGACCGTGCGCAGCAGCTCGGCCACCCGCTCCTTGCGCTGGTCACGGGGGAGCCCGCGCAGCTTCAGCGGCACCTCGACGTTGCCCTCGACGGTGAGCCAGGGGAACAGCGCCGGCTCCTGGAACATGAGTCCCGGGTTGACGCCCTCGCCCAATTCGATCGTGCCGCCGCTGGCCCGGTCCAGCCCGGCGACCAGGTTGAGCAGCGTGCTCTTGCCGCAGCCGGACGCGCCGACCATGCAGACGAACTCACCCGGGGCGACATCGAGCGACAGCCCGTCCAGCGCCAGGACCGCCTGCTCGCCCTGGCCGTACACCTTCGTCACGCCGCGCAGCGCGACCGAGCCGGTCGCGCTGCGCGGGGTCGTGCCGGTCGTCGTCACGGCTGGCTGACCTCGGCCTTGCCCTGCGTCTTGAGCACCTCGTTGAGGTACGTCAGGTCGTAGAGGCCGTTCAGGTCGACGGGCTGGGTCAGCCCGACCGCGACCGCGTGGTCCAGACCGGTCTTCAGCGACGACGGGATCGGGTCGTTCGTGAACTCCAGCGTCGGCCAGGCCTGCTTGATCAGCTTGAGGTCCAGCGGCTTGCCGGTGATCTTGCCGATGTGGTCGGAGATGGCCTGCTGCGCCTCGTCCGGCTTGGTGTTGACGAACTCGTTCGCCGCGACCTGGCCCTCGACCAGCTTCTTCACCACGTCCGGGTGCGCCTTGAGGAACTTGGTGCTGACCAGCAGGTTGGTGATGACGAACTTCTTGTCCGGCCACAGGTCGCGCTCGTCGACGAGCACCTTGCCGCCGGCGTTTACCAGCCGGGAGACGAACGGCTCGGGCACCCAGGCACCGTCGATGGCACCGCTGCCGAACGTCTCGATCGTCTGCGCGTTCTCCTGCGGCACGATCTTGACGTCGCCGCCGCCCTCCTTGGTGGTCTCCAGGCCCTTCTCCTTGAGCCAGAAGCGCAGCGCCACGTCCTGGGTGTTGCCGAGCTGCGGGGTGGCGATCTTCTTGCCGCGCAGCTGCTCCACCGAGGTGATGCCGGGCTTGACCACGAGCGCGACGCCGCCGGACGCGGCGCCGGAGACGACCCGGACCGCCTCGCCCTTGGACTTGGAGAAGGCGTTCACCGTCGGGTTCGGGCCGATGTACGTGGCGTCGAGCGCGCCGGAGAAGACGGCCTCGATGGCGGCCGGGCCGGCGTTGAACGTCTTGGTGTCCAGCTCGACGTCGCTGCCGAGCTTCTCGGCGAAGATCCCCTTCTCCACGCCGACCACTGCCGGGGCGTGCGTGATGTTGGGGAAGTAGCCCAGGCGCAGCGTCACCGGGCCGGACCCGGCGGCGGCGTCGCTGTCCTCGCCGCAGGCGGCGGTGGTGCCGAGTGTGGCCGCGCCGACCGCGGCCAGGGTCGCCAGGGTGACCAGGCGGCGCAGGGGAAGCCCTCTCATCGAATGTCCAATCCGCAGTATTCCTATTTAGTTGGTAGGAAGAGTGGGGCAAGCGGCCGTCGGCGTCAAGACCCGTCCCGCAACAGTCCACCGTTCGGCCAGGGCACACCGGCGATAGAGCCGGTGCCGAGGCGCTAGTGTCGATCTCGTGCCGACGCGGAGAGCGAAGATCCCAGCGACGAAGTACCCGGTCGAACGGTTCACCCTCGACAACGGCCTGCGCGTGGTGCTCACGCCGGACCGCAGCGCCCCGGTCATCGGGGTGGCGGTGGTCTACGACGTCGGCATCCGCTCCGAGCCCGAGGGACGCACCGGGTTCGCCCACCTCTTCGAGCACCTGATGTTCCAGGGCTCGGAGAACCTGGAGAAGCTGGCCCACTTCCGCCACGTCCAGGGCGCCGGCGGGACGTTCAACGGCTCCACCCACCTGGACTACACCGACTACTTCGAGACGCTTCCCGCGAACGCCCTGGAACGGGCGTTGTTCCTGGAGGCCGACCGGATGCGCGGCCCCCGGCTGACCGAGGAGAACCTGCGCAACCAGGTCGACGTGGTCAAGGAGGAGATCCGGGTCAACGTGCTGAACCGGCCGTACGGCGGGTTCCCCTGGCTGACGCTGCCCCCGGTGATGTTCGACACCTTCCCCAACGCGCACGACGGCTACGGCTCCTTCGTCGACCTGGAGTCGGCGACAGTGGCCGACGCCGCCGACTTCTTCCGCCGCTACTACGCCAGCGGCAACGCCGTACTCGCGGTCAGCGGCGACATCGACGTGGCCGAGGCGACCACGCTGATCGAGCGGCACTTCGGGGACGTGCCGGCCCGGCCCGCCCCGCAGCGGCCCGACTTCGCCGAGCCCGACCTGATCACCGAACGGCGCAGCACGTACACCGACGCGCTGGCCCCGCTCCCGGCGGTGGCCGGCGCGTGGCGGGTGCCCGACCCGGTCAGCGACTTCGCCGGCTACCTGCCGTACGTGGTGCTGGCCGAGGTGCTCACCGACGGCGACGCCTCCCGGCTGGTCGAGCGGCTGGTGCAGCGCGACCGGTCGGTCACCAGCCTCGGCGGATATCTCGGCTTCATGGGCGACCCGTTCGACGTCCGCGACCCCACCGCGCTGCTGCTCCAGGCGCACCTGCCGCCCGGCGGCGACGTGGACAAGGTGCTGCGCACCATCGACGAGGAGTTGGACCGGCTGGCGACCGGCGGGCTGACCGAGGGGGAGCTGGCGCGTACCCAGGCCCGGATGGCCACCCACCTGCTGCGCGACACGGACGCGGTGCTCGGCCGCGCGTTGCGGATGGCGGTGCTGGAACAGCAACGGGGCGAACCCGGCCTGCTCAACGACCTGCCCCGGCTGGTCGGCGAGGTGACCGAGGAACAGGTCCGCGCCGCCGCCGCCACCCTGCGGCCCGAGCGCCGCGCGGCAGTCGAGGTCGTCGCCGGAGGAGCCCGATGAGCACGAGTACGACCACCGCCACCACCGTCCGGCCACTGCCGGCACTCGGTCCGAACCGCCGCCTCAAGGTGCCCAAGCAGGCCGAGCGCACGCTTGCCAACGGCCTCACCGTGATCGCGGTACGCCGCTCCTCCGTACCGCTGGTCGAGCTGCGACTGTGGATGCCGTTCGGGCGCACCCACCTGGCCCGCGGCGCGATGCTGGCGCAGACCATGCTCTCCGGCACCGAGGCGCACAGCGCCACCGAGCTGGCGGCCGAGTTGCAGAAGGTCGGCGGCGGGCTGACCGCCGGCCTCGACCCGGACCGGCTGATGCTCTCCGGTGCGGGCCTGGTCACCGGCCTGGACCGGATGCTGGAGCTGCTCGCCGAGGTGCTCACCGGCGCCACCTACCCGGCCGACTGGGTGGAGACCGAGCGGGACCGCCTGGTCGACCGCATCCAGGTCGCCCAGAGCCAGCCGTCGCACCTGGCCCGTACCGCGCTGCTCAAGCGGGTGTACGGCCGGCACCCGTACGCGGAGCAGACCCCCGACCCGGACCAGGTCCGGGCGGTCCGCCCGGCCGCGTTGCGCCGGCTGCACGCCGAGCGGGTGCATCCGGCCGGCGCGGTGCTGGTGCTCGTCGGCGACGTGGCCCCGGAACGGGCGCTGGACGCGGCCGAGAAGGCGCTCGCCGGGTGGCGCGGTGACGGACACGTCGCCGAGCTGCCCCCGGCGCCGCCGCTGGAACCCGGGCCGTTGCTGCTGGTCGACCGGCCCGGCTCGGTGCAGTCCTCGGTACGCCTCGCGCTGCCCGCGGTGCCCCGTACCCACCCGGACCACGCCGCGTTGCAGCTCGCCAACCTGATCTTCGGCGGCTACTTCTCCTCCCGCTGGGTGGAGAACATCCGCGAGGACAAGGGCTACACGTACGGGCCGCACTCGCTCGTCGAGCACTCGGTGGCCGGTTCGCTGCTCGTCGCCGGCGCCGAGGTGGCCACCGAGGTGACAGCGGCGGCGCTGGTGGAGACCACCTACGAGCTGGGCCGCCTGGCGACGGTGCCGCCGAAGACCGACGAGCTGGAGCAGGCCCGTCAGTACGCGCTCGGCACCCTTCAGCTCGGCATGTCCACCCAGGCCGGTCTCGCGTCGCTGACCAGCGCGTACGCCGGCAACGGGCTGCGGCTGGACTTCCTCGCCGAGTACGCCGCCCGGCTGGCCGCCACGACGGTGGACGACGTGGCCGAGGTGGCCGCCCGCTACCTGGCCCCGGCACGCGCGGTCACGGTCGTGCTCGGCGACGCGGCTCGGGTGGCCGACTCGCTCGCCGCGCTGACACCGGTGCGTACGGAATCGGCATGAGCGGCGAACCCGCTCCGCCGCTGGCCCGGTCGACGCTCGACCGGGCCGCGCACCGGCGTACCGATCCGGCCTGGCTGACCGAGGCGTGGGAACGGGCAAGGGTGCTGGTGCTGGACTCCGCCGCCGAGGGGCGGGCGCTGGTCCGGGGCGCGTCGACCCCGCCGGAGCTGGTCCTGGTCGGCCCCGGTGAGCTGCCCGAGGTGCCCCGGTCGGTGCCGATGTTCCTCGGCGTCGAGCCGGACGGCGTGCCCGTGTTCGCGGTGGACGGGCCGCTGCCGGCGCTGCCGGACACCCGTCCGGCCCACCTGCGCGAGGTCGGCCACCTGATGACCGACCGGGACGCGGGCCTGTTCACCACCGCGCTGGCGCTGCTCAACTGGCACCTGCGGCACGGCTACTCGTCGACGACCGGCAAGGCGACGAGCGCCGACGAGGCCGGCTGGTCGCGGATCGACCCGGACGGCGGCCGGGTCTGGCCGCGTACCGATCCGGCCATGATCGTGCTGGTGCACGACGGGGTGGACGGCCCGGACGGCCGCTGCCTGCTCGGCAACAACGCGGCCTGGCCGCGCACCCCGGGACAGCGCCGCTACTCCTGCCTGGCCGGATACGTCGAGCCCGGCGAGTCGGCCGAGGCCGCCGTGCTGCGCGAGGTCCGCGAGGAGGTGGGCGTCCCGGTCGAGGAGATCGCGTACGTGGGCAGCCAGTCCTGGCCGTTCCCCGGCTCGCTGATGCTCGGCTTCCTGGCCCGCGCCGACGCGGACGCGCCGATCCGGGTCGACCTGGCCGAGATCGCGCACGCGCGCTGGTTCACCCGCCGGGAGATCGGCGCGGCGCTGGCGGGCGAGCCGGTGCCGGTGGGCGGGGGAGACCGGCTGGTCCTGCCGCCCCCGTCGTCGATCGCGTTGTTCCTGGTGCACCGCTGGCTCGACGGCCACTGCTGACCCCGGCCGACCTCGTCGGGTTGCCGTGTCTCGGTTGGTGCGGCGGCGCCAGTTCGGGGAAGTGGCGTGGTCGAGGGCGGTGGGATGCAGCCACCTCCCCGACCTGGCGAGGCCGGGCGGACTCGGGCCGGGGCGGACCCGGGCCGGGCGGACCCGGGGCGGGTGGAACGGGGGTGGGGACGCGGCCCCGACCCGGACCGTCGTTGCCGCGACGGTCGCGGGCCGGGAACACGTGCCGTCGAGGCCGGGTGAGGCGGGAAAACGGCGGGGGAGGCCGGTCCGGCCACGACGGACGTCAGCGTCCGGTCATCCACCGTCCCAGCAGTACGGGTGCCCGGGTGTGTGTTCCTCGATCGGCAGCACCTTGACCCGGTGCCGGCCCGCGCGTACCGCACCGACGGCGGACAGTGCGCGGGCGAGCAGGAGTGCGGCGTCCCGGTCCTCGGCGTGGACGACCTGGCGGCGGGGTTCGGGCGTGCACGTCTCGTCCCGCAGGCGGCCTCCGCCGGCCCAGGCGGCGGCGATGTCGGCGTCGGCGGCGGTGCGGATCTCGGTGCGGACGATCAGGAACCGCATGGTGTCCCCCGGACAATCGGCGGTTACACGCTGGAACTTCCACGTCACTCGCGCGTCATGTTACGCCGATGTGTCCGCCCGGCAAGGGGAACGCGCCAGCTCGACCGATCGGGGGATCCCAGGTCAGCACCGTCGTCGGGGGTGGACGCGCAAGGGGCCGCCGGCTCGCGCCGACGGCCCCCCGTGGTTCGCCGGATCAGTCCAGATCGAACTGACCGCTCTTCGTGCCGGCGAGGAAGCCGAGCCAACCGGCCCGGTCGAACAGCAGGACCGGTCCGCTCGGGTCCTTGCTGTCCCGCAGGGCCACGGTGCCCGGCCCGGAGCCGAGCGGTGCGACCTCCACGCAGTTGGAGGTCTGGCTGCGGGTGCTCTTGCGCCAAGCGGCGCCGGCGAGCCGCCCCGAGCGGGCGGTCGTGCTGGTGTGGATCTCGTTCATGGTGCTTGCTCCTGGTGAGGTGCTCCGATGGGACCGAGCGACGCCGGAGCGCGGGCGGTGTCCGTGCCGGATCACCGTTCCGTGGTGAGGCGCCCCGAGTCCCGGCGACGCTGGGCCGGCGCCGTTGCCGGCCCGTACGCCACCGTGGACTCGACTGCCGTGCCGGTCAGCCGCCCCGTCGCCTCGATCAACCAGGAGAGGGTGTCCGATGCGGAGAGTGCCGACGAGCATAGCCACTCGAACACCACTTTATAGCGATTTAGGGTGTTTACCTCGGTCGACATGACGTCGGTGAACCCACCTTCGATGGCGAGTGTCTCCGGATCGAGGGGATCGGCGAACCGGTAGACCGAGAACGCGGTCGGCGGAAGGTACCAGTCACCGACCCGGGTGTCCCGCAGCAGCAGACGCAGCGTCACGTTCGGCAGCAGCGCCATCTCGCACAGGTGGACGAGTTGCTCGTGCAGCACCTCCGGCGGCCCGGCCCGGCGGCCGAGCGCCGCCTCCTCCAGCACCGCCGTGTAGCGGGGCACGTCGGGGGAGCGGGTCAGCAGCGACTGGCGGGCCTGCCGCGCGCGTACCTCGGTCTCGGGATCCTCTGTCTCCGGGTCGCCGGCCTCGGCGGCGACCTGCGCGGCGGACAGGATCCGGTGCCGGGCGTACCCGGGCGTCTGCAGCAGCCCCGGCACCAGCACCGGGTTGTACTCGGAGATCTCCGCGCAACCCGCCTCCAGTTCGGCGAAGGCGCGCTGCTGCTGGGTCATCACCGGGAAGTTGCGCAGCCAACCGCGCATGTCGCCGGCCTCGTGGGTGATCCCGGTCAGTTCCGCGCGCTGCTCCTCGTCGGCGCCGTAGAGCGTCAGCAACACGTCCACGTCGTCCGGGTCGGGACGGCTGCGGCCGTTCTCCAGACGGGACAACTTGGATGCGGAGGCCCAGCCGATCCGCTCGATGACCTGGTCACCGGTCAGACCGGCCTGTTCGCGGAGCCGACGCAGCTCGATGCCGAGGCGACGACGGCGCAGAATCGGGCCTGGTGCGGCAGGAGGCACGGCGTCCTCTTTCCCGTCGACCGTCGCTTGACGCGACGGTAACTGTATGAAATTCGCCCCCCACGGTCAGTATGGACGGCGCGACCGGCGTCGGAGGCTCCGGCACGGGCGTGTCACGAGACAAAAAGAGGACCGTGGAGGGACCCCGATGCGCACCGTCCTGCGCCGCCCCGACTTCCGTCTCCTGTTCGCCGCGCTCGTCGCGAGCATGGCGGCGGAGTCGGTCCTGCTGCTCGCCCTGGCCGTCTGGGTCAAGGACCTGACCGGCTCGGACAGCATGGCCGGGGCGACCATCTTCGCGGTCATCGCGCCGATGGCGCTCGCCCCGCTGGTCGGCTGGGTGGTCGACCGCTACCGCAGGCGGCAGTTCTTCATCGCCGCCAACCTGGTCGCGGCAGTGCTGCTCGGCCCGCTGCTCACGGTCCGGGACCGGTCCGACGTCTGGGTGATCTACGTGGTCGCCGCGCTCTACGGGCTGTCGTACATCACGCTCACCGCCGTGCTCAACGGACTGATCCGGCACCTGGTTCCGGCCGACCTGCTCGCCGACGCGAACGGGCTGCTCCAGACCGTCCGGCAGGGCCTGCGGCTGATCGGGCCGCTGGCCGGGGCGGGTGTGTACGCCGCCGTGGGCGGCTGGCTGCTGGTCCTGCTCGCCATGACCGGCTTCGTCACCGCGGCGGCGGTGGTCGCGCGGCTGCGCGTGGAGGAGAGCACGCCGGCACGGCCGGATCGGCGCGGGCCGTCCGAACTGGGCGCGGGACTGCGCCACCTGACCGGCGAGCCGGCGCTGCGCCGGGCGCTGCTCGGGTACGGGCTCGGCTCGCTGGTGATGGGCTTCACCGAGTCGCTGATCTTCGCGTACGTCGATCTGGGCCTGCACCGCGACGCCGCGTTCGTCGGCGTGCTGGTCATGGTGCAGGGCGTCGGCGGGCTGGTCGGCGGCCTGTTCTCGGCCGCCGTGGTCCGCCGGTTCGGCGAGGTCGGCGCGCTCGCGGCGGGCGTGACGTTCTTCGGACCAGCAGCGCTGGCGCTGGCGTACCCCCGGTTGTGGCTCGGGGTGGTGGCGCTGCTGCTGGCCGGCCTGTCGCTGCCGCTGACCATGGTGGGGTTGAACACGCTGATCCAGCGGCGGACGCCACCGCGGCTGCTCGGCCGGGTCACTGCCGCGTCCGAGGCCCTGGTCAGCGGGCCGCAGGCGCTTTCCATCGGCACCGGCGCGCTGCTCGTCGGCGTGTTCGACTACCGGCTGCTGTTCGCTCTCGTCGGTGCCGTCACCACGGCGGCCGGCCTCTACCTGTGGCGGGGCCGCGGACTGACCGCGCCGGTCGCCGTGCCGGTACGGATCCCGTCACCACGCCGGCCGGCCGATGACGGGGTGCTCAGCCGCGGAGGCTCCTGACCGACGGCGAACGGCCGCACCCGGATCGGGTACGGCCGCTCGTGGTGTCGCGGGAGATCAGCCGGGCAGCGCCGCGAGGTGCTGCTTGACCTGGGTGATCGAGGGGTTGGTCAGGGCGCTGCCGTCGGCGAAGCGCAGCGTCGGGACGGTCTGGTTGCCGCCGTTGACGCTCATCACGAAGTCCGCAGCCGTCGGGTCCTGCTCGATGTCGACCACCTCGTACGCGATGCCCTCCCGGTCGAGCTGCGACTTCAGCCGGTGGCAGTAGCCGCACCACGGGGTGGAATACATCGTCAGCATGGTCTGATCCTCCAAGGGGTGACTCGCGCCCGGTCCGATCAGGCCAGGCTAACCGCTGCAACGTCACACGATGCTGGGATGATTCCCTGCTGTGGGCGTTCACTCAGCGGCGGAACAGGTGCTGGCCGGGCTGGATCCGGAGCAGCGGTCCGCGGTGACCGCCCCGGCCGGACCGGTCTGCATCCTGGCCGGCGCCGGCACCGGCAAGACCCGGGCGGTGACCTCGCGGATCGCGTACCGGGCGCTGACCGGCGACATCGCCGGCCGGCATGTGCTGGCGGTCACGTTCACCGCCCGCGCCGCCGCCGAGATGCGCAGCCGGCTCGGCGTGCTCGGGGTGCAGGGGGTGCAGGCGCGCACGTTCCACGCGGCGGCGCTGCGGCAGGTCCGCTACTTCGCGCCCCGGCTGCTGGCCGGGCGGGCCATGCCGGAGCTGCTGGACAGCAAGGTGCGGGTGGTCACGCTGGCCGCCGCCAAGGTCGGCCTGCGCGCCGACCGGGCCGCCGCGCGGGACCTGTCCGCCGAGATCGAGTGGGCCAAGTCGTCGCTTGTCGAGCCCGGGGAATACGTGGTCGCCGCGGCCAAGGCGCTGCGCGAGACGCCGTACGAGCCGGCCCGGGTGGCGGACGTGTTCGACGCGTACGAGCGGCTCAAGCGCGGCAACGGGGTGATCGACTTCGAGGACATGCTGCGCGCCGCGGTCTGGGGCATCGAGGAGCACCCGGACGTGGCCGAGCAGGTGCGCAACCAGTACCGGCACTTCGTGGTCGACGAGTACCAGGACGTCAACCCGCTCCAGCAGCGGCTGCTGGAGGCGTGGCTGGGCGGCCGGGACGACCTCACAGTGGTCGGCGACGCCAGCCAGACGATCTACTCGTTCACCGGTGCCACCTCGTCGTACCTGGTCGACTTCCCCCGGCTGCACCGCGGCGCGACAGTGGTCCGGCTGGTCCGCGACTACCGCTCCACCCCGCAGGTCGTCGGTCTGGCAAACGCGGTGATCTCGCAGGCCCGGGGCACCGAGGCGCGGCTGCGGCTGGAGCTGCACGGCCAGCGCCGGCCCGGCCCGGAACCGGACCTGCGGATCTTCACCGACGAGCCGGCCGAGGCGAACGCGGTCGCCGCCCGCTGCCGGACGCTCGTCGCGGGTGGCACCCCGGCCCGGGAGATCGCGGTGCTGTTCCGCACCAACGCGCAGTCCGAGGCGTACGAGAAGGCGCTCTCCGAGGCCGGGGTGCCGTACGTGCTCCAGGGCGCGGAGCGGTTCTTCGAACGGCCCGAGGTGCGGCAGGCGATGATCGCGTTGCGCGCCGCCACCCGGTCGGCCGACGCCGGGACCGCGCTGCGGGCCGCCGTGGTCGAGGCGCTCACCGCCGTCGGCTGGGCGCCCGACGCGCCCCCGCCCGGCGGCGCCGCCCGCGAGCGGTGGGAGGCGCTCGCCGCGCTGGTCCAACTCGCCGAGGAGTACGCGGCGCAGGCCGAGGAGGAGCCGGACCTGACCGGGTTCACCGAGGAACTCGCCCGGCGGGCCGCCCAGCAGCACGTGCCCACAGTCGAGGGGGTGACGCTCGCGTCGCTGCACTCGGCGAAGGGGCTGGAGTGGGACGCGGTGTTCCTGGTCGGGCTGGCCGAGGGCACGCTGCCCACCACGTACGCGAAGACGATGGAGCAGGTCGAGGAGGAACGGCGGCTGCTCTACGTCGGGATCACCCGGGCCCGGGAGTGGCTCTGGCTGTCGTACGCCACGGCCCGCTCGCCGGGTGGCCGGGCCCGGCGGCCCTCGCGGTTCCTGCCGCAGCTCGACCGGTCCGGCGGCGGTGAGCGGGCCGGCGGCGCCGGCCCGGCGCGGCGGGCCGAGCGGCGCCGGCCGCAGGTGGTCTCCTGCCGGATCTGCGGCGCCACGCTGCTCGCCGGCGCGGACCGCAAACTGGGCCGCTGCCCGACCTGTCCGTCCGACATCGACGAGGAGCTGTACGAACGGCTGCGCGAGTGGCGGCAGCGGGTCGCGGGAGCGCAGAAGGTGCCGGCGTACGTGGTCTTCACCGACGCCACGCTCACCGCGCTGGCCGAGCGGAAGCCCGGCCGCACCGAGGAACTGGTGGCGATCGCCGGGATCGGGCCCCGAAAAGTCGGGCTTTACGGGGATACGGTGCTCGCCCTGGTGGCCGGTGCAACGGTGGACGACGTCTGCCCACAGAAAACTTCTGAAAACTAGCCGTAAATCGTTTGCCCTCCCCCGAGGGCGAGGAATAGCCTCATGACACACCTCGCGAGCGGCGCCGTTCTGGCTGCTCAAGAGGGATGAGTCCACGGTCGGCACGAGGAGAGTAGGGAGGTGGCACCAGTGAAGATCTTCAACTATGAGCGTCTCGCGGCGATGCCGTCTGCCGTCGCTCCGCTGTCGGCTGTCCGGGTGGCCCTCGCCGCTCGACCGTCGGCTCCGCAGGTGCACCAGGTCCAGGTTCAGGCCGAGCTGAACCTGACCGTTGCGCCGATCGCCGGAGTCGAGGGGACCAGTGGCTTCGCGGGCAAGGGCATCGATGGCGCCAAGAAGCGCACGGATGTCCGCGGCGTTCCACCTCGAGGTAGACCGGTCTGATCCATCAGACCACCGGCTCACCTCGAGGCCGCGGAACCCGCATACCGGGATCCGCGGCCTCAGTTTTTTTGTCCCGCCGAAGTACGTCGGAATGCGATCCACGAGATCGAAGTGAGAGAGAGGTGACCGGAGGATGAGTCTGGCGTTGGCCCCCCTCGACGTGAGCGTCGACGTGGAGGCGAACCTGCCCTGCCGGAAGTTCGACCCCGACCTGTGGTTCTCCGACTCGCCCGCCGAGCTCGAGCTGGCCAAGTCGCTCTGCGGGGACTGCCCGCTGCGCGTCGAGTGCCTGGCCGGTGCGGTGGAGCGAGCCGAGCCCTGGGGCGTCTGGGGCGGCGAGATCTTCGAGCGTGGCGCGGTCGTCCCGCGCAAGCGGCCCCGTGGCCGTCCGCGCAAGGAGGACCTCGCCCGTGACGCGCAGCTTCGGGTCGAGGCGGAGGCGCGACTGGCGGCCAGCGGGCTGTCCGAGTCGCGGAACTCCGTCCGGCTGGCAGCCTGACACACCTACGTTCCGAAACCGACCGATGCCGGTGTCCCTCCACCGGCCGACCTGAAAGAGAAACCCTGATGCTGAACCTGCCGAACGGATTCGAGATGCAACTACTCCACGAAGCGTTGTCCAGGGCTCGAATGCGCCGGCCTCAGGCCGGTCGCACCACCACGAGCACTGAGGCAACCCGTTCCGCCCGTACCGTCGCCATGCGGGGTCGCAGCCAGTCGGCCCGCGACCTGGGCGTTCTGTAGAACGATCGTGAGGAAGGGGCGGTGACCGACCAGGTCACCGCCCCTTCGTGGTCTTCCGGCGCCGGCTTGCGCTCAGGCCACCGGCGCGAAGCCCGGCAGCCAGCGTTCCAGGATCGACCGGTAGGACGCCTTCGCCTCCAACTGGCAGAGCACCCCGATCGAGCCCAGCGTGACCCGGTGGATCATCAGGTACGACGGCGGCAGGTTGAGCTGCCGGCTGAGCTGGTAGGCGGGGGAGCGCGGGCTGGCCAGCCGGGTCGCCTCGGCGCGCAGCCACGCCCGGGTGAAACGGAACTCGTCGGCGGCGATCGGCTCCAGCATCGGACGCAGGAAGTCGAGCACCGCCGGGGCGTCGATCGACTCGGTACGGCTGACGAAGCCCTCGGCGCGCAGCCCCTCCACCACCGCGTCGGCGTCCTCGCGCAGCGCCAGCGCCGCGATCCGGCCGATCGGTTCGGGCGTGCCCTGCGGCATCCGGGCCACCGCCCCGAAGTCGATCACACCGAGCCGGCCGTCCGGGAGCAGCCGGAAGTTGCCCGGGTGCGGGTCGGCGTGCAGCAGCCCGGCCCGCTCCGGCGCGGACAGGTGCAGCTCGGCCATCAGCCGACCGGCCTCGTTCCGCTGCTCCTCGGTGCCCTCCCGGATGATCTGGGACAGCGGGATGCCCTCCACCCACTCGGTGATCAGCACCCGCGGCGCGGCGTCGAGCACCTCCGGGATGAAGATGTCCGGGTCGTCGGCGTACGCGGCGGCGAAAGCCCGCTGCGACTCCGCCTCCAGCTCGTAGTCCAGTTCCTCGGTGATGCGCTCACGCAGCTCGGCCAGCAGCGGCTTCACGTCCAGCCCCGGCTGGATGGCCCGGAACATGCCGCCGAGCCGGGAGAGCTGCTTGAGGTCGGCGAGCAGCGCGTCACCGGCGCCCGGGTACTGGATCTTCACGGCCACGTCGCGGTGCCGGGGGCCGCCCCCCGCTTCGTACCCCGGGTCGCGCCAGACCGCCCGGTGCACCTGGCCGATGCTGGCCGCGGCGGCCGGGGTGTCGTCGAACTCGATGAACCGGTCGCGCCAGTCCGGGCCGAGCTGCTCGGCGAGCACCTTGTGCACTGTCGCCGCCGGCAGCGGTGGCGCGGCCTCCTGGAGCTTGGTGAGCGCCTGCCGGTAGGGCGCGGCGACCTCCTCGGGCAACGCCGCCTCGAACACCGACAGGGCCTGGCCGAACTTCATCGCCCCGCCCTTGAGCTGCCCGAGCACGCTGAACAACTGCTCGGCGGTGCGCTGCTGGATCTCGGCGGAGATGACGTCGGACGCGAGGCCGGTCACCCGCTTGCCCATGCCGAGGACGGTTCGACCGGCGAACCCGAGCGGCAGAGCGGCGAGTTTGGCGGTGCGGGACACGGCCCGGCGCGGGATGTCGGTCACCCGGCCATTGTTACCGACGCGGGGCCTCCGCTGCTGCCGTGCGGCGGGTAGCGGCCGGGGCCGACCGGATCGGGCGACGCCGGCAGCAGCCGCAGGAGGGGTGCGGCGGCCACCGTCGGTAGCGGACCCGGCCCGGCCCGCGGATCTCCACCGCGCCGCCGAGCGTCTCCGGCCGGGCGCCGTCGAGCTGGGCCAGCACCTCGGCCGTCGCGAAGGCCGCCCCGGCGAGCCCGGTGGCGGCGGTGCAGGCCCGCTCTCCCCGGTCGGCGGCGAGCTGGGCGGCGAGCGCGGGCCAGTCCGGATCCCGGTCGCCTCGGTGCAGGTCCAGGCAGCGCAGGCAGGGACCGACGGGCGGGCAGACCAGCGGGCCGATCACCGGTACGCCGCCACGCAGGTCGACCAGCAGGTGGGGCTGATTCCGGCGGGCGTACCCGGTGGCGAGCAGCTCGGCCGGACGGTCGACGCCGAGCTGCACCACCAGGTCCGGCCGGGTCGCCCGCGACGGGACGGTGACCGTTCCGGGCGCGCACCGCTCCAGCGCCGCGCGTAGCGCGAGGGCCAGCGGCCGGCCCAGCTCCGCGGCGGTCAGGCCGGTCCCGACCAGGTCACCGGCGCCGACCGGGCCGGCCAGGTCGGGTACGACGTGCCCGACGCCGGCCTGCGCCAGCGCGACGGTGACCACGGCGCCGAGTCGTCCGGTGCCGGTGACCAGCACCCGGGCGTCGCGGCGGCGGCGCAGTAGCCGGGCCGGTGTGCCGGGCAGGTCGGGCGACGCGAGCGCCAGCGCGGTGGCCTCGGCGGTCAGGCGGGCCCGTGTCGTTCCGGCGAGATCACGGGGGAGCAGTGCTTGCGCCGGTACCACCAGCCCGGCGTCCCGGAGCGTGTCGAACAGGGCGCGTGCCTCGTCGGGCGGGACCCGGGCGGCGCGCGCCTCGGCCAGCACGGCGCGTTCGCTGCGGGTGCCGTCGAGCAGGTCGAGCAGGCGGGCCGTGCCCGGCGAGGACATCTCCAGCAGCACTGCGCGGCCGGGCGGCTCGCCGAGCTGGAGCGTGTGCCGGTCGCGCCAGAGTCGGGTCAGGCCGGGGAGCAGGACGGGACGGACGAGCGGTGTCGGGTCGGTCACGCCACTGATCGTGACCGTCTCCGCGCGCTCCGTCGCTCGTTGTCCACAGGTGCGGCGAGCCGTGGCCAGCGTTGTCCACAGGTTCTCGCCGGTTTTCCACAACTAGCCGGTAACTCTGTCGGCGACACGACCGGGGAGGACGGCCGACGGCCGCCCTCCCGGTGTGTGTCGTACGGGTCAGACCTTGGCCTTGCCCAGGATGCGGTTCACTGTTGTGCCGCACACCGGGCACTTGCCCTTGGCCATGTTCATGCCGGTCTTCGAGACCTCCACGTGCCCCTCGAAGTCCCGCTTCTCCTTGCACTTCACGCAGTAACCGTTGTAGGTCTGGGCCTGGTCGGCCACGGTAGCCTCCTCGTCTCGTCCGCCGGAGGTGTCCCGGCGGTCTCCCTGCGGCGGCCCACGCGTGGCACCGGCGCCGGGGGTTCTCCGCGGTCAGTCACCTGACCGTGGTTGGCGGACCCTACCCAGGTACGGGCAGTTCCATGTCAGCTGTGCGCCGACTCTGTGAGCAAGTCGACGTCGAGAGTGTGCATGCCGAGTAACGTCGGATAAGTCAGTTTCGCGCGGACACGCCGGATGAATGCACCCAGATCCGCTTCGCGTGGCCCCGCCGACTGTCACTCGTCGTAGATCACTTAACGTGAACAGGGCCGGTCAGGTGATGGTCAGCTACCGTCGCAAAGAATTTTTTCCGGACTCCTGACAATCAACCGCCACTTTCCGGGCGCGTGTCGTCGTGTTGACTCTTGCGGAGCCCTGGTCAGTACGCATTAGCTTTCCATCGTGACAGTCAACCGAGGCTGCGCGGACCGGTAATGGCCGTGACGCGGAAGCCCGTCGTCGAGGTGCGGCGCAGCCAGCGTCGGCGGCGCACGGTGTCCGCGTACCGGGACGGTGAGCGCGTCGTCGTGCTGATCCCCGACCAGTTCTCCCGGGCCGAGGAGAGCGAGTGGGTCGACCGGATGCTCGCCCGGCTCGCCGCCCGCGAGGGCCGGCTGGCCCGCTCGGACGCCGAACTGCTCGCCCGCGCCGCTCGCCTGATCGACCTCTACCTGACCGAACACGGGTCGGCCGCCGCGCCTGCGAGCGTCCGCTGGGTGACCAACCAGAACGGCCGCTGGGGCTCCTGCACGCCCGCCGACCGCACCATCCGGATCTCGCACCGGGTTCAGGACATGCCCGACTGGGTGATCGACTACGTGCTGCTGCACGAGCTGGCGCATCTCATCGTGCCCAGCCACAACGCCCAGTTCTGGGCGCTGGTCGCCCGCTACCCGAGGTCGGAGCGCGCCCGCGGCTACCTGGAGGGCGTGGCAGCCACCGCCGCCATCCCCTGACCACCGCCGCCATCGCGGTCGATCATGAAGTTGGCCCGGCGTTTCGTCCGCTTCGTCACCGCCAACTTCATGATCGCCCGTGGGGTGGGGTTAAGGTCGGCGAATGTCGCGACGTGTGGTGGTGGCGCTGCTCGGCCCGGTGACGTGGACGCCGCCCGGAGTCGATCCGGCGCGATGGCGTACTGCGCTCGCCGAGGACGTGGTCGACCTGCTCGCGACGCTGAACGAGGTCGAGACCGCCGTCGCGGTCACCGCCCGCGACCGATGGCTGGCCGACGCGGTGGTCTGGCCCGGCACCGGTGTGTACGAGGTGCCCGAGCCCACCCCGAACGCGGTGTTCGCGGCGATCATCGGCGACCGGGCGGCCCGCGATGACGGGGCGGGCGGCTACGACCAGGTGGCGGTGGTGGCGGCGGACGCGCCGGACGTGCCGGGGCTGACGCTCGGCAAGCTGCTGCGCCCGCTCACCACCCGGCCGGTGGCGCTGGCTCCGGTCGAGGGGAGCGGAACCGGGCTGCTGGGGGTGGCGGCGCGACTGCCCGTACCGGCGTGGCTGCCGGCGCTGGACCTGGACACGACCGCGCCGGCCGAGGTGCGGCGGGCGGCGCCGAGCCCCGGGGACGTGGCGGTCACCGCCGGATGGCACCGGATGCGCGGCCCGGCCGACCTGGCCGCCCTCGATTCGGCCGTCGAGGGCTGGGAGGCCACCCGTGCCCTGCTGTCCGGCCGCCCCGTCTGACCCATCGCCCCCACCGCCCCCGCTGCCCCGCCGACTTCGCCGATCTTGGAGTTGTGGCACCTGGCAGAAGCCTCATTCAGGACATCCTGGGCGCCACAAGTCCAAGATCGACGGAGCGGGGCGGGCGGGGTGGGGAGGCGGACGGGCCCGCACGGGGAACCGTGCGGGCCCGTCCGGCGTACGCGTCAGCGCTTGTCGTCGTCCTCGCCGGGGGACTTCTCCTCCGGGGCACCGGGGGCGGAGAAGTCGAAGTTCGCCAGCTCGTCGTCGAGATCGGTGCTCGTCGTGGCGAACGCCTCCGGGGCGGCGAAGTCGTCGTCGGAGGGCAGCAGGTCCGGGTGACCCCAGACCGCGTCCCGGCCGGCGATGCCGCGGTGCTCGGTCAGCGCCGCCCACAGCACCGTCGCCTCACGCAGGCGGCGGGGCCGCAGTTCGAGGCCGACGAGCGCGGCGAACGTCTGCTCGGCCGGGCCACCCGCGGCGCGGCGGCGGCGGAACGCCTCGCCGAGGCGTACGACGTTGGGGAGGCGGTCACCGGCGGCGCTGTCGACGACGTGGCAGACCCAGCCCTCGACCAGGGCGAGTACGGTCTCCAGCCGGGCCAGCGACGCCTTCTGGGCGGGCGTGTCCTCGGGCGTGAAGATGCCCTCCAGCGCGATCGCCTGCATCGACTCCGGGTCGGTCGGGTCGACCCGGCCCATCGCCTCCTCGATCGCCTCCCGGTTGACCCGGATGCCCGCGGCGTAGTTCTCCACCGCGGTCAGCACGTGCCCGCGCAGCCACGGCACGTGCTGGAACAACCGCTGGTGGGCGGCCTCGCGCAGGGCCACGTAGAGGCGTACCTCGTCCTCGGGCAGCTCCAGGCCCTCGCCGTACACCTTGATGTTGGCGGGAACGAGCGCGGCGGTGCCGGCGGGGCCGAGCGGCAGGCCGATGTCACCGGCGGAGAGCACCTCGGCGGCGAGCGAGCCGAGCGCCTGGCCGAGCTGGCCGCCGAAGAGGGCGCCGCCGAGCGTGGCGACCATCGACTGCATCGGGCCGAGCTGGGCGCGGGCCTCCGGCGGCACCAGGTCGCCCATCGCGCCGACCATCCGGCTGGCCACCGGGTCGCAGAGCTTGCGCCACACGTCGAGCGTCTTGAAGATCCACTCGTTGCGGTTCCAGGCGACCGAGGTGCGGATGCCGGAGGGCCACGAGGTCGCCGGCTCCAGCCACAGGTCGGCGATGCGCAGCGCCTCCTCGACCGCGTTGCGTTCGAACGGCGACACCGCCGGGTCGCCGGCGGCGGCGAGCTGGCTGGCGGCTACCTGCCGGGCCAGGTCCCAGTTGACCGGCCCGCTGCCCGGCGCCGAGAGCAGGTGCTGCAACTGCGACATGAACTGCTGCATCGCCGCGGGATCGTTGGGGTCCGGTGGTTGACCACCCGGGAGCGCGAAGCCGAACGGAATATCAGGCACGACGTCTACGGTACGCGGGCCCCGCCGCAGGTCGTGCCACTCGGCGTTGCGCTGAGGGCGAAGTCCGCCGGTCACCGCGCCGGATGGCAGGGGACGGATCGGTACGCTCTGGCCCATGAGACGTCGCGGCGTGACCGTCCTCCTCGGTGCCCTGCTCACCGCCCTGCTCAGCATCGGCGTGCTGAGTGTGCCGCTGCCGTACGTGGTGCTCGGCCCGGGTCCGACCGTGAACACGCTGGGCAGCGAGGACGGCAAGGAGGTCATCCAGGTGACCGGCCGCGCGACGTCCACCTCCGCCGGTCAGCTCCGGCTCACCACAGTCGGTGTGCAGCCGACGGTGCGGCTGCGGTCGGCGCTTGCCGGATGGTTCTCCTCGGACGAGGCGGTGGTGCCGCGGGAACTGGTCTACCCGCCGGGGGAGTCGCAGGAGGAGGTCGAGAAGCGAAACGCGGAGGACTTCCAGAACTCGCAGACCAGCGCCGAGACGGCGGCGCTGCGCGAGCTGGGCTACCCGATCAAGGTGCTGGTCAAGGCGGTCACGCCGGGCGGCCCGTCGGTCGACGTGCTGCGCCCCGACGACGTGGTCACCTCGGTCGACGGGGTGCCGGTGACGAGCGCGGCGAAGCTCACCGAGCTGATCCGGGCGAAGCCGGCGGGCACCGCGCTGACGATCGGCTACACCCGTGGCGGCACCCCGGGTACGGCCACGGTGACCAGCCGTGAGCAGGACGGCCGGCCGCGCATCGGCGTGGAGATCGACCAGCAGCAGCCGCACCCGTTCACCCTGAAGATCGACCTCGGTGACATCGGCGGGCCGAGCGCCGGGCTGATGTTCTCGCTCGGCATCATCGACAAGCTGGAGCCGGCCGACCTCACCGGCGGGAAGATCATCGCCGGTACCGGCACCATCGACGACGAGGGTCGCGTCGGCCCGATCGGCGGTATCGCGCAGAAGCTGGTCGGCGCCAAGGACGCGGGCGCGAAGGCGTTCCTGGTGCCCGCCGACAACTGCGCCGAGGCGGTCCGCAACCCGCAGCCGGGCCTGCCGCTGCTGAAGGTCGCCACGCTGAGTGAGGCATTGACGGCACTCGAGACGCTGCGGGCCGGGGGACAGCCGACGCGCTGCTGACGCGGGCCGGGCGGCGGTCACGGCGCGGATCGTGACGTGACCTTGACCCGACGTGCTCAGGAACACCCCGTACTCTTGGTGCCTGGTCGGAGCCGATCACATCGAGCGTGCGGAGCCAACAGTGGTCATGCGTAGCAGTCCCTTACCGAGGATGAGCCGGCGCGGACGCGTCACCATCGGTGTCCTGATCGGGGTGTTCATCTTGTTCACCCTCCTCGGGTGGGGCGTGAACGCCTGGACCGACTGGCTGTGGTTCGACGAGGTCCGCTACACCCAGGTCTTCACCGGCGTGCTCGCCACCCGCCTGCTGCTGTTCCTGGTGGTCGGCGCCGGCATGGCGCTGCTCGTCGGCGGCAATCTCTGGCTGGCCCACCGGCTGCGGCCCAAGATGCGCCCGAACTCGGCCGAGCAGGCCACCCTGGAGCGCTACCGGATGCTGCTGAGCCCTCGGCTCGGCACCTGGATCGCGCTGGCCGCCGCCGTCGTCGGGCTGTTCGCCGGCCTCTCCGCGCAGAGCCGCTGGGGCCAGTGGCTGCTGTTCCGCAACGGCGGCGACTTCGGCGTGAAGGACCCGGAGTTCGGCGTCGACGTCGGCTTCTACGTCTTCCAGCTGCCGTTCTGGCGCTACGTGCTCGGCGTCGGCTTCACCGCGGTGGTGCTGTCGCTGCTCGGCGCGCTCGCCGTGCACTACATCTTCGGCGGCGTGCGCCTCCAGGGCGTCGGCGACCGGATGACGAACGCCGCCCGCGCCCACCTCAGCTCGCTGGTCGCCGTGTTCGTGCTGCTCAAGGCCGTCGCCTACGTGCTGGACCGGCGGGCCATGCTGCTGGAGTACAACGAGGGCGCCAAGCTCTACGGCGCCGGCTACGCCGACGTGAACGCGCTGCTCCCGGCGAAGGAGATCCTCGCCTGGATCTCGATCGTGGTGGCGCTGGCGATCATCGTGTTCTCCAACGCGGTGATGCGGAACCTGGTCTGGCCGGGCATCTCGCTGGCGCTGCTGGGCGTCTCCGCGGTGGCGATCGGCGGCATCTACCCGTGGGCCGTGCAGACGTTCGAGGTGAAGCCGAGCGCCCGGGACAAGGAGGCGCCGTACATCGAACGCAGCATCAAGGCCACCCGGTCCGCGTTCGGTCTCGACGGCACGAAGACCACACCGTACGCGGCCAGCAACCTCGTTCCACCCGCCAGCCTCGCCACCGACACCTCGGTGGTGTCGAACATCCGGCTGCTCGACCCGCAGCTCGTCTCCGAGACGTACACGCAGCTGCAGCAGGTCCGCGGCTTCTACGACTTCGGTTCGAAGCTGGACATCGACAGGTACTCGGTCAAGGACAAGACCTCCGACTACGTGGTCGGCGTCCGTGAGATCAACTACGGCGAGCTGACCGACCAGCAGAGCAACTGGATCAACCGGCACACCGTCTACACCCACGGATACGGCCTGGTCGCCGCCCCGGCGAACCAGGTGGTCTGCGGCGGCCAGCCGTACTTCGTCTCCGGCTACCTCGGCGAGAAGGCGCAGGAGGCGTGCTCCTCGCCGACCGAGGAGATCCCGGCCCAGCAGCCGCGGATCTACTACGGCGAGCGGATGGAGGCGAGCGACTACGCGATCGTCGGGCAGAACGGCGACCGCAACGTCGAGTTCGACCGGCCCACCTCCACCGGCGGTGAGCAGTACTACACCTACACCGGCGAGGGTGGCGTCAAGATCGGCTCGTTCCCGCGCCGGCTGCTCTACGCGATCAAGGAGCAGGAGTCGAACTTCCTGCTCTCCGAGGCGGTCAACGAGAACTCGAAGCTGCTGTACGTGCGCAACCCGCGCGACCGGGTGGAGAAGGTCGCGCCGTTCCTCACGCTCGACGGCGACCCGTACCCGGCGGTGGTGAACGGGCGCGTGCTGTGGATCATCGACGGCTACACCACGGCGGCGACCTACCCGTACGCCGAGCGGGTCAACCTCCAGGCCGAGACGACCGACGAGCTGACCGGCCGGGGCACGTTCCAGCTCGCCCGGGAGAACGTCAACTACATCCGCAACTCGGTGAAGGCGACTGTCGACGCGTACGACGGCACGGTCAAGCTCTACTCGTACGACGACACCGACCCGGTGCTCAAGGCGTGGAACAAGGCGTTCGGCGGGGACCTGGTGCTGCCCAAGGGCGACATTCCGGCCGAGCTGGCCGAGCACTTCCGCTACCCGGCCGACCTGTTCAAGGTGCAGCGCAACCTGCTGACCAAGTTCCACGTCACCGACCCCGGCGACTTCTATTCCGGCCAGGACTTCTGGCAGGTGCCGAATGTGCCGGACGCGCCGGACAGCGGGCAGAAGCAGCCGCCGTACTACCTGTTCACCCAGTTCCCCGGGCAGGACGGGCCACGCTTCCAGCTGACCTCGGCGGTGACCCCGAACGGCCGGCAGAACCTCGCGGCGCTGGTCTCCGGGTCGTACGTCGACGGGCAGCCGAAGCTGGAGGTGCTGGAGCTGCCGGACCAGACCCGGATCTCCGGTCCGACGCAGGTGCACCAGCAGATGACGAACAACGGCGACATCCGGCAGCAGCTGAACCTGCTCTCCTCCAACCAGGCGCAGGTGCAGTACGGCAACCTGCTGTCGCTGCCGTTCGCCGACGGCATGCTCTACGTCGAACCGGTGTACGTGAAGAGCAGCAGCCAGGACGCGTACCCGCTGTTGCAGAAGGTGCTGCTCTCCTACGGTGACGGCGGCTCGTACGTGGTGCTCGCCAACAACCTCGGCGACGGCATCAAGCAGCTCGTCGAGCAGGGCAAGCGGGCGCCGAACACCAACCCGCCACCCAGCACCGACGACAACCCCACGCCGACGCCGACGCCGTCGCCGACCGGGGGTGACAACAACACGCCGCCGATGAGCGGGGAGCTGGCCCAGGCGGCCGCCCGGGTGCAGACCGCGATCGGCGAGGTCAAGGCCGCGCAGGCGTCCGGCGACTTCGAGCGGTACGGGCGTGCGCTGAAGGCGCTGGACGAGGCGATGAGCGCGTTCCAGCAGGCCCAGGCCGCGGCGAACGGCTCGGGCAACCCGGCGCCGTCGGGCAGCGTCTCGCCACCGGCGCCGACGTCACCCGCGCCGTCACCGGGCGGCTGACGCCGAACTGACACCACGAGCCCGTGGTCCGGGACCGCAACGGTCATCCGGACCACGGGCTCGTGTCGTCAGACGGACTCCCGGCCGCGACCCCGACCACGATCCCGGACCGGGCGTTCTTCGCCCTGACTGAGTACCCGTTTTGCGCCTCCCCGGGTCGGTGCGCTACGGTTGTCGAGCCGACGCGGGGTGGAGCAGCTCGGTAGCTCGCTGGGCTCATAACCCAGAGGTCGCAGGTTCAAATCCTGTCCCCGCTACTCGTGACGAAGGCCCCGGAGTTCTCTCCGGGGCCTTCGCCGTTCTCGCCGGTGCCCTGCGCACCCATGTGCGGGTTCGCACGCCTTGGTCACGTTCCGCGACCGGCCCGGCGGAAGAGAAGTCCCGAGACGCGTATGCCTGAGAGTCATAGTTATGACTCTCAGGCATATCGTTTTCGGCCAGAGAGTCTCGGGCTCGACCTCGCCCGGCGAGACGTCGGATCGTCGTGCGGCGCCCGAGGAGGGGATTCCGGGGCCCCGGCTGATCTCCAGGAACGGAGTGCGATAAGCTTTACGAGCCGACGCGGGGTGGAGCAGCTCGGTAGCTCGCTGGGCTCATAACCCAGAGGTCGCAGGTTCAAATCCTGTCCCCGCTACTCGTCACGAAAGGCCCCGGAGTTCTCTCCGGGGCCTTTCGCCGTGTCCGGCGACATCCGCACTGTCCGCCGTGCCCCGGTTGCGGGCTTCGGCGAGGATGGGGTCATGTCTGCATGGAACAAGTGGTGGGGCCGCCTGGGCGCGGTCCTCGGTACGGTCGTGCTGTCGGTCTTCGTGCCGGTCGCGGCCTGGGCGTCGTCGGGCACCGGCGAGATCGTGGTGGAGGCGGCGCGCCGGCGTTCCCGGGGCGGCTTCGGCTTCCTCGGCCTGCTCTGCTGCCTCGTGGTGGTCGGCGGCATCGTGCTGCTGGTGGTGCTGCTGACGCGCAACCGCCGCAACCGCCCCCCGCGCTGATCCCCGGCCCACCCCGCCCACGCCGGGCGGGGTGGGGGGAGGGGTGGGTCAGCCGGCGAGGGCGGCGTTCGCCTGGGCCATGAATCGGGAGGTGGCGGTACGGGCTCCGGCCCGCTTGCCGCGGATGCTCTCGGCCGCCTCGATCAGCAGCGTGCGTACCGCGGCGTGCCCCTTGGGCGGCGGCGCGGGCGACGGGCCGGCCAGGTCGTCCAGCTCGGCGCCGAGCGCGGCCATGCGCTTCTCGGCCCGGCCGGTCACCTCCGCGGCGACGAACGAGCGCACCTGCTTGCTGGCGTTCAGGCCGCGCTCGACGCCGAGGAGCCGGCCGGCCGCCACGTTCGTGGTCAGGAAGTCGAGCACGTCCACCACGGTTTCCGGGTGGCGGGTGCCCCGGAAACCGGCCCAGTACATCGACGCCCGGGGCCACTGGGCGGCCGGCGTACCCGGGAAGGCCACCGCGCCCAGCTCGTCGTCGGTCAGGCTCTGCAACTCGGGCAGCTGGTGCGACCAGGCGAAGGAGGCCGCCGTGTGCCCGGTGACCACGAGCTGGCGGGCCAGCTCGCCGCTGTCGGCCTGCTCGACCAGGGCGGCGCTCGGTGTGGCCCGGTCGAAGCGTGCCACCTCCCAGAACTCGAACCAGGCGAGCAGTTCGGCGGAGCTGAAGCCGAGCTGCCGCCCCTGGTACAGCTCGCTGCCCTGGCCGCGTAGCCAGAGCCAGAACGCCCGGTAGTCGCCGGAGGCGTCCATGGTGCCGGCCACCCGGTTGCCGGAGGCGCGGGTGAAGCGGGCGGCCCAGTTCGCGTACTCCTTCCAGGACATCCCGGTACGCGGCTCGGGCTGGCCCAGCCGGCGCAGCAGCCGGCGGTTGAACACCAGCGCCGCGCTCGTCTGCGCGGCCGGCACGCCCACCGTGCGCTCGTCCACCCGGCCGTAGCGGGCCAGTTGCTCCGGCACCTCGCGCAGGTCGAGCCGCTCGTCGGCGACGTACCGGGTCAGGTCGAGCAGGATGTCCCGGCCCGCGTACTCGGCGAGCAGGGTGTCGTCGATCTGGAACAGGTCCGGCGCGTTCCCGCCGGTGGCCTGCGTGGCGAGCCGGTCGTAGTAGCCGCTGAGCCCTTGCCAGGTGACCCGGAAGCTGACCCGCGGGTTCTGCTGCGAGTACAGCCGCAGCGCCTGTTCGGTGGCCGCGGCCCGGCGGGCGCCGCCCCACCAGAACACGGACAGCTCGATCGGGCCCTCGTCGGCGGCCACCTCCTCCGGGCTGCACCCGGTGAGCAGCGGCAGCCCGCCGGCGGCGAGCGGCAGCCCGGTGAGCGCGCCCAGGAACCGTCGCCGGTCGATCCCGGGACGGGGTACGGACTGCACAGCGCGCACGCGTCTCTCTCCGAAGGTGGGGTGGACGGATCATTTCACCGGCCCCCGGCCGGGTGTCAACGCCGGGCGGGACGGCGGTGGGCGCGCCGGGCGGTCCGCGCCGGTCATGGTGTACTAGCGCCGTGGAACTTCTGCACTCGGGCAAGGTCCGGGACGTCTACGCCGACGGCGAGGACCTGATTCTGGTCGCCTCCGACCGCGTCTCCATCTACGACGTGGTGCTGCCGACCCCGATCCCGGACAAGGGCCGCCTGCTCACCGCGCTGTCGCTGTGGTGGTTCGAGCAGCTGTCCGACCTGGTGCCGAACCATGTGATCTCCGCGACGGACGTACCGGCGGAGTTCGCCGGCCGGGCGATCCGCTGCCGGCGGCTGGAGATGGTGCCGGTCGAGTGCGTGGCCCGGGGCTACCTGACCGGTGGCGGCTTCGCCGAATACCAGCGCACCGGCTCGGTATCCGGGGTGCCGCTGCCCCGCGGCCTGGTCGAGGCGTCGATCCTGCCCGAGCCGATCTTCACGCCGTCGACCAAGGCGCCCAAGGGCGAGCACGACGAGCCGATCACGTACGAGCAGGTGGTGGACAAGGTCGGGCCGGAGGTCGCGGAGCGGCTGCGGCAGATCACCATCGACGTCTACCGGCGCGGCGCGGAGATCGCCGCCGAGCGGGGCATCCTGATCGCCGACACGAAGCTGGAGCTGGGCTGGGCGGCGGACGGCACGCTCGTGCTCGGCGACGAGGTGCTCACCTCGGACTCGTCCCGGTTCTGGCCGGCCGAGTCGTACCAGCCGGGCCGCGCCCAGTTCTCCTACGACAAGCAGTACGTGCGGGACTGGGCCACGTCGAGCGGCTGGGACAAGCAGCCGCCCGCGCCGGAGGTCCCGGCCGAGGTGATCGAGGCGACCCGGGCCCGCTACGTCGAGGTGTACGAGAAGCTCACCGGCAACACCTGGGCCTGACGCTCAGTCGACCCAGTCGAGTGTGCGCCGGACCGCCTTGTGCCACTGGCGCAGCTCGTGCTCCCGGTGCGCCGGGTCCATCGTCGACTCCCACTGCGCGTCCGAGCGCCACTTCTCCCGCAGCGTGGCCAGGTCGGGCCAGAACCCGACCGCGAGGCCGGCGGCGTACGCGGCGCCGAGGCACGTGGTCTCGGTGATCCGGGACCGGACGACCGGCACGTCCAGCACGTCGGCGAGGAACTGCATCAGCAGCTCGTTGCCGGTCATCCCGCCGTCGACCCGCAGCCGGCGCAGCGCCACGTCGGAGTCGGCGTTCATCGCGTCCACCACCTCGCGGGTCTGGAACGCGGACGCCTCCAGCACCGCGCGGGCCAGGTGGCCCTTGGTGATGTAGCCGGTCAGCCCGGCGATCACGCCCCGGGCGTCGCTGCGCCAGTGCGGGGCGAACAGGCCGGAGAAGGCCGGCACCACGTAGCAGCCGCCGTTGTCGTCGACGGTGCGGGCCAGCTCCTCGACCTCCGGGGCGGAGGAGATCAGGCCGAGGTTGTCGCGCAGCCACTGCACCAGCGAGCCGGTGACCGCGATGGCGCCCTCCAGCGCGTACACGGCGGGCTGGCCCTCGATCCGGTACGCCACAGTGGTGAGCAGGCCGTGCCGCGACGGCACCGGGCTGGCACCGGTGTTCAGCAGCAGGAAGCTGCCGGTGCCGTACGTGCACTTGGCCTCGCCGGGCTGGAAGCAGGTCTGCCCGAACAACGCCGCCTGCTGGTCGCCGAGCGCACTCGCCACCGGCACCCCGGCCAGCACCCCCCGGGCGGTGCCGTACACCTCGGCCGAGCTGCGGATCTCCGGCAGCACGGCGGCCGGGACGCGCAGCGCGTCGAGCAGCTCCGGGGCCCAGTCGAGCGTCGCCAGGTCCATCAGCATGGTGCGGCTGGCGTTCGTCACGTCGGTGACGTGCCGGCCGGTCAGCTTCCAGATCAGCCAGCTGTCCATGGTGCCGAACAGCACCTCGCCGCGCTCGGCCCGCTCGCGCAGCCCGTCGACGTGGTCGAGCAGCCAGCGCAGCTTCGGCCCGGCGAAGTAGGTGGCCGGGGTCAGGCCGGTGCGGGCCCGCAGCCGCTCCTCGTCGTACGTCTCGGTCAGCTCGCGCAGCAGCGGGCCGGTGCGGGTGTCCTGCCAGACGATCGCGTTCGCCACCGGGCGGCCGGTCTCCCGGTCCCACACCACCGTGGTCTCGCGCTGGTTGGTGATGCCCACCGCGGCCAGCGACTCGGTGCCGATGTCGGCGCTCGCCAGCGCCTCGCGCACCACGTGCTCGACGTTCGTCCAGATCTCCTCGGCGTCGTGCTCCACCCAGCCGGGCCGGGGGAAGATCTGCCGGTGCTCGCGCTGGGCCACGGCGACGATCTCACCGGCCCGGTCGAAGACGATGCAGCGCGAGGACGTGGTGCCCTGGTCGATCGCGGCGACGAACTCTGCGGTCACGGCAGCACCGTACCCGCCGCGAGCGTCCACCGTCTCCCTCCGGCGGCCCGTACGATCATCAGACGTGCGTGACATTGCCGTGTTCAGCGGGTCGGCCCATCCCGACCTCGCCGCCGAGATCTGCGCCCACCTCCACGTCCCGCTGCACCCGGTGCGGGTGTCCCGGTTCGCCAACGACTGCCTTGAGGTGCAGTTGCAGGCGAACTGCCGGGAGCGCGACGTCTTCCTCATCCAGCCGCTGGTGCCGCCGGTGCAGGAGCACCTGGTCGAACTGCTGCTCATGATCGACGCGGCCCGGGGTGCGTCGGCCGCGCGGATCACCGTGGTGCTGCCGCACTACGCGTACGCCCGGTCGGACAAGAAGGACGCGCCGCGCATCTCCATCGGTGGCCGGCTCGTCGCCGACCTGCTCACCTCCGCGGGCGCGGACCGGGTGCTGGCCATGACGCTGCACTCGCCGCAGGTGCACGGCTTCTTCAGCGTCCCGGTGGACCACCTGCACGCGCTGCGCGAGCTGGCCGCCCACTTCAAGGGGTACGACCTGAGCAACGCGGTGGTGGTCTCGCCGGACCTGGGCAACGCCAAGGAGGCCGCCGCGTTCGCCCGGATGCTCGGCACTCCGGTGGCGGCCGGCGCGAAGCAGCGTTTCAGCGACGACCGGGTGCAGATCAGCACGATCATCGGTGACGTGGCGGACCGGGACGTGATCGTGCTGGACGACGAGATCGCCAAGGGCAGCACGGTGATCGAGCTGATCTCGCACCTGCGCGAGCGGCGGGTCCGCTCGATCCGGCTGGCCTGTACGCACGGCCTGTTCTCCAGCGGGGCGCTGGAGCGGCTGAGCGCGCAGGAGGGCGTCCTGGAGATCGTCTGCACCAACACGGTGCCGATCCCGGCCCAGAAGCGGGTGCCGAAGCTGGAGGTGCTGTCGGTGGCGCCGGCGCTGGCCGAGGCGATGCGGCGGATCCACAACGGGGAGTCGGTGAGCGCCCTGTTCGCCTGACGCCGGCGGCGGGGTCAGCCGTCCGGCGGGCCGGTGACGGGCTGGCGGGTGGCGAGCGCGGCGGTGATCCGGACGACCGTGCCGGCCTCGCCGCTCTCCACCTCCATCGTGTCGCTCAGCTCCCGGGCCAGCCAGAGGCCCCAGCCGCCGGCGGTGTCCGGCGCGGGCCGCTCGCGGTCGCGCAGCCGCCGTTCGCTGATCCCGGGCCCGTGGTCGGCGACCTCGCAGACCAGTTCGCCGTTCCGCTCCCAGAGCCGTAGCCAGCCCTGCCCGCCGCCGTGGCGGACCGCATTGGTGATCAGCTCGTTGACCGCCAGCACGAAGTCGTCCAGCCGTTGGCCGGACAGGCCGGAACCGTGCGCGCAGGAGGTGACCGAGTGCCGCAGCCCGGTCACCTGCGCCTGGTCGAAGGCGGTGGCGAGAAGCAGGGAAGGTTCGATGGGCACAACCGTACGCGGTGCGGGGAGTTCTGCGTCTGTCATGACCCCGTCCCGACGATGGTTCTCGACGACTTTCGCGGCATTTCCACCGTACGTCAGGGTTTCTCGGCCCGCACCGCCCGGGGTGCCCCGGACCGGCTGTGACAGGGTGGCGCACATGCCGTCGTCCTCCGGCCTCGAGGGCCCCTTCTGGCGATCGATAGCGGTGTTCCGCTTCGCCGCGCTCGCGTACGTCGGACTGGTCGTGCTGCGCGACGCGGGCAGCTACGCGCACCCGGTCGCCGCGGGCGGTGTCCTGCTGGCGATGCTCGCGTGGAGCGGCGTGACGGCGGCCGGCTACGGCCGTCCGGCCGGGCGGCGCTGGCCGCTGCTCCTGGCCGACCTCGGCGTGGTGCTGGCGATCATCCTGGTCACGCCCTGGGTGGTGGGCCGAGCGGCGCTCGCCGCCGGGGTGCCGATGCTGACCGCCGCCTGGCTGGCCGGGCCGGTGCTGGCCTGGGCGGTCTCCGGCGGGCGGCGACGTGGCGCGGTGGCGGCGATCGTCCTCGGCGGCGCCGACCTCGCCACCCGGGACCGGATCAGCCCGTCCGCGCTGACCGGCGCGATCCTCATGCTGCTCGCCGGCGTGGTGGTCGGGCACGTGGCGCGGCTGGCGGTGCAGGCGGAGGAGCGGTTGCAGCGGGCGGTGGAGCTGGAGGCGGCCACCCGCGAGCGGGAACGGCTGGCCCGCGACATCCACGACTCGGTGCTCCAGGTGCTCGCGCTGGTCCGGCGGCGCGGCGCGGACCTGGACGGCGAGGCGGCCGAGCTGGCCCGGCTGGCCGGCGAGCAGGAGGCGGCGCTGCGGGCGTTGATCGGCCGGGCGGGCGCGCCGCCGGACCCGGGCGGGGACGAGCAGGACCTGCGCGACCTGATCGACAGGTACGCCTCGGCCACCGTCGTGGTGTCCGCGCCCGCCACACCGGTGCCGCTGCCGGCGCGGGCCGCCGGTGAGCTGGGCGCCGCGGTCGGCGCGGCGCTGGACAACGTGGCCCGGCACGCCGGCGGGCGGGCCTGGGTGCTGATCGAGGACGAGGAGGAGACGGTGACCGTCTCGGTACGCGACGAGGGGCCGGGCATCCCGGAGGGCCGGCTGGCGGAGGCCGCCGCGCAGGGGCGGCTCGGGGTGGCGCAGTCCATCCGGGGCCGGGTGGCCGACCTGGGCGGTGAGGTGCGGATCGTGTCGGCGCCCGGCGCGGGCACCGAGATCGAGCTGGTCGTGCCGAGGAGCCGCGGGTGAGCATCCGGGTGATGGTGGTCGACGACCACCCGATGTGGCGCGAGGGCGTGGCCCGGGACCTCACCGAGGCGGGCCACCAGGTGGTGGCGACCAGCGGCGAGGGCCGGCAGGCGGTACGGGTGGCCGCGGCGGCCCGTCCCGACCTGGTCGTGCTCGACCTCCAGCTGCCGGACATCTCCGGCGTCGAGGTGATCCGGGGCCTGCGCGCCGCGCTGCCCGACGTGCGGGTGCTCATGCTGTCGGCCAGCGGCGAGCCGCAGGGCGTGCTGGACGCGGTCAAGGCCGGCGCCACCGGCTACCTGATCAAGTCGGCCGCGCCGGCGGAGTTCCTGGACGCGGTGCGCCGCACGGCGGCCGGTGAGCCGGTGTTCACGCCCGGCCTGGCCGGGCTGGTGCTGGGGGAGTACCGGCGGCTGGCCGCGGCGCCGGCCGCCCCGCACGACGAGGCACCCCGACTCACCGAACGGGAGACCGAGGTGCTGCGTCTGGTCGCCAAGGGGCTGTCCTACAAGCAGATCGCCGACCGGCTGGGCCTGTCCCACCGGACCGTGCAGAACCACGTGCAGAACACCCTGGGCAAGCTCCAGTTGCACAACCGGGTCGAGCTGACCCGGTACGCCATCGAGCGGGGCCTGGACGACTGAGCTGTCAGTGCGCCTCCGGCGGCCGGGTCTCGTGCACCGCCAGCTCCTCCGCGCTGGCCCCGCCACCGGCCGCGCCGGCGTCGTAGGCGACGTTGTCGGTCTCCTGGTCGGTGTGTGCGCCCTCGTCCGGCTCGACCAACCGGCCCACCTGGTGGTCGGCGACGGTGCCGAGCTGGCCGTGGTCATACACGGAGACCGGGGAGTGCGGGTCCGAGACCGGGCCCGGGTCGATCACGTCGGCGTCGAGCTGGGCCTGCGCGGCGGCCTCCTCGCTGTCCGCCTCGGCGGCGATGTCCGGGTCGACCGGGCCGGCGAGCGGGTCGTCGGCGGGGCGCTCGTACTGCTCGCGCTGGAGCTTGTAGTCCAGCGACTCGCCGTCGAGCTGCTCCTCCGCCGTGGTGCCGAACTGGTCCACGGCGACCGGCGTGCGGTCACCGGGGAGCTGGGCCGGCTCGGGGCCGTCCGCCTCGCGTCCGGTCAGCACATCGTCGTTCGCGGTGGAGTCGTCGTCGGCGGTGTCGGGCAGGCCCGCCGCCTCGGGATCGGACACGGGGGTGGGGTACTCGTCGTCGCGCATGCCCGGGAACTACCCACTGCGCTCCCCGCCCTAACCGCGACCGGCCGGGTGGATCAGGAGAAACGGTGCGAAAAGCACCTCAGTTGCGGTACGCCGCCTCGTCCTCGGCGTACAGCACACACCACACCACCTTGCCGTCGGGCAGTGCCGTGCTGCCCCAGCGCCGGGCCACCGTGTCGATGAGCAGCAGCCCCCGCCCGCCCACCGAGTCAACCGGCGCCGGACCGCCGTACGCGGGCCGCCCGGTCGAGTGGTCCCGGACCGCGACGTGCAGCGCGCCGCCGCGCGGGGCCAGCCGGAGCGTCATCGGCGTGACCGCGTGCGCCACCACGTTGTTGACCATCTCGGTGACCGCGATGCAGGCCGGCTCGGTCAGCTCCGGCAGTCCCCACCTGGCGCAGCCGCCGGCCACCAGCACGCGCGCCTCCCGGGCGGCCTCGACCACCGGGGGCAGCTCGGCGTCGAGCGGCTCGGGCGCGGCGTCCGGTGGCGGCCCGTCCGGGTCGAGCAGCAGCCGCGCGGCGGGCCAGTCGTCCACCGCCCGGCAGATCTCGTCCAGGGCGGTGCGTGCCATCGGATCGGGGATCCGCACCCCGGACAGGTCCACGAGCAGCACCCCGGGCTGCCGCCACAGCCGGGCGAGCAGCGCGTCCCGGACGGCCTCCACCTCGGACCGGTCGAGCACCCCGGTCAGCCGGACCGTCGGCGAGGAGTCGTCGGTCTCCACCAGGCAACGTGCATCCGTCGGCATGATCGCCCCATTGTGCACCTCGGTCCGAGCCCGCGCACCGGTCCGGTCGGCGGGACTCACGGCCGGCCGGCCCGCGACCGGCGGCTGAGCGCCGCCACCGTGCCGACAGCGGTGCCGGCGGCCAGCCCGACGGCCGCGCTCAGCCGGAGCACCTGACCGCGCCGGCCGGACCACCCGTCGGTCCGCTCCGCCGCCGCGTCCGGCGTGAAGACCGCGCCGGTCGAGTCGGCGCGTACGCCGGGGCCGAACTGGGTGCGCGCGGTGTACCAGCCCAGCACGCGTTCGGCCAGCGCCGGGGCGAGCCGCCACTGGAGCCCGATCAGCCGGGCCGCGCCGCCCGCGTACGCCTCGCGCCGAGGCCGGCGCAGCAACTTGACGATCGTCTCGGCGACCATCTCCGGCGGGTACACCGGCGGCGGCGGGGTCAGCTCCCGGCCGGAGTGGTTGGCGGCGTGCCGGAAGAACGGCGTGTCGATGGTGGCGGGCAGCACGGTGCAGATCGAGATGTTCCCCCGGCCGGTCACCCGCAGCTCCTGCCGCACGGTGTCGGCGAGTCCTCGGATCGCGTGCTTCGTCGCGTTGTACGCCGACTGGTACGGCATCGCCACCTCGGCCAGCACCGAGGCGTTGTTGACGAGCACCCCGCCGCCGGCCGCGTCGAGCCAGGGCAGCGCGGCCCGCGTCCCGTACACGGTGCCGAGCAGGTTCACGTCCACCACCCGGCGGAACTCGGCCACCGGGATCTCGTCGAACAGCCCCACGGTGCCCACCGCCGCATTGTTGATCCAGGCGTCGATCCGGCCGAACTCGGCCACCGCCCGCGTCGCCAGCCGCTCCACCGCCTCCGGGTCGGTCACGTCGGTGGGCACCACCAGGGCCCGTCCGCCCAGTTCCCGGCAGAACGACTCGACCCGGCGCAGCGCGGACTCGGTCCGGGCGGCCAGCACCACGTCGGCGCCCCGGCGGGCCAGCGCGTACGCGGTGGCCGCGCCGATCCCGCTGGAGGCGCCGGTGATGACGACTGTGGCGTCGGAGAGGCTGCGGGTCAGCGGCATTCCCCGTCGGTACCCCGGGCCGGGGCGGTCATGCCGACCGTTTTCGCCGGTGATCGGCATCGGTCGGCTGTCCCGCCCACGGGACGCACTGGCCGGGTGACCCCGATCTGTCAGGTTTGGGCGCACCGGACCTGGGTTAATGGGACGCTCTGACCGGAGACCCCGCTCGCGAGAAACGCATGGAGGTGCACCATGCGCGTCGGCCTTGTATGCGCGCACGCCGGCTCGTCCACCGACGGTCCCACCGTCGGGACGCAGGAGCACATTGCGCGCGTGGCGGCGGAGCTCGCCGCCCGGGGCCATGACGTCCGCGTCTACGAGCGCCGTGCCGCGTCCGCCCAGCCCGCCCTGACCGAACTCGACGGCTACCGGGTGGAACGTGTCCCGGTCGGGCCGCCCGACATGCTCTCCACCGCCGAGCTGGTCCCGTTCGTCGCCGAGTACGGCCGCTGGCTGGCCGGGCAGTGGGCCGGGGACTGGACCCCCGACGTGGTGCACGGGCACTACTGGGTCGGCGGGCTGGCCGCCGCGCACGCGGTCCGTGCCACGGACATCCCGGTGGTGCAGACGTTCCACTCGCTCGGCGTGGAGCAGCTGCGGCATCTCGGCCGCGAGTACACCGGGCCGGGGGAGCGCATCCCGCTGGAGCGGGCGCTGACCCGGGCCGTGGACGTGGCGGTGGCCCAGTGCAACGACGAGGTCGACGAGCTGACCCGGATGGGCCTGCAACGTACGTCGGTGGCGATGGTGCCGACCGGCGTGGACACCGGCCAGTTCCACCCGGACGGCGAGGCGGCGCCCCGCGACCAGCGGGCCCGGATCCTCTCCGTCGGCGGGCTCGCGCCCGGACACGGCCAGGACGACCTGATCCGGGCGATGCGGCTGGTCGGTGACGCGGAACTGGTGATCGCCGGCGGCCCGCCGCCCGAGCGGCTGGACGGGCACGCCGAGGCGCGCCGGCTGCGCGAGCTGGCCGAGCGGGCGGGCGTGGCGGAGCAGGTGAAGCTGGTCGGCGCGGTGCCGCACGACCAGATGGCCACCTGGTACCGCTCCGCCGACGTGGTGGCCTGCACCCCGCACTACGCGTCGGCCGGGCGGGTGTCGCTGGAGGCGATGGCCTGCGGCGTGCCGGTGGTCGGCTACGCCATGGGCGGCATCGCCGACGCGGTGGTGGACGAGGTGACCGGCAAGCTGGTGCCGCCGGGTGACGTCCGCACGCTCGGGGTCACGCTGCGCCGACTGCTGTCCGACAACGCCGGACGGTTCGCGTACGGGCACGCCGCGGTGGACCGGGTCCGGTGCAGCTACACCTGGGAACGGACCGCCGCCGCGCTGGAGCGCCTCTACGAGCGGGTGATCGGACGGCGCCGCCCGGCCACGCCGATCGAGCCGACGCCGGTCGAGGCGACGCCGCCGGTCGAGGTGGTCGTCTCCGAACGCGGGCCGGTCGAGGCCGCCTGAACCGGCACCATCGCGGCGCCCACCATCGCCTTCTGGCGGGCGCCGGCGTGGTGGTGCTGCGGTTCGGCATACCGGGTCAGGCCGACCACCGCCGCGAGCGTCACCAGGAAGCCGAGTCCGGCCAGCCACTCCCGGCCGGGCCAGATCTTGTCGTTGAGCAGCAGCAGACCGACGATCGCGGCGGGTACCGCGCCGGCGGCGTCCATCGCCGCGACCGCCGCCGTGGTCGAACCGCGCTGCATGGCCAGCCCGAGCAGCAGCTGGCCGATCAGCGAGTGGACGATCAGCAGGTAGAGCAGCGGGTCGCGGACGAATGCCTCCACCGATCCGGCCGAGGCGAGCGGGCGGGCCGCGACCGCCGCGGCGGAGAACGCCATCCCGGCCAGCGAGCCGAGCACCACCGACCCGAGCGCGCCGTGCAGCCGGGCGGCGAAGAAGCCGGAGGCGGCGATCGCCAGCACCGCCACCGCCAGGCCGACCAGCCCGGCGGTGCCGAGCTGCCGTGACGGCGCCGGCTGGGCGGAGAGCACGAGCGCGGTGATGCCGGCGAACAGCAGCACCAGCAGCACCACCTCGGCCGCCGGCAGCCGCCACTTGAGCACCAGCACGCCGAGGACGGCGGTCACCCCGAGCCCGGCCGCCACGCTGGCCTGGACCAGGAACAACGGCAGGTCACGGCGGGCCAGGAAGGCCAGCACGAAGCCGACGACCTGGCAGGTCAGGCCGATCAGGTACGTCCGGTGCCCGGCCAGGCGCAGCAGCAGCCCGGGGTCGAACGTGTGGTGCACGGTGGTCCGCGCGGCCGCGACCGACTGGAGGAGGTTGGCGAAGCCGTACGCGATGATCATCGCCGCCAGGAAGCACCAACCGGAGGAAACCACCTGGCGAGGATAGAGGCTCCCCCGGGGTCAGCGCTCGGCTGGACGGCCGAGCCGGGCCAGGATGTCGTCGTGCAGCGCGCCGTTGCTGGCCACGGCGCTGATGTCGGCGGAGTCGGCGCCGGCCGGCGCGGGCCGCCCGGCCAGATCCGTGACGACTCCGCCCGCCTCGGTGACGATCGGGACCAGCGCGGCGATGTCCCACAGCGACAGCTCCGGCTCCACCATCACGTCCAGTGCACCCTCGGCCAGCAGCATGTAGCCGTAGAAGTCGCCGTACGCGCGGCTGCGCCAGGTGTCGCGCATGAGCTGGAGCACCGCGTCCAGCCGCCCGGCCTGCTCCCACCCGGTCAGCGACGAGTAGCAGAAGCTCGCGTCACCGAGCGCCGTCACGCCGGAGACCCGGATCGGCGTGCCGTCCGCCGGGCCGGTGCCGGCGAACGCGCCCGCACCGAGCGCGCCCCACCAGCGGCGGCCCAGCGCCGGGGCGGAGACCAGGCCGAGCACCGGCCGGTCGTGCTCCAGCAGCGCGATCAGCGTGGCCCAGACCGGTACGCCCCGGACGAAGTTCTTCGTGCCGTCGATCGGGTCGATCACCCAGCGCCGCCCGTCGGGACCGGCCGGCGGCTGCTCGCCGTACTCCTCACCGAGCAGGCCGTCACCGGGACGGTGGGCGGCCAGCAGCGCGCGGATCTCCCGCTCCACGGCGGTGTCCGCGTCGGAGACCGGGGTCAGGTCCGGCTTGGACTCGACGCGCAGGTCGAGCGCGCGGAACCGGGCCGAGGAGACGGCGTCCGCGGCGTCGGCGAGCAGGTGGGCGAGGGCGAGGTCGTCGGCGTACCCGGTCATGACGGACACGCTAGTGGCGGCGGCCCGGCCGGCGACGGCGGGTCGCCGCCGGCCCGGTCAGGACCCGGCGAGCGGATCGCCGGGGTTGCGCTCCGGCTCGCGCGGGTCGCCCTCGCCGCTGCGGGAGGCCAGCAACCGGCGGTACGAGGCGAGCCGGCGCGCGTCCGCCTTCCCGGCGGCCACCCAGGCGTCGAGCGCGCAGTCCGCCTCGTCGGCGGTGTGCGGGCAGTTGGCCGGGCAGTCCACCGTCGCCTCGACCAGATCCGGGAAGCCGTGCAGCAGGCTCTCGGCGGACACGTGGGCCAGCCCGAAGCTGCGTACCCCCGGGGTGTCGACGATCCAGCCGGTGTCGCCGTCGGCGCCGGGCTCGGCGGGCAGCCGCAACGCCACCGCGCTGGTCGAGGTGTGCCGGCCCCGGCCGATCGCACTGACCGTGCCCACCGCCCGCTCGGCGTCCGGGACGAGGCGGTTGACGAGCGTCGACTTGCCCACGCCGGAGTGACCCACCATCACCGAGACCCGGCCGGCGAGCAGCGCCCGCAGCGCGGCCAGGTCGGAGTCCGGGCGGATCAGCACGTACGGCAGTTCCAGCTCGGTGTAGTAGCCGAGCACCGCCTCCGGACCGGCCAGGTCGGCCTTGGTGAGGCAGAGCAGCGGCTCGATGTCGGCGTCGTACGCGGCCACCAGGCAGCGGTCGATGAACCCGGTACGCGGCGGCGGGTCGGCGAGCGCGCTGACGATCACCAGCTGGTCGGCGTTGGCGACCACCACCCGTTCCAGCCGCCCCTCGGCGGTGGTCTCGTCGTCGTCGGCGGTACGCCGCAGCACCGAGGTCCGCTCGGCGATGCGCACGATCCGGGCCAGCGCGCCCGGCGCACCGGAGGTGTCCCCGACCAGACCCACCCGGTCGCCCACCACAACCGACTTGCGTCCCAGCTCACGGGCGCGCATGGCGGTCACGAGCGGCGCGTCCGGCCCGGCTCCGGGGAGCACGCAGGTGTAGCGGCCCCGGTCGACGGCGATGACGAACCCGTCGACGGCGTCGGCGTGCCGGGGCCGGGTGCGCGTTCGCGGGCGCGACGACCGGCCCGGCCGGACCCGGACGTCGTCCTCGTCGTACTCGCGCCGCTTCGTCGCCAGGACGTCCCCCCGCTGTCAGTTCTTGCCGGTCACCATCCCCGACCATAGTGCCGGGAACTCCGGCATGGTCTTGGAGGTGCACGCCACGTCGTCGACCTCGATGCCGGGGACGGCCAGCCCGGCCACCGCCGCCGCGTGCGCCATCCGGTGGTCGGCGTACGTGCGGAACGTCCCGCCGCGCAGCGGTCGGGGCCGGATGTCCAGCCCGTCGCGGGTCTCGGTGATGTCCGCGCCGAGCGCGGTGAACTCCTTCGCGAGCGCGGTGACCCGGTCGGTCTCGTGGCCCCGGATGTGGCCGATGCCGGTGAGCCGGGACGGACCGTCGGCGAGCAGCGTGAGCGCGGCCAGCACCGGGGTCAGCTCGCCGACGTCGGAGAGGTCGGCGTCGATCCCGCGCACCGTGCCGGTGCCCCGCACGGTCAGGCCGTCGGTGCCGAGGCTCACCTCGCCGCCCATCCGGTGCAGCAGCTCCCGGAGCCGCTCGACCGGCTGGAGGCTGCTGCGCGGCCAGCCCTGCAGCGTCACCTCGCCGCCGGTGACCAGGGCGGCGGCGAAGAACGGCGCCGCGCCGGACAGGTCCGGCTCGATCTCCCAGCCGCGCCCGGACAGCGGGCCCGGCTCGACCGTCCACACGTCGGGCGTGGTGTCGTCCACGGCGGCGCCGGCCGCGCGCAGCATCTGCACCGTCATCCGCACGTGCGGCGCGGACGGCACCGGCGGCCCCTCGTGCCGGACCACGACGCCCCTGTCGAAGCGGGGCGCGGCGAGCAGCAGCCCGGAGACGAGCTGGCTGGACGCGGAGGCGTCGATCACCACGTCGCCGCCGGTAACCCGGCCCGCACCGAGGACGACGAGCGGCAGGCTGCCGGCCGGTGGCGCGTCGATGCGGACGCCGAGCGTGCGCAGCGCGCCGATCAGCGGCCCGAGCGGCCGGGTCCGGGCGTGCGGGTCGCCGTCGAACGTGACCCGCCCGGCGGCCAGCCCGGCCACCGGGGGCAGGAAGCGCATCACGGTGCCGGCCAGGCCGACGTCGACGTGCGCCGGGCCGGCCAGCGGGTAGGGGCGGACCAGCCAGCGGTCGTCGTCCGAGATCGACATGTGGGCGCCGAGTGCGCGCAGGCCACCGGCCATCAGTTCGGTGTCCCGGGCGCGCAGCGGCCGGGCGAGTGTCGACGGCCCGCCGGCGAGCGCGGCGAGCACCAGGGCCCGGGCGGTCATCGACTTGGAGCCGGGCAGGCGCAGCGTCGCGGCGACCGGGTCGCTCGCGGTCGGCGCGGTCCACTGCTGCGGCGGACGCGTCGCGGTCGGATTGCTCACCGTTACATTCTGCCAAGCTCACGGCCTGGTGGAACCGTCCGGCGCCGCTGCTCCCGTTGGGCGGGACAGCCGGAACGTCCGGATGCGGCTAGCGTGGGCGCCATGTGCGGGAGGTACGCCACGACCCGGAGCGCCGCCGACCTGAGCGCGCTGTTCGAGTCGGCCGACGAGACCGGCGGGGTGACGCCGGACTACAACGTCGCGCCGACCGACCCGGTGCCGCTGGTCCGGCTCGCCCCGGAGGGGCACCGGCTGCTCTCCCTCGGCCGCTGGGGCCTGCTCCCGCAGTGGTCGCGCAGCGCCGCCGGGGCCGCCCGCATGATCAACGCGCGGGCCGAGACGGTCGCCACCAGCCGGGCGTACGCGCCGTCCTTCGCCCGCCGTCGCTGCCTGGTCCCCGCCGACGGGTGGTACGAGTGGGTCCGCCTCGCCGACGGCGGGCGCCAGCCCTACTTCATGACCCCGCGGGACGGCTCGATCCTGGCCTTCGCCGGCATCTGGTCGGTCTGGGAGTCGGCCGGTGCGGCCCGGCTCACGTTCAGCGTGCTCACCACCGCTGCGGTCGGCGAGCTGGCCGAGGTGCACGACCGGATGCCGCTGCTGCTGTCGCCGGAGCGCTGGGCGGAGTGGCTCGGCCCGGCCGAGGAGCCGGCGGAACTGCTCGCGCCGCCGGACGCCGGCCTGCTCGCCGGGCTGGAGATCCGGCCCGTGTCCCGGGCCGTCGGCGACGTCCGCAACGACGGTCCGGAGCTGGTCGCCGCGGTGGCTCCGGCGGGCGTCGGGACGGCCGCCGGACCGACACTGTTCTGATCACGCTCCGCCACATTTGCGCGCCCCGTTTGCCGGGGTTGGGCCGGAAAAGTCGCCCGGACGTTCAGTCAGTTTCATTGAAGACCCTTGTCCTTACGTATTCGAATGCGATAGAACACAGCGCCGGTGATGGGCGTCTGTTCGCACGGGGCGGATGACACCCATCGATCTTGTGGAGAGATCTACGCCGGTTCCCACGGGGGAGGTGGGTGTATTGACACGGGCACGTATGCCGCGTCCGCACGAGGTAGCCGCCGCACGGCGCGATCCGCGACTGCTGCGGGCGCTGAGCGAACGACGCCAGGACGACGCGTGGCGCACCAGGGGCACCTGTCAGAACGTCGATCCGGAGACGTTCTTTCCGGCACCGAACGAACCGGCCGACGCGGCGGTGGCGCTCTGCCGCACCTGCGACGTCCAGGGCTCCTGCCTGGCCTGGGCGCTCGAGGTGGGCGACTGCCACGGCGTCTGGGGCGGCACCACGCCGCGTGAGCGGCGCGCCATGCTGGTGGCCTGGCGCAGCGAGGTGCAGCCGGATCCGGACGCACTCGACGACGCCGGTCCGCCGGTGCGCGACCGCCTGCTCACGCTGGTTCCGCTGAGCTGATCCCGACGTCGCCCGTGGCCCGCTCCGGCAGGCCGCGGGCGACGTCGGCGTTTCCGCGCCGGACCACCGGCGGGCGCGCCGGTCCGCGCAGAATGGGCCGGTGCGGCACGACGACGAGATCGACACCCCACGCGGATCCGCCCGGCTCCGCTTCGACACACCCGCCGACGCCACCACTGTGCTGGTGCTCGGGCACGGCGCCGGCGGCGACGTGGACGCGCCCGACCTGACCGCGGTGCGGGACGCGGTGCTCGCCGCCGGGGCCGGGGTGGCCCTTGTGACCCAGCCGTACCGGGTCGCCGGGCGACGCGCGCCCGCCCCCGCCGGGCACCTCGACGAGGCGTGGACGGCGGTGCTGGCCGACCTGCGCCGCCGTGCCCCGCTGGTGCGCCACTGGGTGGTCGGCGGCCGGTCCAGCGGCGCCCGGGTGGCCTGCCGTACCGCCGCCGCCGTCGGGGCGGCCGGCGTGGTGGCGCTGGCGTTCCCGCTGCACCCGCCGGGCCGGCCGGAGCGCTCCCGGGCCGGGGAACTGCTCACCGGGCTGCCCACGCTCGTCGTCAACGGCGACCGGGACCCGTTCGGCGTGCCCGAGCCCGGCCCCGGGATCGAGGTGGTGGTCCGGCCGGGGGAGCGCCACGACCTGCGCCGCGATCCGGCCGGTACGGCCGCCGTGGTGCGGGACTGGCTGCGCGTACACGGGTGGTCGTCCTGACCGGGCGGCGCGCGCCGTGACCGTCCGCCACGGCGGGTCGTTGCACCGGTTGGTGCCGGCCGCCCGGTTCGGGCGCGCCGGGGCCACCCTCCCAGGCCCTTCCTGGTCCCAGCGTCGGTCGCGGCCGAGGCCGGGACCAGGATCGGGTGGGACCGGAGGAATGCCACGCCCCACAACTCGCGTTACTTCCCTTGGACGACGACAGAGCCATCGCGAGGGGGGTGACCGGTGCCGATCGAGACACGGAGCCGGGAACGGGACGAACGGGACGAGCGCCAGCTCCGGCGGCTGCTCGACGCGCCGGAGTGGCCCGCGGCGGCGTCGGTCGTGAGCACCGGCACACAGTCCGGAAGTGAATCTGCCGGTAAGTGGGTACGCGTATCCTCGGCGGGAAAGCATCCGACGCGAGGGGATGTGCGGTTGACCACCGAGAAGACGGACGAGCGCAGGGCCCGCTTCGAGCGGGACGCGATGCCCTTCGTCGATCAGCTCTACGCTGCCGGGCTGCGGATGACCCGCAACCCGGCGGACGCGGAGGACCTGGTTCAGGAGACGTACCTGAAGGCGTACGCCGCCTTCCACCAGTTCGAGCAGGGCACGAACCTGAAGGCCTGGCTCTACCGGATCCTGACCAACACCTACATCAACACCTACCGCAAGCGGCAGCGCCAGCCCATCCAGGCGCCGACCGAGGAGATCACCGACTGGCAGCTCGCCGAAGCGGAGTCGCACACGTCCAGCGGCCTGCGCTCGGCCGAGACGGAGGCGCTCGACCGGCTGCCGGACAGCGACGTCAAGGAGGCCCTCCAGCAGTTGCCGGAGGAGTTCCGCCTGGCCGTCTACCTGACCGACGTCGAGGGCTTCTCCTACAAGGAGGTCGCCGACATCATGGGCACGCCGATCGGCACCGTGATGTCCCGTCTGCACCGTGGCCGACGTAATCTGCGGAAGCTGCTTGAGCAGTACGCGGCGGAGCGGGGTTTCAGCGCCGCCTCGTCGAAGAAGGGTTCGACCGCCGCCGCCGGCCGGGAGGTGTGACCGTGAGCTGTGGACAACCGCACGAGACGGACTGCCACGAGGTCCTCGCCGAGGTCTACCTCTACCTCGACCTGGAGTGCGCCGAGGAGCGCCGGGTGCTGATCCGGCACCACCTGGACGAGTGCGGGCCGTGCCTGCGCGAGTACGGCATCGAGCAGGAGGTCAAGGCGCTCGTCGCCCGGTGCTGCGGCAACGAGGCGGCGCCGGAGAAGCTGCGGGAGCGGCTGCGCCTGCGGCTGACCGAGCTGGTGGTCTTCGAGACCACCGAGTCCCGCGAACTGGCCGACTGACGGACGACGCGAGACGGCCCGGGTCCGATCACGGACCCGGGCCGTCGCGCTGTCCGGCGACTGCGCCGCCTGATCGGATGATCAGGAGTTGGGGCGCTTGCCGTGGTTGGCGCTGCTCTTCTTACGGGCCTTCTTCTTGCGGGCCTTCTTCGCCATGCTCTGCCTCCTTGTGCTGGTCACGGTTCCGTCCGCGGCGGAGCGCGGCGGAGGTCGCGGTGTGGCCCTCCGGGCTCGCCGGTGGCCGACCCGCACGATGCTAGTGCCGTCACCGCCCGCCGGGGCGCGGCGGGGCGGATCGCGGCCCGGTGGTGCGCGGCCCGGCGTGACCGGCGTCATGATTGGATACCGTTCGCAGGATTGTCGGGGAGCTGTCGGGGAGAGGGAGGGCCGCGAGATGGCCGAGGAGATCCGCGCCGAGATGGTGGCGAACGTCTGGAAGGTCGTCGTGGCGGCCGGCGACACGGTGTCCGAGGGCGACACCCTCGTCATCCTGGAGTCGATGAAGATGGAGATCCCGGTGGTCGCCGAGTCCGACGGCGTGGTGCAGAAGCTCGCCGTCAACGAGGGTGACGTGGTGCAGGACGGCGACCTGATCGCGGAGATCGGTTGACCGGCCTGCGGGTGCGCCGGGCCGAGCCGGCGGACTTCCCCGTCGTGGCGCGGCTGACCGTCGCCGCGTACGAGGCGGACGGCCAGCTCAAGGACGAGAGCGGGTACGCGCCGGTGCTCGCCGACGTGGCCGGCCGCGCCGAGACCGGCGAGGTGCTGGTGGCCGTCGACGACGCCACCGGCCAGGTGCTCGGCGCGGTGACGTTCGTGCTGCCCGGCACCCCGTACGCCGAACTGGCCGGCCCGGGCGAGGCCGAGTTCCGGATGCTCGCTGTGGATCCGGCGGCGCAGGGCCGGGGCGCGGGCGCCGCGCTCGCGGCGGCGTGCGTGGCGCGCGCCACGGAGCTGGGCTGCACCGCCGTGGTGATCTGTGTCCGCGCCGGGATGGCGGTGAGCGCACACCGCCTCTACGAGCGGCTCGGCTTCGTCAGGTACCCGGAGAAGGACTGGACGCCGCTGCCCGGCATCGACCTGCGCGGCCTGCGTCTGGACCTGACCGCGGCGGGCTGAACCGGCTCAGCCCTGGCCGGTCTCGCCGGTCTCGCCGATCTTGGCGAGCAGCTCGTCGGCCACCTGGAGCGCGATCCGCTTGCGCTCGTCGTCGGTGATGCCCGGCGCGCGTACCGCGAACCAGCTGCTGTGCACCGCGAACAGCGTGAGCGCGGCGCGGAGCTGGGCGGCGGGTGAGTCGTCGCCCCGGCACAGCTCGTGCGCCAGCCGCATCATCCGGTCCCGCATCTGCTGGCCGGCGACCAGGCTCTTGAGCACCGTCTGGTTCTGCTCGAAGAAGCGCATCACCTGGGGCAGGTCGCCGGCGAACATGCTGTCGGCGTACCGGCCGATCAGGGCGCGCCGGGTCGCCAGGGTGGGCGGCTGGTCGGCGGCCCAGGCGATCAGCTCGTCCATCCGGCGCAGCCGGTCGTCGACCAGGCTGGTGACGATCTCGTCCTTGCTCTTGAAGTGGTAGTAGAGCGCCGCCTTGGTCACGCCGAGCCGCTCGGCGATCTCCCGCAGCGACGTCTTCTCGTAGCCCTGTTCGGTGAAGAGTTCCAAGGCGACGGCCTGGATCCGCTCCCGCGTGCCACCTGTGGTCTCCCTCACCGGCCGACATCCTTCCGATCCGCTTGACGTGCGCCCGCCACCAGCTTACCGTCCGGCTAGTAAGCAAACTAGCCGGGCGGCAAGTAAGTCGATCATCCGATCTGCGGGGGAGCCTACCGATGAGTCAACCAGCCCAGGTGACCACGAGACCCAATGTCCGGGTCGTCCTGTTCGGTCTGATGATCGCGATGATGCTCGCGATGCTCGACAACATGATCGTCAGCACCGCGTTGCCGCGGATCGTCTTCGAGTTCGGCGGCGCCGACCACTTCACCTGGGTGGTCACCGCGTACGTGCTGGGCACCACCGTCTCGACCCCGATCTGGGGAAAGCTCGGCGACCTCTACGGCCGCAAGACGGTCTTCCTCACCGCTGTGGTGGTGTTCCTGGTCGGCTCCGCGCTCTGCGGCATGTCCGGCTCCGGCGTCTTCGGCGGCGCCGACACCGGCATGACCGAGCTGATCGCGTTCCGGGCCGTCCAGGGCCTCGGCGCGGGCGGCCTGATGGTCGGCGTCATGGCGATCATCGGTGACCTGGTCCCGCCCCGCGAGCGGGGCCGCTACCAGGGCATGATCGCCGGCATCATGGCCATCGCGATGGTCGCCGGCCCGCTGGTCGGCGGTTTCATCACCGACAACCTCTCCTGGCGCTGGGCGTTCTACGTCAACCTGCCGCTGGGCGGCGCAGCGCTGCTGGTCCTCGCCACCACCATGCACCTGCCGAAGTACCGCACCGAGCACAAGATCGACTGGTTGGGCGCGGCGCTGCTGTCCGTCGGCATCACCGCGATCGTGCTGGTGACCACGTGGGGCGGCAACGAGTACGACTGGATCTCGCCGCAGATCCTCGGCCTCGCCGTGCTGGCGGCGCTCGCCCTCGCCGCGTTCGCGGTGGTGGAGCGGCGCGTGCCGGAGCCGATCCTGCCGCTGAGTCTGTTCGCCAACCGCAACTTCGCGCTGATCTCGGTGATCGGGTTCCTGCTCGGCTTCGCCATGTTCGGCGCGATGAACTTCCTGCCGCTCTACCAGCAGACCGTGCAGGGGGCGTCGGCCACGAACAGCGGCCTGCTGCTGCTCCCGCTGATGTTCGGCATGCTCGTGGTGTCGCTCGTGGTCGGCCGGACCATCACCAAGACCGGCCGCTACCGCGCCTTCCCGATCGTCGGCGGCGTGGTGATGGTCGCCGGGATGGGGCTGCTCAGCCTGCTGGACGTGGACACCGGCAAGGCGCAGTCCTCCCTCTACATGGTCGTGCTCGGCGTCGGCATGGGCTTCCTCATGCAGACCTCGATGCTGATCGCGCAGAACAGCGTGGAACAGAAGGACCTCGGCGCGGCCAGCGGCGCGGCCACCTTCTTCCGGTCCATCGGCGGCTCGTTCGGCGTCTCCCTCTTCGGCGCGATCTTCGCCAACCGCCTGGCCGACTCGGCCGCCGGTGCCGCGTTCGCGGGCTCCGGCGGCGAGGGCGGCGCGATGGACCTGGAGGCGCTCAAGAAGCTCACCGGCCCGATGCGGGAGGCGGTGCTCGGCGGCCTCTCCGACGCCATCTCGCACGTCTTCTTCTGGGCCGTCGTCTTCACGGTGGCCGTACCGGTGCTCGCCTGGTTCATCAAGGAGGTGCCGCTGCGCGCGACGAACGACGTACCGCCGGCCGGCACCACCCCGGAGGACGAGGCCGAGGCCGCGCTCGGCAAGGCCCCCGTCGCCTGACCCACCGTCGCGGCCCCGCCACCCCACCCCAGGGGGACGCGGGGCCGCCGCGTACCCACTCCAGTGAGGCGCCCCGGTGCCCCGGTGCCCGGTGCTTCCGCCCCGCTGCCCGCCAGTTCGGGGAGGTGGCGGGGTCCGGGGCGAGTAGATCGCGCCACTTCCCCGAGCTGGCGGGGCACCCCGGTCCTGGGGGCCGGTGCGCGCTGGCCCTGGGCCCGTGGTCGGCGCGGGGCGGCCGCCAGTTCGGGGAGGTGGCTGGGTCGAAGGCGAGTTGATGGCGCCACTTCGGCGAGGTGGCGGCCTACGGGTGCCTGGTGCACCAAGGCCCGACCCCGGGAACCGGTGCGCGGGGCGGGGTGGGTCGTGCTTGCCGATCGCTGCCGCCAGGTCGGGGAAGTGGCTGGGGCGGGGGTGAGTTGATCGCGCCACTTCGGCGAAGTGGCGGCGCTCGGCTGGGTGGTGGGGGCCGGGGATCGGGCAGGAAATGGGCCCCGGCGCTCAGCCTCTGCGGAACAGGGCGGTGAGGCGTCGCCAGAGACGCCGCAGCGGACCTCCCTCGGCGTCGGCGATCAGCCGCCCGGCGGTGGCGCGTGCCGCCGGGTCGAGGGCCGGGGTGGCCCGCGCCAGGTACGCCAGCGACACCGCCACCGGGGTACGCCGGATCGGCCCGGCGGCCACCTCGACGATCCGCCCGGCCACCAGCGCGGCCACGTCGGCGCGCGTGTCCGGGTGCACCCAGGCGGCGGTGACCAGGGCGAACAGTGCCGCCTCGGCGGCCGGTCCGGGATCGCCGGCGGCCAGTTCCCCCAGCACCCGACGCCGGGTCGACAGCTCCCACGGCTCGTCGGTGCGGTGGTGCAGCAGGCCGAGGCAGGCCCAGACCTGCGCGCAGCGTGTCCACAGTGCCGGATCCTGCCCGCCGAGCACCCGGCCCAGCGCTGTGGGCGGCGCCTCCGGCGGGTGTGCCACCAGAGCGAGCAGGTCGGCGAGGTCCAGTGTGGCCAGCCCGACCGCGGCGTCGTACGCGGCCGGCGGATGCGCCCACGCCGGGTGCGCGAGCTGCTGGAGCCGCCGTACCGCCGCCGCCGAGGGAGCGGGACCGTCGGGGGGCGGGGTGTCGTCACCCGCCGGGGTCACCTGCCCGAGCCAGGGGCGCCCCCGGCAGCACTCGGCGAGGTCACCGTGCTCGTGCGTGTCGTCCGGGTGGTCGCGGACGAAGTCGGCGAGCGCCACCAGGTGGTCCACGTCGCCGTCGCGCAGGTAGCGCAGCCGGTGCGCGGTGTGCACCGCGCAGTCGAACGTGGGGTCCTTCGCCAGTGCCCGGTCGATCCAGCCCAGTGCCGCGTCGAGGCGGCCGTTGTCGGCCAGCGTGCCGGCGATGTCCGCGTAGACGGCGAGGTCGTCGGGGTCGAGCGCGACAGCGCGCTCCAGTGCGGCGAGCGCCTCGGCGGTCCGGCCGGCGCTGCGGTACGCGTACCCGAGCCACACCTCGCCGAGTTTGGTGGGCTGTGCGCGTACCCCCCGGGTGGCCCAGGTGACGGCGAGGGTGACCTCGCCGAGGCGCCGGGCCAGCGCGGACGCCGCGCCCAGCAGCAGCGGATGGGCCGGATGGACGGTGATCGCGTTGCGGGCCAGCGTGAGGTACGGCGCGAGCGGCTCGCGCAGCCGGCGCGGCGCCGGGTCCGGCGCCGCCGCGCAGACCTGCATGAGGATCCGGGCGGTGCGCTCGGGGTCGAGGCGTTCCGGCAGGTCGGCGGCGGTCACCCAGGGCACGGCGGCCCAGGGCGCGGTGGGCGCGTAACCGGTGGCGGCGGCCAGCAGGTCGAGCCCTTCGGCGGGGCGGCCGGCGGCGGCGAGCAGGTGCGCGCGGGCCACCACGGCGCCGACGAACGCCTGCTGACCGAGCGGGAAGAGGTCCAGGTCGCCGCCGCTGGCCGCGTTCAGCCGGGCGAGCGTCTCGTGCGCCTCGGGCAGCGTGGGGGAGCGGACCAGCGCGGCGGCCACGTGGTCGGCGGCGTGCCGCAGGTCCCCCTCGCCCAGCGCCAGCCGGGCCAGTGCGAGTTCCTCCTCCGCGGAGAGCGCGGCGTCGTCCTCGGGCACGTCGTCCTCTCGCCGGTCGGGTCGGTCGTCAGCCGGGCAAGCCTAGGGGATCTTCCGTCAATTAGTGATCCACTGCGCACTCCTGCTCGTTGCGTTGATTGAGGCTGCTCAAACGTGCAAGACTGAGCATCGAACGCGCGGGAAACGCGCAGAAGGAGGTTCTGGAGTGACGCGAGCAGGGGCCGGAATGGCCGCCGACATCGACGAGCAGCCGGCCGGTTACGAGCGTCTGCTCTCCACCGAGCACGCGGCGGCCATCGCCGAGGTGGCGGCCGTCGTCGCGCAACGGCGCCCCCGGCACGTCGTCTTCACCGCCCGGGGCACCTCCGACCACGCCGCGCTCTACGCGGCCTACCTGACCGAGATCCGCCTCGGCCTGCCCGCCGGGCTGGCCTCCCCGAGCGCGATCACCGTCTTCGGCGCCCGGCCCGACCTCTCCGACGCGCTCGTCGTCGGCGTCAGCCAGAGCGGCGGCTCGCCCGACCTGGCCGAGGTGCTGCGGGTGGCCCGTGCCTCCGGCGCGCTCACCCTCGCGGTCACCAACAACCCCGGCTCGCCGCTGGTGGAGACCGCCGAGCTGAGCGTGGACATCGCCGCCGGCCACGAACGCGCGGTCGCCGCCACCAAGACCTACACCGCCGAGCTGCTCGCGCTGCTCATGCTCATCGAGGGCGTACGCGCCGGCGACGGCGTGCTGCCCGCCGAGGAGCACGCCGCCCTGAGCCGCCTGCCCGAGCTGGCCGCGCAGACGCTCGCCGACGACACCCCGGCCCGGCTCGCCCCGCGCTACCGGTTCGCCGCCCAGCTCGTCACCACCGGCCGGGGGTACGCGTACCCGACCGCCCGGGAGGCGGCGCTGAAGCTGATGGAGACCTCGTACCTCCCGGCGCTCGCCTTCTCCGGCGCCGACCTGCTGCACGGCCCGCTCGCCATGACCGACCCGGACGTCCCGGTGCTCGCCGTGGTCGGCTCCGGTCCCGGCGGCACGTCGATGCGTGAGGTGCTGCCCCGCCTCGGCGAACGTCGCGCCGACGTGGTCGTGGTCGGCTCCGCCGAGGTCGGCGAGACCCGGATGGCGGTGCCCGAGGTCGACGAGCGGTACGCGCCGCTGCTCGACATCCTGCCGCTGCAACGGCTCGCGCTGGCCCTGGCCCTGGCCCGGGGTGAGGACCCGGACGCGCCGCGCGGCTTGAAGAAGGTCACGGCGACGATGTGAGGTCCGGCGTGGCACGCTGTGTGGCGTGTCCACCCTCCGTGACCTCGCCGAGGAGCACACCGCGCTCCGCCCGGCCGACATCGACCACCTGCACCGGATCGCCGGCGACTGGCAGCTGCTGTCCGACCTGTCCTTCGCCGACCTGCTGCTCTGGGTGCCGGTGGACGGTGACGGCACGTTCCTCTGCGTGGCCCAGGTCCGTCCCACCACCGCACCGACCGCCTACCTGGACGACCAGGTCGGGCGCATCGTAGGCGGGGCCGAGGTGGCCCACCTGGAGGTGGCCCACCGGCAGGGACGGATCTGGCGCGAGGGCGACCCGGTCTGGTACGGCGACGTCCCGGCCCGCCACGAGGCGATCCCGGTCCGGCTGCGCACCGGCGACGGTGAAGCCGGCGAGGTGATCGCCGTGGTGGGCCGGGACACCAACCTGTCCACCGCGCGCACCCCGAGCCAGCTCGAACTGAACTACCTGACCACCGCCGACGACCTCGCCCAGATGATCGCCGACGGCACGTTCCCGCCGCCCCGGCACCCCGGCGAGACCACGTCGGCACCCCGGGTCGGCGACGGCCTGGTGCGGCTCGACGCCAACGGCAAGGTCACCTACGCCAGCCCGAACGCGCAGTCCGCGTACCGCCGCCTCGGCTACGCCTCCCACCTCGTCGGCGAGGATCTGGCCAAGCTGCACCGGCGGCTCGCCGGCGACCCCCTCGAAGGCACCGACGCGGGCAACGCCGTGCTCGCCGCGCTGCGCGGCGAGGCGCCGCCACGCCGGGAGATCGACGCCCGCGGCGCCACCATGCTCACCCGGGCGCTGCCGCTGATGCCCGCCGGAGTGCCGATCGGCGCGCTGGTGCTGGTCCGCGACATCACCGAGGTACGCCGCCGCGACCGCGCCCTGATCACCAAGGACGCCACCATCCGGGAGATCCACCACCGGGTGAAGAACAACCTCCAGACCGTCGCCGCGCTGCTGCGCCTCCAGGCCCGGCGGGTCGCCATGCCCGAGGCGCGGGTGGCGCTCGAAGAATCGGTACGCCGGGTCGCCTCGATCGCGCTCGTCCACGAGACGCTCTCCCTGTCCAGCGACGAGGCGGTCGAGTTCGACGGCATCGTGGACCGGGTCGCCAGCGCCGCCACCGAGGTCGCCGCCACCGAGGTGAGCGTGGGCATGCGCCGCCGCGGCACGTTCGGCATCCTGCCCGCCGAGATCGCCACCTCGCTGGTGATGGTGCTCAACGAACTGCTGCTCAACGCCGTGGAACACGGCTTCCCGCCGGCCGACGAGGAGACCGCTGCCCCTTCTCCGGTGGAGGGGGCGGTTTCCGCGTCCCGGCCCGAGGTGGTGGTGACCGCGCACCGGGCCCGCAAGCAGTTGCACGTCACAGTCACCGACAACGGCCGGGGACTGCCCGAGCAGTTCGATGCCGAACGCGGTGGCAACCTGGGCCTCCAGATCGTCCGGGCGTTGGTCACCGGCGAGCTGCGCGGCACCATCGAGCTGCGCAACGGCGCCGACGGTGGCACCGAGGCGGCCATCGTCGTACCGCTTGCCCGCGGCACCACCGACCGCCTCACCGGACGAGCAGGGCCACCGTGATCCCCGGGCGCGGCCACACCCGCCGCACCGTGTAGCCCGCGCGCAGCGCGTCGCCCTTCGATCCCGGCACCGCCGCCAGTGGGTCGGCGCGGCGGCCGGTGACCACCAGCCACACCCGGTCCACCCCGGCCAGGCACCGCGCCGGGTCGTCGCACTCCACGGCCCAGAGGCTCGCGTCCTCACGCTGGTCGCGGACCACGAGCACGTCGCGCGGCAGCCTCGGCCCCAGGTGGTACGCCATGCCGAGATCCGGGAACAGCCACCCGTCCCGGGGCGAGTAGACGATCGCGTCGCCGGGCTGCTGCTCGGTGCCGATGATCCCGGCCGCGCCCGCATAGTCGACCGGTGCGCTGCGCGGCCACTCGTGGGTACGGCGCAGGGCCGCCTGATCGGGCAGCCCGAGCAGCCCGGCCAGGACCACCACCGCGATTCCCGCCGCGACCCGTCCGCGCGGCGACGTCGGTTCTTGCTCTGCTTCCGCGGGCGCGGCAGTGCGGCCTGCTGCGGCGGGTGTCGCCGTGCGCTCTGGTCCGGCGGACGTTGCTGTTCCCGGCGCTCGGGCCGGTGCGGGAGTGACCCGCGCGGCAGCCAGCGCGGCGCCGGCAAGTACGCAGGCGAACGGCACGGTGAAGACGAGGTAGCGGGTCACCCACAGCGGCACCGTCGTTCCGGCGGCGAAGACCAGCAGCACCGGCAGCATTACGGCGGCGACCGGCAGCAGCGCCCGGCGACCCAGCCGGGCCGCACCGAGCGCCGCGAGCGCGAGCACGAACCCGCCGACGACGCCGCTCTGCGCCAGCGCGCCCGGTAGTGCCGCCAGGTCGGGCAGCCGCGCCGGGTCCACCCAGTCGAGCTGTCGACCGCGCTGCCCCCGGGCGACCAGCGCCAGCGGGGTGACGAGCACGACGACCGGCACCAGCGCCAGCAGCCACCCGACCAGCACCCGTCGGCCGGGCGCCGACGCCTCCCGAGCCTCGCCGGTCACGTCTTGCGGTTCCGCTTCCGGCGCGTCCGTGCCGTGCTCCCTGCTCCCGGGATGCGGTGACACCCGTGGCGTTCCACCGGCATTCGATCTCGTGGCTGGGTGGAACGCCGTGGGTGTCTGCGGGGCATCGTGACACCCGTGGCGTTCCACCGGCGCTCGATCTCGTGGCCGGGTGGAACGCCGTGGGTGTCTGCCGCGTGGCCGGCTCGCGTCGGGCATCTCGGCTCGGGACTGGCCGGGCGGATCGACGACCGCTGCGGGGCCATGTGCGGCGGTCAGCAGCACCACCACGGCGTGCGCCGCGAGCAGGGTGAGCGCGATCAGGTGAAGCAGGCCGAGTGCGGCGACCGCTGCGGCGTACCCCGCCCAGCGCCACCGCCCCGGCCGGCGCAACGCCTCGACCAGCAGCAGCGTGGCCAGCACGGCGAGCAGCGTCGCGAGGGCGTACGGGCGGGCCTCCTGGCCGTACCGCGAGGTGACCGGCAGGACCGCGAACAGCAGTCCGGCCAGCAGCCCGGCGCGACGGCCGACGAGCATCGCGCCGAGGCGGGCGGTGAGCGCGGCAGCCACTGCCATCGCGAGCGCGGAGGGCAGTCGCAGCGCCGTCGGCGACGTACCGGCCAGCGCCGTCCAGCCGTGCATGAGGAGGTAGTAAGGGCCGGTGGCGGCGTCGATCGTGCGGGTCATCCGGGCCAGGTCGGGGAGCGGGCGGGAGGCGGCGCTCCAGGTGGCCAGCTCGTCCCGCCACGGCTGGGCGTGCCCGATGCCCGCCAGCGTCACCACGAGCGTGAGCAGTCCGGGCACCACCCACACCACCGGACCCGGCCGGCCGTGGACGGACGCGGGCGCGAACCTCCTCACCCCCGCAGCCTCACACGCTCAGCCCTTCCCGCCCGCCCGCTCCACCGATTCCCACCCACCCGGCCCACCCCGCCCTCGCCCCGGGCGCACCCCTGCCCCGTCGATCATGAAGTTGGCGGCACTCACCGTCCCTTTTGTCCCCGCCAACTTCATGATCAACAGTGTGGTGGGCGGGGCGGGAGGGCGAGGCAGGGGCAGGGGCAGGGGTCGATGTGGGGGTGGTGGGCCCGTGATGTGGGATCACAGTGCGGAGCTGTGGTCGTGCGGGGCGTGGTGTGGCAGCATGAGGCACATGACCGCCGCTGTCGTCCGCCGCTTCGTGGCTCGTCGCCACGTCGATTACGGCCGCGTGCGCAGCGCGATCTGTCCGGCCCACTGACGACGCCCGACCTTTCCGTCTCGGGCGCGTACTCGCGCCGGCCGTCATCGACATCGCCGTCCACGGCCCTCTTCAGGGCCGGCCGCCGCGTCCGCGCTCCAGGCACCGCAGCAGACCATGGAGGACGCCGCGATGGCGGTCAGCAGCACCCCGACCCGTCCCGACACCCCGGCGCCTGCCGCCCGTGCGCCCCGCCGGCCACGCGGCGAGGGGCAGTGGGCGCTCGGACACCGTGAGCCGCTCAACCCCAACGAGCGGATCAAGAAGGACGACGACCCGCTGAACGTGCGGGACCGGATCGAGAACATCTATGCCCACCGCGGTTTCGCCTCGATCGACCCGCAGGACCTGCGTGGCCGGTTCCGCTGGTGGGGCCTCTACACCCAGCGCAAGGCCGGCATCGACGGCGGGCGTACCGCAGTGCTGGAGCCGCACGAGCTGGAGGACGAGTTCTTCATGCTCCGGGTCCGGGTGGACGGCGGCCAGCTCAACCTGGCCCAGCTCCGCGTGATCGCGGACATCTCCCGGGAGTTCGCCCGGGACACCGCCGACATCACCGACCGGCAGAACATCCAGTACCACTGGATCCGGGTCGAGGACATGCCGGAGATCTGGCGCCGGCTGGAGGCGGTCGGCCTGCAGACCACGGAGGCGTGCGGCGACTGCCCCCGGATCGTGCTCGGCAGCCCGGTCGCCGGGGTGGCCCGCGACGAGGTGCTCGACCCGACGCCGGCGATCGACGAGATCGTCCGCCGGTACGTCGGCGACAAGGCGTACTCCAACCTGCCCCGCAAGTTCAAGACCTCGATCTCGTGGCTGGTCGACACGCCGTACGAGGCGAACGACATCTCGTTCCTCGGCGTGGAGCACCCGGAGCACGGGCCCGGCTTCGACGTCTGGGTGGGTGGCGGGCTGTCCACCAACCCGATGCTGGCCAAGCGGCTCGGCGTCTGGGTGCCACTGAACGAGGTGCCGGACGTGTGGGCCGGTGTGGTCGGCATCTTCCGCGACTACGGCTACCGCCGGCTGCGCAACCGGGCGAGGCTGAAGTTCCTGGTCGCCGACTGGGGCGTGGAGCGCTTCCGGGAGGTGCTGGAGAAGGAGTACCTGGGCCGCACGCTGCTCGACGGTCCGGCCGCGGAGCTGCCGGCGAAGCCGGTCGACCACATCGGTGTGCACCGGCAGAGTGACGGCGCGAACTACGTGGGTGCGGCCCCGGTGGTGGGCCGGGTCTCCGGCACCCAGCTGGCCCAGCTCGCCGACGTGGTCGAGGCGCACGGCAGCGGCCGGGTGCGGCTCACCCCGTACCAGAAGCTGCTCGTGCTGGACGTGCCGCCGCAGCGGACCGAGGAGCTGGTCACGGCGCTGCGCGGGATCGGCCTGGAGGCCCGGCCGTCGGCCTGGCGGCGCGGCACGATGGCCTGCACCGGCATCGAGTTCTGCAAGCTCGCGATCGTCGAGACCAAGCGGCGCGGCGAGGAACTGGTCGCGCGCCTGGAGGAGCAGCTGCGCGACTTCGACGCGGACATCTCCATCCACCTCAACGGGTGCCCGAACGCCTGCGCCCGCACCCAGGTCGCCGACATCGGGCTCAAGGGCCAGCTCGTGGTGGGTCCGGACGGCCGGCAGGTCGAGGGCTTCCAGGTGCACCTCGGCGGCGGCCTGGGCATGGCGCAGGGGCAGACCGCCGGCTTCGGCCGCAAGCTGCGCGGTCTGAAGACCACCGCCGAGGAACTTCCGGAGTACGTGGAACGGCTCGCCCGCCGCTACCTGGCCGGCCGGACCGAGGGTGAGACGTTCGCCAACTGGGTGATCAGAGCCGACGAGGAGGAGCTCCGATGAGCGACGCCAGATCTGCGCCTCTCTACTGCCCGTACTGCGGGGAGGAGGACCTGCGGCCGCACGAGGCCGGGCACGGCGCCTGGGAGTGCCACGCCTGCGCGCGGGTCTTCGCGGTGAAGTTCACCGGCCTGCTGGGCCGGGCGGTGACCCGGTGAGCGGCCTGGTCTCCGCCGCCGGCCTCGGGCTGATCGGCGCGGCCGAGCCGGCCCGCCGCGACCCGGAGGAGCTACGGGCGCTGGCCGAGGAGGCCGGCCGGGAGCTGGCCGACGCGCCGGCGATCGAGATCGCCCGGTGGGCGGTGGAGACGTTCGGCGAGCGGTTCTGCGTGACCAGCTCGATGGCCGACGGCGTGCTGGCGCACCTGGTCTCCCGGGTCGCGCCCGGCGTCGACGTGGTGTTCCTGGACACCGGGCTGCACTTCCCGGAGACGCTGAGGGTCCGCGACGAGGTGGCCCGGCGGATGCCGGTGCGGGTGCGGTCGATCCGGCCACGGATGACCGTGGGGCAGCAGGACGGCCAGTACGGTCCGCGCCTGTTCAACAGGTCCCCGGACGACTGCTGCCAGCTGCGCAAGGTGGAGCCGCTGGAGCGGGCGCTGTCCGGGTACGACGCCTGGGCCGCCGGGCTGCGCCGGGACGAGTCGCCGACCCGGGCGAACACGCCGGTGGTGGGCTTCGACGCGCGGCGCGGCAAGGTCAAGGTGAACCCGATCGCGGCGTGGACGCAGCGGGAGGTGGACGCCTATGTGGCCCGGTACGACATCCCGGTCAACGAGTTGTTCGCCCGCGGCTACGGCTCGATCGGCTGCTGGCCGTGCACCCGGCGGACGAAGGCGGGGGAGGACCCCCGGTCCGGCCGCTGGGCGATGTTCGAGAAGACCGAGTGCGGCCTGCACACCTGAGCGCCGGGCCACCGGTGGTGCTGGTGGCCCACGGCAGCCGTGACCCGCGTGCGGCGGAGGCGACCCGGGCGCTGGCCCGGGCCGTGGCGGACACCTGCCCCGGGCGTCCGGTGCTGCCGAGCTGGCTCGACCACACCGATCCCGGGCCGGCCGAGGTACTGCGCGGGCTGGCCGACGCCGGTCATTCCCGGGCGGTCCTGGTTCCGCTACTGCTGACCGCCGCGTACCACCGGAAGGTGGACATCCCGGCGGCGGTCGCGGCGGCGGGCGCGGACATCGAGGTACGGGTGACCGACGTGCTGGGGCCGACCGGCGGCGGGGTGGACGGCGGGCTGCTGGACGGGCTGCGCCGCCGTCTGGCGGAGGCGACCGGTGACGGGCCGGACGGGCTGGACGCGGTGGTGCTGGCGGCGGCCGGTACCCGGGATCCGGCGGCGCGGGCCTCGGTGGGCCGGGTCGCCGCGGCGTTCGGCGCCGGCCTCGGAGTGCCCTGCCGCGTCTCGTACGCCTCGGCGGCGCCCCCGGAGGTCGGCGGCGCGGTGACGCGACTGCGCGCGGCGGGTGCCCGCCGGGTCGCGGTGGCCGCCTACTTCCTGGCCCCGGGCCGGTTCCACGACGGGGTACGCGCGTCGGCCCGGTCGGCGGGCGCGGTCGCCGTGGCGGATCCCCTGACCGACCTGCCGGAGTTGGCCGACCTGGTCCGGCGGCGGGTGGCGGCGGTGGCGGGCTGACCCGGTCCGGGACAGCAGAACGCCCCGGCCGGAATCCCGGCCGGGGCGATCAGCGTGTACGGGTCAGGCGGAGTGAGCGCGCAGCACCCGGAGGCCGCCGCGGCGCTTCACCGCGCGACGCTCCTCTTCGCTCATCCCACCCCAGACGCCGGCGTCCTGACCGGACTCCAGCGCCCACTGCAGGCACTGGTCGGTCACGGGGCAGCGCCGGCAGACGGCCTTCGCCTGCTCCACCTGAAGGAGGGCCGGGCCGGACGTCCCGATCGGGAAGAACAGCTCCGGGTCCTCGTCGCGGCAGACCGAATCGTGGCGCCAGTCCATGGCGGCAACACTCCTCATTCTTAGTGGGTGGCCAGATAACGCTTCGTTGCTATTTCTATTTGCGTCCGCATTGCCGAATGGTGACGGTCAGCATCCATCAATTCGGCGCAGCGTGAGCAGGCTGTGGGGTGCCCGGACCTGCTGGAACAGCTCAACCGAACGAGCATATCCAGGCAATGTCCCGGCAACACGAGTTCGCTTGTGAATACTTTCACGAACTACAGCGATGTCAAGGGTGACGCTCGGAAAAACTCCGAACAGTGAGCGGGCTCACCACCCATTTGTCCGGGTTTGCCAGAGCCCTGGTTACCCGGCGTGCCACAGTCGATAATCAATGTAGTACGGTCTGCGTGACGTTGCTGACATTTCCGGCACCCTTCCTCGGCGTGGCGGCCACCGCGCCCGCGCGGCGGGGGGTCCGCGTCAACCGACTGGGATACCCGAGACCTAGCAGATTACTCTCAGTGCGGCCGGTACGGATGTGAATCGGACTTTCTCCCGCTCGCCGAGGTAGTCCCCGTCCAGCTGGAACGGCAACGGGCGCTCCGAGACCAGCGTGAACTCGGCCACGTCGTGCAGCCGCAGCACCTGCTTGCCGTGCGGATCCGGTCGCTTCGAGAAGAACTGCGCCGCCGTACGGGCGGTGCTGGCGACCCGCAGCCGCCGCAACGCGAGCACGTCGAGCCCGAGATCGAACGACGCCTCCGGGTTGGGGTTGATCTCGCGATCGCCCAGGTACGTCCACGGCGCGGTGTTCTGGATGATCGCGGTCGCCAGCTCCGCCTCGGGCGCCTCACCCGGGCGCTCCAGCGTGATCGACGGGTGGCGGCGGTCCGAGCCGACGAAGTACTGACTCGCTGTGGAACGGAAGTAGAGCGCCGGGGTGGAGACGCGCCCCTTCTTGCGGGCCTGCTCGACCCGGCGGATCACCGCCGCGTCCAGCCCGAAGCCGGCGCAGAACGTGAAGTAGCGGTCGTCCGCACGGCCCAGCCCGATCGTGCGGGACCGGCCCAGTCGCAGCCCCTCCAGGATCATGCTGGTGCCGTCCGGCCACTCCCGGGGCAACCCGAGCGCGCGGGCGAACACGTTCGTCGAACCGCCCGGCACGGTGGCCAGCGCGGGCAGCCGCTCGGCCGAGGTCTGTCCGGTACGGAACGTCGGCGGCTCCGCCGCCATCAGGCCGTTCACCACCTCGTTGACGGTGCCGTCACCGCCGAGCGTGACGACCAGGTCCACGCCCTCCTGGGCGGCCTCCCGGGCCAGGTCCGTGGCGTGGCCCCGTCGGCGGGTGTAGCGCACCGACAGGTCGACTTCACTGCGCAACGCCCGGACCAGCACGTCCCGGCTGCGCTCGCTGGTGGTGGTGGCCTTCGGATTGACCACCAGGACGGCCCGCATGGGCGGCACTGTACCGCGACTACCCACCGGTATCGTGGCGCCCGTGACGATCGACTCCGACCCGCTCCCCGGCACGCTGCGCGCCGCGGTGCTCCTGCTACGTGCCCAGGCGGTGGCGCTGGGGCTGATCGCGGTGTGGCTCATCTGGTCCGACCTCACCGCCGACACGACGGATCTGACCTCGGCACTGCTGGTGACCGTCTTCGCCGTCGGCGGCGCGGTGGCGCTCTGGGCGCTCGGCGGCGCGCTGTCCCGCCGCCGGGCCGGTGCCCGCGCGCCGGCCATCGTGCTTCAGCTCATGCTGCTGCCGGTCGGCTGGTTCATGATCGAGGGCGGCATGGGCTGGCTCGGAGTGCCGCTGATCGCGCTCGGGATCGGCATGGTCGGGCTGCTGGTGAGCGGGCCGACCAACCGCGCGCTGGGTTTCGGCGAGCCGGCCGGCTGAGAGCCCGCCGGGCCTGGGCGCCGCCCGGCCTGAGTGTCGCCGGCCGCTGGTTGGTCAGAAGCCGCCGGCGCGGCGGGTCAGCAGCGAGATGGTGGCCCGGCCGCCGGACGCGTGGGCGTTCGCCCCGGTGGTCAGCGCGGTCAGCACCTTCCAGGCGAACGACGACTCGGACGGCAGCGTGGCGCCCCGGACCGTGGGCACCGTCACCTCGACGGTGAGGGCGTCGTCGGTGACCGCGAACCGGCACTCCAGCTCGGCGTCGCGGGTGGCGATGGCGAGCAGCATGGCGCACGCCTCGTCGACGGCGATGCGCAGATCCTCGATCTCGTCGAGGGCGAACTGGAGCCGGGCCGCGAGGCCGGCCGTGGCGGTGCGGAGCACGCCGAGGTAACCACCGTCGGCGGGCACGGTGAGGTGGACGACGTCGTCATCGGTCGTCGGGTGCCCGGTCAGTTGAGTCACGGCTCCTCCCCCCGGTGCGGGACTCTACCCGGTCAGCGGGCGGGGCGCGTGGGCGCGGCCTTCGCGTGCGTGGCGAGCTCGTGCAACGCCGGCCCGGCCAGGCGGTACGGCGTCCACTCGTCCATCGGCGTGGCGCCGATCGCGGCGTAGAAGCGGGCCGCCGGGTTCCAGTGGATCATCCACCACTCCAGGCGCTGGTATCCGCGCTCGACGCAGATCGCGGCGAGCGTGGCGAGCAGCATCCGGCCCGCGCCGGTGCCCCGGGCGGCCGGGCGGACGTAGAGGTCCTCCAGGTAGATGCCGTGCACGCCGGCCCAGGTGGAGAAGTTGAGGAACCAGAGCGCGAAGCCGACCGGCTGGTCCGACGCGTCGACGGCGACGTGGCCGTACAGCGCCGGGGACGGGCCGAACAGGGCCGCGTCGAGCTGTGCCGTGGTGAGGTGGCACTGCTCGGGCGCGCGCTCGTACTCGGCGAGTTCGTGCACCATGGCGACGACGGCCGGTACGTCCTCGGGACGTACCGGCCGGATCGTCGGAGTGCCGTCGGGCGACGTCACGCCTGCTTGGTCTCCCAGAAGATCTTCGAGATCTCGTCGATCTTCGCCAGCAGCTCGTCGGCCTTGGCCGGGTCGGTGCCGCCCTTGGCGCCGGCCGCGCCGGCCAGCTTGGTGGCCTCGTTGAACAGCTGGTGCAGGTGCGGGTACTTCTCGAAGTGCGGCGCCTTGAAGTAGTCGGTCCAGAGCACCCACAGGTGGTGCTTGACCAGCTCGGCCCGCTGCTCCTTGATCAGGATGGCGCGGGTGCGGAACTCCGGGTCGGTGTTGGCCTGGTACTTCTCGCAGATCATTTTGACCGACTCGGCCTCGATCCGGGCCTGGGCCGGGTCGTATACGCCGCAGGGCAGGTCGCAGTGAGCGCTGGCCGTCACCCGGGGCGTGAGGATGCGGGGAAGGCGCATCAGGGTCCTCCATGGGTTGTTTGCGATGATCCAAGACGACATTACTCCTGGAGACGCCCTCGGGGGCTGGGAGGTGACATGGCGCCCACCGGTGAACCTCCGGCCCTGCGCGGCCCGCTGGTGCCGGTGCTGGTGACCGGCCCGTCCATGGCCCCGACGCTGCGTCACGGCGACGCGGTGCTGGTCCGCACGAAAGGCCGGCCGGTACGCCCCGGCGACGTGGTCGTCGCGGTGTTCCGCAGCCGTCCCGATCTGCTCGTCGTCAAGCGGGCGGTGGAACCGCGCGACGGCGGATGGTGGTTGCGCGGCGACAACGAGTTCGTCACCGACGACTCCCGCGCGTACGGGGTGGCCGACGTCCGGGGCCGGGTGGTGGCCCGCTGGTGGCCGCGTCCGGGACGGGTCAGGAGCAGGTAACGACCGGAGCGGATATGACCCCGCTCACATACTGGGTGCCGAAGCGTGACTATGCTCGAAAAGTGCCCGGGTGACCCCCGCACCGCCGCGCCGCCGGTCGCTGACCACCGCTGACCACGCCGGCCGGTCCGTCTGCTCGACAGATCCTGGAGTCACCATGTCTTCGTCCACCCCGGACCCCGCCGATCCCGTCTTCCGCCTGCACGTCGGCGGCAAGATGGCAGTCGCCTCCACCGTGCCGCTGACCAGCCGCGAGGACCTCTCCCTCGCGTACACCCCGGGTGTCGCCCGGGTGTGTGAGGCGATCGCCGCCGACCCCGCGCTCGCCGACACCTACACCTGGGTGTCGCACACCGTCGCCGTGGTCACCGACGGTTCCGCCGTACTCGGTCTGGGCAACATCGGCCCGCGCGCCGCGCTGCCCGTGATGGAGGGCAAGGCGGTGCTGTTCAAGCAGTTCGCCGGCGTGGACGCGGTGCCGGTCTGCCTGGACACCCAGGACGTGGACGAGATCGTCGCGACGGTCAAGGCGCTCGCGCCCTCGTTCGGCGGGATCAACCTGGAGGACATCAGCGCCCCGCGCTGCTTCGAGGTGGAGCGCCGGCTCGACGAGGCGCTGGACATCCCGGTCTTCCACGACGACCAGCACGGCACCGCGATCGTGGTGCTCGCCGCGCTGCGCAACGCCGCGACGCTGCTCAACCGCAAGCTCGGCGACCTGCGGGTGGCGGTCAGCGGCGCGGGCGCGGCCGGGGTGGCGGTCACCAAGATGCTGATCGCCGGCGGCGTCGACCCGGACCGGGTGGTGGTGTGCGACTCGCGCGGCATCATCGGCCGGCACCGCGAGCTGACGGGCACCAAGGCCGAGCTGGCCGAGATCACCAACGCCGAGGGCCGGCAGGGCGACATCACCGAGGCGCTGCGCGACGCGGACGTGCTCGTGGGCGTCTCGGGCGGCCAGATCCCGGAGGCGGCGGTGGCCGGCATGGCCCCCGGCGGCATCGTGTTCGCGCTCGCCAACCCCACCCCGGAGGTGCACCCCGAGGTGGCCGCCCGGCACGTCGCGGTGGTCGCCACCGGGCGCAGCGACTACCCGAACCAGATCAACAACGTGCTCGCGTTCCCGGGTGTGTTCCGGGGCGCGCTGGACGCCGGGGCCACCCGGATCACCGACTCGATGAAGGTGGCCGCCGCCGACGCCATCGCCGGGGTGGTGGCCGAGTCGCTGACCGCCGACGCGATCGTGCCCTCGCCGCTGGACCCGCGCGTCGCACCGGCCGTGGCCGAGGCGGTCGCCGAGGCCGCCCGCCGCGACGGCGTCGCCCGCCGCTGAGATGTAGGGAAGGGGCCCTTCCTGACGCCTCCGGTAGAGGAAGGGCCCCTTCTTAACTGCTGCTCAGCTTGTTACCGTGCCGATCATGCGTGCTGCCTATGCCTCGGCCTTCGACGCCGACAACCCGCTCGCCGCGCTCGCCGTCGGCGACCGTCCCGAGCCGACCCACCCGCAGGACGACTGGGTCACCGTGCAGGTCCGGGCCAGCTCGCTCAACCACCACGACCTGTGGTCGCTGCGCGGCGTGGGGCTGACCGCCGGCCGGCTCCCGATGATCCTCGGCTGCGACGCGGTCGGCACCGACCCGGACGGCAACGAGGTGGTCATCTACCCGGTCGTGCCCACCCCCGGGGACCCGCGCGGGGTTTCCATCCTCTCCGAGCACTACCAGGGCACGTTCGCCGAGCGTGTCGCCGTACCCCGGATGAACCTGCTGCCGCTGCCCGACGGCCTGTCGGCGACCGACGCGGCGTGCCTGCCCACGGCCTGGCTCACCGCGTGGCGGATGCTGACCACCAAGGGCCGGGTCGCCGACGGCGAGTCGGTGCTGGTCCAGGGCGCCGGCGGTGGCGTGGCCACCGCGGCCGTCGCGCTCGGCGTCGCGCTCGGCAAGCGGGTGTACGCGACCAGCCGCGACGCCGGCAAGCGGGAGCGGATCGCCGAGCTGGGCGCGACCGCGCTGGAACCCGGCGCGCGGCTGCCGGAACGGGTCGACGTGGTGATCGAGACGGTCGGCGCGGCCACCTTCGACCACTCGCTGAAGTCGGCCGCCCCGCTGGCCCGGATCGTGGTCTCCGGCGCCACCGCCGGGCACGAGCCCAAGGTCAACCTGCGGCGGGTCTTCGCCATGCAGCTGGAGATCCTCGGCACCTCGATGGGCACCCCGGACGAGCTGACCGAGCTGCTCGCGTTCTGCGCCGAGCACGAGGTGCGCCCGGTGGTCGACCGGGTGGTGCCGTTCAGCGAGATCTCCGAGGCGTTCGCCCGGCTGCACTCCGGTGACGTCTTCGGCAAGGTGGTCGTCGACCACACCGCCTGACGTCTCAGAGCCGGTCGTCCAGGGTGGCCAGGCCGCCCCGGGCGGCGTCGGCCGGGAGGCGCTTCTTCGCCGCCGGGTCGCCGTAGAGCGTCCAGCGGAGGAACTCGACTGTGGTGTCGGCGACCACGCCCAGCGCCTTGCCGTCGCCGAGCAGCGCCCGGCCGTGGTCGCCCTTGGGCAGGCTGAGCATCGCCTTCGGCCACGGCACCGCGTCGAAGACGGCCTTGCCCGCGGCGTACGACACCACCTCGTCGGCCTCGCCGTGCACGAACAGCTGCGGCGCGGCGGCGCCGGCGAACGCGGTGCCCACACCGAGCGCGGTGCCGGCGAAGACGATGCCCGCGTCCAGCCGCTCGTCCCGGCCCGCGGTGAACAGCCCGATCGTGGTCACGCCACCGGCGCTGTGCCCGGTCGCGGCCACCCGCTCCGGGTCCAGCCGGCCGCGCAGCGGATCGCCGGCCTTCTCGCCCAGCGCGAGCACCCGGGTCAGCACGTACGACACGTCGGCCGGCTGGTTGAGCACGTCCAGCGGGTTGCCGTCGGTGCCCCGGGAGGTGTGCGGGAAACGCGGCGCGGCGACCACGAAACCGGCCGCCGCCCAGCGGGTCAGCAGCGCCTGGTAGTCCTCCGGCCGGGCAGTGAGCCCGTGGCTGAACAGCACCACCGGGAACCGCCCGTCCGCCGCCGGGGCGGACCGCTCGACCGCGCCACCGGCCGCGCCGGCCGCCGGGTACCAGAGCGTCACCGGCAACGGCCGGTCGCCGTCGCGGTTCAGCTTCACCTGGCGTACGCCGACAGCGAAGCTCTCCGTGGGAGCCTTGCCGGCGGGTACGCGCGGCGCCGGTGTGGCACTGGTCGGTGGGATGTCGGGGGCGGGCCGCCCGGCCGGGGCGGTGGGCTGCTGCGAGCAGCCGGCGAGGGCGGCGCCGAGGACGGCGGCGGTGAGCAGGGCGACGGGACGACGGCGCATGAACTCGATTGTGCCTCGCGATCGAGGCGGCCAGGCCCGGTCAGCGCGCCGGGTGACCACCCGCTGACGCCCGGAGTCGGGCCAGGTCGGCGGCGTCCTTGGCCCGGCGGGGGCGCTCCGGCATCCAGACCGGGAACATCTCCTTGAACTCGATCTGCGCCGCGACGCTGATGATCGGCGCCGTGAGCGTGCCGATTCGGCCGGGCGGCCCGGCCAGCATGCCGTCCGGCAGGCGCGTGCCCGCCCACGGTCCGGCGCCGACGACCACCCGGCCGTCCGCGTCCAGGTCGAGGTACGCGAAGCTCAGCTCGACGTCGTCGCGCAGCAGGTCGAGCTGCGTCGCGGCGGGCATCCGGGGATCGGGGCGCCAGCCGAGCGCGCCGAGCCGGTCGGCCAGCGTGTCGGCGTCGCGCCGCCGGCAGTACCAGTCGACGTCGACGTGCGGCCGGGTCACCTCGCCGAGGTGGAAGTCCATCGCCCACCCCCCGCGCAGCCACACGTTCACCCCGCACCCGCCGGCGACGTCGATCACTTCCCGGATCGCCCCCAGCTGCCGCCCCTCCAGCCTGTCCACCCCGGCACCCTACCCACCCCACTCCGCCCCGGGGGGAAGCGTCGATCATGAAGTTGGCGGCGACAAACCGGACAGCGAACGCCGTCAACTTCATGATCGACGGGACGACAGGGCGGGAGGCGGGAGTGCGGGGCGTCAGGTGGGGAGGGCTCGGGTGGTGAAGGTGGTGGTGGCCGGCGCTGTGGCGTCGGTGGGGAGGCGGTGCAGGGCGGCGCGGTCGGCGTAGAGCGTCCAGCGCAGGAAGTCGGTGGTGGTGTCGAGCACCTGGGGGAAGCCGGGCCGCCCCGGTGTCAGGTACTCGCCGTGGCCCTGACCGGTGAGGCTCAGGAAGGCGGCCGGCCCGAGACAGCGGGCGTACGCGGCCCGGCCGATCGACTCCGGCACGATCCGGTCGGCGCTCCCGTGCACGAACAGCATCGGTGCGAGCGGCCGGGAGAGGCCGGCGACCATGCGGCCACCGGCGATCACGATTCCGGCCCGCAGCGGGGACGACTGCCCGGAGGCGAACATGCCGAGCGTGGTGTGCCCGCCTGCCGAGTGCCCGGCGGCGGCGAACCGGTCCACCGCCAGGTGCGCCCCGAGCGGATCGCCGGGGCGGGCGCCCAGCCGGACCAGGTGACGGATCAGCCGCCAGGCGTCGGCGGGCTGGTTGCGGACGTCCTCCCGGGTGAACGCGCGGGCGCGCTGGTTCGTCCGCGGGTAGGTGGGCGCGACCACCACGAACCCGGCGGCGGCCCAGCGGCTGGTCAGCGCCGCGTGCAACGCGGGCAGGCTGCGCAGCCCGTGGCTGTAGAGGACCACCGGGAACCGTCCGGCGGCGAACGGCGCTCCCGGCCGGACGCGCGGTCCGCGCGCCGGACCGGGACTCGCCGGTACGGCCCGGGGGGAGCCGGAGGCAGTGGCGGAAGCAGACGTGGGCGGCCCGGGCGAAGACGGGGTGGCCGGGTACCAGACGGTGACCGGCAGTTGGCGCCTGCCGTCCGGGTCGAGCGTGAACTGCCGCATCCCCACCGCGTACGAGCGTTCCGGCGCAGGCCCGACGCCTGCCGGGACCGGGTCGGACGTGGCCACGGCCGGGCCGCAACCGGCCAGCAGCGCCGTCATCAGCGCGGCGACCAGCCGCTGCCCCCTCACACCTGCACGGTAGGCAGCCGAGCGGTCGGTCCGCGCCCGCCGTCCGGGCCGGTCGGCGCCGCCACCCGGGCGGCTACCGCCTCCACCGGGTGGCCGGGTTTGCCCGATCCCGCCGACCGGATCCGCAGGTGGCGGCCCGGCGGGGCGGACCGGTCCGGTGGGCTTCGCTAGGGTCAGCCGCATGGCTGAGAACTACACCGACCCGAGTGGCAACACCGCGCAGTTCCGCGCATTCGTCGATTCTCCCGAGCCGGCCGCGTCGGCGTCGGCGCCGTCGCGCCTGCCGCTGATCGCCGGTGCGGCAGTCGCCGCCGCCGTCGTGGTGGTCGCCCTGATCGCCTGGATCGCCCTGGGCTGACCGGGGTTGCTCCCGGCCGGCCCGGTCCGCGCGAAGAGGCCGGGACGCACGCGGTCAGACGCCCAGCACCTCACGGGTCTCGCGGGCGATCTCCCGCTCCTCGTCGGTGCCGACCACGAGCACCGCGACCTCCGCGCCGTCCGGGGAGACGACCCGGTCGCCGTGGCCGTCGTTGCGCGCCGGGTCGACCGTGACGCCCAGCCGCTCCAACCCGGCCAGCGACGCCGCCCGCACCGGAGCGGCGTGCTCGCCGACCCCGGCGGTGAACGCGATCGCGTCGACCCGGCCGAGCAGCGCGTAGTACGCCCCCACGTAACCGGTGATCCGGCGGCAGTAGACGTCGAACGCCAGCGTCGCGTCCGGGTCACCGGCGTCGCGGCGGGCCAGCACCTCCCGCATGTCGTTGGCGCCGGTCAGCCCGAGCAGGCCGCTGCGGTGGTTGAGCAGGTCGTCGATGTCGTCCACCACCATGCCGCCCTCGCGGCGCAGGTGGAAGATGACTGTCGGGTCGAGGTCGCCGCTGCGGGTGCCCATCACCAGGCCTTCCAGCGGGGACATGCCCATCGAGGTGGCCACGCTGCGCCCACCCTGGACGGCGCACGCGCTCGCCCCGTTGCCCAGGTGCAGGGTGATCGTGTTCAGCTCGTCGTACGGGCGGTCGAGCAGGTCGGCGACACGACGCGAGACGTACGCGTGCGAGGTGCCGTGGAAGCCGTACCGGCGGACGCCGTACCGCTCGGCGGTGGCCTTGTCGATCGCGTACGTGGCGGCGGCCTCGGGCAGCGTGTGGTGGAACGCGGTGTCGAAGACCGCCACCTGTGGGGTGTCCGGCAGCGCCTCCAGCGCGACCCGGATGCCGGCCAGGTTGGCCGGGTTGTGCAGCGGCGCCAGCGGCACCAGGTCCTCGATCGCGGTGACGACCGCGTCGTCGATGCGTACCGGCGCGCTGAACTTCCGCCCGCCGTGCACCACCCGGTGGCCGACGCCGGACAGCCCGGTCAGGTCGAGCCGGCCGATGATCTCCCGGACCGCGCTCTCGTGGTCGGCCGGCCCGCCGCCGGGTTCGCCGATCCGCTCGACGGTGCCCTTGTCCAGGACGTCGTCGCCGTCGTACAGCCGGTACTTGACCGACGAGGATCCGCTGTTGAGGACCAGGATGCGGCTCATTCCGACGCCTCCGCGGCGGCCTGGATGGCGGTGATCGCCACCGTGTTGACGATGTCGGGCACGGTGGCGCCGCGGGACAGGTCGTTTACCGGCCGCCGCAGGCCCTGCATGACCGGCCCGACCGCCACCGCCCCGGCGGACCGCTGCACCGCCTTGTACGTGTTGTTGCCGGTGTTCAGGTCCGGGAAGATGAACACCGTGGCCCGCCCCGCGACCGGGCTGTCCGGCAGCTTGGTGGCCGCCACCTGCGGGTCGATCGCCGCGTCGTACTGGATCGGGCCCTCGACGAGCAGGTCGGGCCGGCGTTCCCGGACCAGCTTGGTGGCCGCCGCGACCTTCTCCACGTCGGCGCCCGCGCCGGAGCTGCCGGTGGAGTACGACAGCATCGCCACCCGCGGCTCGATGCCGAACCGGGCCGCCGTGTCGGCCGACGAGATGGCGATGTCGGCGAGCTGGTCGGCGTCCGGGTCGGGGTTGACGGCGCAGTCCCCGTACACCAGCACCCGGTCGGCGAGCAGCATGAAGAAGACGCTGGAGGCGACGGAGACGCCCGGCACGGTCCGGATGATCTCGAAGGCCGGGCGGATGGTGGCGGCTGTGGTGTGGGTGGCGCCGGAGACCATGCCGTCGGCGTGACCGGTCTGCACCATCATCGTGCCGAAGTAGTTGGGCTGCGCCACGATGTCGTGCGCCAGCTCCACGGTGACGCCGCGGTGGGCGCGCAACTGCGCGTACGCATCGGCGAACTCGTCCCGCCACGGGCTGGTCACCGGGTCGACGACCTGGGCGTCCCCGAGGTCGACGCCCAGTTCCCGGGTCCGCCGGGCGATCTCGTCCGGGCGGCCGAGCAGGGTGATTTCCGCGACGCCCCGGCGCAGCAGCACCTCGGTCGCGCGCAGGATCCGCTCGTCCGCGCCCTCGGGCAGCACCAGCCGGCGGCGCCGGGCGCGGGCCCTGTCGATCAGGTCGTTCTCGAACATCAGCGGGGTGACCCGTGCGGACCGGCTGACCCGCAGCCGACGGGCCAGGTCGTCGGTGTCCACGCAGCGTTCGAACGCGCCGAGCGCGGCCTCGACCTTGCGCGGGTTGGCGGTGCTGGGGCGGCCCTCGATGCGGCTGGACGCGGAGACCGTGTCGTAGCTGTCGCTGGGCACCGACAGCACGGGCAGCCCGGTGTTCATCCGCTCGACCAGGCGCATGGCGCGCGGGTCGGGCTGTTCGCCGAGGGTGAGCACCAGCCCGGCCAGCGACACCTGCCCGGCGACGTGCGCGGCGCCGGCCGCCACCAGCAGGTCCGCGCGGTCGCCCGGGGTGATCACCAGCGCCCCGTCGGTGAGGTGGTCCAGCAGCGTCGGCACGTGCGCCGCGCCCACCACGTAGTCGAGCACGTCGCGGTCGAGCGCGGTCTCGTCGCCGGTGAGCACCGTGCCGCGCAGCGCCGCCGCCACCTCGGCCACCGTCGGCGCCGACACGGTCGGCACCTCTGGGATCGCGTACGCGGGCACCGGCAGCTCGGGCAGCGTCATCGGCTCCGGCACGCGGTTGGCCAGCGCCGCGATCACCGTCGCGCCGAGGTCGACCAGATCGTGGTACGCGCCGCGCAGCGCCGCCGCGATCGCGTCGGGCTCCTGCCCGAACCCGTCCACCACGGGTACCACGACGCTGCCGAACTCGGTCGCCAGCCGGGCGTTGAAGGCCAGCTCACGGGGGCCGGTGCCGTCGCCGTAGGCGAAGTCGCTGCCGACCACCACTATCGCCGGGCAGCGGCGCTCGACCTCCCGGTAGCGGGTGACGATCCGGGAGATCAGCTCCTCCCGGCGGCCGTCCGCGACGAGCGCGCTCGCCTCGGCGTACGTCGCGCCGTACAGCTCGTCGACCGGCAGATCCATCCGGTACCGCTCGGTGAGCAGGGCGAGGATCGGGTCGGTGCCGTCACCGGCGACGAGCGGCCGGAACGCGCCTATCCGTTCCACCTGCCGGGACAACAGCTCGGCCAGCCCGAGTGCCACAGTTGATTTTCCCCCGCCCGAACCAACGCCGGTCAGGTATACGCTGCGCGCCACGGCACCAACCTACAAGATCGAGGTCAGTGTTACCTGTTCTGCCTGGTCACACCGGCTGCCCGGTGGAGAAGGTGGGGATTTTTCGCATCTACACTTGGCCGCGTGGATGGCCCGACCGCACTGATTCCCGTCGTACCGGAATCGCCCCCCGTCTTCGTCGATCCGAGCGGGCGGCGACGTCGGCGGCTTCGCCGTCTCGCCTACTGCGCCGGCGCGGCCGGCGTGATCTACACGGTCATGGTCGGAGCCAGCTTCGCCGGTGGGCCGATCACCCCGGACAGCGTCATCCCGTTCGTCGAGCCGACCAGCGAGCAGCGGCTGCCGTCGCCGGACGCGCCGGCGTCGCCCGCGCCCGCGGTGACCGGGCCCACGCCGGACGCGCCCACCGACGTCCGAACCGCTCCGGTGCGGGTGCCGGCCACCTCCGTCACCCCTGACGCCACGGTCCCGCCGAGCCCTCGGTACCAACGGCCGACCCGGCCCGCCCCCACCGCGCCGCCGGCCACCCAGGCGCCGACCCTCACCGCGCCGCCCACCGCTCCCACCGCCGAGGTGCCACCGCCGCCCGCTGTCGACCCGCCGTCCGTCGTCGACCCGCCCGCCGAGCCTGTCGCGCCCGCCGCGCCCACCGATGAGTGACGAGGGGCCCGGCCGCCCCTCGACAGGTGATCAGCCCACCGTCGTCCTGGACGCCCGCCGCATCGCCGGCCGGCGCCGGTTCCGGGGCCGGCGTCTCCTGCCCCGGCCGAGCTGGGCCCTGGTCATCATGGTCGTGGTCGTCCTGGGCGGCCTGCTGGTCGTCGAGGCGTACACGAACGCCGCGTTCGTACCCGACAACCGGGTGACGCCCGGCAGCCAGCGGGAGGTGCCCAGCTCGGTGATCGGGGGTGGCCCGATCGTCAACGTCGGCGCGGAGGGCCGCACCCAGTCGCACCACCTGCCGCCGCGCACCGTCGCGCTCACCTTCGACGACGGGCCCGACCCGCGGTGGACGCCGGAGGTGCTGCGCGTCCTGGACAAGTACCAGGTGAAGGGCACCTTCTTCGTGATCGGCTCGCAGGTCGTCAGAAACCCGGAGGTGACCCGCCGGCTGGTGGCCGAGGGGCACGAGCTGGGCGTGCACACGTTCACCCATCCCGACCTCGCCGCGCTGCCGGAGTGGCGGCGCGAACTGGAGTACGCACAGACGCAGCTCGCCATCGCCAGCACCACAGGTGTCCGGACGTCGCTGCTGCGCTTCCCGTACTCGTCCCGCGCCGACGCCTACACGGACCGGGACTGGCCGATGCTGCGGCAGGCCGGCGAGCTGGGCTACCTCACCGTCGTCAACGACGTCGACAGCCGGGACTGGGAGCTGCCCCCGGTCGACGAGATGGTCGCCAGCGCCACGCCGGACGGGACGGCCGGCACGATCGCGCTCTGGCACGACGCGGGCGGCGACCGGTCCGGCACCGTGGCCGCGCTGGACCGCTACATCCCGGCGTTGCTCGAGCGCGGATACCGCTTCACCACTGTGAGCGAGGGACTCAACCAGACGTTCGCGGCTGCGGGCGTCTCGGGCCCGGTGGGCGGGCACACGCAGGCCACGCTCGACGAGCGGTTGCGGGGCCACGTCCTGGTCGGCGCGGTCCGCGTCGCCGACGGCATGTTCGGGGTGCTCGGCGCCTTCTTCGTGCTCGTCGGGGTGCTCACGATCGGCCGGACCCTGCTGCTGTTCGTCCTGGCCCCACGGCACGCCCGCCGCCGCCGTCGCCGCGACTGGTCGTGGGGTCCGCCGGTCACCGGACCGGTCTCGGTGATCGTGCCCGCTTACAACGAGCGGGAGGGCATCGCCGCGGCGGTCCGCTCGCTCGCCCTGGGTGACCACCCCGGCGGCATCGAGGTGGTGGTGGTCGACGACGGCTCGACCGACGGCACCGCCGACATCGTCGCGGCGCTGCGCCTGCCGAACGTCCGGGTCGTCCGCAAGCCCAACGGCGGCAAGCCGAGCGCGCTCAACACCGGCGTCGCGCTGGCCCGGCACGACCTGATCGTCATGGTCGACGGCGACACGATCTTCGAGCCGGACTCGGTCCGCCGGCTGGTCCAGCCGTTCGCCGACCCCCGCGTCGGCGTGGTCGCCGGCAACGTCAAGGTCGGCAACCGGCGCGGCCTGATCGCCAAGTGGCAGCACATCGAGTACGTCATCGGCTTCAACCTCGACCGCCGCCTCTACGAGACGCTGCGCTGCATGCCCACCGTCCCCGGCGCGATCGGCGCGTTCCGGCGCCAGGCGCTGGAGCAGGTGGGCGGCCTGACCGACGACACGCTGGCCGAGGACACCGACGTCACCATCGCCATCGGCCGCGCCGGCTGGCACATCGTGTACGAGGAGAGCGCCCGCGCCTGGACCGAGGCGCCGGCCACCATCGGCCAGTTGTGGAAGCAGCGGTACCGGTGGAGCTACGGCACCATGCAGGCGATGTGGAAGCACCGGCGCTCGGTGATCGAGAGCGGCCCGTCGGGCCGGTTCGGCCGCCGGTCCCTGTCGTTCCTGATGCTGTTCGGCGTGCTGCTGCCGCTGGCCGCCCCGGTGATCGACCTGCTCGCGATCTACGGGCTGATCTTCCTGGACCGCAGCGACACGGTGGTGGCCTGGCTGGCGATGCTCGCGCTCCAGTTCCTCACCGCGGTACTGGCCTTCCGGCTGGACCGGGAGAAGCTCGGCGTGCTCTGGGTGCTGCCGTTGCAGCAGTTCGTCTACCGGCAGGTGATGTACCTGGTGCTGCTCCAGGCGGTCGGCACCGCGCTGACCGGCGGCCGGCTGGGCTGGCAGAAGCTGCGGCGCACCGGAGACCTCCGGGTCGCCGGGCGGGGCGCGACCGGCTGACGCCCGTCAGTCCTCGTCCGGGTCGTCGAGACGGGCCAGCCAGGTGGCGAACCGCTCGATCGGGGTCTCGAACTCCGGGTTCAGGTCGACGAAGTCGCGCAGCCGCTCGCCCAGCCACTCCAGGCTGACCTGCTCGTCACCCCGGCGCTCGACCAGTTCCTCGATGCCACGGTCGGTGAAGTACACGGTTTTCCTCTCGTCGTCGTACGGCAGCGGCCCGCCCCGGGTCGGGACGGGCCGCTGCCGGTGGTGTCACGGGCGGGGGAGAGCCGCCTCGATCAGCGCGTTCTGCTCGACCTCGTGCATCTTCGCCGAGCCCACCGCCGGCGCGGCGGCGGCCGGCCGGGAGATGCGGCGCAGCCGGACCTCGGGCAGGTGCTCCAGCAGGTTGAGCGCGACGAACGACCAGGCGCCCTGGTTGGCCGGCTCCTCCTGGACCCAGGCGAAGTCCTCGGCGTTCGGGTACTGCGCGAGCGCGGCCCGGACCTCCTCGACGGGCAGCGGGTAGAGCTGCTCCATCCGGATGATCGCGGTGTCGGTCACGCCCCGCTCCTGCCGGGCCTGGAACAGGTCGTAGTAGACCTTGCCCGAGCAGAGCAGCACCCGCTTCACCTGCTCCGGCGCCGGAGCCGCGGTGTCGGCCAGCACCGGCTGGAACGTCCCGGTGGTGAAGTCCTCCACCGGCGACACGCACAGCTTGTGCCGCAGCAGCGACTTCGGCGTGAACACCACCAGCGGCTTGCGCTTGGGCGACAGGGCCTGGCGGCGCAGCAGGTGGAAGTAGTTCGCCGGGGTGGTCGGGATGGCCACCCGCATGTTGTCCTCGGCGCAGAGCTGCAGGAACCGCTCCGGGCGGCCGGACGTGTGGTCCGGGCCCTGGCCCTCGTGGCCGTGCGGCAGCAGCAGCGTCACCGCCGAGCGCTGGCCCCACTTCACCTCGCCGGACGAGATGAACTCGTCGATCACCGACTGGGCGCCGTTGACGAAGTCACCGAACTGGGCCTCCCAGGCCACCAGCGCGTTGATGTTCTCCACCGAGTAGCCGTACTCGAAGCCCATGGCCGCGTACTCGGAGAGCAGCGAGTCGTGGACGAAGAAGCGCGACCGCTCGCCGTCGGCGGTGAGCGACATCAGCGGCAGGTAGTCCTCGCCGGTCTTGGCGTCGACCACCGAGGCGTGCCGCTGGACGAACGTGCCGCGGCGCGAGTCCTGCCCGGCGAGCCGGACGGTGACGCCGTCGTGCAGCAGCGTGCCGAACGCGATGATCTCGGCGAAGCCCCAGTCGATGCCGCCCTCGACGGACATCTTGCGGCGCCGCTCCAGCAGCTGCTGGATCCGCTTGTGCGGGGTGAAGCCCTCCGGCAGGTTGACGTGCGCCTCGCCGATCGCCTTGACCACCGAGGCGTCGGTGGCGGTGTCGACCTGCGGCTCCGGCTCCTCCTCCCGCGCCGGGCGGCTGAGCTGACGCGGCGTGGTCGCGGCGTCCCGGGTGGCCTTGAAGACCCGCTCCAGCTGCCCCTGGTAGTCACGCAGAAGCTCCTCCGCGTCCTCCACGGTGATGTCGCCGCGCCCGATCAGCTCCTCGGTGTAGAGCTTCCGGACGGACCGCTTCGAGTCGATGATCTTGTACATCTCCGGGTTGGACATCGACGGGTCGTCACCCTCGTTGTGCCCGCGCCGGCGGTAGCAGACCATGTCGATCACGACGTCCTTGTTGAACGCCTGCCGGTACTCGAACGCGAGCCGGGCCACCCGGACCACTGCCTCCGGGTCGTCGCCGTTCACGTGGAAGATCGGCGCCTGGATCATCCGGGCCACGTCGGTGCTGTAGAGGCTGGACCGGCTGTACTCCGGTGCGGTGGTGAAGCCGACCTGGTTGTTGACGACCACGTGCACGGTGCCGCCGGTGCGGTAGCCGCGCAGCTGGGAGAGGTTGAGCGTCTCGGCGACCACGCCCTGGCCGGCGAAGGCGGCGTCACCGTGCACCGCCAGCGGCAGCACCGTGTAGCCCTCCAGCTTGAGGTCGATCCGGTCCTGCTTGGCCCGGACGATGCCCTCCAGCACCGGGTCCACGGCCTCCAGGTGCGACGGGTTCGCCACCACCGACACCTTGACCGCGTGCTCGCCGTCCGGGGTGGTGAACTTGCCGTTCTGGCCGAGGTGGTACTTCACGTCGCCCGAGCCCTGCGTGGACCGCGGGTCGAGGTGCCCCTCGAACTCGGAGAAGATCTTCTCGTACGGCTTGCCGACGATGTTCGCCAGCACGTTGAGCCGGCCGCGGTGGGCCATGCCGATGACGACCTCGTCCAGCCCGGCCTCGGCGGAGCACTCCAGCACCTCACCGAGCAGCGGGATCAGCGACTCGCCACCCTCCAGCGAGAAGCGCTTCTGGCCGACGTACTTGGTCTGCAGGAACGTCTCGAACGCCTCGGCGGCGTTGAGCCGGTTCAGCACGTGCTTCTGCTCGTCGGAGCTGGGCTTCTCGTACTTGCGCTCGACCCGCTCCTGGATCCAGCGGCGCTCCTCCGGGTCCTGGATGTGCATGTACTCGATGCCGACGCGGCGGCAGTACGAGTCGCGCAGCACGCCGAGGATCGAGCGCAGCTTCATCCGCTGCTGGCCGGCGAAGCCGTTGACCGGGAAGACGCGGTCGAGGTCCCACAGCGTGAGCCCGTGCTGGAGGACGTCCAGGTCCGGGTGCTTGCGGATCTTGAACTCCAGCGGGTCGGTGTCGGCCATCAGGTGGCCGCGGACCCGGTACGCGTGGATCAGCTCGTGCACCCGCGCGGTCTTGTTGATCTGACCTTCGCTGTCGACTGCCACGTCGCGCATCCAGCGCACCGGCTCGTACGGGATCCGCAGCGAGGTGAAGATGTCGTCGTAGAAGCCGCGCTCGCCGAGCAGTAGCTCGTGCATGACCTTCAGGAACTCGCCGGACTGCGCGCCCTGGATGATCCGGTGGTCGTACGTGCTGGTCAGCGTGATGACCTTGCTGACCGCGTTCTCGGCCAGGGTGGCCTCGCTCATGCCCTGGTAGGGGGCCGGGTATTCCATCGCGCCGACGCCGATGATGGCGCTCTGCCCCTGCATCAGGCGCGGGATCGAGTGCACAGTGCCGATGCCGCCCGGGTTGGTGAGCGAGATCGTGGTGCCGGAGTAGTCCTCCATGGTCAGCTCGTTGCGGCGGGCGCGCCGGACCACGTCCTCGTACGCCTGCCAGAACTGCCGGAAGTCCATCTGCTCGCAGCCCTTGATGGACGGCACCACCAGGTTCCGCGAGCCGTCCGGCTTGACCAGGTCGATCGCGATGCCCAGGTTGACGTGCTCCGGGCGGACCATCGCCGGCTTGCCGTCGACCTCGGCGAAGGAGTTGTTCATCTCCGGGTGCTCGACGACCGCGCGGACCAGCGCGTAACCGATCAGGTGGGTGAAGCTGACCTTGCCACCGCGACCGCGGGTCAGGTGGTTGTTGATCACGATGCGGTTGTCGACGAGCAGCTTGGCCGGGACGGCGCGCACGCTCGTGGCGGTCGGGACCGACAGCGACGCGTCCATGTTCTGCACGATCTTGGCGGCGACGCCGCGCAGCGGCGTGGTGCCCGCGGCGCTCGCGGTCGGCGCCTTGGCGGCCGGCTTGGCCGGGGCGGACTTCTTGGCCGGCTCAGGCGCCTTCGCCGCCGGCTTGGCGGCGGGCTTGGCCGGGGCGGCCGCGGCCTTGGGGGCGGCCTTCGGCTCCGCCTTGGCGGGCTGCTCCTTGACCGTGGCCACTGCTTCCTGCTGCTCGGCCGGCTCCGGCTTCGCGGCCGGCTTGGCCTGCCCGTCCGGGCGCGGCGTGGCGGCGCCCGGGGCCGGCCGGTAGTCGGCGAAGAAGTCGTGCCAGGCCGAATCGACGCTCGAGGGGTCGGCGAGGTAACGCTGGTACATCTCCTCGACGATCCACTCGTTCGGGCCGAAACCCGCCAGTGGGTTCTCCTGCGAAGTCTGCTGGGTCGACACGGCCGCTAATCGCCTCTTTCACGCGGTTGTGAATGTCACGGTGGCCCCCGGTGACCCCCGGTTGCCGACACTGGGTAAACCGATGCCAAGGCTACGCCGTGCGCTGCGCCCAGGCATTCTCGCCTCCGGCTGGTGGTCCGTTTCACAGAAGATGCCAGAAGTTCGGCAAACGCTGCGTGATCCGCCGACTCCTGCTAGACGGCGAAGGCCCCGGCCGGTGACGGGTGTCACCGGCCGGGGCCCGGCCTGACCGCGAGGTCAGGAGATGTCGCGCTTGCGGATCGTGGCCACGCCGATCGCGCCGGCCACCACCGCGTACCCGATCAGCACCAGCGCGCCCGCCCACTGCGGCGGGTTGCCCGGGATGTCGGTGTCGCCGCCCACCATGAGCCCGGAGGCCAGCGACGGGACCAGCAGCTGGAGCTTGTTGATCCAGTCGCCGTACCGCGAGGCGAGCAGGCTCAGCACGATCGCCGCACCGATCGCGCCACCCAGGTAGAACAGGATGCCGGTCACGGTGGCGCCGATCTGGCTGCGGATCAGCACGCCGAGCCCGACGCCGAGCACCGACCAGAGCAGGTAGGCCAGGCCGTTGAGCGCGATCGCCCGCCAGATCGCCCCGCTGCCGAGCTGCGAGCCGACGTCCACCGAGTTGAGGATCAGCGGCGAGATGATCAGGTTCAGCACAGTGGTGACGAGCCAGAACAGCAGCGCCAGCACGCCGGCCGCGGCCAGCTTGGCCAGCATCACCGCGGTGCGGTGCGGTGCGGTGAGGAACGTGGTGGTCACCGTCTGGTGGAAGAACTCGCTGGTCACCACCACGATGCCGAGCAGCAGCACGATGAGCAGGCCGAAGAACTGGCCGTTGGTGTAGAGGTTGGCCGCCAGGTTGTCGGCGGCCGAGATGGCCTGCAACTGGTCGGACTGCTCGGCCGGTACCTCGCCGAAGTCCCCGCCGGCCAGCGCCTCGGTCTGCAACCAGTTGAAGAACAGCGTGAGCGCCCACAGCGCCAGGCTGATCAGCCCGAAGATCCACCAGGTGCTGGTGGTACGGATCTTGAGCAGTTCGGATCGGACCAGCGTCATCGGATCTCCGCCTTTCCGGCCGTCAGCTCCAGGAAGACCCCTTCGAGGTCGGGGCGCTCGGTGGTCAGCTCGTGCAGCTCCACCTTGGCGGCCAGCGCGACCCGGCCCACGGTCGGCGCGTCCACGCCGGTCACCAGCAGCGCGCCGTGCGGGTCGGTGTCGACGGTGGCCGACTGCTCGCGCAGCGCCGCGACCAGCTCGTCGGCCTGCGGGGTGCGCACCCGCACCCGCACGTCGTGCGTCATCGACGCCATCACCTGGTCGACCGGGCCCTGCCGGACCAGCTTGCCGGCCGCGATGATCACCACGTCGTCGGCGAGCAGCTGCATCTCGGAGAGCAGGTGGCTGGAGACCAGCACCGTCCGTCCCTCGGCGGCGAGCCCCTTGAGGAAGCCGCGCATCCAGCGGATGCCCTCCGGGTCCAGGCCGTTCGCCGGCTCGTCCAGGATCAGCACCTGCGGGTTGCCGAGCATCGCTGCGGCGATGCCGAGCCGCTGCTTCATGCCGAGCGAGTAGCCCTTGAACTTGCGCTTGGCGGCGGGCGTGAGCCCGACCAGCGCCAGCGCCTCGTCGGCGCGCTCCTTCGGCAGGCCCGCCGCAGCGCAGATCACCCGCAGGTGGTTGATGCCGGTGCGGCCCTTGTGCGCGCTGGACGCCTCCAGCACCGCGCCGACCGTACGCAGCGGGTCGGGCAGGTCGGCGTACCGGCTGCCACCGATGGTGGCCGTGCCGGCGCTCGGCGTCACCAGGTTGAGCAGCATGCGCAGCGTGGTCGTCTTACCGGCGCCGTTCGGGCCGAGGAAGCCGGTGACCCGGCCCGGCTCGACGGTGAACGACAGGTTGTCCACCGCGCGGACGTTCTTGTATTGCTTGGTCAGGCCGGACACGATGATCTGGCCGGTCCCGGCACTGGGGCGTGGCTGCCCGTCGGACATCATTCTCCTCTCCTGCCCCGGCGGGCTCGTCGCGCGCCGGTGGGGCGCCGTTGCGGGGGCACCCGGCAACAGCCTTCCAACCCGGCGCAAGGGGGTCAATCAGGCGGGACGCGTACGCGCCGTCCTCCTCAGGGAGGAGATCACCGGGCCGGCAGCGCCACCCAGGTCGCCCGGGCACGGCCGAGGAGCGCGCCGTCCGCACCGTACAGGCTGGTGTGCACCTCGGCCCGGCGTCCCTCGGAACCGACCGCGACGCCGGTCACCACGCACTCGTCGCCGGGCCGTGGCAGCGCCGTGACCTGCGCGGCGATCCGCCCCAGCACGTACGGCCGGCCGGGCGCGAGCACCGCCCAGCCGCCCGGGCAGTCCAGCGCCGCCCACACCGTCGCGGGCACCACCTCGGCCGGCGCGCGGAACGGCGCGGCGGTCCGCCCGTCCGGCAGCCGGCCGGGGAAGATCCGCAGCCCGTCCGGGTTCGCCGGGCCGCAGACGTAGCAGCGGGGGAACGGGTGGTCGGCCAGACCGGGGTACGCCCGCGCGGCCTGCTCCGCCGTCGCCGGGTCCACCGGCGGCACCACCGCGTCGACCGGCTCGATCCGGCGCACCTGGGCGATCAGGTGACCGTCCGGGTCGCGTACCTCGCCGTCGGCGGCGGTCAGCGGCGTGTCCAGCGGCGGCGGCCGGCGCAGGGTGACCTCCACCGGCCCCCGGTCGTCGATCAGCGCGGCGAAGATGCCGGCGCTCCAGCCGCCGTTGCCGGAGCCGTCCGGCCCCTGGAAGCGGGCCTCGACCAGCATGTGCACCTCCGGGTTCCCTCCGCCGGCGCCGTCGCGGCGGTCCGCCCGGCAGCCTCGCACACGCCGGTCCCGTCCCGGCCGTCCCGGTTCGCACGCCGCCGCCGACCGGCGTTCACCGGATCGACACCCCTCATCCCGTCCGGCGGCAACCCGGGGCACCTACACAGGAGTCATGGCCGTTCTGCACGCCGCTGGCGCACCGCTCACGACCAGCGGTTACACCCTGCTGATCGCCGACGACCCGACACTGGTCGCGGCCGCGCAACGCCTGCGCCACGAGGTGTTCGCCGGCGAACTCGGCGCCACCCTGCCGACCGCCGCCACCGGGCTCGACACCGACGGGTTCGACGCGTACTGCGACCACTTGGTGGTGCTGCGCGAGGGCACCGGCGAGGTCGTCGGCACGTACCGGCTGCTGCCGCCCGGCCGCACCGACCGCCGGTACGCCGACGCCGAGTTCGACCTGAGCCCGCTGGCCCCGCTCCGCGACCACCTGGTCGAGGCGGGCCGCTCCTGCGTCCACCCCGATCACCGCACCGGCGCGGTGATCAACCTGATGTGGGCCGGGATCTGCCGCTACCTGCACCTGCGCGGCGCCCGCTGGCTCGGCGGCTGCGCCTCGGTGCCGGTCGCCGACGGCGGGACCGCCGCCGCGCAGGTGTGGGCCGAGGTCACCGCCCGGCACCTCGCCCCGCCGCTGCTGCGGGTCACCCCGCGCCGGCCCTGGTTCGCCGAGGCGCCGGCCGCCGACCTCGCCGCGCTCAACCCGGCGCAACGGCGGGCGCTCGTGCCGCCGCTGCTGCGCGGCTACCTGCGGCTGGGCGCCTGGGTGGCCGGCGAGCCCGGGTACGACGCGGACTTCGGCTGCGCCGACTTCTACGTGTTGTTCTCGCTGGACCGGATGAACCCGCGCTACCTGCGGCACTTCCTCGGCGAGGCCGGGTCGTGACCGCCGCCGCCGAGCCGTGGGTGGCCGGTCCGGGTGCCGGGGAGGGCCTGTGGCGGCCCACCTCCGGCTGCGGGCCGGACTGCCTTCCGCCGCTCGCCGCCCCGGACGTGTCGCGGCTGCGCCGGGCGGGACGGCTGCTCGGCGTACTCGGCATGCTGCTGGCCGGGGCGGGCCTGACCGTGCTGCTGCCGCTGCTGTCCGCCGCCCGGGGCCGGGCCGCGTTGCGGGGCTGGGCGCGGTGGACGCTGCGTACCCTCGGGGTCCGGCTGCTGGTCCGCGGCCGGGTGCCGCGCGGGCGTGCGCTGCTGGTCGCCAACCACGTCTCCTGGCTGGACGTCCTGGCGGTGCTCGCCGTGTCGCCGGTCCGGATGGTGGCGAAGCGCGAGGTCCGGAGCTGGCCGCTGGTCGGCGCGCTGGCCGCCGCGGCGGGCACCGTCTTCGTGGACCGGTCCCGGCCGCGTGACCTGCCGGCCACCGTCGCGCGGGTGGCCGGCGCGCTGCGGTCCGGGCGGTCGGTGGCGGTGTTCCCGGAGGGTACGACCTGGTGCGGCGCCGCGACGGACTGCCGCCCGAGCCGCGGCTTCCGCCCGGCGATGTTCCAGGCCGCCGTGGCGGCGGGCGCTCCGGTGGTGCCGCTGCGCATCGGCTACCGGTACGCGGGTGATCCGAGCACCCTGCCCGCCTTCCTCGGTGCGGAGACGCTCTGGGCGTCGGGACGCCGGGTGCTCGCCGCCCGGGACCTGACCGCGTCGGTGACGGTGAGCGCCGCGCTGCACCCGGCCGAGGGCGCGGACCGCAGGTCGCTGGCCCGGATCGCCGAGGCCGCCGTCCATCCGGCCCTCGACCCCTGCTCGCGCCACCGCTCGACCTGACAGCCTGACCTGCGGCCGTCAGGGACGCGACACAGTCGCGATAGTGTCTTGTTCAGTCGCGATGTATCGCGTTATGCTCCTCGCAACACCGGGTGTGCCGTGGGTCGGCACGCCGACGAGGGGAGCGTGTCATGGCCAACTGGACGGTCGAGAGCCCGCAGCGGATCACCGTGGACGAGCCGATCACCCGGCTCGACGCCGAACTGATCAGCGGCCGGCTCAACGTGGTCGGCGCCGACGGTCCGGTCCGGGTGGACGTGACCCGGGTCAGCAGCCGGCCGCTCCTCGTCGAGGTCCGCGACGGGCGGCTGACGATCCGGCACAAGCGCAAGCCCGGCCTGTTCGGCATCTTCTCCTGGTTCGGCAACCGGATCCGGGCCGAGGTGTCGGTAGCGGTTCCGCCGGACGTGCTCGCCACCCTGTCGGTGGTCAGCGGCGCGCTCGTCGCCTCCGGGCTGCGCCGGGAGACCCGGGTCGACGTGACCTCCGGGCAGGTCACGCTGCGCGGGCTGCGGGGACGCACCAGCGCGAAGGTCATCTCCGGGCCGGTCGAGGCGCTCGGCATCGGCGGCGACCTGGACCTGGAGACGGTCTCCGGTGAGCTGATCCTCGCCGACAGCGCGCCCGACCGGGTCCGCGCCCACGCCGTCTCTGGCTCGATCACCTGCGACCTGGACAACCCGCGCGGCAGCGAGATCCGGCTCAGCGCCATCTCCGGCAGCATCACCGTCCGGGTCCGCGAGGACAGCGACCTCACAGTGCACCTGCACACCACGTCCGGCAAGATCACCAGCGGCTTTCCCCAGGTGGACAGCGGTGGACGCGGGCTCGGCTCGATCAAGGACAGCCACGGTGTGCTCGGCGGCGGTGCGGGTAGGCTCTGGGCCTCCGCGACCTCCGGCAGCATCGCGCTGCTCGCCCGCCCGGTCGCGCCCGCCGACCATGTGGAGGACGTGCCGTGACCGCGGTGTTCAGCCACGGCCGGCTCCGGCTCTACCTGCTGAAGCTGCTCGACGACGGCCCGAAGCACGGCTACGAGCTGATCCGCCTGCTGGAGGAGCGCTTCCTCGGCCTGTACGCACCGAGCGCCGGCACCATCTACCCGCGCCTGCAACGGCTGGAGGCGGAGGGGCTGGTCACGCACACCGCCGCGGGCGGGCGCAAGGTCTACGAGATCACCGAGGCGGGCCGCGCCGAACTGCGCCAGCGCGCCGACGAGCTGTCGACGCTGGAGAACGACATCGGCGCCGCCGTCGAGGATCTCTCCGCGCTGGCCGGGGAGATCCGCACCGAGGTACGCGGATCGGTGCGCGACCTGAAGCGGGAACTGCGCGAGGTGGCCCGGCAGACCCGGCAGGGCGGCTGGGCGGCGTCCGCCACCGCCCGTCCGGCGACCGGCGAGGGCGCGGCCCGTCCGGACGACTCGCCGCTGCTCGCCGACTTCGACAGGCGGCTGGCCGCGTTCACAGTCGAGGTCGGTGCGCTCGTCCGGGCCCGGCGGCTGAGCGACAACCAGCTCCGTACCGCGATCCGGCTGCTCGACGGCGCGCTGGAAGGGCTCCGGCGGCTGCTCCGCTGATCTCACAGGTTGTTTCCAGGGAGCGCCCAGCGTGGCCGCAGCCGCAGCGCGGATGATGGGTGACATGGCGGCTACCCAGACCGAGGCACGGCTTCTCGTCGTCGAGGACGATCCCAACATCCTCGAACTGCTCTCCGCGAGCCTGCGTTTCGCGGGCTTCGACGTGGCCACCGCGACCAGCGGCAGCGCCGCCCTGAACGCCGCCAAGGACCACCGGCCCGATCTGGTGGTGCTCGACGTGATGCTGCCCGACCTGGACGGCTTCGAGGTCATCCGGATGCTGCGCGAGGGCGGTACGCGTACCCCGGTGGTCTTCCTGACCGCGCGGGACGCCACCGACGACAAGATCCGTGGGCTCACCCTGGGCGGCGACGACTACGTCACCAAGCCGTTCAGCCTGGAGGAGCTGACCGCCCGGATCCGGGCCGTGCTGCGGCGTACCGCGACCGGCGACCAGACCCCCTCCCGCCTCACCTTCGCCGACCTGGAACTGGACGAGGAGACCCACGAGGTGCACCGGGCCGGCCAGCGCGTGCAGCTGTCGCCGACCGAGTTCAAGCTGCTGCGCTACCTGATGCTCAACGCCAACCGGGTGCTCAGCAAGGCGCAGATCCTCGACCACGTCTGGAACTACGACTTCCGCGGTGACGACAACATCGTCGAGTCCTACATCTCCTACCTGCGGCGCAAGGTCGACAACACCCAGCCCCGGCTGATCCACACGCTCCGGGGAGTTGGTTACGTGCTACGCAAGCCGGCGGCGTGAACGTCGTCGACGACGCGAAGGGCAGGCTGCGCAGCGTCCCGCTCCGGCTGAAGCTCGTCGCCGCCGTCCTCGCACTCGTGGCCGTGGCGCTCGTCGTGATCAGCGGCCTGACGGCGTTCCTGCTGCGGAACTATCTGATCGGGCAGGCGGACGACCAGCTCCGTGGCGGCGCGTACACGGTGGCCAACACGCTCGACAAGGCCGGCGGCGGCCCGATCAAGATCACCATTCCGTCGGACTACGTGGCGTCCGTCATGGCGCCCGGCGAGTTGCCGGAGGAGCCGACGCGCTACGAGGGCCTGCGCGAGGAGGAACTGCCCCGGTTCCCCGTCGACTACGCGGGCTACCAGGATCGGGTGGGCAAGCCGTTCACCGTGCGCTCCGAGGACGGCCGCAGCCGGTGGCGGATGCTCTACACCGCCCTGCCCGACGGGCGGATCATCGCGCTCGGGCAGCACCTCACCGGCGTCGACTCCGCAGTCGGGCGGCTGGTGTGGATAGACCTCCTGGTCGGGGGTGCGGTGCTGATCTCGCTGGCGTCGGTCGGCGCCGGGATCGTCCGTACCAGCCTGAAGCCGCTGGTGGAGATAGAGCGTACGGCGGCCGCCATCGCCGGCGGCGACCTGACCCGGCGGGTGCCCGACCCCGAGGAGGGGCGGTCGTGCCCGACCTCCGAGCTGGGCCGCCTGTCCCGGGCGCTCAACGCCATGCTCGCGCAGATCGAGGCCGCGTTCACCGCGCGGGCCGCCTCCGAGGCGGCGGCGCGCAGCGCCGAGATGGGCGCGCGGGACGCCGCCGCGTACGCGCAGGCGTCGGAGGCACGGGCCCGCCGGTCCGAGGAGCGGATGCGGCAGTTCATCGCCGACGCCTCGCACGAGCTGCGCACGCCGCTGACCACCATCAGGGGCTTCGCCGAGCTGTACCGCCAGGGTGCGGCGCGGGCGCCGGAGCAGACCGCCGACCTGCTGCGCCGCATCGAGGACGAGGCGTCCCGGATGGGTCTGCTGGTGGAGGATCTGCTGCTGCTGGCGCGGATGGACCGGGAACGGCCGATCGCGCTGGCCCCGGTCGAGCTGCCGGTGCTGGCGTCCGACGCGGTGGAGGCGGCCCGGGTGATCGCCCCGGACCGGCGGATCGAGCTGGAGCGGGAACCGGGCGCCGGGCCGCTGGTGGTTCTCGGCGACGACGCGCGCCTGCGCCAGGTGATCGGCAACCTGATGACGAACGCGCTCACCCACACGCCGCCGGACGCCTCGGTGACGCTGCGGCTACGGGCCGAGGCGGGCAACCTCGCCGTGGTGGAGGTGGCGGACACCGGTCCCGGCCTCACCCCGGAGCAGGCCGAACGGGTCTTCGAGCGGTTCTACCGGGTGGACGCCGCCCGTACCCGCCGGGCCGGCGGGCCGATCAGCACCGGCCTCGGCCTGGCCATCGTGGCCGCGCTCGTCGCCGCGCACCACGGCAGCGTCGAGGTGGCGGAGACGCCGGGCGGCGGGGCGACGTTCCGGGTGAAGCTGCCGCTGCTGCCCGAGGAGCCCGAGTCCGGGGAGTGACATTCAGAAAACTTCCAGGCGGATTCCAGGCTGGTGACAGTGCTACGGGGAAAGCTGGTGACATGACCGACCACGAGACCGATCCGCAGCGGTCGCCGGCCCCCGCCGACGCCGAGCCGTCGCACCACACCGCCGAGCTGCCCCGCGTCGAGAGCGGGACGTCGGACTCCTCCAGCACCCCGGCCCCCGCGTCGGTTCCGGCCGACTCCCCGGCCGCCGGAACCGGCACACCCGCCGGGCACACGAACCCGGCCGGCAGCGCCGGAGACGCCGCGCCCGCCGGGCCGTACCCGCCGCAGCCGGCGACACCGTCCGCGCCGCCGTACCCGGCCTCGGGGCAGCCGCACCCCTGGTACGGGCAGCAGCAGGGCGGCTGGAACCAGCAGACCGCCGGCGGCTACCCGTCCACCCAGCACGGCGGGCCGGTGCCGACGTACCAGGCGCAGCCGTACCAGACGCAGCAGGGCTACCAGTCGTACCAGCCCGGGCAGCAGATGCCGCAGTGGGGCCCGCAGCAGCCGGCCCGCCCCAGCCGGGCCGGGAAGTTCGTCGGCGCGGGCGCGCTGGCGCTGGCCCTGATGTTCGGCTCCGGCGTGGCCGGTGGCGCGCTGGCCCTCGCGCTCGACGGGGACGGCCCCACCCGCACCTACTCCGCCGCCCCGGTGATCAACAGCGCCGACCTACCCAAGATCGCGGCGTCCGTCCAGGACAGCATCGTCACGATCATGACGAACAGCGGTGAGGGCTCCGGGGTGATCCTCAGCGCCGACGGGTTCGTGCTCACGAACAACCACGTCGTCGCGGGCGCCGGTGGCGACACCGTGCGGGTGGTCTTCGCCGACGGCAAGAGCGCCTCCGCGAAGATCGTCGGCACCGACCCGAAGACCGACCTCGCGGTGGTCCAGGCCAGTGGCGTGAGCAACCTGAAGGCGGCCAAGTTCGGCGACAGCGACGCCATGCAGGTCGGTGACCAGGTGCTCGCCCTGGGCAGCCCGCTCGGCCTGCAGGGCTCGGTGACCGCCGGCATCCTCAGCGCCCGCGACCGCACCATCCAAGCGGGCGAGGGTGGCCAGCAGAACCCGCAGCAGGGCGCGAGCTCGATCTCCGGTCTGCTCCAGACCGACGCCCCGATCAACCCGGGCAACTCCGGCGGCGCGCTCGTCAACACCCGCGGCGAGGTGATCGGCATCAACACCGCCATCGCCACCGCCGGGCAGGGCAGCACCGGAAACATCGGCGTGGGCTTCGCCATCCCGAGCAACAAGGCCAAGAACGTGGCCGAGAAGCTCCAGCGTGGCGAGAAGATCAGCCACCCCTCGCTCGGGGTGAGCGTGAACGGCGCCGAGGACGGCGGGGCGCTCGTCGCCGCCGTCACGCCCGGCAGCCCCGCCGAGAAGGCCGGGCTCCAGCGCGGCGACGTGATCACCAAGTTCGGCGACAAGGTGATCAACGACTCGAACGACCTGGTCGGCGCCGTGCAGGCCGGCAAGGTCGGCGACCGGGTCGAGGTGCAGTACAAGCGAAACGGATCCAGCGAGCGCGCAACCGTGACGCTCGCCGAGACGTCATAGTCCCGAGGACCTGCCTCCCTCCCGGGCGGCGGGTGACGGAGCCAAGGGGGTTGGCTCCGTCACCCGCCGCCCCTCCTCGTTTCTCACCCGGTGCGGGTGAGCGCGCCTCACCCGTACCGGCGGCAGGCTCGGGGCATGACGACCACGTCCGCCGTGCGTACCGACCAGCAGATCCAGCGCGACGTCCTCGCCGAACTGGACTGGGACGCGCAGACCCGGGCCACCGAGATCGGCGTGACGGTCTCGCGGGGCGTCGTGACGCTCACCGGCCAGGTGGACAGCTACGCCCGGCGGTGGGCCGCCGAGCGCTGCGCCCACCGGGTACGCGGGGTCCGGGCGGTCGCCAGCGACCTGGCGGTCGACCTGCCCGCCACGGATTCGCGTACCGACGCCGACATCGCGATCGCGGCGAGCCGGGCGCTGGAGTGGGACAGCTTCGTGCCCGCCGAGCGGCTGGACGTGACCGTCGCCGACGGCTGGATCATGCTGCGCGGCGAGGTCGAGTTCGGCTTCCAGCGCCGTACCGCCGAGCGGGAGCTGCGCCGGCTGCGCGGCGTACGCGGGCTGACGAACCTGGTCGAGGTGCGGCCCCCGACGCCGCCGAGTGACGAGCAGAGGCGACTCGACCTGCGCGCCCTGCTGCTGCGGCGTACCGGGACCGAGCGGATCGACGCCCGGGTCGACGGCGACACGGTGGTGCTCGACGGCGTGGTGAGCGCCTGGTGGCAGCGCGAGGACGCGGAACGGGCCGCCTGGGCGCTGCCCGGCGTACGGGAGGTGCACGTCGGGATCGTGGTGTCCGGCTGACCGCCCGTCGTTTACCGCGGGCCGGGCCGGGAACCCGCGCGCAGCGGGGTACGCCGGGGACCGACGGGGAGGACTCGTGGCCGTGAACCAGCAGTCCCCGGAGCGCGCCCAGGCCGGGCCGTTGCGGATTGCCATGGTGGTGCCGCCGTGGCTGTCGGTGCCGCCGCCCGGCTACGGCGGACTGGAGACCGTGGTGGCGGGTCTCGTCGACGCGCTTGTCGACAGGGGGCACCGCGTCACGCTGTTCGGCGCCGGCACCGAGCACGGCACCGCCGCCGACTTCGTCTCCACCTGCGACGACCTCCAGTACGAGCGGATGGGCGAGTCGCTGCCCGAACTGGCGCACCTGGCCCACGTGGACCGCCTGGTCGACCCGGCCGGCTTCGACCTGATCCACGACCACACCACGATCGGCCCGATGGTGGCCGGCCGCCGCCGCGTGCCCACAGTGGCCACCGTGCACGGCAACCCGGTCGGCGAGTACGGCACCGTGCTCGGCAACACCGACCGGGGGGTGGGCCTGGTCGCGATCTCGCACGCCCAGCGCCGCGCGAACCCGGGGCTGCCCTGGGCGGGCACCGTGCACAACGCGATGCCGCTGCGGGACATCCCGCGCAAGCGCAGCCCGGGCGCGGGCCCGGTGCTCTGGCTGGCCCGGTTCAGCCCGGACAAGGGCCCGGACGTGGCGATCGCGGCCTGCCGGGCCGCCGGGTTGCCGCTCACGCTCGCGGGCAAGAGCAACGAGCCGGCCGAGCGCCGCTACCTGGAGCAGGTGGTCCGGCCGCTGCTCGGCGACGACGTGACGCTCGTGGTGAACGCGGACCGTGCCACCGCGCTGCGGCTGCTGCTGGACGCCCGCTGCCTGATCATGCCGATCCAGTGGGCGGAGCCGTTCGGCATGGTGATGGTGGAGGCGATGGCGACGGGTACGCCGGTGGTGGCGCTGGGCCGGGGCGCGGTGCCGGAGCTGGTCCGCGACGGGATCACCGGCTTCGTCTGCGAGCACCCCGGCGAGCTGCCGGCGGCGCTGCGGGCGGCGGCGGACCTGGATCCGGCGGACTGCGTCGCGCACGTGGCGGAGAACTTCTCGGTGGAGCGGATGGCCGCCGACTACGAGACGGTCTACCGGGGGTTCCTGGCCGCGCGGGCGCCCGCCCGGGCAGCCCGGACGGTCGCGCCCGCCGTGGCCGGCTGACCGGTCAGGTCCGCCCGGCCACGAGTTCCGCCGCCGCGGCGTCGAGTCGCCGCGCGTACCCGGGGCTGATGCTGCCCTCCCGGCGACGCTCGTCGATCTTGCCGCGGAGCCGGTCCACGGCGGCGGTCACCTCGCCCTCGCCGTTCGCGGCGACCGCGTTGCGCAGCAGGTTGCGCAGGTCCACCCCGACGTCCTCGCGGATCTGGCCCTCGGTCAGCCCGGCCTCGATCAGCCCGTCCACCCGTTCGGCGGCGTCGGCCTGACCGGCGGCCGGCGGGCGGGCGCCCTCGCTCGGCGGCACTGACGTCGGCGCGGCCGGCGGCGTGGTGGCCGGTTCCTCGGCCACCGGCGGGTCGGCGGGCGACGGCTGCACCGGCCCGGCGGTCGGCAGCACCCGCGGGCCGGTGGTCCGGTCCGGCGTCAGCGCGGGCGCCAGCAGCGCCGCGGCGGCGACCACAGTGACGCCGACGGCGGCCAGCGTGAGGGTGCGGCGCCGGCTCGGCGCCGGCTGCGCGGCGGGGGCCGGGCCCGGGGCGGGCGGCCCGGCCGGTTCCGGGCCGGCCGGCGGCCGCGAGGTCAGCGCGGGCAGCGTCATGGTCGGCGCCAGCATGGTGGCGGCCTGTGGGTCGGCGGGCAGCAACTGGTCGCGCAGCACGGCGGCGACCCGGTGCGCGGTGGGCCGCCGGCGCGGGTCGCGGGCCAGGCAGCACAGGCAGATGTCAGCGACCGGACCGGGCAGTCCCGGTACGTCGTCCAGTGTGGGCTCCGGACAGTCCGCGAGGGCCGCGCTCAGTTGCTCCCAGGTCTCCGCCGGGTACGGCGGGTGCCCGGTCAGCGTCTCGAACAGCAGCACGCCCAGCGAGTAGACGTCGGTGGCCGGCTGGGCGGGCGCGCCGTCGAGCCGTTCCGGCGCCACGTACGCCGGGGTGCCGAACGTGCCGCCGTCCTCGTCGTCGTCCGGCGCGCCGATCCGGGTGGCGATGCCGAAGTCGAGCACCTTCGCGCCGGTGCCGGTCATCATCACGTTGGCCGGGGTCACGTCGCGGTGCACGATGCCGAGCCGGTGTGCCGCGGCCAGCGCCTCGGCCACCTGCGCGCCCGTCTCCACCGCCTCCGGCCAGGGCAGCGGCCCCTCGGTGAGCCGGTGTTCCAGCTCCTCGCCGCTGAGCAGCTCCATCACGACGAAAGAGGTGATCGTGCCGTCCGGGGCCACCGTCTCGCCGTAGTCGTGCACGGCGGTGACGTGCGGGTGGTCGAGCTGGGCGGCGGAGCGGGCCTCCTCGCGCACCATGTCGCGGAACCGGGCGTCGGCGGCGAGGGAGGGAGCGAGCACCTTGACCGCCACGATCCGGTCGAGCACCTCGTCGCGGGCACGCCAGATCACCGACATGCCACCGGCACCGATCCGGTCGATGAGCCGGTACCGCCGGGCCAGCAGACGGCCGGCCTGGAGTGTCGCCATCAGCTCGCACCTGCCTGGGCTCGGGAGCGCTATCAGGTTGCGGGAATGTGTCTGACCTGTCAACAGTCGTCCGGTTGACGATCGCGCTGCGTCACAACTCGGACGGTGCCGCGTGACGGTCCGGTCACGGGCGGGGCGGCCGGGCGGCCGGGTGTGGGCCGCGTGCCAGGATGAACGGCATGGCAGCAGGTCCGGTGGCGTTCGTGCTCGGCGGCGGGGGAGTGCTCGGCGCGGTCGAGGTGGGCATGCTGCGCGCCCTGTTCCGCGCCCGGATCAGACCCGACATGGTGCTGGGTACGTCGATCGGCGCGGTCAACGGCGCCCTGGTCGCCGCCGACCCGACCGAGGCGGTCACCGACCGGCTGGTCCGGCTCTGGGCCTCGCCCGAGGCCAGCGAGGTGTACGGCGACTCGGTCGCCCGGCAGCTGCGCCGGTTCGCGGCCCGTACCCACCTGCACTCTCCCCGCCCGCTGTACCGCCTGCTGGAGAGCGCGCTGGGCGAGGGCACCACGTTCGCCGACCTGGCCGTGCCGTTCCGCTGCTGCGCCGCGAACATCGAGCGCGCAGCCGAGCACTGGTTCCACACCGGACCGCTGGTGCCGGCGGTGCTCGCCTCCGCCTCGGTGCCCGGGCTGCTGCCTCCCACCCAGATCGACGGCCAGCACTACATCGACGGCGGGGTGGTCAACTCGATCCCGGTCGGCGAGGCGGTGCTGCTCGGCGCGAAGCAGATCTTCGTACTCCAGGTGGGCCGGATCGAACGCGAGCTGACCCCGCCGCGCCGCCCCTGGGAGATCGCCCAGGTGGCGTTCGAGATCGCCCGCCGGCACCGGTTCGCGCGGGAGATGGCGGCGCTGCCCGAGGACGTCGAGGTGCACGTGCTGCCCACCGGCGGGCTGGAGCCGCGCGACGACAGCCCGTGGGCGTACCGGGACACGGCGGCGGTGGGACGGCGGATCAGTCGCGCGTACACTGCCTCCCGCCGATACCTGGACACCGCGCTGGAGCGCTGAATGCCGCTGCCACCCCGCTGGCTACGCCGGTTGGTGCTCGCCCCTGGTGTGGTGCTGCTCGCCTTCCTCGTGGTGACCACGCTTCCCGGCTGGGCGCTGCTGGCGCTCGCCGCGTCGCCGCTGGTGCCGGGACGGCTCCGGCCGCTGCGGCTGCTCTGGATCGGCACCGTCTACCTGGTCTGGGACGCCGCCGCGCTGCTCGCCCTGTTCCTGCTCTGGCTCGCCTCCGGCTTCGGCGTGTACAAGCGCGCGCCGGCTTTCCAGCGGGCCCACTACGTGCTGGCCGGCTGGTTCCTGCGGATCATGTTCTGGCAGGCGCGGTGGACGCTGCGGCTGAGCATCGACGTGGTCGGCACCGATCCGGACACCGCGCTGCCCGGCCGCCCCGAGCTGGTGGTCTGCCGGCACGCCGGGCCCGGCGACTCGTTCATCCTGATCCACGCGCTGGTGAACTGGTTCAACCGGGAACCCCGGATCGTGCTGAAGGAGACCCTCCAGTGGGATCCGGCGATCGACGTGCTGCTCAACCGGCTGCCCAACCGGTTCATCGCGGCCGGGCCGGACGGGCGTGAGTCGGTGGCCCGGCAGGTCGGGCACCTGGCCACCGGCCTGGACGACGACGACGCCTTCGTGATCTTCCCGGAGGGCGGCAACTTCACCCCGGCGCGGCGGCTGCGTGCGATCGACCGGCTTCGGTCGCTCGGCCTGGAACGGATGGCGCGCCGCGCCGAGCGGATGCGGCACGTGCTCGCCCCGCAGCCGGGCGGGCTGCTCGCCGCGCTCGACGCCGCGCCGGACGCCGGCGTGATCTTCGTGGCGCACACCGGGCTGGACCAGATGCTCACCGTCGGGGACGTGTGGCGCGAGCTGCCGATGGACAAGCGGATCGTGATGCGGTTCTGGTCGGTGCCGCCGGAGGAGATCCCGGCCGGCAAGCAGGAACGCGTCGACTGGCTGTTCGACTGGTGGGCCCGCATCGACAGGTGGATCGCGGACAACCGCGACGGCACCGTCGACGCCTGAGCCGATTCCCCGCGCCTGCTCGGCGCGGTGGCAGCGGGCCGCGTAGGGTGCGCTCGTGGAGCAGATCTGCGTGGTGACGACTGTGGTGGACGCCCGCGGGGTCGCGGACGTGCTGGCGGCCGCGGCCGTGGCCGGCCGGCTGGCGGCCTGCGCCCAGGTCGGCGGCCCGGTGGACAGCACCTACTGGTGGCAGTCGGCGATCCAGACCACCGCCGAGTGGCAGGTGCGGTTCAAGACCCTGCCGGACCGGGTGGACGCCCTGGTCGACCAGCTCCGCGCCAACCACCCGTACGAGGTGCCGGAGATCCTGGTCAGCCGGGAGGACAGCGGCAACCCCGGCTACACCGCCTGGGTGCGCGAGCAGACCCGCCCCTAGGTACTCCTACTCTGTCCGTCCGCTCCGCCGCCCGCGAAGCTGGCCGGGTGGAGAACACCGGCTACCCCTGCCCCGGTTGCGGCGCCCCGGCCGACCTCGTCGCCGGATGCCGCGGCTGCGGCCGTCCGCCCTACCCGCCTGCCGCCGAGGTGGTCCGGCTGGACCGGGAGATCACCGAGCTGGTGCCGCGCGTCGAGGCGGCCCGGCTCGCGTACCAGGATCTGTCCGGCCGGCTGGTCACGGCCCGGCAGCGACGGGCGGCGCTGGCCGCCCGGGTCCGTCAGGAGATCCCCGCGCCGCGCGCCGCCGGTCCCGCGCCGCTCCCGGCGGCGCCGCCGCGTCAGATCCCGCAGGCCCCCGCCGCGGTACGCCCCGGCGGCGCGGAGACCTCCACCCGCGCGGTCCAGGGCCTGCTGTTCGTCCTCGGCGGGCTGCTGCTCGGCACCGCCGCCGTGGTGTTCACCGCCGTCGCCTGGAGCACGTTCGGGGTGGCCGGCCGGGCGCTGATCCTGCTCGCCGTCACCGCGCTGGCCCTGGTCGCGCCGCTCGTCGCCCGGGCCCGCGGGCTGCGCGGCACCGCCGAGACGCTCGCCTCGGTGGCGCTGCTCCTGGTGGTCCTGGACGGATCCGCCGCCTGGTCGGTAAACCTGTTCGGGGTGACCGGCCTGCCCGGCAGCCGGTACGCGGCGCTGGTGGCGGCGGGCAGCGCCGCGGTGGCCGCCGGTTACGCGCTGGTCAGTCGCCTCACCGCACCCTGGTTCGCGGCGTGGCTGCTCGCGCAGCCGGTGCTGCCGCTGGCCGCTGCCGCGTTCCGGCCCACCGCCGCCGGCTGGGCGCTGGTGCTGACCGCCGTGGCGCTCGGTGACCTCGCGGTCGTGGTCGTGCTGCGCCGCCGTACCTCCGGCAGCCGCACGGCGCTCGCGGCCGGGCGGGTGCTGGGCTGGACCGGGCACGGCCTGGCGCTGGTCCTGGCGGCCGGCTGCGCGCTGGTGCCGCTGGCGGTCGGCCACGCGGCGGGCACGCCGCTGCTGGCCGGCGGCCCGCTGCTGGTGGTGGCGCTGGCGCTGGTCGCCGGCGCGCTCGCCGCGGGTGGCCGCCTCTGGCGTGCGACGACCACCGGGCTGCTGGTGCCGGTGCTCGCTCTCGCGCTGATCCGGCCGGTCGCCGAGTGGCGGCCCGGGCTGCTGCTGATCGCCGCCGGCCTCGTGGTGGCGGCGCTCGCCGGAGCGGTCCGGGCGTTGCCGGCGCCGGTCCGGACCGGTCCGCTCGTGGGCGCGCTCGCCGTGGCCGCCGCGCTGGGCCAGGTGGCGGTCGTGCTCACCGGCCTGGTCGGCGCGGCCACCGCGAGCGTCGGCCTCCCGGCCTGGCAGGGCGGCCGGGACGTGCCGGTCCCGTCCTGGGGCTGGCAGCTTCCGGTAGCCCTGCTGCTGACCGCCGGGGCGGTCGCGCTGCTGACGCCCCGGGCCGTCCGGCCGCTCGCCGGTGTGGCCGCCGCCGGGCTGGTCGCCCTCGCCGCGCCGGCCGTGACGGCGACGCCGTGGCCGCTGGTGCTGGTCGTGGATCTGGCGACCGCCGCCGCGCTGCTGCTGGCGGCGGTGGCCCGGCCGCGTGGGGGACGGGTCGTCGTCCCGGTCACCGCGTCGGCCGGGGCGGTACTGCTCGGGCACGCGCTGCTCGTCGGCTGCGCCGCCCCGGGCGGGGCCGTCGCCGTGCTCGCCGTGACCGCGGTGCTCGGCGTGGCGCTCGCCGCGCTGGGCCGGCGCGGGCGGGACGCGCAGCCGGTCGTGGGCGGCCTCGCGCTCGCGGTGGCGCTGCTCGCCGTACCGGCGGCTGTGGCGGTCGCGCTGCTCGGCCTGGGCGCGCCGCTCTGGTGGCAGCTGCGGGGTGCCCTCGCCGCAGTCGTGGTGCCGGTCGTCGTCGTCCTCGCCGTCCGTCGCCTGTGGACCGACCTGAGCGGGTACGCCTCGACGGGGCTCGCCGTGGCGCTCACCGGGACCGGCCTCGTGCCGCTCGTCGCGCCGGGCGGGGAACCGGTGGCGCCGTACGCCACGGCGGGGGTGCTGCTGGCGCTCGCCGCCGGGGCCGGCTCCCGGCCGGCGGTCGCGCTGCGCGCGGTCGGCGGCGCGCTGGCCGTCGTGGCGTTGCTGGCGGTGTCCCCGGTGGTGCTGACAGTGCTCGTGGACCTGCCGGTGCAACCCTGGTCCGGGGTGCCCGCCGCCGCGGCGGCGTCCGCCGGGACCGCCCGCGCCGGGCTGGTGCTGCTGTTCCTGGGCGTCGCCGCCGGGGCGTACGCCGCGACGGATCGCCGCGTCGCCTGGTGGCTCGCCGCGCTGCCGTTCGGCGCTGTCGCGCTGCCGGTGCTGGCGGAGGCGGCCGGTGCGCCCTGGCCGGTGGTGCCGGCGGTCGCGTTCGGCATCGGGCTGGGCGCGCTGCTGGTCGCCGCGCTCACCCCTGCCCGCCCGGCGGTGCTCGTGCCGCTCGGGGCGGTGCTCGCCGTACCCGGGTTCGGTGGCCTGCTCGCCACCCGGGCGCTGACGCTCGCCGCACTCGGGGCGCTGGTGGTGGCCGGTGCCGTGACCGGGGCGGCCGGGCGGCCGGCGGTGGTCCGGATCGCGGGGTGGCTGGGCGCGGTCGCGACTGCCACCGGGTTCGCGGTCACCGCGTCGCTGGCGGCGGGGCTGCCGCTGCGTACCGCGGCGTTCGCCGCCCTGGCCGTCGCGGCGGTGACGCTGCACGCGGTGCCGCTGCTGCGCGTGCGCCGATCCGGGCGGCCGGGTGTGTGGGCGATGGAGGCGGCGGCGCAGGCAGTGGCGCTGCTCGCGCTGCTGCTCGCCGGCGGTTCGTTGCGGCACGCGGCGGCGGTCTGCGTGCTGTGGGGGGTGGCCGTCGCGGTCCGGGTGCCGCGCCGGGGCGAGTCGCCGGCCGGACGTCGCGTGCTGGCGGCGGTGGCCGCCGGCAGCGAGCTGGTCGGGGCGTGGCTGCTGCTCGCCGCGGGCGGGGTGGTCGTGCTGGAGGCGTACACGCTGCCGGCGGCGGCGCTCGCCCTGGGCGCCGGGCTGCTGGCGCTGCGGCGCCGGCCCGGGCTGACCAGTTGGCCGGCGCTCGGCCCGGGGCTCGGTGCGGCTTTCCTGCCGAGCCTCGTGTCGGTTCTGGTCTCCGGTGAGCCGCAGCCGTGGCGGCGGCTGGCACTCGGCGCGGCGGCGCTCGTCGTCGTGCTCGGCGGGGCGACCCGGCGCTGGCAGGCGCCTGTGGTGCTGGGCGCGGCCACGCTGGTGCCGCTGGCGCTGCACGAGCTGGCCCGGGGCTGGGACCTGCTGCCCCGCTGGATCTTCCTGGGAGTGGGCGGGCTGCTGCTGATCGGGCTGGCCGCCACCTACGAGCGGCGCCGGCGCGACCTGGTCCGGCTGCGCGACGCGGTCGCCCGGCTCGGCTGACCGGCACGGATGCGGCCCGGACGGGGAACGATCCCGGCCCGGGCCGCATCCGTGCGTCTCACCTGATCGGCGAGCCGCCGTCCACCGGGATGGTGTGGCCGTGGATGAATGACGCGTCGTCGCTGGCGAGGAAGCAGACCGCGCGGGCGATCTCGTGCGGCTCGCCGTACCGGCCGGCGGGCGCCTGCATGGTCAGGTCGTAGAACGGGAAGTCGCTGGTGATCTCCGCACCCTCGAAGGCGGCGGTCTTGATCACGCCGGGGCCGATGCCCACAGCGCGGATGCCCTGGTGGCCGTAGTCGTAGGCGATCTGCTTGGTGAGCCCGATGACGCCGTGCTTGGCGGTGGTGTACTCCGCGCCGACCTCGCTGGCGACCACGCCGGACGCCGACGACACGTTGATCACGACACCCTTGCCGCGCTCCAGCATGTGGGGCAGCGTCGCCTTCGTCACCAGGAAGACGCCCTTCAGGTCGACCTCCATGACCAGGTCCCACTGCTTGTTCTCGATCTCCAGCAGCGGCACGTACGCGCCGAACACACCGGCGTTGTTCACCAGCACGTCGATGCGCCCGTACGCGTCGAGGGCGGCGCTCACCATGGCGCGTACCGAGTCCTCGTCGGTGACGTCGGCCGCCACCGCCACCGCGTCGCCGCCGGCTTCCTTGACGCGGGTGACTGTCGCCTCGGCACGTTCCAGGGAGAGGTCGGAGACGACCACCTTCGCGCCCTCGGCGGCCAGCTCGACGCACATGGACATGCCGAGTCCGGAGCCGACCTGGTCCGGGCTGAAACCGCCGCCCGTCACCAGCACCACCTTGTCCGTCAATCCACGCACCGCGCTGTCTCCCGTCTCTCGATGACCGTGCAGCCGGCCTATCGGCCGTTCGGCTGAGTGTCACTCATCTTTACGTACAGATTAGCTGGTCAGAGGGGGTGCGCCCACCGGCGAGAGGGCCCACTGCGGTGTGACGAAGATCGTTTGCACTGCGTCGGCCCGGAGGGGTAGGGACAGCACCACCCCCGAGCCGGGGGCCTGCGGGATTACCCACGGCGACGGTCATCGGCAAAATCGGTGACGGAGAGTCGCGTACGGAGCGTGGCTCGCGGCATCGGGGGCGACATGACTACTTCCACGTCGACGGAACCCGCGGCTCGGCGGGGCAGCGACTACGCGCGGCTGTCCCGCCGGATCGCCGAGGCGGGGCTGTTCGAGCGGCGGCCCGGCCGGTACGCGCTGCGGATCGCGCTCACGCTCGGTGCGTTCCTGGCCGGCTGGGTCGTGGTGGCGCTCGTCGGCGACTCGTGGTGGCAGGTGCCGCTGGCGGTGGTGATGGCGGTGGCCACCACGCAGGTGGCGTTCCTCGGCCACGACGCCGGGCACCGGCAGATGTTCCGCCGGCGTGGGCCGAGCGAGGCGGCCGGACTGGTCGCCGGCAACCTCGCGGTCGGGCTCAGCTACGGCTGGTGGGTCGACAAGCACAACCGGCACCACGCCAACCCGAACCACACCGACGAGGACCCGGACGTCGGCGCGGGCGCGCTGGTCTGGACGTACGAGCAGGCGATGGCCACGCATGGCCTGAGCCGGTGGATGGCCCGCCGCCAGGCGTGGCTGTTCTTCCCGCTGCTCCTGCTGGAAGGGCTGGCGTTGCACGTGGCGAGCGTGCAGGCGCTCGTCGGCCGGGAACCGGACGGGCGGTGGCGGGTGCCGATGCGGCACCGGGCCGTGGAGGCGCTGCTGCTCGCCGTGCACGCCGCCGGCTACCTCGGGCTGCTGTTCGCGGTCATGTCACCGGCGAAGGCGCTGCTGTTCGTCGCCGTGCACCAGGGGCTGTGGGGCCTCTACATGGGCTGCTCGTTCGCCCCGAACCACAAGGGCATGCCGATGCCCACCGCCGACGACGAGCTGGACTACCTGCGCAAGCAGGTGCTGACGTCGCGCAACGTCCGTGGCGGCCGGTTCGTCGACCTCGCGCTGGGCGGGCTCAACTACCAGATCGAGCACCACCTGTTCCCGAACATGCCGCGCGCCAACCTGCGCCGGGCCCGGCCGCTGGTGATGGCGTACTGCGCCGAGCAGGGCGTCCCGTACGCGGAGACCGGGCTGTTCGAGTCGTACCGGCAGGCCCTGGCGCACCTGCACGACGTGGGCCGGCCGCTGCGCGCGGCCTGAGCGCGGCGGGCCGGGCGGGGGCGAGTGGGGGCGCCTCCGCCCGGCGTCAGGTCAGGACCCGGACCCCGAGAAGGCCGCGGCGATTGCCGCAGGTGCCTCCTCCACCGCGCCGGGGGCGGGCGGGCTCAGCTTCACCGGCGTGCCGAACTCGGAGTAGGCGACGGACATCTCGCCGAGCGACGCATCGATGGGAGTCATGTCCATCTTGAACGTGCTGAGGCGCCCCTGCTCGTCGACGGTCGCGGTGAACGGCAGCGCCTTCGCCTTGTCGCCCGCCGCCGTGAGCGCCTTCCCGGTGGCGCCGCTGCGCGTGTAGTCGAGCGTCCCGGCGTACGAGCGGTCACCCGAGCCGCGGACGTCGACCACCGCGGCGAGCAGCTTCTTGACGCCGCCCGGGTCGTCCACCGGCATCACGCCGTCGCCGGTGTCCATGCGCAGCCACTTCCGGGAACCGCCGAGCTGCTCGCCCAGCGCACCGTCGAACTTGACCCAGGTGTCGTTGCCGATGACCAGCATCCGCACCTCACCGAACGCGGCCATCGTCAGGGTGGTCTGCATGGTGCGGGCCCGCGGATCGGTGACGCCGTGCGCGGTGAGCATGGCCGAGTCCAGCTTGACCCGCAGCGTCTGCTCGTTGAGCTTCCCGATGGCGGCGGTCAGTTCGTCACGCGGCGTCGTCGCCGGGCTCGCGGAGCCCGCAGCCGCGGCCCGTTCGGCTGGCGCGTCCGCTCCGGTCCGGTCGCCGCATCCGGTCAGACCGAGGCCGAGCACCGCGACGAGCGCGACCCCCGTGGTCGCCAGCCGTCGTTTCGTCATCAGTGATGTTCCTCCGCGAAGAGGGCCCCGCACCGGGGCCGGACGATCAATGTAACGGCACCCGCCGGGTGGCGTGCGCCCCTTTTCCGCGGTGCGCGGCGAGGCCTCCGGCGGGGGTGGCCGGTAGGGTCGTCGCATGGTGGAGGGCGCGTCGCGGTGGTGGCGCGCGGCGCGGCGGGGTGAACGGCCCCGGCCGCGTCACGGGACGACATCGTGCGGAGCTGCGGCATGAGATTCGAGATCAGCAAGGTGCTCGACGCCATCGAGGGTCGGGTCTGCACCGACCCGTCGCTGGCCCGGGCCGTGGTCGACCTGGCCGAGGTCATCCGCTGGCAGAACCTGGACGGCGGACGCCCGGCCAGCCTGCTGCGGCTCGGCATGGTGATCGACGCGCTGTCCCGGCAGATCGGCGAGGACAGCGTCCCGGTCTACGCGATCGTGCACCGGGCGCTGCTGTCCGACGCCGACCTGACGTCCAACGAGCGGATGGTGGTGCGCCGGTGGGCCGACGACGGCCTGGTGGAGGTGCTCGACCAGCCCGGTGACCGGATGCTGGAGGTGGCCGACCTGCTCGGCCTGCCGGTGCTCACCCGGGCGCGGCTGGACGGGCTCGTCGGGCGGTACCCGTGGGTCGCGCAGGCGGGCCGGGTGCTCGCCCCGGTGCCGGGCGCCGGCGGGCCGGTCTTCATCGCGCACGTCGGCGGCGGCCAGGACCCGGCCACCGGGAGCCGCTCACCCGCCGGCGTCAAGGTGCTCTCCCGGAAGTGGCGCTGTCCCGAGCCGGGCTGCGCGCTGTTCGGCGGCGGTGGGGGCGGCGGAGCCTTCGCCGACCTGGCCGCCGTGGACCGGGTGCCGGCCGAGCAGCCGCCGCCCACGCTGCGTACCGGCGCGCCGACCTGCCCCCGGCACGGCGCGCGGCTCTCCGACGCCGGCCCGCGCCCGCGTACCGCGGTGCTCGCGGCGCGCATCGGCGGCCTGGTCCGCAAGCGGTTCGTGCTCACCGAGACCGAGCCGGTGGCGATCGGCCGGGCGCCGGACGGCCCGGGCGGGGTGACGCTCGGCCAGTGGCTCAACGACGAGGCCCGCCGCTGGATCAGCCGCAGCCACATCCGCCTGGAGCTGCGGGTGGGCGAGGTGGTGGTCACCGACACCAGCACCAACGGCTCCGGCGTACGCCCCGGCGGCTCGATGGCCGAGCACGAGCGGATCGCGCTGGCGCCGCAGCAGTCCCGGGTGCTCGCCGAGGGCGACCTGATCGAGCTGTACCCGGGCGTGCAGGTCGGCCGCGCCGACGACATGACCAGCGACGCGAAGTACACCCCGAACTCGGTGATGGCCGAGGCACCGACGATGGCGATGCGGCTGCCGCGTCAGTGACGGGCACGTGCGAAGGTGCCGGGACCGTCGTGGTCCCGGCGCCTTCCTCGCGTACGGAGTGAGCCTTCTCGCGTACGGCCTCAGCCGGCGAGCACGGCGGCGAGCTGCGCCACCGCGTGGTCGATCTCCTCTTCGGTGATCACCAGCGGCGGGGCGAGCCGGATGGTCGAGCCGTGCGTGTCCTTGGCGAGCACACCCCGCTCCATCAGCCGCTCGCACGCCTGCCGGCCGGTCATCAGCGCCGGGTCGATGTCCAGCCCGGCCCACAGCCCGCGACCGCGTACCGCCACCAGGCCCTTGCCGATCAGGCCGCGCAGGCCGGCGTGCAGCCGCTCACCCAGCTCGGCCGAGCGGCGCTGGAACTCGCCGGTCGCCAGCAGCCGGACCACCTCGGTCGCGACCGCGCAGGCCAGCGGGTTGCCGCCGAACGTCGAGCCGTGCTGGCCCGGCTGGAGCACACCCAGCACGTCGCGGTTCGCGGCCACCGCCGACACCGGCACGATGCCGCCGCCGAGCGCCTTGCCCAGCAGGTACATGTCCGGCTCGACGCCCTCGTGCTCGCAGGCGAACGTCGCGCCGGTACGCCCCAGACCCGACTGGATCTCGTCGGCGACGAACAGCACGTTGCGTTCGGTGCAGACCCGGCGCACACCCGGCAGGTAGCCCTCCGGCGGCACCACGACGCCCTGCTCACCCTGGATCGGCTCCAGCAGCACGGCCACCGTGTTCTCGTCGATCGCCGCGGTCAGCGCGTCCAGGTCGCCGTAGGGGACCACTGTGAAACCCGGGGTGTACGGCCCGAAGTCGGCGCGTGCGTCCTCGTCGGTGGAGAAGCTGACGATCGTGGTCGTACGGCCGTGGAAGTTGCCCTCCGCCACCACGATGTTGGCCCGGCCCGGCGTGACGCCCTTGACCTGGTAGCCCCACTTGCGGGCCACCTTGATGCCGGTCTCCACCGCCTCGGCGCCGGTGTTCATCGGCAGCACCAGGTCCTTGCCGCAGAGCGCGGCCAGCTCGCGGCAGAAGTCGGCGAACTGGTCGTGGATGAACGCACGGCTGGTCAGCGTGAGCCGGTCGAGCTGCGTGTGCGCTGCCTCGATCAGCTTCGGGTGCCGGTGGCCGAAGTTCAGTGCCGAGTATCCCGCCAGGCAGTCCAGGTAGCGGCGGCCGTCCACGTCGGTCAGCCAGGCGCCCTCGGCCGACGAGATCACCACGGGCAGCGGGTGGTAGTTGTGCGCCGTGTGACGCTCCGCGTCCCGGACCGCGGACGGAGTCCGCAGCATGTCGTCGATGATCACTTGCTCGCCTTTCCCTGACGGAGTCGCAACGTGCAGCACTTCGGTCCGCCGCCGGCCTTGCGCAGCTCGGACAGGTCGATCCCGATGGTCTCGTAACCCCGGTCGCGCAGCTTCGCGGCCAGGTCGGTGGCCTGCGCGGGCAGCACCACGTGCCGGCCGTCGCTCACCGCGTTCAGGCCCAGCACCTCGGCGTCGGCCAGGGTGGCGTGGATCGCGTCCGGGAACAGCCGGCGCAGCACCGCCCGGCTGCCGGGGGAGAACGCCTCCGGCAGGTACGCCACGGTGCGCTCGTCGAGCACCGTCAGCGCGGTGTCCAGGTGGTAGAAGCGGGGATCCACCAGCTGCATGGTGATCACCGGGTAGCCGAAGACCTCCTGGAGCTGCGCGTGCGAGGCGTGCGCGGTGCGGAACCCGGTGCCGGCGAGCAGGTGGTAACCGGCCAGCAGGACGTCGCCCTCGCCCTCGTTGACGTGCTTCGGGTCGTACATCTCGAAGCCGGCGCCCTCGAACCAGGCGCGGTACGCGGGCGCCTCGTCGGCGCGCTGCGGGTCGCGGAACTGCACCGCCAGGGCCTTACCGTCGATCACGGTGCCGCCGTTCGCGGCGAAGACCATGTCCGGCAGGCCGGCGACCGGCTCGATCAGGTCGACCTCGTGGCCCAGGTCCAGGTACGTGCGCCGGAGCTGCTCCCACTGCCGGATCGCCAGGTCGGTGTCGACCGGGGCGGTGGGGTCCATCCACGGGTTGATCGCGTAGTCGACGGCGAAGTACGTCGGCCGGCACATCAGAAAGCGCTGGCGGATGGCGTCCATCGTCATGTCGTGCTCCCAGGGTCGGGCGCGCCCGGCCACCGTCGGCCCACGGGCTGGCGCCGTGATCCAACGTTATGCGGCCCGGGTAGACGACATCCACCGTGGGAAGTTGCGTTCGGCAGCGGATCGTTGCGTTGAATCGGTCAACGACGAGCGATCGTTGCGCCGACGCCGGACACACTTCGGGGGCGGCGAACCGCCGCCCCCGAAAGAGGTGTTGCCCGGCCGGTGAACCACCGGAGCTGATCAGGCTGCCGACGCCCTGCGTCGGCGATCGGGACAGTGCCCGTCAGAACCAGTCGCCAAACTGTGAGTCGAGCCACTCGCGGAAGCGGCCCACCCAGTCGCCGTCGGTGGTCGGCCAGTCGAACTGGCCGGTCATCGCCACGATGCCGAGCACCACGGCGGCCAGGCCGACCGCGATGCCGATCAGCGCGTCGGTCTTGCCGGCCACGTGCCGCCGACGGGTGGCGATCAGGCCCAGCACCGCCAGCACCGCGCCGGCCGCGCCGACGCCGATGCCGTACCCGGCGAGCGTGCCGGAGAGCACGAACATCGCCCCGACCACGGAGACGATCAGGCCCAGCGTGGCGAGCAGGCTGGCCCGGGGACGCTTGGTCGTGTACGGCTCCGGGCGGTCCACCCGGCCGTCGCGGTCGGTGTCCGTACCGTCGGGCCGGCCGTCCCGGTCGAGGTCGGTGCGGTCCGGACGGCCGTCGCGGTCCAGGTCGGCGGTGCGCTCGGCGACGGGCACCGCGCCGGCGGTCCGGGCGTCGGTCACCGGAGCCGTCCGCGTGTCGGCGTCGACCCGGCGGCCGGTGACCGCACGCGCCGCCGCACCCCGGTCCGCGGCCCGCCGCCGCGCCTCCGCGTCCCGCTCGTCGTCGGCTGTCGCGATCCGGCCGTCGGTGGCCGTCGCCGTCGTCCGGCCGTCGGTGGCCGCCGTCGCGTCGAGGTCGCGGGCGTCCCGGTCGGTCGCCGCGTCCCGGGCGCGCTCGTCGTCGGTAGCGGTGGCGGCGCTGCGGTACGTGGTCCGCTCCTCGTCGCGGTCGGTGACCACGGGCCGGTCGGCCGGCTGCTCGGCGGCCCGGTCGCGCTCGTCGACCACGCCGTCGCCGTTGGTATCGGTACTGGTCGCCGGAGAGTTCCGGCGGGACAGGATCTTCACTATGGCACCTCCTGATCCAGGCGCGGAGGCCGCGCATGACAAGCAGGAAGTACCCAGGTGTGCCGAAATCGACACCCCTGGGTCCGCTCCGCACACTCAGGCGCGCCGCACGGTCACGACACGGTGCGTGACCACTGCTGGTTGGTGCCCGTACCGCAGGCGTACTGCTGGACGTCCGCGCCGTCCCCGGTGCCGGCGTTCACCACGTCCAGGCACTTGCCGCTGTGCCGGGCCCGCAACTGGAACCAGCCGCCGAGCGCGGCCCACTGCCACTGCTGGTTGGCGCCGCTGCCGCAGGTGTACTGGATGATGTTGGCGCCGTCGGCGGTGGACGCGTTGGCGACGTCGAGACACTTGCCGCTCGCCGCGTTGACGAGGCGGAACCAGCCGCCACCGGCGTCCTGGAACTCCCACCGCTGGTTGCCGCCGCCGTTCCAGCCCCACTGCTTGACCTCGGCGTTGTTCGCGGTGGAGCCGTTGATCACGTCGAGCACCCGGCCGCTGTGCCGGGCGGTCACCCGGTGGTACGTGGGCGAGTTGCCGGTGACGGTGCCCGCCGCCGTGTCGACGGTGACGGACGGATACCAGGTCAGGCTCATGCTGGTGGCGGTCGGGAAGGCGATCGGCAGCCACACGTACTGGGAGTCGTTCGCCGGGCCGCCCCAGGCGCCCGCCCACCTGTCACCCAGGTAGAGGTAGCTGGTGCCGGACGTGCCCTGGATCGGCAGCACGAAGGCCGGCTGGGAGTTGAAGGTGGTGCCGTTGCCCACGTCGGTCCAGCCGCTCCACGGTCCCGAGATGCTCGGCGCGGTGGCGTACCGGGCCTGGTTCGGGCTCCAGCCCGTCGCCCCCGAGGTCAGCAGGAAGTACGTCGAGCCCCGCTTGAACATCGCCGGCGCCTCCCGGTGCGCGCCGTCCCAGAAGTTGCCCACCAGGGCGGCCACGTTGAGATAGTCCGAGGTGAGCCGGTAGATGTGCAGGTCGTAGTTGTCGTCGGCCGCCGAGATCATGTACGCGGTGCCGTTGTCGTTGTAGAGCGTGATGTCGCGGGACATGTGCTGGCCGAGCGGCCGGAAGCTGCCGTGGTACGTGTAGTTCCCGTCCACTGTGGCAGACGAGGCGACGGCGGCCCGCGCCTCGTTGTAGTCGGACCCGTTCTCCTTGTGCATCCACATCACGAACCGGCCGGTGCCCGCGTTGTAGACGACCTTCGGCCGCTCGATGTTGGCGACCCGCAGCTCCGCGGCCGACGACTGGGTGAGCACGTGGTTGCGGAACTCCCAGGTGCGCAGGTCCGTCGAGCGGTAGACGGACACCGCCCGGAACGTGTTGTCCGGGTTGCGGTTCTCGCCGAACCAGTAGTAGTAGTCGCCGACCTTGAGCACACCGCCGCCGTGGGCGTGCACCACGGCGCCGCTGGTGTCGGTGAACTGGGTGCCGTTCGGGACGGTCACCGGGGCCGCCAGAGCACCCGCCGCCGGGCCCACCACCGTCGCCGCGACGGCCACGGCGAGCGCCAGCCCTGCCGCCAGGAGGCGGCCGGCACCGCCGTGCCGTGCCGTCCACCGCATGCCGGTCATCGCCCGCAGGCCGGCGTGATCGCGGCGGGCGTCGCGCTGCTCGCCACGAGCAGGCCGAACGTCGTCGACGCGCCGGGTGCCAGCGTCCCGTTCCAGGAGGCGTTGCGGACCGCGGCGTCCTGGCCGGAGCCCTCGGCCACCCCGCCCCAGACCGACTGGATGCGCTCGTCACCGGGCCACCGCCACGAGACGAGCCAGCCCGGGACCGGCTCGGTGCCGCCGTTGCGCACAGTCACCGTGGCGACGAAGCCGCCGCCCCACCTGCTGTCGACAGTGGCGGTCGCGGAGCAGAGCGACAGCGTGCGCGCCGGTCCACCGATCACGTACGGATCCCGCGTGCCCTTGGTGTCGCCGAACCGGAACCAGTACTCGCTACCAGGGGCCAGGCCGCCGATGGTCACCGTGCCGGATCGTTCCGGCCCGGTGACGGCCTCGGCCACCGGATCGCGCCACGCGGTGGCGTCCTCGCGGCTGGTGAAGAGGCTGATGAGCAGCGGCGGGTCGTAACCGCAGGGCGGGCTGAGCACCATCCAGTAGGTGATGGTGAGGCTGGTCGTGGTGGCCCCGGTGGCCTGACCGGTGACCGGCAGCGCCGGCGGGCAGGCGTACGTTGGCGTCGGGGTGGGCGTCGCCGCGGTGGCGGGCGTCATCGCCGTGGTGGTGGGCGACCGGTCGGCACCGGCCGAGGCGGCCAGGCCGGTCAGGGCGAGGGTGGCGGCCAGCGCCGCGCCGAGGGTACGGAGCATCTGTCTCTCCCGAGCTGGGGGCGCCGGGGGCGGTCGGCGCCGGAGTGGTGGTGGACCGCGATGTCGCCGCCGCGGCGGCACGGCGGACTTGCCGGAGACGACTGCCCGGCACCGGGGTGGCGCATCACCCCGCGCTTGTCCCTCCGGCGAGATCGAGCTGCTCGCACTGGCTCCCGAGCGCTGCCGCCGCCAGTCTTTCAGTAGACGACCGTCGATTCAATGCCGTCCCGGCACCCGACGTCGCCGGCGGCGCGGCCTGCTGGCTACGCTTGGCCGTTGTGCCAGAGGGACACAGCATCCACCGCCTCGCCGCCCGGCACGCCGAGCTGTTCGCGGGCGACAAGGTGCACGCCGACAGCCCGCAGGGGCGCTTCGCCGAGGGCGCGGCCCGCCTGAGCGGCACCGTCCTGGACGGCACCGAGGCGTACGGCAAGCATCTGCTGCACCACTACGCGGGCGAGCTGACGCTGCACGTACACCTGGGTCTGTACGGGAAGTTCGCCGACGGGCCGGGGGAGCCGCCGGCCCCGGTCGGGCAGGTGCGGTTGCGTCTGCACAGCGACCGGCACTGGCTGGAGCTGCGCGGGCCGACCGCATGCGAGCTGCTGACCCCGCCCGAGGCGGCGGCGCTGCGCGACCGGCTCGGGCCCGACCCGCTGCGCGCCGACGCCGACCCGGACCGGGCGTACGCGCGGATCCGCCGCAGCCCCACCCCGCTGGCCGCGCTGCTGCTCGACCAGTCGGTGGTGGCCGGCACCGGTCTGATCTTCGTGACCGAGGCGCTGTTCCGGGCCGGGCTGCCGCCGCTGCTGCCCGGCCGGGAGCTGACGCCGGCCGGCTGGGCCGAACTCTGGGCGGACCTCGTGATGCTGATGGCCCGCGCGGTCGAGCGGGGGCGGATCGACACGGTGCGCGACGCCGACCTGCCGGAGGTGACCGGCCGTGCGCCGCGCGTGGACAGGCACGGCGGTGAGGTGTACGTCTACCGCCGCCCCGGCGCGCCCTGCCACGTCTGCGGCACCCCGGTCAGCCGGGGCGCGCTCGCCGGACGCAACCTCTACTGGTGCCCCACCTGCCAGGCGGGCTGACCTCTCGGCGTACCTGCCGCTGCGCCCGCTCCGGGTGCGGCGGCGCTGTCACATCTCGTCGAGCAGCCAGCGGGCCGCCTCGACGTTGCCGGGGAAGACCTGGTCGCCGCCGATGCTCCAGGCCACCGTCTGGCCGATCGCCCAGCCGCGTACCCGCTCCCGGTCCAGACCCAGCTCGGCGCTGAGCCGGTCGAGCCGGTGCCGGACCGCCGTGGGGGAGTGGCCCAGCTCCGCGCCGCGCACCAGCGGCACCACGGCGAACTCCCGCTCACCGACCAGCGGCTTCGGGTCGATCACCAGCCACGGTTCGCGCCCGGCGGCCAGGATGTTTCCCGCGTGCAGGTCCTGGTTGACCAACACCTGCTCACCCTGGCTCGGCGCCAGGTCGGCGAGCAGCCCGAGCGCGGTGTCGAGCAGCCGTCGCTCGTACGGGCGGCCGGTCCGCCGCCAGTTGCCGGGCATCCGCTCCGCCCAGCCGGCCGCCTCCTCGGCCAGCGGCGTGAACGGCGCACCGGCCGGCACCGCGAGCCCTGGCAGCAACCCGACCGCGACGTCGAGCGCCGCGTCGGCCGCCAGGGAGTGCAGCGGCGTGCCGGGGTCGCACCGCTCGACGAGCAGCGCGCGCCGGCCGGGATCGTGGCCGAGCAGCCGGATCGCGCCGCGCCCGTCCCAGTGCGCCAGCGCGGTGGCCTCGTGCACGCTGTCGTCGTCCGGGTACTGGAGCTTCAACACGGCCCGGGTGCCGTCGGGAAGCATCGCGGGCAGCGCCAGCGAGGCGAACGCGTACGCGAACGGCGGGCCGACCGTCAGCTCCCACCGCGCGACGCAGTGGGCCAGCCGGCCGGGCAGCTCCGCGAGCCATGCCCGGCCGGCCTCCGTCCGCTCGACCCAGCGCAGCCCTTCGGGAATGTCGCACCGCATCCGGACATCCTGAACGGTGGGGCGACGATCCGCTGCCCCCGGGCCGGTCTCGCGCTCGCCGGTTGCGGGCCCCGCGCCTCGCCGGTACGCGTCAGCGCAGCCGGCGGATGTCCCCGTACGCCCGGTAGAAGCCGCCCCGGCCGGACTCGCGGACCTCGGTCACCAGGTAGCGCGCGCCCGGCTCGCGGATGCCCTTGGGGAACTGCACCGACCAGTCCCGCCGGTAGCCGTCGGCGAGCACGTGCACGCGCAGCCGGCCGCCCTGCTCGACGCACTGCACCAGCACGCCGTCGCGCGCGTCGGTGGTCACCTCGACCGAGGTCCAGGCGGCCGTCTCGGGCATCCGGGCCGGCGCCTTGACGTCGACCACGTCGGGCACGCTGCCCGCCTCGGCCGCCCGGATCGCCGTCTCGCTCGCGTCGATGCAGGCCAGGTAGCCGCTCGTGGTGACCACGTAGAGCCGGTTGTCGTGGTACTGCATCGAGTACGCCGAGCCGCAGCCGGTGCCGAGCTTCCACAGCCGGTTGCCGGCCTGGTCGAAGCAGTAGATCGAGGAGGCGCTGTCGCCCGCGAACACGTACCGGCCGCCCTCTGCGGTGGCGCAGGAGAAGACCGCCGAGTCGCAGCGGTAGACCTGCTCGGCCCGGCCGTCCTTGCGCAGGCGCACCACCTCGCGGGTGCCGGTGCCGGCGAACACGGCGTCCCGCTCCTGCCAGCCGAACAGCACCGCCCCGGTGCCGGTGTGCCACAGCTCGCGCCCGGTACGCCAGTCGTAGCCGGTGACCCCCTGCGAGTGGCCGTGGTAGAGCGCGTCGGCGTCGCAGCGCACCATCCACGCCGACCGGCCCCGCCCCGGCCGGCGCCAGAGGAACTCGTCCTCGTGGTCGATCGCCGAGATGCCGCCGTCCCGGTCGGACACGCCCAGCACGCCGTCGTGGATGTCCAGCCAGTAGATGTCGATCTCCGGTGCGATCGCGTACGCCGCGCGGGGCACCTTGCCGGACAGGTCGTAGACGTTGCCGTCGTCGCAGCCCGCGTAGACCCAGGCGTCGTCGGCGACGATGCACTTCACCCCGTCGGGGAGCCGCACCTGGTTGACCAGCCGGGCGTCGTGGTCGAGCGTGGTGATCACGCCGTGCTCGTTGCCGACCATGCAGTGCCTGTCGTCGACGAAGATGCCGAAGGCCGGCGCGCCCGAGGCGTACCGCCAGAGGACCGGGGCGGTGCGGGCGGTCGAGCGGGTGCTGACGATCTGCCGGCGCGACACAGTGCGCTTCTGGCGTACGCCCGGCACCGCCGGGGCGTACCCCTTGCGGACCTTCTCGCCGATCTTCTTCGCGGCGGCGGCGCGGGCGCGGGCGTTGTCCGGGTAGGTGCTGGTCTTCACCTGGCCCTGGTCGCCGATCCGCCCGTAGCGCACTGTCATCGCGGTGTCGTCGACCACCACCTCGTAGAACTTGTGCGCTCCACCGTCCACTTCGGACAGTTCGAGGTAGGTCGTCTCCTGCGACATGGGGGTTACCTCCGAGGGGAAGTGCCGGACCGGCAACGCGACAGCGCGCACACGCTAACGCCGGCCACCGACACTTCTCATCTGCCGTCGGCGGCGAGGGCGTCGACGGCCTTGCGGGCGGCGATCAGCACCGGGTCCCACACCGGCGCGTACGGCGGCGCGTACCCCAGGTCGAGCGCCGTCATCTCGTCCATCGTCATGCCGTTCCACAGCGCGACCGCGAGCGCGTCGATCCGCTTGGCCGCCTCGGACCAGCCGACGATCTGCGCCCCGAGCAGCCGCCCGCTGGGCCGCTCGGCGATCAGCTTGACGGTCATCTCCCGCGCGCCCGGGTAGTAGCCGGCCCGGTTCGTCGACTGGGCCAGCACCGTCACGAACTCGAATCCGGCCTCCCGCGCGTCCCGCTCGCGCAGCCCGGTACGGCCCACCTCCAGCTCGCAGACCTTGGTGACGGCGGTGCCGATGACGCCGGGGAAGGTGGCGTACCCGCCGCCGATGTTGATGCCCGCGACCCGGCCCTGCTTGTTGGCGTGCGTGCCGAGCGGGATGTGCACCGGCATGCCGCTGACCCGGTGCAGCGACTCCACGCAGTCGCCCGCCGCCCAGACACCGGGTACGCCGGGCACCCGCATCCGGCGGTCGGTCCGCACCGCGCCGGAGGGACCGATCGGCAGGCCGGCGGCCTCCGCAAGCGCGGTGTTGGGGCGTACGCCGAGACCCAGCACCACGACGTCGGCCGGGATCGGCCCCTCGTCGGTGACCACGGCGGAGATCCGGCCGTCCCGCTCCTGGAGACCGGTGACCGTGAGGCCGGTGCGGACGCCGATGCCGGTGCCGCGCATCGCGTCGGCCACGAGCTCGCCCATGTCCGGGTCCACTGTCGACATCGGCTGGTCGGCCTGCTCCACGAGCTGGACGGAGAGCCCGCGCTGCACGAGCGCCTCGGCCATCTCGACGCCGACGTAACCGCCGCCGACGACGACCGCGCGCCGGGGCCGGGGCTCGCGTTCGAGCCAGGCGATCAGCGCCGCGCCGTCGTCCAGCGTCTGCACGCCGAACACGCCCGACACGTCGTCGCGTGCCCAGTCCGGCTGCACCGGGGACGCGCCGGTGGCGTACACCAGGGTGTCGAAACCGGCGCGGACCTCGCCGCCGCCGTCGAGGTCCCGCGCGAGGACCTCGCGGCGGTCCAGGTCGATGGCGGTGACCTCGTGCCGGGTACGGACCTCGATGCCGAACTCGTCGCGGAAGGTCTGCGGATCACGGGAGATCAACTCGTCCCGTTCCTCCACCAGGCCGCTCACCCAGTAGGGGATGCCGCAGGCCGAGTAGGAGGTGAAGTGCCCTCGCTCGAACGCGACGATCTCCAGGTCGGAGCGGTCGCGGCGGCGGCGCCGCGCCTGCGACGCCGCCGACATGCCGGCGGCGTCGCCACCGATGACGATCATGCGCTCGGCCACGTCGCCCATCCTGTCACGCCGGGCCGCGGCCGCACGACCGCTCAGCCACGGGTCTGCCGTGCCACGTCCGCGACCACGTCGACGAGCCGTCCGGTACGCGCGAACACCGCCCGCTGCCGCGCCGCGCCGCTGCCGTGCCGCCGCAGCGCGCCCAGCAGGTCGGTCACCCGGTCCAGGTCGTCGTGCCGTTCCAGTTCCGGGCGCAGCCGGTCGACGAGCCGGTCCAGCAGTTCCCAGGCCGGGCGCAGCTCACCGTCGGTGAGGTCGACGCCCTCGCCCTCCAGCCCGTCGTGGGCGGCCCGCCAGTGCGCCGCCACCAGCAGGTGGTGGTCGGTGTTGACGGCCGGACGGCCGGCGGCGATGTCGGTGAGCGCGGTGGCGACGAGCGCGCGGACCAGCGCCGCCACCAGCACCGCGTCGTCCACGGACGGGCAGACGTCGCCGATGCGGATCTCCACCGTGGGGTACTTGGCGGACAGGCGGGCGTACCAGTAGAGCATCCCCTCGTCCAGCATCACGCCGCTGGCGATGAGCTGCCGGATCAGCCGCTCGTAGTGCTCGTGCGACTCCAGGAACGGGGTGGGTGCGACCGACGGCCAGCGTTCCCACTCCACCGAGCGCCAGCTCGCGTACCCGGTGTCCTCGCCCCGGGAGAACGGGGAGTTCGCGGTGACCGCTTGCAGGATCGGCAGCCAGGGCCGGACGTGGTTGAGCACCTGCACACCGGTGTCCGGATCGGGGATGCCGACGTGGATGTGCATGCCGTTGTTGCCGGGACCGGGCACCAGCAGCCGGAACCGCTCGATCATCCGGTCGAAGCGCGGCTTGTCCACCACCGGCGGCACCGGCCCGTCGACCGGCCCGGTGCCGATCGCGAGCAGCCGTACGCCGGCCCGCTCGGCAGCGTCGGCCAGTTCGGCGCGCAGCATCGACAGCGAGTGCCGGATCGAGGACAGGTCCAGCCCGGGCGGGCTGCCGATCTCGATCTGGCTGGTCTGGAACTCGCGTTCCACCTGACCGCGCAGCTCGGCCGGCACCTGCTCCATGACCAGGTCGACGGCGGGTACGGCGGTCCCGGTGTGCGGGTCGGCGAGCAGGAACTCCTCCTCGACGCCGACTGTCAGCAGGTCGGTTCCGCCCGATGCGGCGCTCCGCTCCCGCTCCGCCACTGAGCCACTCATCGTCACCACCGTCTCCTCCGGACCGCTCGCGGCACCGTGCCGCGTGGTCGAGGATCTGTTACCCACCGTGTCCGTTTCGGGAAACGTGCCGGTGGGCGTGTCGGCCGGTTCGCCCGTTCGGGGTACGCCGGCCGGGTCGGCCGGGCGCCGGACCGGTGTGCGCGCACGGACCCGCGGGGCGTGACACGGCGGGCTAGGGTGGCCGTGTGGCGGGGATGCTGGCGGTGCTGACGGGGGCGTGGGCGTACGCCCTCGCCCTGTTCGCCGACCGGCCGGCCGGGCTGCTCGCCGGTGCGGCGGTCGTCGCCGCGCTGCTGCTCGCCACCCTGCTCGCGCTGCGGGTCCGCGCCCTGCCCACGCCGCCCGGCACCCGGTTCGCCGCCGCTCTGCGTGCCCGCGCCCGCCGTCGCGGGGTGCCCCGGCAGGTCGACCCGGACGCGCCGGGCCGTCCGCGGCCCCGCGCACCCGGCCTGCACCCCTCGGCCGCGTAGCCACCTCCCGGCCCGCGTCGGCGGGCCTCCCTCCCCGGCTTCCGCGGCCGATTCCGTCGTCATCCGTCCCGAGGTGCGGCACGTCGCCACCCGGGACACCCGGAATCGCCATCGAGGGGTCCACCCATGCTCGCCTTCGCACCGTTGCACTCCGCGGCCTCGGCCGCGGCCACAGTCGTCACCTGGCTCGCCGACGTGCTCGCCCCGCTCACCGGCGGCGCCGCGACGGCCGCCGCCATCGTCCTGTTCACGGTCGGCGTCCGGCTGCTGATCTCACCACTGACGGTGGCCCAGATCCGCGGGGAGCGGCGCCGCACCGCGCTCGCCCCCGAGGTACGGGAACTCCAGCGCCGGTACGCCGACGACCCGGCCCGCCTCCAGAGCGAGCTGTTCGCGCTCTACCGCAACGCCGGGGCCAGCCCGGTCGCGGGCTGTCTGCCGGCGCTGTTGCAGGCGCCGTTCTTCCTGGTCATGTACCGCCTGTTCGCCACCGGTGACGGCGCGCCGCAGCTGCTGGGGGAGCGGCTCGCCGGCGTACCGCTGGGGTGGCACCTCGGCGACGGCCTGGCCGGCCCGGTGCCGCTGGTGTTCGGCGTGCTGCTGGCCGCGCTGCTCGCGCTGGCCTGGTGGTCGTCGCGGCGGATGCGCCGGGCGGCGGCCGCCACCGGCACGGTGGCCGGGACGCCGACCGAGGGTCCGGGCGCGGCGGTGCTCGGGCGGGTGCTGCCGCTGCTGCCGTACGGCACGGTGCTGGTGGCGCTCGTGGTGCCGCTGGCGGCGGTGCTCTATCTGGTCACCACCACCGCGTGGACGGCGCTGGAGCAGGTGGTGCTGCGTCGGCCGCAGCCGGCGGAGGCCATCGACAAGCGTTGACAAGTGCGGGGGCGGGCGCGTAGAAATCGCTCTCAGAGAGCGCTCTCCCGGACCCGTCCCCGCAGAGAGGCACCCCGAATGAACCCGATCCCGGCGGCTGCGGCCGCCTCCGCCACCGTGCCCCGATCACGCCGCCGGCTCGCCCCGGCCGCCGGCGTCCTCGCGCTCACCACAGCCCTCGCGGGCGTCTCGATGACCGCCCAGGCCGCGGTGCCCCCGACGCCGTCCGGGTGGAACCTGGTGTGGAGCGACGACTTCATCGGCTCCGCCGGCACGCTGCCCTCGTCCGCCAACTGGATCATCGACACCGGCACCAGCTATCCGGGTGGCCCGGCCAACTGGGGCACCGGCGAGATCCAGACCTACACGTCCAGCACCGCCAACCTGGCCCACGACGGCTCGGGCAACCTGCGCATCACGCCGCTGCGGGACTCCGCAGGCCGCTGGACCTCGGCCCGGATCGAGACGGTACGGGCGAACTTCAAGCCGCCGTCGGGCGGCGTGCTGGCCCTGGAGGGCCGGATCCAGATGCCGAATGTGACAGGCGCGGCGGCGTCCGGGTACTGGCCGGCGTTCTGGGCGCTCGGCTCGCCGTACCGGGGCAACTACCAGAACTGGCCGGGTATCGGCGAGTTCGACGTGATGGAGAACGTCAACGGGATCAACTCGGTCTGGGGCGTCCTGCACTGCGGCGTCGCGCCGGGCGGTCCGTGCGGGGAGTTCAACGGCATCGGCGCCTCCCGGGCCTGCCCGGGCAGCACCTGCCAGTCGGCGTTCCACACCTACCGGTTCGAGTGGGACGCCTCGGTCAGCCCGCAGCAACTGCGCTGGTACGTCGACGGCCAGCTCTTCCACACCGTCGGGCAGAACCAGATCGGTGAGCCGTACTGGAGTCAGATGACCAACCACGCCGGCTACTTCCTGCTGCTCAACGTGGCGATGGGCGGCGGCTTCCCGGACGGCGTGGCCGGCTCGGCGACGCCCACCGCCTCGACCGTGTCCGGCCGGTCGATGCTCGTCGACTACGTGGCCGTCTACACCCGCGGCGGCGGGAGCAACCCGTCGCCGACGCCGACCACGCCGCCGCCGGGCGGGGTACGCGACCCGTACGCGACGATCCAGGCCGAGTCGTTCAACGCGCAGAACGGCGTGCAGGTGGAGACGTGTTCCGAGGGCGGCCAGGACATCGGCTGGCTCGCCAACGGCGACTGGGCCCGCTACGACAACGTCGACTTCGGCTCCACGCCGCCGCGCGACTTCGTGGCCCGGGTCGCCTCGGGCGCGGCGTCCGGGGTGAGCGGGCTGGTGGAGGTCCGGGTGGACAGCCCGACCGCGCCCCCGATCGGCAGTTTCGCGGTGGGCAACACCGGCGGCTGGCAGACCTGGCGCTCGGTGCCGGGCAACGTCGGCGCGGTGACCGGTCGGCACACCGTCTACCTGACGTTCAGCAGCGGCCAGCCGTCCGACTTCGTCAACGTCAACTGGTTCACCTTCCGCCGCTGAGCGCGGCCGGGCGTGGCCCGGACCCACCGGTCCGGGCCGCGTCGAACCGGTGCTGGACAGAAACAGTTAACACTCCTAATAATAGGCGCACGTCGACGGTTGTGAATTCCTCTCCACCCCCGCCCGTCCCCTGGAGGACGCCGTGAGACTCCGCCCCCGCCTGGCGACGCTCGCCGCCGCGCTGACCACAGCAGTGGTCGCCGGTGCCCTGCTCGCCGCCCCGCCCGCCTCCGCCGCCACCGCGGCCTTCGTCCGCACCTCCAGCTGGAGCAGCGGGTACGAGGCCCGGTTCACCGTCACAAACGACAGCTCCGCCGCGATCTCCTCGTGGAACGTCCAGTTCGACCTGCCGTCCGGCAGCACGCTCGGCTCGTTCTGGGACGCCCGCCTGACCACCTCCGGCCAGCACGTCACCGCCGTCAACCAGTCCTGGAACGGCGCGCTCGCCCCGGGCGCCAGCACCAGCTTCGGCTTCGTCGTCAGCGGCACCGGCGACCCGGTGAACTGCACAGTGAACGGCGCCTCCTGCACCGGCGGCAACCCCGGCAACCCGGGCGCGCCCGCCACCCCCGGCGGCCTGCGGGTCACCGGCACCACCGCGTCCTCCGTCGCACTCGCCTGGAACGCCGTCTCCGGGACCGTCACCGGCTACCGCGTGTACGAGGGCAGCACCGTCAGGGCCACCGTCACCGGCACCTCGGCCACCGTCTCCGGGCTGGCCGCGTGCAGCGGGCACAGCTACACCGTGACCGCGTACAACGGCAGCGGCGAGTCGGCGAAGTCGGCGGCGGTCGCGGCCACCACGAGCGGCTGCACCGGTGGAGGCGGCGGTGTCATGGCCGCCGCGCCCTACCTCTACCCGGGCTGGGGCGACCCGCCCGCGCCCGCCACCGTGATGGGCGCGACCGGGATCAAGTGGTTCACCATCGCGTTCGTGCTCTCCGGCGGCGGCTGCACCCCGGCCTGGGACGGCACCGGGCCGCTGACGGGCGGCACGCACGCCGCCACCATCGCCGCGATCAAGGCGGCCGGCGGCGACGTCATCCCGTCCTTCGGCGGGTGGAGCGGCAACAAGCTCGGCCCGAACTGCTCGACCGCCGCTGCCCTGGCCGGCGCGTACCAGCAGGTCATCAATGCGTACGGGCTGAAGGCGATCGACATCGACATCGAGAACAGCGACGAGTTCGAGAACGAGGTGGTGCAGGACCGCATCCTGGACGCCCTGAAGATCGTCAAGCAGAACAACCCGGGGATCAAGACCATCATCACGTTCGGCACCTCGACCACCGGGCCGTCGTACTACGGCACCCGGCTGATCAACCAGGCCGCCGCGAAGGGCACCGGGATCGACGTGTTCACGATCATGCCGTTCGACTTCGGCGGCGGCGCGAACATGTACCAGAACACCGTGAACGCGGCCGAGGGCCTGAAGACCGCGCTGCGCAACGCGTTCGGCTGGTCCGACGCCACCGCGTACGCCCACATGGGCCTGTCCGGCATGAACGGCCTCTCCGACCAGCAGGAACTGACCTCGCCGGCCACGTGGACGCAGATCCGCGACTGGGCCAAGGCCCGCGGCCTGGCCCGGTTCACGTTCTGGTCGGTCAACCGGGACCGGCCCTGCCCCGGCGGCGGCGTGGTCGCAAACTGCTCCGGCATCGCGCAGAACACCTGGGAGTTCACCGGCATCACCGCGGGCTTCTGAGCCCGCGCGGCGGTCAGCGCCCGGTGGTCACCGACTGCCGGGCGCGCCGCCGGCGCACCTTCTTCACCGCCCAGCTCACGATCATGAAGCCGAAGACGGCGAAGATCGCGTAGTTGAACCACTGGCTGTACCTGTCGACGTCCTCCCACCGCGACCCGAGGGCGAACCCCGCGCCGACGATCAGGGCGTTCCACACGCCGCTGCCGAGCGTGGTGAGCAGGATGAACTCGCCCAGCGGCATCCGGTTGGCGCCGGCCGGGATCGAGACCAGGCTGCGCACCACAGGCACCACCCGGCCGATCAGCACCGCCCACCGGCCGTGCCGCTCGAACCAGCGGTCGGCCTTCTCCAGATCCTCCAGGTCGACCAGCGGGATGTGGTCCAGCCAGCGCTTGAGCCGGTCCTCTCCGAGCGCCGCGCCCAGCCAGTAGAGCACCAGCGCGCCGATCAGCGAGCCGACTGTCGCGGCGACCACGATCACCACCACGTTGAACCGCCCCTCGGCGGACAGGTAGCCGGCCATCGCCAGCACGATCTCGCTCGGGATCGGCGGGATGATGCTCTCCAGCGCCACCAGCAGCGCCACACCGACCGCGCCGAGCGAGTCGATCACGCTCGCCACCCAGCCGGTCAGCCCGGTGAACTGGTTCGGGTCGACGTCCTGGGCCAGGGCCATGTCGGTCCTTCCACGCGAGAGCCGGAGATCCGAAGGTTTTACCCGGACCGGCCGGTGTCACACCTGTGACTCAGCCCTCGGGGTGCAGCGCGGCGTCCGCCGGACCCCGCCGCCAGCCGGTGAAGCGGACCAGCAGCCCGCCCCGGCTGGGCGAGCAGCAGTACGGGCCGGCCGACGCCTCCGCCGCCGGGTCGAGCGGCGCGACGCGCACCAGCCGCCACGGCTCGTCCGCGCACCGGGCCCGTACGGTGAGCGCGTCCCCGGCCCGGCTCACCCGGACCGTCACCTCCCGGCCCGACCACTGCGGCACCGGCGCCACCGACCAGTCGGAGAACTCGTCCGTGACCACGGCGCCCACCTGCGGCGCGCCGTCGCTCACCTCCACCCCGGCCTTGGTCCACCGCCGGTCGTCCACCCGCACCAGCACGCCGGCCTGGTCGAACTGGGCCGTGTAGTCGAGGACGAACGACACCTCCACGGCGCTGTCCACGCCGAACGGCGCGAGCAGCGCCGAGCCGTCGTCGTGCACGAAGCCGTAGCTGGTGCGCCGCCAGAAGTCGCTGCCGCCGTGCGGCTCGACCAGCAGGCCGCCGCCGTCTACCGGCTCGGCCCGCTCCGGCGGGTTCAGCCAGGTGCCGGCGGACCAGTCGTACGCCTCCTCGCTCATCGGAGCACCGTACCGGGTTTGCCGTCGCGCGCGTTCGGAGAAGTAGTCCTCGCATGGGTGACAGGTGGTATCAGGAGGCGGTCGTCTACTGCCTCGACGTCGACACGTACGCGGACTCCGACGGCGACGGGGTGGGTGACTTCCAGGGGCTGATCGGCCGGCTGGACTACCTGGCCCGGCTCGGCGTGACCTGCCTGTGGCTCAACCCGATCCATCCCTCGCCGAACAAGGACGACGGGTACGACGCCACCGACTTCTACAACGTCGACCCGCGGCTGGGCACGCTCGGCGACTTCGCCGAACTGCTGCACCAGGCGAGTAACAGGGGCATCCGGGTGATCATCGACCTGGTGGTCAACCACACCTCGGACCAGCACCCGTGGTTCCAGTCCGCCCGCTCGTCGCCGGACTCGCCGTACCGGGACTGGTACGTCTGGGCCGACCACGAGCCGGCCGACCGCCACCAGGGCATGGTGTTCCCGGGCGAGCAGCACGAGACGTGGACCTACGACCGGACCGCCAAGGCGTGGTACTACCACCGCTTCTACAAGTTCCAGCCGGACCTGAACATCGAGAACCCGAAGGTCCGCGCGGAGATCAAGAAGATCACCTCGTTCTGGCTCCAGCTCGGCGTCTCCGGCTTCCGGATGGACGCCGTGCCGTTCATCATCGAGCGCACCGAGCCGGGCAACCCGAACTCGCCGAAGGACTTCGACTTCCTCACCGATCTGCGTCAGCACGTGCAGTGGCGGCGCGGCGACGCGGTCCTGCTGGCCGAGGCGAACGTCGAGCCGGACGAGCTGCCGGTCTACTTCGGTGACGGCAGCGGCTCGGGCAACCGGATCCACATGCTGTTCGACTTCATGCTCAACGGCCGGCTGATGCTGGCGTTCGCCCGGGAGGACCCGGAGGCGATCATCGACGCGCTGCGGGACACCCCGAAGCTGCCCACCGGCGGCCAGTGGGCCACGTTCCTGCGCAACCACGACGAGATCGACCTGTCCCGGCTCACCGCGGACCAGCGCAACGACGTGCTGGCGAAGTTCGGTCCGGACGAGAACATGCAGCTCTACGGCCGGGGCATCCGCCGTCGGCTCGCGCCGATGCTGGGCAACGACCGCCGGCACATGGAGCTGGCGTATTCGCTGCAGTTCTCGCTGCGCGGCACGCCGGTGCTGCGCTACGGCGAGGAGATCGGCATGGGGGAGGACCTGACGCTGGACGGGCGCGACGCGATCCGCACCCCGATGCAGTGGTCCTACGCGGACAACGCCGGCTTCTCCACCGCGGAGCCGGAGAAGCTGGTCCGCCCGGTGATCGACAAGGGTGAGTACGGCTACCAGAACGTCAACGTGACCGCCCAGCGCAAGGACCCGCGGTCGCTGCTCGGCTGGTTCGAGCGGATGATCCGGACGCTGCGGGAGGCGCCGGAGACCGGCTCGGGCAGCACCACCCACATCGACGTGCCGATGCCCCCGGGCGTGCTCGCGCACCGTGCCGACGGGCGTACCGGGACCATGGTCTTCCTGCACAACCTGGGGACCGAGGACGTGGAGGTGGACCTGAGCGCGCTGGCGCCGGAGGCGGACCTGCCGATCGACGTGCTCAGCGACCGCAACTACGAGGACGTGGGCAAGCTCGACCGGCTCAAGCTCGCCGGGTACGGCTACCGGTGGATCCGGCTCTGCCGGGGACACGAGCGGTAGGGGGCGGCGTACCGGCGGGTTAAGCTCCTTCGATCGAGCCACAAGTTACCGGGAGGTAAGCATGTCGGAGGAGCCCCGCGTCGCCATCGTGACCGGAGCCGCGCGCGGCATCGGGGCGGCGACCGCCCGCCGGCTGGCGGCCGACGGCATGGCCGTCGCCGTGGTCGACATCGACGAGTCCGCCACCAAGGAGACGGTGGACGCCATCGGCTCGGCCGGCGGCCGGGCGCTCGGCGTCGGTGCCGACGTGTCCGACCGGGCCCAGGTCGAGGCGGCCGTGGAGCGGATCGCCGCCGAACTCGGCGCACCGACCGTCCTGGTCAACAACGCCGGCGTGCTGCGCGACAACCTGCTGTTCAAGATGACCGACGGCGACTGGGACACGGTCATGGGCGTGCACCTGCGCGGGGCGTTCCTGTTCAGCCAGGCCGCGCAGAAGCACATGGTCGAGGCGAAGTGGGGCCGGATCGTCAACCTGTCCAGCACGTCCGCGCTCGGCAACCGGGGCCAGGCGAACTACTCGGCCGCCAAGGCCGGTCTCCAGGGCTTCACCAAGACGCTGGCGATCGAGCTGGGCCCGTTCGGGGTGACTGTCAACGCGGTCGCGCCGGGCTTCATCGTCACCGACATGACCGCCGCCACCGCGGCGCGGATGAAGGTCGACTTCGACGACCTCCAGAAGCACGCCGCAGCCGAGATCCCGGTCCGCCGTCCCGGCCGCCCGGAGGACGTCGCGCACACCATCTCGTTCCTGGCCAGCGAGGGCGCGTCCTTCGTGTCCGGCCAGGTCATCTACGTCGCCGGCGGTCCGAAGGACTGACCGGCCCGACCCGGCGCGGGCCCGCTCAGGCGGGGTCGCGCCGGGTGCGCCAGAGCCAGAACAGGCCGAGCACCGGCAGCACCAGCGGCACGTAGCCGTAGCCGCTGCCGAAGTCGGACCAGACCGTCTCGTCCGGGAACAGCTCCTTGTCGGCGATGCTCAGCACGCCCACCCCGAGCACGCCGACCAGTTCGACCGTGCAGCAGGCGAGCGCGACCCGGCGGCCGGCGTGCCCGGCCCGGGCCAGCCCGACCGCCGCCACGATGTAGATCAGCGCGGCGACCGCGGAGAGCAGGTACGCCACCGGCGCCTCGTCGAACTTCGTGGCGATCTGCAAGCTCGCCCGCGAGGTCGCGGCGATGGCGAAGACGATGTAGACGGCGATCAGCAGCCGGCCCGGGCCGCGGTTGGTGGCGCGCTGCTCGTTCGCGGTCGTCGGGTCAGCCACCGAGGACCTCCCAGGTCTGCTGGAGCCGTACCGCCACCACCGGCGTGACCAGGCAGATCGCGCAGACGATGCCGGAGCCCCAGCGGGTCGGCTCCATCCGGGCCAGCACCCAGGCCAGCGGCGGCAGGCAGACGAGCGTCGCCAGGTACCCGAAGAACGCGCCCGGCTCGCCCGGTCGCTCCCCGCCGCCGAGCGCGACGAGCGCCATCACGGTGAGCGCGAGCAGCGCCACCTCCAGCACGGCCAGGCCGGCGAACTGGATCCGGTCCGGCGGCCGGTGGCGTACCGCCGCCACCAGGGCCCAGACGGCGACCGCCAGCGAGATCACGATCGCGACCGTGGCGAGCGGCCCGTCCACCGGGGAGGCGGAGGCGGCCGCCGCGCTGGTCGTCGACACGGTGTCGTTCACCGGCACAGCCTACTAACCGGTGTAGTAGCGGCTCGCCCGCCGGGTCGGGGCGCGCCGGACGGGCCGGGGGACTAGCGTGGATCACGGTCCCGGCGTACGCCGGTGGCGGACGTCGACGGCAGGGGGTCGGGGTGCGGTTCGGGTTGTTCGGCACCGGTTACTGGGCGGCGGAGACGCATGCCGCGGCCATCGAGGCGCACCCGCGGGCACGGCTCGCCGGCGTCTGGGGGCGCAACCCGGCGAAGGCGGAGGAGCTGGCCACCCGGCACGGCGTACCGGTCTTCACCGACGTGGACGCGCTCATCGACGCCTGCGACGCGGTCGCCGTGGCGCTTCCGCCGGACGTGCAGGCCGACATCGCCGTCCGGGCCGCCACCGCCGGGCGGCACCTGCTGCTGGACAAGCCGCTGGCGCTCGACCTCGACGACGCCGACCGGGTGGTCGACGCGGCACAGGCGTCCGGGGTGGCGTCGGTGGTCTTCTTCACCCAGCGCTTCCACCCGAACGTCACCGGGTTCCTCGCCTCGACCGCCGCGGCGGGTGGCTGGCAGCACGCCCGCGCCACCATGTTCGCGTCGATCTTCCAGCCCGGGAACCCGTACGGCGACTCGACCTGGCGGCGGGAGCGCGGCGCGCTGTGGGACATCGGCCCGCACGCCCTGTCGCTGATCCTGCCGGTGCTCGGCCGGGTCACCCGGGTCGCCGCGATGGACGGCCCGAGCGGTCTGGTGCACCTGCTGCTCACCCACGACGGCGGCGCGACCAGCTCGCTCTCGCTCACCCTGGACGCGCCGTCCGAGGCGGTCACCCGGGACTTCGTCTTCTTCGGCGAGAACGGCACCGAGACCGTCCCGCCCGGCGACGGCAGCGCGCTCCAGGCGTTCGGCGCTGCGCTCGACCAGTTGCTGGAGGAGGTCGACGCGGGCACCCGCGACCACCGCTGCGACGTGCGGTTCGGCCGCGAGGTGGTGGCGGTGCTGGACGCCGCGCAGACCGCCCGGGCGCAGGGACGCACCGTCGACCTGTAGGAAACCGGTCGCTCGGGCTGGACCCGGTCGTTAGCGTGGCGGCATGTTCACGCATGCCCTGATCCGCGTGGCCGCCGCGCCGGCCGCGTACGGGCTCCTCCTGGACGCCCGTCCGCGGTTCCGGCGCCCGGCCCTGGCCGGCCGGTACGCCGCCCGCGTCTGACCCGACCGCCGGTTCCCGACCCGCCCCGAGGGGCGCCGGTCGTGCCACCTCGCCGAGGTGGCGGTACCCGTGGTTCGTCCACGCCACCTCGCCGAGGTGGCCCTCTCAGGCATGCGCCGCGTCCCGGCCACCGTCCAGGGTCGTCCGAGTCCCGATCCGCTCGGACCGCCCGCCCGATCCGCCCCACGCCGCCTCGACGGCGGGGGACACCAGCGCAGCGGTCCGTACCCGTCGCCGTCCGGCGACAGACAGGACGAACCCGTGGCGCCCCGCCGAACCACCGCACGCGACCGGTCCCGTCGCGTACTGTCCCAGAACTTCCTCGCCGACCCGGCCGCCGTCGCGCGGATGGTCCGCGCGGTCCGGCCCGGCCCGGACGACCTGCTGCTGGAGGTCGGCGCCGGTCGCGGCCGGCTGACCCGGCCGCTCGCCGCGCGGTGCGGGCGGCTGATCGCGTACGAGGTCGACCCGGCCGTGCTGCCCGAGCTGACAGCGGCCTGCGCTCCGCTGCCGAACGTCGAGGTACGGGCGGCCGACTTCCTGGCCGCGCCCCCGCCCGCCGGGCCGTTCTCGGTGGCTGGCAACATCCCCTGGTCGCTCACCGCGGCGGTGGTCCGCTGGTGCCTGGCCGCACCAGGGTTGCGTGTCGCGACGCTGCTCACCCAGCTCGACTACGCCCGTAAGCGCACCGGCGACTACGGCCGGTGGAGCCGGCTCACCGTGCTCACCTGGCCCGAACACCACTGGCGGCTGGCCGGGCGGGTGCCCCGGGCCGCGTTCCGGCCGGTGCCGGGGGTGGACGGGGGCATTCTGCGGCTGGAGCGCCGGACGACGCCACTCGTGGCACCGGCGATGCTGCCCGCGTACCGGCGGATGGTGGAGCTGGGCTTCGGCGGAGTCGGCGGCTCGCTCGCGGCCTCGCTGCGCGCGGGCCATCCCCGGCCGCGGGTCGACGGCGCGTTGCGGGCCGCGCGGATCGCGCCGGACACCCCGGTCGGGCTGGTCTGGCCGGAACAGTGGCTGGTGCTGTTCCGGTTGCTGCACGCGCCGCTCAACCGGCGAGCGTGACCAGCGCCTCGACCAGTTCGGCCGGGGTGTCGAACTCCTCGGCCGGCAGCGTGCGCAGCCGCTGGAGCGTCTCGGTGCTGGCTCCGTTCTCCTGGCCCCAGCGGACCAGGTCCTCCCGGGAGACCGGGTAGTCCAGCCCGGCCAGGAACTCCTGCAACTGCGCGCCGGTGACGGTCATGCCGCTCGGCTACCCGCTGGGCCCGGCGGCATGCCCGCTGCCGCCGGGCCGCGGTTGCGGTTTGTCCCGGCGGGCCCCGGGTAGCCGCGGACATGCTGGTACAGCGGCTCGGCGCGCCGAGCGACTTCGACCCCTTGCTGGACCGCGTACGGGACGCCCGGGTGGTGATGATCGGCGAGGCGACGCACGGCAGCTACGACTACTACCGGCTGCGGGAACAGCTGACCCGGCGGCTCATCGCCGAACAGGGGTTCGACTTCGTGGCGGTGGAGGGGGACTGGCCGGACTGCGACCGGGTGCACCGGTCGGTGGTCGGCGCGCCGGGCGGGCTGGCCGATCCGCTCGTCGCGCTGGAACGGTTCGAACGCTGGCCGACCTGGATGTGGGCGAACGCCGAGGTGGCCCGCTTCTGCCGCTGGCTGCGGGCGTGGAACCTGGACCGCCCCGAGGGGGAGCGGGCCGGCTTCCACGGGCTGGACGTGTATTCCCTCTGGGAATCGATGCAGGCCATCTTCGACTACCTCGGTGAGGAGGATCCGGCCTCGCTGGAGGCCGCCCAGGAGGCGTACCGCTGCTTCGAGCCGTACGGCAAGCGACCCGAGGAGTACGGGATGGCCAGCCGGTTCGTCTCCGCCCGGTGCGAGGAGGAGGTGGTCCGGCTGCTGGCGCGTACCCGGGAGCAGGCCGCCGCGGACGGCCCGGACCGCTTTTCGGCCTGGCAGAACGCGGAGGTGGTGGCCGGCGCGGAGCGGTACTACCGGGCGATGGTCGGTGGCGGCCCCGAGTCGTGGAACGTCCGCGACGTCCACATGGCCGACACGCTCGACCGGCTGCTCGACCGGTACGGGCCGGACTCGCGGGGCATCGTGTGGGCGCACAACACGCACGTCGGCGACGCCCGGGCCACCGACATGGCGGCGGAAGGCATGGTCAACATCGGGCAGCTGGGCCGGGAACGGCACGGCCGGGACGCGGTGGCGCTGATCGGCTTCGGCAGCTGGCACGGCAGCGTGGTCGCCGCGCCGCGCTGGGGCTCACCGGCCGAGACGATGGTGGTGCCGCCGGCTCGGGAGGGTTCGGTGGAGCACCGGCTGCACGAGCTGATGCCGGACCGGGCGGTGCTCGTGTTCGGCGGCGACGACCAGCCGGAGTGGGTGACCGGCGAGGCGGACCACCGGGCCATCGGGGTGGTGTACGACCCGAGCTTCGAGTCCTGGGGCAACTACGTGCCGACCCGGCTGGGCGAGCGCTACGACGCGTTCATCTGGTGCGACGAGACGACCGCGCTGCACCCGCTGCCGGCGTGCGTGACGCCGGGCGAGATGGAGACGTACCCGGCGGGTGTGTGACGGGTGGGGCCCCGCGCGGCCCCACCCGCACCGATCACACGTTCGCGTGCTGCTTCTCGGCGAGGTGGGCGCGCAGGCCCTCACCCTCGACGTCCACGTTGGGCAGGATCTTGTTCAGCCAGCGCGGCAGCCACCAGGCGGCGTTGTTCAGCAGCGACATCACCGCCGGCACGATCGTCATCCGGACCACGAACGCGTCGATGGCGACACCGATCGCGAGCGCGAAGCCCATCGACTTGATGATCGGGTCCTCCAGGAACACGAAGCCGCCGAACACCGAGATCATGATGAGCGCGGCGGCGGTGACCACCCGGGCGCCGTGCCCCATGCCGTTGATGGTGGCCTGCTGGGCGGTGTCGCCGTGCACGAAGTCTTCGCGCATCCGGGAGACCAGGAAGACCTCGTAGTCCATAGCCAGGCCGAACAGGATGCCGATGAGCAGGATCGGCAGGAAGCTGACCAGCGGGGCCGGCGTGTCCAGGCCGACCAGGTCGGCCAGGTGGCCCTGCTGGAACACCGCGACGGTGATGCCGAACGTGGCCGCCACGGTGAGCAGGAAGCCGAGCGCCGCCTTGACCGGCACCAGGATCGACCGGAACACCAGCATCAGCAGCAGGATCGACAGGCCCACCACCAGCAGCAGGTAGACCGGCAGCGCGTCGGAGAGTTTCTCCGACACGTCGATGCCGACCGCGGTGACGCCGGTGAGCAGCACGTCGGCGTTCTGGATGCCGGAGACCTGCTTGCGGATGTCATGCACCACCGTCTCGGTGGCCTCGTCGGTCGGTCCGGTCTTCGGGATCACCCCGATCAGCGCGGTACGCCCCGACGGGTCGACCTGCGGCGGGGCCACGGCCAGCACCCCGTCGGTCTTCTGGACCAGCGCGGTCACCTGCGGGATGGCGGCCTGGGTGTCCTGCGGCGAGTCGGCGGTCACCACGACCGCGAGCCGGCCGGTGAAGCCGGGGCCGAAGCCCTCACGGATCAGGTCGCTGCTGACCCGGGCGGGGGTGCCCTCGGCGGCGGCGGAGGCGTCCGGCAGCGCCAGGCGCATGTCCTGGGCCGGGATCGCGAGCAGGCCGAGGCCGAGCAGCCCGACCAGGATCACCGGGATGCGCAGCTTGGTCACCCACCGCGCCCAGCGGAAGCCGAAGCCGGAGCGGTCCTCGGAGCCGGTGGTCGGGTCCTCGACCGCCTTGCGGTCACGCAGCTTGCGCGGCAGCACCTTGTGGCCGGCGAAGCCGAGCAGCGCCGGGGCCAGCGTGATCGCCACCAGTACGGCGATCGTGACGGTGCCGGCGGCGGCCAGGCCCATCACGGTGAGGAACGGGATGCCCACCACGGCCAGGCCGGCGAGCGCCACCACGACCGTCGCGCCGGCGAAGACCACAGCCGAGCCGGCGGTGCCGACCGCGCGACCGACCGCCTCCTCCGGGGAGAGCCCGTCGAGGAGGTTCTGCCGGTGCCGGGAGGTGATGAACAGCGAGTAGTCGATGCCGACCGCGAGGCCGAGCATCAGCGCCAGGATCGGCGCGGTGCTGGTCAGCTCGACCGCGCCGCTGAGCGCGAACAGACCGGCCATGCCGACGCCGACGCCGATGAGCGCGTTCAGCATGGTCATGCCGGCCGCCACGAGCGAGCCGAACGTGATCACCAGGACGATCGCCGCGACCAGCACGCCGATCGCCTCGGTCGAGCCGACCTCCGGCTCGGCGTTCAGCACCTCGCCACCGGGGGCGATCTGCCAGCCCTGCGCCTCGGCCTGCGCGCCGACCTTCTCGTACGCGTCGCGCTGCTCGTCGGTGACCTCGTCCGCGCCGCCGGCGAACTGCACCTGGACCAGCGCGTACCGGCCGTCCGGGGTGAGCGCCTGCGCCTGGTACGGGTCGACCGCGCCGACCACGCCGGGCAGCGTGGCCGCCTCCTCGGTGACCTGCTTGACCACCGCCTGTCCGGCGGGTGAGGTCAGCGCGCCGTCCTGCGGCGCCTTGATCGCGATGGTGCCGGTGGCGCCGCTGGCCGCCGGGAAGCGGTCGGCGAGCAGGTCGATCGCCTTCTGCGACTCGGTGCCCGGCATGGTGAAGTTGCTCGCCGTCGGGCCCCGCAGCGTGGCCGCGGCCAGGCCGAGGCCGACGAGTACGACGAGCCAGACGACGGCGACGAGTCGCCGCCGGCGCAGGGATGCCCGGCCGAGCCGGTACAGCAGGGTCGCCATGGACCTTCCTTGTCCTCGCAGGTTCGGTTCAGGTGGTGACTTCGAGCGCGCGGTACGCCACGGCGAGCAGCGCGGGTCGCAGCTGTTCGTCGGGGATGTCCAGGAACTCACCGCAGGTCTCGGCGATGCCGGCGAGCACGACGAGCGCCGCGACGCGGGCCTCCGGACGGTCGGAGAAGCCGGAGAAGGCGGCGATGAGTTGTTCGGAGATCTGCTGGATGTGGGCGAACGCGGGCTGCTGGAGCAGGTCGGGGAACTCGCCCCGGAGCAGCGCGATCTCCCGGCGGAAGCGGACCGCCAGGTCGACGAAGCCGTCCGCCGCGACGCGTTGGGCCTCGGCGCCGGTGTGCGCGGCGATGCGGACGTCCAGCTCCTCCAGCATCGTGATGGCCGGGGCCATCAGCTCGCAGAGCAGGGCGTCCTTGCTGGCGAAGTGGTAGAGCACCGTGGCCTTGGAGCAGCCGACGTCGCGGGCGATGTCCTGCAGCGAGGTGCCCTTGTATCCGGTGACGGCGAACCGGCGAGCGGCGGCGGCCAGCAGCTCGTCGTGGGTGGCGGTGGTGGGTCGCGCCATGTCCTCCAGCATGCCTGACCGATCGGTCAGGTGCTGACCGATCGGTCAGATCCGCCGCGTGGCGTTCGCCACAACGGCCTGTTTCCGCAGGTCAGGCCGGTGGGCCGCCGTGCCGCCGGTCGTACTCGGCCCGGGCCGCGCTGATCGCCTCGCGGTGCCGCTCGGCCCAGCTCGTCAGCGCCACCAGCGAGTCGTACAGCTCGCGGGCCATCGGGGTGGCCGTGTACTCGACCTTCGGCGGCACGCAGGGGTGGACGTGCCGGTCCAGCAGCCCGTCCCGCTCCAGGTTGCGCAGCGTCAGTGTGAGCATCCGGCGGCTGATCCCCTCCACCCGGCGCTCCAGCTCGGTGAAGCGGACCGGGCCGGCCGAGGCGGCGATCAGGATGCCGATGGCCCACTTGCCGCCGACCCGGTCCAGCGCCTCCCGGACGGTGCAGGCGCTGGCCTGCCCCGCCGCGTCCGGTCCGCACCGGTCCGCCTCCGCCTCACCCACGCCCCCGATCGTCGCAGGTGCCGGCCGGTACGGCGCGCCGGGCGCCGTGTCGGGGTTGCCGAGCCGGGCCCGGCCCGGGAAGGTGGTCCGATGGGTGCCGCCGACGAGACCCGGGCCGGAGTGTCGCTGACCAACCTCGACCAGCCGCTGTTCGACGGCGCCGGGGCGACCAAACGCGACCTCGTCGACTACCTCGACGCCGTGTGCGACCGGATCCTGCCGGAACTGCGGGACCGGCCGCTGTCGGTGCTGCGGGTGCGGCCCGGCCAGGAGCCGTTCATGCAGAAGAACCTGCCGAAGTACACGCCCGACTGGGTCCGCCGGACCGAGGTGTGGGCGGAGGCGTCGCACCGGCGGATCTCGTACGCCCTCTGCGACGACCGGCGGACGCTGCTCTGGTTCGCCAACCAGCGGGCGGTGGAGTACCACCCGACGCTCGCTCCTGCCGGGCAGGCCGAGCACCCGACCCACCTGGTGCTCGACCTCGATCCGCCGGAGGGGGACGCGTTCGGCGCCGTGGTGCGGGTCGCGCTGCTGGTGCGGCAGGCGCTCGCCGACGCCGGGCTGGCCGGCGCGGTGAAGACGAGCGGCGCCAAGGGGGTGCACGTGATCGTGCCGGTGGACCCGGCCACCACGGCGGAGGAGGCCGCCGCCGCGACCCGGGCGCTCGCCGCCCGTACCGAACGGCTCGACCCGGCGGCCGCGACCACCGCGTTCATCGTCGCCGACCGCGGTGGCCGCGTCTTCGTCGACTCCACCCGGGCGTACGGCGCGACAGTGGTGGCTGCCTACAGCCCTCGGATCCGGCCCGGCGCCCCGGTGTCGTACCCGGTGGGCTGGACCGACCTGGAGGCGGCGAGCCCGGCCGACTTCACCGTGCGGACCGTGCCCGCGCTGCTCGGTGACCGGGATCCCTGGGCGGAGGCGCTGCCCGCGCCGCAGCGCCTGCCGGCGGACCTGGTCGAGCAGGGCCGGACCATCCCGGTGGCCCGGGTCCAGGCGATGCACGAGGGTAAGCGCCGCGCGAAGGCCCGCCGCGAGGCCGGGTGACGCCGCGCCGCGTCAGCGGCGCCGGGTTGCCGTCGCCGGTGGGCGCTTGCCCCAGGTGAACGCGATCAGCACCACGGCCAGGGCCCAGCTGACGATCATCGTCCAGATCGGGCGGGTCTCGGTGGCCGCGCCGACGAACCCGCCGATCGCGTAGCTGACCAGGCAGAGCAGACCGGTCGCGGCGAGGCGCCCGGCCGCGCTGCGGCCCTCCGGCTCGAACACCCAGTCGGCGATGCCCTTCGTGGTGCGCAGCACGGTGCCGGTCTGGTACGACGTGGCGGTCTGCACGCCGAACGTGCGGACGACGAGCCCGCCGAGGATGCCGACCGGGAAGGCCAGCAGCGCGGTCAGGATCGTGCGCTCGGTCAGCGAGTCGCGCCCCGAGTCGAGGGACCGGTCCACCACTCCCCAGAGCACGAGCAGCGCCAGCATGGCGAGCAGTTCCATGCCCGGCGGGGTGAGTGGACCGGCCGGACGGAGGCGGCGGATCCCGGCGCCGAGCAGGCCGCCGAGACCGAACGCGACAAGCGACGCCACCGCGGCCGGCCAGGGCGGAAAGTGATCGGCGGCCCCCATTCCGACGAACGCCACATTGCCGGTCTGAATACCCACGAACACCTTGTACCTGAGGAACGAGAACGCGTCGACAACACCGGCGAGGCCGGTGGCGAGCGCAAGTGCCAGAAACGGTACGTGGAAGTCGTATTCCCCCACCCGCCAGCGATCCTCAGCGTTGTTGGACATTGCCCTCCCTACCCCTGGATGCACCCGTGAAACCGTTACGACGCGCGCTGCGCGCAAGTGCCGGGAAAAGGGTTTCCTGTCGTTTCCGGTGAATGGCGCGATCGCGTTATTCACCATCGGCATCCGGTTCGGCAGCATCGCAATTGCGTCTCGACGGCGAGACTCGAAGCCGAAGGAGGTCGAGCGCATGTTCGTGCTCCCCGTCGCCAGAATCCGCGTCACGTTCTATTCGATCGCGGCGCTGGCCGTCGCCGGAGTCGCCACTGATGCTCCGTTCTGGAGCATCGCGGCGTCGCTGTTCCTCTGTGTCGCGATTCCGCTCGCGGTGGCCATTCAGAGCCCGGAGCACCTGCGGGCGTTGTTCGTCCCGTCCCGGGCCACCGAGCCGGCGGCCCTCACCCGGAAGGACATCCGTCATGCCCAGATCCACTGACCCCGTCGGCAAGGGATCGGCGAAGGACCACTCGATGGTCGGCACGGTTCCGCGCAACCCGGCGATCGACGACACCCACCCGGACCTGGTGAACCCGCCGTCGACCGACCACGGCCTCATGCCGAACCTGGTGTTCCCGTTCTCGCTGGCCCACACCCGCCGGGAGAGCGGCGGCTGGACCCGGGAGGTCACGAACCGCCTGCTGCCGATCGCCCATGACCTGGCGATCGTGAACATGAAGCTCGACCCCGGCGCCTACCGGGAACTGCACTGGCACATCCAGTCCGAATGGGCCTTCATCCTGTCCGGCAGTTGCCGGATCGCCGCGGTGGACCAGGAGGGCCGCAACTTCCTGGAGGACGTCAAGGCGGGTGACCTCTGGTATTTCCCGGCCGGCATCCCGCACCACATCCAGGCCCACGACGAGGGCGTGGAGTTCCTGCTCGTCTTCGACGACGGCTGCTACTCCGAGGACGGAACGTTCCAGGTCACGGACTTCTTCGCGCACGTGCCGAGGGAGGTCATCGCCAAGAACTTCGGCTGGACGATGCAGCAGATGGCCAACTTCCCGCCCGAGTCGGAACGCTACATCTTCCCGGGCCAGAGCCCGCCACCGCTGGCCGAGGACCGGGTGTTCAGCCCCACCGGCGACGTGCCCCGCACGTTCAAGCACAGCCTGCTCGCCCAGACACCGGAGAAGTTCGAGGGCGGCAGCGTACGGATCGCCGACTCGAGCAACTTCGCCGCGGCGGTCACCACCACCGCCGCGCTGGTGGAGATCGAACCCGGCGCGATGCGGGAACTGCACTGGCACCCCAACGGCGCGGAGATGCAGTACGTCATCTCGGGCAAGGGGCGGATGGGTGTCTTCGCGAACCACGCCACGGCCCGCACCTTCAACATGGAGACCGGCGACGTCGGCTACGTGCCGATCTCGATGGGCCACTACATCGAGAACATCGGCGACAAGCCCTTCGTCTACCTGGAGCTGTTCCGGACCGCGAAGTTCGAGGACGTGTCACTCGCGCAGTGGCTGGCGAACATCCCGCCGGAGGTGGTCGCCGACACGATCAACGTGCCACGCGAGCTGGTCGAGGCGCTTCCGAAGACGAAGAGCCCGCTGCAGCGGCACTGAGAACGACGCTGAGCGCGGACGCCGCAGGGGCGTCCGCGTTCAGCCGTCCTCCCGGGACTCCCAGACCAGCGCCAGCTCCACCCGGTTGTGGACACCGAGCTTCGCGTAGATCGAGCGCAGGTGGGTGTCGACGGTGTGGAACGAGACGAACAGGTCCCGGGCCGCCTCCCGCTTCGTCATGCCGACCGCGAGCAGTTCGGCCACCCGTACCTCGGCGGGTGTCAGCGCGGCCACGGCCGGACGGCGGGCCTCGTCGCCTGCCGGGCCGTCGTGCTCCCGTGTCCCGCCGGCACCCATCCGGGTGTACATCGCGTCGGCCTCGGCCAGCAGGTCGAACGTCTCGGCCGACGGCAGCCCGGGCGACCGCGCCAGGTCGTACAGCGCGTCGGCCAGGGCCGGCCGGGCGGAGGTGGTGCGCAGCAGCCGTACCGCCGCGCGCAGCGCCGCCGGATCGCCGGTCAGCAGCCCGTCGGCCTGGTGCGCCACCCCGCGCCAGAGCGCGTTGTTCGCCGTCCCGGCGGCCCGTTTCAGGTGGTCGGCGAGGGCCTCGGCCCGCTGCCGGTCGCCCAGTGCCAGCGCCGCGCGGAGCAGTCTCGGGCCGTGGTGCGGCACCAGCAGCAGGGGAGCCACCGAGCGGTCCGGCATGGCGAAGGCGGCGCGCAGCAGCGCGGCGTGCCGGCCCGGTTCCGGGTCGCCGGCGGCGGCGCAGCCGAGCCGGAACCACTGCATCTCGTCCGGCCAGCCCACGGCGGGGCGTTCCCCGGCGAGCAGTTCCCGGGCGGCGGCCACCTCACCCCGGCGCAGCAGCACCTCCACGACCGTGGCGAGCAGGTCCACCCGGGCCTGCGCCGGCAGGGCGCCACCGCGTCCGGTGAGCGCGAGACGGGCCCGGACCTCGGCCTCGGCCAGCTCACCGGTGGTCAGCCGCAGGACGCAGTCCAGCGCGGTCACCAGCGGCTGCGCCACCGCACCGAGCGTGTCGATCTCCGTGGCCACGCTGTCGAGCGCGGTCGCCGCGTCGACGTACCGGCCGAGCGCGATCTGGTTCGCCACCCGGTCGACGCGCAGGAAGATCGCCTGGGTGCGGGCGGTGGGCTCGCCCGCGTCCACCTCCCGGAGGATCCGCGCGGCGTGGGGCAGGTCGCCGGTGGCGCTGGCCCGGGACGCGTGCGCCAGGGCCAGCCGGATGCCGCCGCCGGGGGAGGGGCTGCGTTCGTGGGCCCGCTCCGCCGCCGCCACCAGCTCGGCGGCGTCGGGGTGCCCGAACCGGGCCGCCTGCGACGCCAGCATGGTGAGCGTCCAGCTCCGCCCGGCCGCGTCCAGTTCCTGGTTGAGCGCCCGACCGAGGTACGTCAGGGACAGCGAGGGGCGCTGCGTCGCGTAGTAGGCGCCGAGCCGCCCGAGCAGCATCGCCCGCTGCCGTGGCCCGTACCTGTCGGCGGCGACCTCCCGGTGCAGCATGCGCAGCGTATGGTCCACCCGACCGGCCAGATAGAGGTTGTCGGCGACGTCGACCAGCCAGGCCAGGCGCTCGTCGGCCGGGCCGGGTGCCGGGGCGGCCAGCAGCAGGTCCGCGGCGAGGCTGGGTCCGACCGCCGGGTCGGCCGCCAGCCGCGTGGCGAGCGCCCGGGCGGACCGGCTCACCGCCGGAAGCACCCGGAGGAGCTGCCGGGCGGCCTGGGCCGGGCGTCCGGCGTCGGCGAGCACCTCGGCGGCCGTCTCGCGCAGCGCCTGGCGCACCGAGGCCGGCGTGTCCCGCAGGACGTCGTCGCGCAGCGCGATCGAGGCCAGTCGCAGCCCGGCCGCGGTGTCGACGAGGAACCCGCGCGCGATCAGCTCCTCCACCGTCGCGTCGATCGGCTCGTCCGGCGTGCTGCCGGTACGTTCGGCAACCGCTTCGAGGAACCACAGGCCGCAGGGGGCGTCCGCGACGGCGACGCCGCGCAGTACCCACCGCTGCGCGGTGGTGAGCGACGAGGGTACGCCGGTGTGCATCTTGGGGCGGTTGGTCAACGGTGTCTCGGGCAACTGGCTCACCTTCGCAGGTGCTGAGGTTCGACCCGTTCACCGCGAGGTTAGCCAGGTCACGACCTGCCCATCCCCGAATCGGGGGACAAAGGTGAAAGCGGTTCGCTCGCCCGGTACCTAGATCATCCGGCGCCGGACCCGCCACACCACCACACCGATCAGGACTGCCGCGACGGCGAGGAACATTGCCGCCTCGACGAGCTGGAACGTCCAGAACCGGTCGGCCGGGTGGTAGACGCCGAACTGCTGGATGCCCCGCGCGTGCAGGAACTGGTTGAGGTTGGTGCCAGCCCGGTTGGCGGCGTCCTCCAGCTCGTAGTACTCGACGCTGCTCAGCCGGCGCCCGGTGGCGTCCGCGTAGCCGCGTTCGATCACCCAGTCGGCGACGCCGGGCAGGTGCTCCGCCCGGTCCGTCGAACCGCCGGCGGGGACCGGCGCCGTGGCGGTGAGCGGTGTGGCGTACGCGGGACGGGCCAGCAGCGCCACAGCCATCCGGGTGGCGAGGAACGCGCCGAACGCGACGCCGAACGCGGGCAGGCTGCGCCGCAGGATCGCCCCCGCGGCGGTGGCGACGCCGAACGCGAACAGCGCGTACGCCACCGGGACGAGCCCTTCCAGGTCGAAGGCGTCGTACTGGAACCGCCCCTCCCACGCGTCGAACGGCTGACGGAACCAGGTGAGCACCGCGGTGAACATCCCGGTGAGCGCGACTGTGACGCCGGCCAGCGCCACGAGCTTGGCCGCCAGCCAGCGCATCCGCGGCACGGCCTGGGTCCAGGCGAGCTGCCAGGTGCCGTCCTCCAGTTCGCGCGCGAGCAGCGGCGCACCGAGGAACGCGCCGATGACGACGGGAACCAGGTAGAAGGCCGCCAGGAGGTTCTCGACGTACCCGTACTCGTCGTCGAGCCGGCGGAAGGAGGCGGCGCAGGCCTCGTCGACACCGGCTCCGCCGGCGCACCGGGCGGGACCGCCGGGGAACAGGTCGTGGGCCTGCGCCCCGAGCACGAGCAGGGCGACGCCGAACAGGCCGACGAGCAGACCCAGGACGCAGACCTCGGTCCGGTGCTGGCGCCAGATCAACCAGGTCATGCCGGCACCCCCGGCGTGACCGCGGCGCCCGGCTCGGACGGCCGGCGCAGGTACGCCAGCACCAGATCCTCCAGCGCGACCGGCTGGGCCTGCCATCCGGGCGCGGCCGGGAGCCCGCCGTCGCGTACCAGCAGGGTCGTGTGCCGGTCGCTGTGGACGGCCTCCACGACGGCGGCGGCCGGGTCGAGGTCGTTGGCCGTGCGCGGGCCGACGAGCAGCCGGTGCTCGGCGAGGAGGGTGTCGATGTCACCGGCGAGCGTGACCCGGCCCTGGTTGAGCACGACCAGGTGGTCGCAGACGCGCTCCAGCTCGTGCACGACGTGGGAGGAGAACAGGACGGTGACCCCGCCCTCGGCCACCGCGCCCATGAGGACCTGGAGGAACTCGTGCCGGGCCAGCGGGTCGAGGCTGGCCACCGGCTCGTCGAGGACGAGCAGCTCCGGCCGCTTCGCCAGGGCCAGAGCCAACGCGACCTGGGCCTGCTGCCCGCCGGAGAGCGAACCGGCCCTGCGGTCGAGCGGGATGCCCAGCTTCGCCAGCCGGCGCTCGGCCAGCCCCTGGTCGAACCGCCTGTTGCAGGCCCGGCCGAAGCGGAGCATCTCGGCGACGGTGAAGCGCTTGTACAGCGGGTGGTCCTGGGCCAGGAACCCGACCCGGGACAGGGTCTGCGGGGTGCTCGCAGTGACGTCCCGGCCGAGGACCTCCACCGTGCCGGTGCTCGGTGCCAGCAACCCGACGACCATGCGCAGCAGCGTGGTCTTGCCCGCGCCGTTCGGCCCGACCAGGGCGATCACGCCGCCCGCAGGCAGGGCCAGGGTACAGTCGCGCAGCGCCCAGCCCTTCCGGTACCGCTTGCCCACACCGTCGGTGCGTAGCGCCAACCCGGTCGCTGTCACGCCACGTCCTCTTTCCTGGTCTGCTGGTGGACGGAGGTGAAGAGCGCGTCCACCGCCTGCTCGTCGAGGCCGGCCGCGTAGGCGCGGCGCAACCAGGTCTCCAGGCCGCGGCGCAGCGACGTGTACGTGGACGCCGACATCGCGGCCGACTGCTGTTCGTTGACGAACGTGCCCTGGCCGGGCCGGCCGGTGACCAGGTTCTCCTGCTCCATCTGCCGGTACGCCTTGGCCACGGTGTTGGGGTTGATCGCCAGGTCCTCGACCACCTCGCGGATGAGCGGGAGGCGGTCGCCGCGCTGGAGGAAGCCCAGCAGCACCGCCTGGCGGACCTGCTGGACGAGCTGCAGGTACGGCGGCACGCCGGAGTGGGTGTCGAGCCGGAAGACGAACACGGTGCTCCTCACTGCTTTACTAGTAACGTAGTAAAGCGGTGGGTCGGTGGTCAAGGAGGCCGGCTCGCCCGGAAACGAAACGAGCCCGGCAGCCAAGGTGGCTGTCGGGCTCGTGAAGGTCTTTTGTTCTGGGTTCTTAGCAGGTGTGCCCCCGGCAGGATTCGAACCTGCGCTCCCGCCTCCGGAGGGCGGTGCTCTATCCCCTGAGCTACGGGGGCTCAGCGACCCGAGAAGAGTAGCAAACCCCCTCCCGGATCACCGAATCGGTACCCCCGCGAGTCGATCTTCGTCGGATCAGGCCGCGGCGACGGCGCGACCGCAGCTCGGCAGCGGGTGCAGCACGACCCGGCGGGGCAGCCGGCGGGGCCACTCGTTGCGCGGCCACGAGCCGTCCACGATCAGGTGCACGGTGCGCTCCTCGGCGCCGCTGAGCCGCAGCACGAAGTCCCGGGGCAGCGGCGGGTCCACCGACGGCGTGGTCACCATGAACCGCACCCGTCCCCGCGAGGACACCGCCGAGACCACGTCGGCGGCGGGCATGGTGCCGCGCAGACGTACCCGGCCGATCCAGTAGACCTCCGCGGCGTGCTCCTGGGCCGCCCGCGTGATCGCCGGGTACTCGCTGCGTACCCAGCGCTCGACCGCGCCGACGCACAGGCCGCAGGCCCGCTCGCGCGGCTCGCGCGGCCCCAGACCCCAGGCCCGGAGGTACGCCCCGACGGTGCCGGCCTCCATCGCCAGGCCGAACCGGCGCTCGATGAGGGTGGTCAGGCTCTGCCGTGTCCAGAGCTCCTCGTCGAGGCCGAACTCGTCGGGGTGGACCCCCCGGAGCACGTCGATGAGTTCGAGTTCCTGTTCGCGGCTGAGCGTTCCCGGCTCGCCCTGCCGCAGTCCGCGACGGACGGCTGCCACCGCTCCGTCACCGCCGATGGTGTGGCGTCGGCACCAGCTGGTCACCGACCGCCCTGCGTCTCTGAGTGCAACCCCCACGTCTTGGGCAACGAGCCCGAATCGCAACTGGTCACGATATGTGGGTAGAAAACTCTCCAACCTCCACAATGACCCGTTAACCCCAAACCGTTACAAACACCCAAACCGGAACATACTATCCCTGATCACCCAACCCTCGCGTGGGCCACACCGCCCCACTCGACCGCCTCTCCCGCCCGAACGCCTCATCCGTTGCTGATCGACTTCACTTCGCCGAAGTGGCTGCATCGCACCCACCCCGACCCCACCACCTCCCCGAGCTGGTGTCGATCAAGAGTGGGGATAACCCCACCTCCCCGAGCTGGTGTCGAGCGAGCGCGGAACCGGAAGCGCGCACGCGCGAGGCGGCGAGGATGCCCTGTCGAACTGACCCCGGGCCGCCCTTGCCCCCCTGCTCCCGCGATCTTGCACTTGCGGACCTCCCATAACGGGGCGAATCCGGCAGCGCTGAGGCAGTAAGTGCAAGATCGCCGGGGCCGGGGCCGGGGCCGGGGCCGGGGCCGGGGCCGGGGCCGGGGGTGGGGGTGGGGACGGGGGAGGCCCGGTGCCCCTGGGAAGGGGACCGGGCCTCGGGATCGTGCGGGGCGGCGGGTGTTACGGGGTGCCGCCCAGGCGCTTCAGGGCGGCGTTCAGGTTTGTCAGGTCGTTCTGCTGGGTGTTCTTCATGATCTGGGCGACCGCCAGCACGTCGTCGTCGCCCCCCTCGTCGAGGATGCCGTCGATCATGTGCACCCCGCCGATGTGGTGGCGGATCATCATCTGGAGGAAGAGCACGTCGAACTCGCGGCCGCTCGCCGCGCGCAGCTTCGCCATCTCCTCCGGCGTCGCCATGCCCGGCATCAGGCCGTTCTTGATCAGCCCGCCGCCGTCCTTCATCCACGCCATCGGCGCCTGCTCGCCGGTCGGGTCCAGCTTCCAGGACCGCAGCCAGGTCTGCATCGTGCCGATCTCGCCCTGCTGGCCGGTGGCGATGTCCACGCCGACCTGGCGTACCTCCGGGTCCTGGCCCTGGCTGAACGCCAGCAGACCCATCGCCACGGCCTGGTTGTGGTGGGCGGTCATGTCCCGGGCGAAGCCGGCCTCCGCCGAGTTCTCACCCGGACGGGTGAGCGTCGGCGTGAGCAGGCCGCCCGCGTACCCGAGGACCAGCCCGACCACGAGGGCGGCGGCCACCGCCAGCAGGCCGTAGCGGCGCACCGCGCCCCGGCCGCCCTGGTCGGCGGCCGGAGCCTCGTCCAGTTCGCTGTCGGTGGTCACCGGAGCGGTCATCGCGGCGTCCTCACTGGGTGGGCTGCTGGGGCATGGTGTTCTGCAGGTTGTCGCGCGGGGCGGTGCCGGTGGCGGTGACGCCCTGGTCGCAGAGCGCGTTCGGGCCCTCGATGGAGGCGTTCACCCGCAGGGTCTTGATGAAGTCGTCGATCCGGCTGTCGTCGGCGTTGTCGACCTTGAGCTGGTAGCCCCAGGCCTGGAGCGAGATCGGCTTGTCCAGCCCCTCGAACGGGCTGAGCATCGTCTTCTCCTTGCCCTGCACCTTGCTGCGGAGCTTCTCCACCTGGTCGGCGGGCAGGTCCGGGCGGTAGGTGATCCACACCGTGCCGTGCTCCAGGCTGTGCACCGCGTGCTCGTTGGCGATCGGGGCGTCGTAGACGTCACCCATGCAGTTCTGCCAGGCCTGGTTGTGCGGGCCACCGACCGGCGGGAGGACGTCGTACTTGATCGCGCCGGGCTGGTGGTTGCCGCCCTTGACCAGGTCCTTGTCCTTCGCGCGGTAGTCGACGATGCCGTCGATCGCCTCGGCCCGCTTCTGCCACGGCTGGCCGCCCTGGTAGACCGCCCAGGCGCCGACACCGATGATGCCCACGGCCAGGACGCCGACCGCGACGAAGAGGGCGATCGGGCCCCACGAACGGCCCTGGCTCACCTTCACCGGGGCGACCGGCTTGCGGCCCTTGCCCCCGGCGCCCTGCCGTGGCGTGCCCTTGCCGCCCCCGGCCTTGCCCGAGCCGGCCTTCGCGGCGGGCTTGTCGGCAGCCGAGGGCCGGCCGGCGGCCGGCTTCTTGCCGGTGCTGACCACGGTGGGACGGCGCTCCGGGCCGCCCGGGGTGCTGATGCTCATCGTGCCTCGTCAGGTCGGTCGGTCAGGGGAGCGCGGGGCCGGTTCACATGCTGGGTCGCCTCCGCGGTGCCCGAGTCTACCCCCGATAACATGGATCAGTGACTCCCGCAGAACTCGCCGAGGTCGTCCTCGCCGCAGCCCACGCCGTCTTCGACGAGCGGGGACTGGACCGCGCCGCGCTGCCCGCGCAGACCACCGTCGAGCGACCCCGTAATCCCGATCACGGTGACTACGCCTCGACGCTGGCGCTCCAGCTCAGCAAGAAGGTGGGCGTACCGCCGCGGGAACTGGCGACAGCGCTGGCCGACGAACTGGCCAAGGCGCCGGGGATCAAGTCGGTGGAGATCGCCGGACCCGGCTTCCTGAACATCCGCCTGGACGCGGCCGCCGCCGGTCAGCTCGCCAAGGTCATCGTCGAGGCCGGTCCGGCGTACGGGCGCAGCGACACCCTCGCCGGTCAGCGGATCAACCTGGAGTTCGTCTCGGCGAACCCGACCGGCCCGGTGCACATCGGCGGGGTCCGCTGGGCGGCCGTCGGCGACGCGCTGAGCCGTCTGCTCCGCGCCACCGGCGCCGACGTGGGCACGGAGTACTACTTCAACGACGCCGGCTCCCAGATCGACCGGTTCGCCCGCTCGCTGCTGGCCGCCGCGAAGGGCGAGCCCGCGCCGGAGGACGGCTACGGCGGCGCGTACATCGCGGAGATCGCCGCCGAGGTGGTCCGGCGCCGGCCGGATGTGCTCGACCTCACCGAGGACGCCGCCCAGGAGGTGTTCCGCAACGAGGGCGTCCAGCTGATGTTCGCCGAGATCAAGTCCTCGCTGCGCGACTTCGGGGTGGAGTTCGACACCTACTTCAACGAGAAGGACCTGCACGACGGGGGCGCGCTGGACGCGGCGCTGGACCGGCTGCGGGAGCAGGGCCACGTCTTCGAGTCCGAGGGCGCGACCTGGCTGCGCACCACCGAGTTCGGCGACGACAAGGACCGGGTGCTGCGCAAGTCCAACGGCGAGTGGACGTACTTCGCCGCCGACTGCGCCTACTACCTGAACAAGCGGGAACGCGGCTTCGACCGGGTCGTGATCATGCTCGGCGCGGACCACCACGGCTACATCGGCCGGATGAAGGCGATGTCCGCGTGCTTCGGCGACGACCCGGCGCGCAACCTGGAGATCCTCATCGGCCAGCTGGTCAACCTGGTCCGCGACGGCGCCCCGGTGCGGATGAGCAAGCGGGCCGGCACCGTGGTCACGCTGGAGGACCTGGTCGACGCGATCGGCGTGGACGCCGCCCGGTACGCGCTGGCCCGCTACTCGGCCGACTCGCCCATCGACATCGACGTGGAGCTGTGGACCCGGGCCAAGAACGACAACCCGGTCTACTACGTGCAGTACGTCGCGGCGCGTACCGCAGGGGTGGCCCGCAACGCGGCCGAGATCGGGCTGACCCGTGGCGACGCCGCCGCGTTCCAGCCGGAGCTGCTCGGCCACGACAAGGAGAACGAGCTGCTCAAGGCGCTCGCCGAGTTCCCGGCGGTGGTGGCGACCGCCGCCGAGCTGCGCGAGCCGCACCGGGTGGCCCGCTACCTTGAGGAGAGCGTCGCGCAGGCGTACCACCGGTTCTACGACAACTGCCGGATCGCCCCGCAGGGCGACGAGGAGATCACCGACACCCACCGGGCGCGGCTCTGGCTCAACGACGCCACCCGGGTGGTCATCGCCAACGGCCTGCACCTGCTCGGGGTGTCCGCGCCGGAGAGGATGTAGCGCCGTGCGGGCTCACGAGGCGGGCGCGCTGCACGGCGAGATCGGCACCCGGGGGCCGGCCTGGCTGCGTACCCCGGTCGACGTCAACGCCCTGGTGCCGCAACTGTGGCCGCGCAACGTGGCGCGCGGCCCCGGCGGCGCGCTCACCGTCGCGGGCCTGGACGTCCGCGACCTGGCCGTCGAGTACGGCACCCCGGCGTACGTGCTGGACGAGGACGACCTGCGCGAGCGCTGCCGCGAGTTCCGGGCGGCCTTCCCGGACGCGGACGTCTACTACGCCGGCAAGGCGTTCCTGTGCCGCGCCGTGGTCCGGATGATCGCCGAGGAGGGCATGTTCCTCGACGTCTGCACCGGCGGCGAGCTGGCCACCGCGCTCTCGGCGGGGATGCCTCCGGAGCGGATCGGCTTCCACGGCAACAACAAGTCGGTGGCGGAGCTGACCCGGGCGGTGGACGCCGGCGTGGGCCGGATCATCGTCGACTCGTTCACCGAGATCGACCGGCTCTCCGAGCTGGCCCGCGAGCGCGGGGTACGCCCGAAGGTGCTGGTCCGGGTCACCGTCGGCGTGGAGGCGCACACCCACGAGTTCATCGCCACCGCGCACGAGGACCAGAAGTTCGGCTTCTCGCTCGCGGGCGGTGCCGCCGCGGCGGCCGCGTTCAAGATCCTCGACGAGGACGTGCTGGAGCTGCGCGGCCTGCACTCGCACATCGGTTCGCAGATCTTCGACGCCAGCGGCTTCGAGGTGTCCGCCCGCCGGGTCCTCGCCCTCCAGTCGCAGATCCGCGACGCCCGGGGCGTGGAGCTGCCCGAGCTGGACCTGGGCGGCGGCTTCGGCATCGCGTACACCACCCAGGACGACCCGGCGTCACCGCACGATCTGGCGAAGCGCCTGCGCAAGATCGTCGACGGGGAGTGCGCGGCGGAGAACCTCGCCGTGCCGCACCTGTCGGTCGAGCCGGGTCGCGCGATCGTCGGCCCGGCAGTGTTCACGCTCTACGCGGTCGGGACCGTCAAAGACGTGGGTGGCCTGCGGACGTACGTGAGCGTGGACGGGGGGATGAGCGACAACATCCGTACCGCTCTCTACGACGCCTCGTACTCGGCCACGCTGGCGAACCGCACGTCAGCCGCACAGCCGATGCTCGCCCGCGTGGTGGGAAAGCATTGTGAGTCGGGGGACATCGTGGTGAAGGATGAATTCCTGCCCGCTGACGTGCAGCCCGGAGATCTTGTCGCGGTGCCCGGCACCGGGGCCTACTGCCGGAGCATGGCGAGCAACTACAACCATGTCCCGCGGCCGCCGGTCGTCGCCGTCCGCGAAGGTCGGGCGCGGCTGATCGTCCGCCGGGAGACCGAAGACGACCTGCTGGCATTGGATGTGGGATGACCTCACCGGTTCGCTTGGCGCTGCTCGGCTGCGGCACTGTCGGCAGCGACGTGGTCCGGCTGCTGCACGAGCAGTCGGAAGACCTCGCCGCCCGGATCGGCGCCCCGCTGGAGATCGCCGGGATCGCCGTACGCCGGATCGGCCGTGACCGCGGCGACCTGCCGGTCGACCCGGCGCTGTTCACCACCGACGCGCTCGGGCTGATCAAGCGCGACGACGTGGACGTGGTGGTCGAGGTGGTCGGCGGCATCGAGCCGGCCCGGGGCTGGCTGGTCGAGGCGCTGCGCGCGGGCAAGAGCGTGGTCACCGCCAACAAGGCGCTGCTCGCCGAGGACGGCGCCGCGCTGCACGACGCCGCCGCCGAGGGTGGCGCCGACCTCTACTACGAGGCCAGCGTCGCCGGGGCCATCCCGCTGCTGCGCCCGCTGCGCGAGTCGCTGCACGGCGACCGGATCACCCGGGTCACCGGCATCGTGAACGGCACCACGAACTTCATCCTCTCCGCGATGGACGCCACCGGCGCCGGGTTCGCCGAGGCGCTGGAGGAGGCCACCGAGCTGGGGTACGCCGAGGCCGACCCGACGGCCGACGTGGAGGGCTTCGACGCCGCCGCGAAGGCCGCCATCCTCGCCTCGCTGGCGTTCCACACCCGGGTGACCGCCGCCGACGTGCACCGCGAGGGCATCACCGAGGTGACCGCCGCCGACGTGGCCAGCGCCAAGGCCATGGGCTGCACGATCAAGCTGCTCTGCATCGCAGCCCGGGGCGTCGACGCGGAGGGCCGGGAGACCGTCAACGTGCGGGTGCACCCGGCGATGATCCCGCTGACGCATCCGCTCGCGAGCGTGGGGGACGCGTTCAACGCGGTCTTCGTCGAGGCCGACGCCGCCGGGCAGCTCATGTTCTACGGCCGGGGCGCCGGTGGCGCGCCCACCGCCAGCGCGGTGCTCGGCGACGTGGTGGCGGTGGCCCGCAACCGCCTCGCCGGGGTGCACGCGGCGAGCGAGTCGGCGTACGCGGACCTGCCGGTGCGGCCGATGGGCGAGGCGCTCACCCGCTACCACATCAGCCTCGACGTGGCCGACCGGCCGGGTGTGCTGGCCGGGGTGGCGGGCGTCTTCGCCCGGCACGAGGTGTCCATCGCCACCGTCCGTCAGGGCCCGGCCGGCGGTGACGCGGAACTCGTTATCGTCACCCACGTCGCGCCCGACGCCGCGCTCGCGGCCACCGTGCGTGAGCTGCGCGGACTCGACATCGTCAGGTCGGTGACGAGTGTGCTTCGGGTGGAGGGCGGCGCGTAACCCACGCGTCCCGCCTGATGGTTAGAGCAGGGTGTGCCGGTGGCCGGGCGGGCAGGCTGGTCCACGCTGTTGGCAGGCCCCGGAGCGGGGCGACAGAGGCGAGGAGCACGACATGTGGCGGGGACTGATCGAGGCGTACCGGGATCGGCTGCCGGTCACCGGGGCGACTCCCGTCGTCACCCTGCACGAGGGCAACACGCCGCTGCTGCCGGCGCCGGTGCTCTCCGCCCGGGTCGGCGCGGACGTGTGGCTCAAGGTCGAGGGCGCCAACCCGACCGGCTCGTTCAAGGACCGCGGCATGACCGTCGCGGTCTCCAAGGCCGTCGAGGCCGGTGACAAGGCGATCATCTGCGCCTCCACCGGCAACACCAGCGCCTCCGCCGCCGCGTACGCGGCCCGCGCCGGGATCACCTGCGCGGTGCTGGTGCCGCAGGGCAAGATCGCGCTGGGCAAGCTGGCCCAGGCGCTCGTGCACGGCGCGAAGCTGCTCCAGGTGCAGGGCAACTTCGACGACTGCCTCGGGCTCGCCGGCAAGCTCGCCCAGGACTACCCGGTCGCGCTGGTCAACTCCGTCAACATCGACCGGCTGCACGGCCAGAAGACCGCCGCCTTCGAGATCGTCGAGGCGCTCGGCGACGCGCCCGACATCCACTGCCTGCCGGTCGGCAACGCCGGCAACATCACCGCGTACTGGATGGGCTACTCCGAGGACCTGCGCGACGGCAACGCCACGAAGGCCCCCCGGATGTACGGCTTCCAGGCGGCCGGCGCCGCCCCGATCGTCACCGGTCAGGTGGTGCCGGAGCCGTCGACGATCGCCACCGCCATCCGGATCGGCAACCCGGCGAGCTGGACGAAGGCCATCGACGCGCGGGACGCCTCGGACGGCCTGATCTCGGCGGTCACCGACCGGGAGATCCTGTCGGCGTATCGGCTGCTGGCCCGCGAGGTGGGCGTCTTCGTCGAGCTGGGCAGCGCGGCGAGCGTCGCCGGTCTGCTCCAGCAGGCCGAGGCCGGCCGGGTGCCGGCCGGGTCGCGGGTGGTCTGCACGGTCACCGGGCACGGCCTGAAGGACCCGGAGTGGGCCATCTCGACCGCGCCGGCGCCGGTGACCATCGCCAACGACGCGCTGGCCGCCGCCCGCTCCCTCGACCTGGTCTGATCTCTCCCTCCCCGCGACGTTCCCCTTCCTTGATCGACTCCAGTTCGGGGAGGTGGCGGGGTCGGGGTGGGTGGGATGCAACCACTTCGGCGAAGTGGAGTGGATCAACAACCGGGTGACGTGCTCACGGGCGGGATCGGAGTGGGCTGGACGCCGTCACCTCGGCGAAGTGGCGTCGACCAAGGCGGCAACGGACGACCCCCGCAGCGCGGCGGTGTCATCGGCTGGGGCGGATGTCGGGAGTGTCGGGGCGTGCGGCAGACTCAGACACCCCCCTGCCGGACACCTCTCCAGGAGTGAGTAACGCCGATGTCGCTGCTCGCCAGATTCAGCCTCGCCAACCGGGGGCTGATCGCCCTCGTCGCGTTGGTGACCACGGCCTTCGGCCTGTTCGCCGTGCCGTCGCTGAAGCAGCAGCTCCTGCCGTCGCTGGAGTTCCCCGCCGCGTTCATCGTGGCGACGTACCCGGGCGCCGCGCCGGAGATCGTGGAATCCCAGGTCGCCGAGCCGATCGAGAACAGCCTCAAGGGCATCCCGGGCCTCGACGAGGTCACCTCGACCTCCCGTGAGGGCGCGGCCACGGTCCAGGTGCAGTACGAGTTCGGCACCGACCTGGACGACGTCGTGAACAAGATGGAGACCGCGCTCAACCGGATCGACTCCCAGCTCCCCGAGGGCGTCGACCCGCAGGTCATCGCCGGCAGCACCGACGACCTGCCCGCAGTGGTGGTCGCCGCGACCGGTGACGGCGACGAGCGGGCGCTGGCGGAGAAGCTGCGCAACGCCGTCGTACCGGAGCTGGAGGCGCTGGACGGCGTCCGCTCGGTGGACGTCACCGGTGCGCGCAACCAGGTCGTGACGATCACGCCGGACCCGGCGAAGCTGGCTGCCGCCAAGGTGGCGCCGACCGCGATCGCGTCGGCGCTCAAGAGCAACGGTGTGGCCGTGCCGGCAGGTGCGCTCGCCGACGGCGACCGGTCGCTGCCGGTGCAGGTGGGCACGCCGATCCGGACCGTCGACGACCTGCGCGGCATCGTGCTGACCACGGCTCCCGCCGCCCCGGTACGCCTCGGCGACGTGGCCGCCGTGGAGCAGCAGCTCGCCCCGGCCACCTCGTTCACCCGGACCAACGGCAAGCCCAGCCTCGGCATCGCGGTGACCGCCGCGCCGGACGGCAACGCGGTGGAGATCTCGCACGAGATCCGGGACCGGCTGGACGAGCTGTCGGAGGCCTCCGGCGCCGAGCTGACGGTGGTCTTCGACCAGGCCCCGTTCGTCGAGAAGTCCATCGAGAGCCTGACCACCGAGGGCCTGCTGGGCCTGGTCATGGCCGTCGTGGTGATCCTGGTGTTCCTGCTGTCGGTGCGCTCCACCGTCGTCACCGCGGTGTCCATCCCACTGTCGGTGCTGGTCGCGCTGATCGTGCTCTGGTCCGGCGACTACTCGCTGAACCTGCTCACCCTCGGCGCGCTGACCATCGCCGTCGGCCGGGTGGTGGACGACTCCATCGTGGTGCTGGAGAACATCAAACGCCACCTGGAGTACGGCGAACCGAAGCGGGACGCGATCCTGACCGCGGTACGCGAGGTGGCCGGCGCGGTGACCGCGTCCACGCTCACCACTGTCGCCGTGTTCGCGCCGATCGCCCTGGTGGGCGGCTTCGTCGGGCAGCTGTTCGCGCCGTTCGCGATCACCGTGACGGTGGCGCTGCTCGCGTCGCTGCTGGTGTCGCTCACAGTCATCCCGGTGCTGGCGTACTGGTTCCTGCGGCCGCGCGGCGGCGCCGACGACGCCGCGGCCCGGCGGGAAGCCGAGGAGAAGGAGCTGCGCAACCCGTTGCAGCGGGCGTACCTGCCGGTGATCGACTTCGCCACCCGCTCGCGGAAGACCCGCTGGGCCACCGTGGGTCTCGGGCTGCTCGTGCTGCTCGGCACGTTCGGCCTGGCGCAGAAGCTGGAGACGAACTTCCTGGACGACTCCGGCCAGGACACGCTCGCCATCCGGCAGGAGATGCCGGCCGGCACCTCGCTCGCCGGCACCGACCGGGCCGCCGCGCGGGTCGAGGAGGTGCTGCGGCGTACGCCGGGGGTGGAGACCTACCAGGTCAGCGCCGGTGGTGGGGATAACCCGTTCGCGGGCGGCGGCAGTGACCGGGCCACCTGGTCGCTGTCGCTGTCCGACGACACCGACGCCGCGGCGGTACGGCAGGACCTGCGCAAGGAGTTCGACGCGCTCGGCGCGGAGGTGGGCGAGCTGACGTTCGGCGGCGGGCAGAACGCCTCCGCCAACCAGGTCGAGGTGGTCGTGCAGGCCGCCGACCAGGAGACGCTGACCCGGGCGGCCGAGGCGGTACGGGGCGCGATGGCCGGCACGCCGGGCGTGGAGGACGTCACCAGCAGCCTGGCCACGCAGGTGCCTCGCGTCGAGGTGACTGTGGACCGGGTGGCGGCGGCCCGCGCGGGTCTCACCGAGGCGGCAGTCGGGCAGCTCGTCGCGCAGACGTACCGGGGTGCGCCGCTCGGGCAGGTGACGCTCGACGGTACGGCGCAGAGCGTGGTACTGAGCAGCGGCGCCCGGCCGCCGCTGACCGTCGACGAGCTGAAGGCGCTGCGGGTCGGCGCGGTGCCGCTGGACGCGATCGCCGACGTCGAGCAGGTCGACGGCCCGCAGCAGGTGACCCGGATCGACGGGGAGCGCAGCGTCTCGGTCACCGGCACGGCGACCGGCTCGAACCTGGGCGCCACCACGCAGGAGCTGCAGAAGCGGCTGGACGCGCTGGACGTGCCGGGCGCCACGTACGTGATCGGCGGCGTCAGCGCCGACCAGGCGGACGCGTTCGCGGACCTCGGTCTCGCGGTGCTGGCGGCCATCGCGATCGTCTTCCTGATCATGGTGGCCACGTTCCGCAGCCTGACCCAGGCGCTGATCCTGCTGATCTCGGTGCCGTTCGCCGCGACCGGCGCGATCGGGCTGCTGCTCGTCACCGGCACGCCGCTGGGTGTGCCGGCGCTGATCGGCGTGCTCATGCTCGTCGGCATCGTGGTGACGAACGCGATCGTGCTGATGGACCTGATCAACCAGTACCGGGCCCAGGGCATGGACGTGACCGAGGCGGTGGTGGAGGGCGGCCGGCGTCGGCTGCGGCCGATCCTGATGACCGCCGTTGCCACCATCTTCGCGTTGCTGCCGATGGCGCTCGGCCTGACCGGCGAGGGCGGCTTCATCTCCAAGCCGCTGGCGGTCGTGGTGATCGGTGGCCTGCTCAGCTCGACGCTGCTGACGCTGGTGCTCGTGCCGACGCTCTACACGATGGTCGAGCACACGAAGGGCTCGTTCCGGAACCGGCGGCGGGGCGGCGCTCCCGAGCCGGTCGGGCCGAAGCCGGAGCCGGACCCGGTGCCGGTGACGGTCGGCGGCGGGGAGCGCGCCGAGGAGCGGGCCGTGGTGGCGCCGCCGCCGGCCCGCCCGTCGGGCGCGCTGGTCGACGGCACCGACCAGTTCGAGGTGCTCCGCCTGCCCAAGAGCCGCCAGTCGCCGCTGCCGCCGACCGAGTGACGGACCGGGAGGGGCCCGCGCGGGCCCCTCCCGGCACCTCGGCGCGCGGGACACACCGGAACCGGGCCGGGCGGTACGCTCAGTGAGCTGATGCCTACTTTCGGTTCGGGGGTGCGATGGCGGGGGGTGCGGGCCGGTGGGATCGGCGTGCCGTGCTGCGCCGCTCCGCGCTGCTGCTCGGCGGGGCCGTGGTCGGCTCGTTCGCGACCGCCGAGAGCACCTGGGTGGCCGACCGCCGGCTTCCGATCGCGGGCGGGCCGGCGAGCGCCACGCTCGGCAACCGCCACCAGGACGTCGGCACCGGCGGGGTGCAGGTCGTCTGGGGCGTCCGCACCGAGGAACCCCTGGTGGCGCTCACCTTCGACGACGGCCCACGCCCACAGTGGACCCCGATGGTGCTCGACACGCTCGCCGAGCACCGGGTGCCGGCCACCTTCTTCCTGGTCGGTGAACGGGCCCGCGAGCACGCCGCGCTGGTCCGCGGCCGGATGGACGTCCACGAGGTCGGCAACCACAGCTGGGCGCACCGCGACCTGGCCCGGATGGACGCCGCGACGGTCTACGACGACCTGCGCCGCAGCCACGACGCGATCACGGCGGCCACCGGCTCGGCGCCCCGGCTGCTGCGCCCGCCGTGGGGGCACCTCGGCGGGTCGGTGCTGTACGCGTCGGCCCGGCTGGGCTACCGCCTGGTGCTCTGGACGCTTCAGATGGTCGAGAGCGAGTTCCCGCACGACCCGGCCGGTCACGCCCGGCGCATCGTCGCCGACGTACGCCCCGGCACGGTCCTGCTCGGCCACGACGTCGGCAACGACACCCGGCTCGTCGCGCTCCGCGGCCTGCCCGACATGATCAACGGTCTGCGGGCCCGGGGATACACCTTCGTCACGGTCTCCGACCTGCTGCGCCGCGCTGCCGCCACAGGGGCGGCCCGGTAGGGTGCCCGCGTGTCACCCACCCTGTCGGTCCTGGTCCGCAACCGCGACTTCCGCCACCTGTTCCTCGCCGAGCTGGTCGTCTTCGGTGCGGACTGGTTCGTCATGGTGCCGCTGCTGGTGCTGCTGCCCGACCTGACCGGCAGCGGGGTCTGGGGCGCGCTGGTGCTGGCGGTGGACACCGGCACGACCGCGTTGCTGCTTCCGTACGCCGGAACGATCGCCGACCGGTTCGACCGCCGCAAGGTGATGATGGTGGCCAACGTGGGCGCGCTGGCCGGGGTGCTGCTGTTGCTCGGCGTGCGCAGCGCCGGTACGGCGTGGCTGGCGCTGGCGGCGATCGCGCTGGTGGCGGTGGCGAAGGCGTTCTACTCGCCGGCCGCCCAGGCCGCGCTGCCGAACGTGGTCGACCCGGAGGACCTGGCCGCCGGCAACGCGGTCGCCGGGTCGGCCTGGGGCACGATGACAGTGGTCGGCGCCTCGCTCGGCGGGATCCTGAGCGCCGCGGCCGGCCCGTACGCCAGCTTCTGGGTCGCCGCCGTCGGCCTGGTCGCCGCCGCGGGCCTGGCCGCGTTGATCCGCCGGCCGTTGCAGGCCCCGCGCGACCCGACGGCGACGGTGCCGCGCACGTGGGCGGCGATCCGGGAGGCGCTGCGCTACATCGCCCACCGCCCGCGCGTGCTGGCGCTGGTGACTGTCAAGTCGGCGGTCGGCCTGGGCAACGGCGTGCTGACCGTCTTCCCGCTGCTCGCCGGGGTGTACGGGGTCGGCGCGGTCGGCGCCGGTCTGCTCTTCGCCGCCCGCGGCGCCGGGGCGCTGGTCGGCCCGATCATGATGCGCCGGGTGCTGAGCAACCGGGCCTGGCTGCTCACCGGCCTGGCGATGTCCATGTCGTTGTACGGCCTGGCCTACCTGGGCGCGTCGGTGGTGACCTGGTTCCCGCTGGTGCTGGTCCTGGTGTTCCTGGCCCACCTGGGCGGCGGCAGCAACTGGGTGCTGTCCAACTACGCGTTGCAGGGCGAGGTGCCGGATCGGCTCCGGGGCCGGGTCTTCGCCACCGACATGATGCTGGCGACGCTCGCCATCGCGGTCAGCCAGCTCGTGGTGGCGCTCGTGGTGGACCGGGTGGACGAGCGCACCGTGCTGGCCGGCTGCGGCCTGGTCACCGTCGTGTACGCGATCGGCTGGCGGTTCGCCACCCGGCGGCTCTCGCTCACCGACCCGGTCGACACGCCGACCCCCGAGCGCACCGGCTGACACGCCGGTCCCACGCTCCGGGCGGTCCGGCCGGGCTGTCGGGGTGACGTCCTAGCATGAGCCGGTGCCGACCACATTCACCACCGGCCCGGTGCGGGTCCGGGTGCCCGCGACCAGCGCCAACCTGGGCCCCGGCTTCGACGCGCTCGGGCTGGCCCTGGGCCGCCACGACGACGTCACGGCCGAGGTGACAGACGGCGGCGTACGGGTGTCGGTCACCGGCGAGGGCGCCGGCGAGCTTCCGTCGGACGAGCGGCATCTGATCGTCACCGCCATGCGGGCCACCTTCGACGTGCTCGGCGCGCAGCCGGCCGGCCTGGCGCTGGAGTGCATCAACCGCATCCCGCAGGCCCGCGGTCTCGGCTCGTCGTCGGCGGCGATCGTGGCCGGGGTGCTGGCGGCCCGCGCGCTGGTTGCCGGCGGCGAGCGGCGGATGGACGACGACGCCGCGCTGCGCCTGGCGGCCGAGCTGGAGGGGCATCCGGACAACGTCGCGCCCTGCCTGCTCGGCGGCTTCACCATCGCCTGGACCGAACCGGGTGGCGCGCGGGCGGTCTCGCTGCCGGTGGCGCCGGCCGTGCGCCCGACCGTCTTCGTGCCCGCCGAGCGGGGTCTGACCGCGGTGGCCCGGGCGGCGCTGCCGGCCACCGTGCCGCACGCCGACGCGGCGTCGAACGCGGGCCGGGCGGCCCTGCTGGTGCACGCGCTGACCGCCGATCCCGCGCTGCTGCTGCCGGCCACGGTCGACCGGCTGCACCAGGAGCAGCGGGCGCCGGGGATGCCGGCCACGGCGGCGCTCGTCGCTGAGCTGCGTGCGGCGGGTGTGGCGGCTGTGGTCAGTGGGGCGGGGCCGACCGTGTTGGCGCTCTCCGAGGTCCCGGCGGGATTCCGGCTGGGAACAGATTGGCGCCGGTGGGAGTTGCCGATAGATGTCAGCGGTGCCCGGGTCATCCGGGGTAGACTTTGACACGCCGAGCGGGGCCCTGTTGCCGCAGGTCGGACGAGGCGATTACGCTCTAGACCTAGCACAGCCGCGAAGCATGCGATCTTCCTGCGGTTCGGCGCACCCCCGAAGCTCTCGGCGGTAGCCCGTCACCCCTGCTCAAGGCCCACGCCGCACCGCAGTTTCCACAGGTCGCCGCAGACGGCGAGACCTGCTCACCGATGGTGGTGAGTCGGGAAACCACCGGCTGCTGTGTCACAGACTCCCGCGACGCGTCCATGCGAGGCGGGTGCACCGAGGCCGCCCGGCCACCTGGTTCCACGACTCCGGGCAGCCCGGCCTATCGAGGGAAGGAATCCATTGAGCGACACCACCGACGTGACGTCGGATGTTTCCAACGTCGCTGGCGATGCCACCACCGCCGCCCCCACACGCCGCCGGCGGAGCGGCACCGGTCTGTCGGCGATGCTGCTGCCGGAGCTGCAGAGCCTGGCCGCTTCGCTCGGCATCTCTGGTACCGCTCGCATGCGTAAGGGCGAGCTGATCAGTGCCATCACCGAGCGGCAGCAGGGCGGCGCGGCCGGAACCCCTCGACCGCGAGCCGAGGTGGCGGCTGCTGCTGCTCCCGCCCGTGAGGAGGTGCACGCGGAGGTCCGTGAGGAGCGGGCCGAGGCACGCCCCGCCGAGCAGGCGCCGGCCGCCGAGGTGACCGAGGGTCGTACCCGCGGTCGCCGCAGCCGGGCCGCCGCCGCGACCACCGAGGCCCGACCGGCCGAGGCGCCGGCGACCGAGGCGCGGCCGGCCGAGACGACGCGCGCCGAGGAGGCGCCCGCCGAGACCGGCGAGCGCGCCGAGCGTGGCGGTGACCGGGCCGAGCGCGGTGAGCGCAACGAGGGCCGGGGCCGTGAGCGTGGCGGTGACCGGGCCGAGCGTGGCGGCGAGCGGGCCGAGCGTGGCGGCGACCGGGCCGAGCGTGGCGGCGAGCGGGCCGACCGTGGCGGTGACCGGGCCGAGCGCGGTGAGCGCAACGACCGTGGTGACCGCGCCGAGCGTGGCGAGCGGGGCGACCGCAACGACCGCAACGAGCGGGGCGAGCGCGCCGAGCGCAACGACCGGAACGAGCGCGGCGACCGTAACGACCGCAACGACCGGGGTGACCGTAACGACCGTGGTCAGCGCGCGGAGCGGGACAACGACGGCGACGACGACGGTGAGGGCGGCGGCCGGCGGGGCCGGCGCAGCCGGTTCCGGGACCGTCGTCGCGGCCGCGGCGAGCGGGGCGAGGGTGACAGCGGTGGCGGCCGTGAGCCGCAGGTCGGCGAGGACGACGTGCTCGTCCCGGTCGCCGGCATCATCGACGTGCTCGACAACTACGCCTTCGTCCGGACCACCGGCTACCTGGCCGGCCCGAACGACGTGTACGTCTCGATGTCCCAGATCAAGAAGTACGGCCTGCGCCGCGGTGACGCGATCACCGGCGCCGTGCGGGCCGCGCGGGACGGCGAGCAGCGGCGCGACAAGTACAACCCGCTGGTCCGGCTGGACACCATCAACGGGATGGAGCCGGACGAGGCGAAGCGCCGGCCGGAGTTCTACAAGCTCACGCCGCTCTACCCGCAGGAGCGCCTGCGGCTGGAGACCGAGCCGCACATCCTCACCACCCGGGTGATCGACCTGGTCATGCCGATCGGCAAGGGCCAGCGGGCGCTCATCGTGTCGCCGCCGAAGGCCGGTAAGACGATGGTGCTGCAGGCGATCGCGAACGCGATCACCCGCAACAACCCGGAGTGCCACCTGATGGTGGTGCTCGTCGACGAGCGGCCGGAAGAGGTCACCGACATGCAGCGGTCGGTGAAGGGCGAGGTCATCGCGGCCACGTTCGACCGTCCGCCGCAGGACCACACCACAGTGGCGGAGCTGGCGATCGAGCGGGCGAAGCGCCTGGTCGAGCTGGGCCACGACGTGGTCGTGCTGCTCGACTCGGTGACCCGGCTCGGGCGGTCGTACAACCTGGCGGCGCCGGCCAGCGGCCGGATCATGTCGGGTGGTATCGACTCCACCGCGCTCTACCCGCCCAAGCGCTTCCTCGGCGCGGCGCGCAACATCGAGAACGGCGGTTCGCTGACCATTCTCGCCACCGCGCTGGTGGAGACCGGGTCCATGGCGGACACGGTCATCTTCGAGGAGTTCAAGGGCACGGGTAACGCCGAGCTGAAGCTGGACCGGAAGATCGCCGACAAGCGGGTCTTCCCGGCGATCGACATCAACCCCTCCGGCACCCGCAAGGAGGAGGTCCTGCTCGCGCCGGAGGAGCTGGCGATCATCCACAAGCTCCGCAAGGTGCTGCACTCGCTGGACTCGCAGGCGGCGCTCGACCTCCTGCTGGACCGGCTCAAGCAGTCCCGCACCAACATCGAGTTCCTGATGCAGATCGCGAAGTCCACTCCGGGCGAGTGAGCTGACGGTTCCGACGAACGAGGGGCACGGCCGCATCGGCCGTGCCCCTCGTCGCGTACCGGGTGGCAGGTCGTGAAGTTTTTCTACGGTTAAGCCGCTAGGTATTGAAACTTCTGTTCACCGTCGGGTTGACTGTCGTCCATGCGAACCCGCAGTCGACCCGCCCGCCTCGCCGGCGTCCTGCTGCTGACGCCGTTGCTGACCCTCACCGCGCCGCCACCTTCCGCCGCGACTGCCGCGCCGTCGGCCGTCGCACCGCCGGGCGCCACCGCCGCCGAGGACGCGCCACGCGCCTCCTCCCGTCCCGACTCCGCCGTCGCGCTCGCCGGTGTGGAACCGGCCGGCGGCCTGGAGACCGCCAAGACCACCCGGCCGGTCGCGCCCGGCCTCGACCTGACCTCCTTCGACAGGTACGACGCGGCCGGCTGGCTGCGCGCCGACGCCCTCACCGCGGACCTGGCCGGCGGGCTCACCGTCGACTACGTGAACTCCGGTGAGGTCACCAAGGACGAGCCGCTGCGCGCCGCGGTGGACCGCTCCCGTGCCGTCGCGGCGGTGAACGGCGACTTCTTCGACATCAACAACTCCGGTGCCGCCCAGGGCGTCGGCATCCGCTCCGGCGAACTGGTGCAGTCGCCCGTCGCCGGGCACTCCAACGCGGCCGGCATCAGCGCCCAGGGCATCGGCCGGGTCGTCCAGGTCGGCTTCGAGGGCACCGCGACGCTGCCCGCCGGGCCGGTGCCGCTCACCCAGTTCAACAACATGGTGCAGCGCGACGGCGTCGGAGTGTTCACGCCGCTCTGGGGGGCGTACACCCGCACGCGGGCGGTGGAGGGCGCGGCCCGGACGGTCGAGGTGACGGTGACCGGCGGCCGGGTGGCGAGCGTGGCCACCACGGCGGGCGAGGGGCCGATCCCGGCCGGCACCACCGTGCTGCTCGGCCGCGAGGCCGGCGCCGACGCGCTCGCCGCGCTGCGTCCCGGCGACGCGGTGGACCTGACCTGGCGGCCGCGGGCCTCCGACGGCGGTGACCTGCGCGCCGCCGTGGGTGGCGGCAACGTGCTGGTCCGCGACGGCGTGGTGCAGAGCATCGCCGACGCGTCGCTGGCCCCGCGCACCGCCGTCGGCTTCTCCGCCGACGGCCGCAAGATGATCATGCTGACCGTGGACGGCCGGCAGGTGGACAGCCGTGGCGTTACCCAGACCGAGATGGGCCGCATGATGGCCGAGCTGGGCGCCGCGAACGCGCTCAACCTCGACGGCGGCGGCTCCTCCACGCTGCTCGCCCGGGAGCCGGGCGCGGCCACGGTCCAGGTGGAGAACAGCCCGTCCGACGGCAGCGAGCGGCCGGTACCGAACGGGCTCGCCGTCTACGCGCCGAAGGGCAGCGGCCGGCTCACCGGCTACTGGCTGGAGACCGCCAGCGACCCGACCGCCGCACCCGGCGTCGCGCCGGTGCGCGGCGGCCGGCCGGACCGGGTCTTCCCCGGCCTCACCCGCCGGCTCACCGCCGCCGGATACGACGAGACGTACGGCCCGGCCGCCGGCGAGCCACGCTGGCACGCCACCCACGGACGGGTCGACGGCGACGGCGTGTTCCGGGCGGCCGTCCCCGGCCGCAGCACCGTCACGGCCGCCCGCGGCCGGGCCCGGGGCACGATCGAGCTGACAGTGCTCGGGCCGCTGGCGCGCATCGACGGCACCGTCGACCGGGTCGGCCTGGACCGGGCCGGCGACAGCGGCCTGTTCGGCGTAGTCGGCTACGACGCCGAGGGCAACACCGCGCCGATCGAGCCGGCCGACCTGACGCTGGAGTACGACAGCGACCTGCTCTCCGTCACCCCCACCGCCGACGGCAACCTGGCCGTCAAGGCGCTCGCCGCGACCGGCTCGGCGCTGGTCACCGCGCGGGTCGGCAACCGCACCACGGTCCTGCCGGTGACCGTCGGGCTGACCGACGTGCCGGTGGCCGGGTTCGACGACGCGGCGTCCTGGAAGTTCAGCCAGGCCCGCGCCTCCGGGTCGGTCGCACCGGCCGAGGGGCACACCGGGGTCGGGCTGCGGATGTCGTACGACTTCAGCCAGTCCACCGGCACCCGGGCCGCGTACGCCGACCCGCCCGCCTGGATCGACGTCCCCGGCCAGCCGCAGGCGTTCGGCATGTGGATCAAGGCGAACGGCACCGGCGAGTGGCCCAGCCTGCACCTGCACGACGCGCAGGACACCCAGTTCGTGCTGCGCGGCCCGTACCTGGACTGGACCGGCTGGAAGTACGTCGAGTTCGCCGTACCACCGGGCGTGCAGTACCCGGTGCGGGTACGCCGGTTCTACGTGGCCGAGACCGACCCGGCCAAGCAGTACCGCAGTGAGGTGGTGATCGACGACCTGGTGGCCCGGGTGCCGCCGGACGTGCAGGCGCCGCCGGAGCCGAACCGCACCGATCGGGTGGTCGTCCGTGACGGCACTGTGGACGGGGCGCCCTGGCGCTTCGCGGTGCTCTCCGACGCCCAGTTCGTCGCCGCGAACCCGGACAGCGACCTGGTCGCCCAGGCCCGCCGTACGCTGCGCGAGGTCCGCGCCGCGCGGCCGGACTTCCTCATCATCAACGGCGACTTCGTGGACACCGCCTACCCGGCCGACTTCACGCTGGCCAAGCGCATCCTGGACGAGGAACTGGGCGGCGAGGTGCCGTACCACTACGTGCCCGGCAACCACGAGATCATGGGCGCGCCGATCGACAACTTCCGCAGCGTCTTCGGGGACACCTCGCGCGTCTTCGACCACCGGGGCACCCGGTTCCTCACGCTGAGCACCGCCACCGGGTCGCTGCGCGGCGGCGGGTTCGACCAGGTGGAGCTGCTGCGCCGGACGCTCGACCAGGCCGCCGCCGACCGCTCGGTGGGCTCGGTGGCGGTGTTCTTCCACCACCCGCCGCGCGACCCGAGCCCGGCCAAGGCCAGCCAGCTCGGCGACCGCAAGGAGGCGGCACTGGTCGAGCAGTGGCTGGCCGACTTCCAGCACCGCACCGGCAAGGGCGCGGTCATGGTCAACGGCCACGTCGGCACGTTCCACGCCGACCGGGTGGACGGCGTGCCGTACGTGATCAACGGCAACTCGGGCAAGGATCCGTCCACCCCTGCGGCGCTCGGCGGGTTCACCGGGTGGACCGAGTTCGGGGTGGACCCGGTGACGCCGGGGGAGGCCGAGCGGGCCCGCCGTGACCCGCTGGCCGAGGGGCCGAAGTGGGTGAGCGCGGAGATGCACGCGCATGTCGACCGGCTCGCGCTGACCGCGCCCGCGCAGGTGTCCCGGCATACGCCGGCCGACGTCGCGGCCACTCTCACCCAGCCCAGCGGCCGGCAGGTGCCGGTGGCCGCGCCGGTCAGCGCCGACTGGTCCGGTTCGCCGAACCTGCACGTCGGCGGTGCGGCGGGCGTACGCCCCTGGCACGCCGCCCGCTTCGACCCACTGACCGGCAAGCTGACCGCCCTGCGCCCCGGTGCCCAGGTCCAGCTGACGGTCACGGTGAACGGAGTGAAGGCCGAGACCCAGGTGACTACGACCCGGTAGCCAACCCCCGCCCTCCGCCCCGGTGATCATGAAGTTGGCCCGGACAAAAGCGACAGGAAACGCCGCTAACTTCATGATCGCCGGGGTCGGGCCGGGGGCGGGGGGCGGGGACGGTGGGGGAGTGGGTGGGGTGGGGGTGGGAATGCTGACGGGTGGGCCGGCGTTGGAGGTGGCGGACCTCCTGTGCCGGGTGGAAGACGCCCGTGGCAGACTGGTCAATCGGCCACCGGTTCCGGTTCACGCCCGAGCCCGTCGTGACGACGGGGAGCACCGACGGCGACCCGGCGACCACCGACGAAAGGACCGAGGCGACATGAAGCCCAACATCCACCCGGAGTACGTGACCACCGAGGTCCGCTGCTCCTGCGGCAACACGTTCACGACCCGCAGCACCGCCAAGGGCGGCGCCATCAGCGTCGAGACCTGCAGCGCCTGCCACCCGTTCTACACCGGTAAGCAGCGCGTGCTGGACACCGCCGGCCGGGTCGCGAAGTTCCAGCAGAAGTACGCCAAGGTTCAGGCCAAGAAGGCCAAGTAGCTCCGTCGACGACGCCCGTGCCCGGCTCCTGCCGGGCACGGGCGTTCGTCCGTTTGTGCCGGTTCCACCTCCAAGGAGCATCCGCAGCATGAGCAGTGAGCGTCTGGCCGCCCTCCTCGACGAGTACGCCGAGCTGGAGCGGCGGCTGGCCGACCCGGCCATCCACGCCGACCAGGGCACCGCCCGGCGGGTCGGCCGTCGGTACGCCGAGCTGGTCCCGCTGCACAAGGCGGCCGGTGAGCTGGAGCAGGCCCGCGCCGACCTGGCCGCGGCCCGTGAGCTGGCTGCCGAGGACCCGACGTTCGGCGCCGAGGCGGACGCCATCGCGGCCTCGCTGCCGGCGCTGGAGGAGCGGCTCGCGGAACTGCTCATCCCGCGCGATCCGCACGACGCCAAGGACGTCATCGTCGAGATCAAGGCCGGCGAGGGCGGCGAGGAGTCCGCACTGTTCGCCGGTGACCTGCTGCGGATGTACACCAGGTACGCCGAGCGGCACGGCTGGGCCACCGAGGTGATCGACGCGCAGGACTCCGACCTGGGCGGCGTGAAGGACGTCTCGCTGGCGATCAAGAGCAAGGGCGTACCGGAGGGCGGCAACGGCGTCTGGTCCCGGCTCAAGTGGGAGGGCGGCGTGCACCGGGTGCAGCGCGTCCCGGTCACCGAGTCGCAGGGCCGCATCCACACCAGCGCCGCCGGTGTGCTGGTGCTGCCCGAGGCGGAGGACGTCGACGTCACCATCGACCCGAACGAGCTGCGTATCGACGTGTTCCGCTCGTCCGGCCCCGGTGGGCAGTCGGTGAACACCACCGACTCGGCGGTCCGGATCACCCACGTGCCGACCGGCATCGTGGTCTCCTGCCAGAACGAGAAGTCGCAGCTGCAGAACCGGGAGCAGGCCATGCGCATCCTGCGCGCCCGGCTGCTCGCCGCCGCCCAGGAGCAGGCGGACGCGGCGGCCTCGGACGCCCGCAAGGCGCAGGTCCGCACCGTGGACCGGTCCGAGCGGATCCGCACCTACAACTTTCCGCAGAACCGGATCACCGACCACCGCATCGGCTACACGGCGTACAACCTGGACCTGGCGCTGGCCGGCGAGCTGGACGGGGTGCTCGACGCGCTGACCGAGGCGGACCGCGCGGCCCGGCTGGCCGGCGAGACCGAGCTGTCCCGCCGCTGACCGCTGGGGGTGTTGAGCGGGGGCCCTTCCTCTACCGGATGCGTTAACAGGGGGCCCTTCCTTACCGCTCAGCTTGCCCGCAACCGCGCCTTGGCCCGCAGCATCTCCCGGTCGGCCAGCTCGAACGCGGTGCCGAGCGCCTCCCGGACGCTCACCGTGGTGCTGCCGTCGACCTCGGCGAAGCCGATGGTCACCCCGACCGGCGTGCCGGGGACCAGCGACTCCCAGTCCTCGGTGCGGACGGCCGCCTCGATCCGGCGGGCCACCTCGACCGCCTCCGGCATGCCGGTGTCGGGCAGCACCACGACGAACTCGTCGCCGCCGTAGCGGGCCACGAAGTCGCCCCGCCGCATCACCCGGTTGATCACGCCGGCGACCCGTTGCAGCACCAGGTCACCGGAGTGGTGGCCGTGGCGGGTGTTCACCGCCTTGAACCCGTCGAGGTCGCAGACGCCGATCACCACCCGCTCGCCCCGGGACACCACGGCGCCCAGGTAGCGCTCCAGCCGGCGCCGGTTGGGCAGGCCGGTGAGCGGGTCGGTGAGCGCCTCGCCCTCGTACCGGGCCGCCTCGCGGCGCATCTCCTCGTGGTCGATCCGGGCGGCGATGCCGTCGATGTAGACGTCCCGTAGCCGATCGCTGCGCCGCGCCGCCAGCCGGAACGCGTGCCGGTCGGCCCGGTGCGCGCCCGCGTGGTCGCCGGCCCGTGCGAGCGCGATGCTGCGCAGCCGGGGCGGCTCGGCCGCGCCGAGCGTCTCGTCGGAGACCCGCAGCGCGTCCAGCCGGGTGACCGCCTCGATCGGGCGGCCGGCCGCCACCGCCAGGCAGACCTGGCCGAGCTGGCGCAGGTCGCGGGCGCGTGCGCTGTCCCCGCCGTGGCCGAGCAGCCGGTTCGGGTCGGCGTCTCCGGCGGACTCCACCCGGTCGCCGAGCGCGGCCCGGCGGGCGGCGGCGTAGCCGTACGCGGCCAGGCTGCTCGGCCGCAGGTTGCCGGCCCGCCCGCCGCGCAGGAATCGGGCCAGGTCACCGGCGACGTCGCGCAGCACCCGCAGGCAGCCGTCGCTGTCGCCGTTGTGGTCGAGCGCGACCGCGTTGCGCAGCCGGATGCCGGGCGCGGCGAACGTCTCCTCGGGGATGCCGACGCTGAGCCCGACCTCCCGGGCCCGCTCGATCGCGCCGAGCGCGTGACCGTGGAAGCTGAGGTACGAGTACGCCATCGCCAGGTCGTGCCAGCCCCAGGCGGTGTCCCGGTCTGGGTCGTCGTCGGCGCCGAGCGCGCGGGCGGCCCGGACCAGGTGCATCACGCAGCGGTCCAGCGCGCCCTGATGGTGGGCGGCGAGCGCGGCCAGCGCGTTGAGGTGCCCGTGCAGGTAGGGCTCGGCCAGGTCGCGGACGGCGGCGGAGGCGTCCTCGACGGCCCTGGTGAACTCGGCGGTGCGGCCGAGGTTGATCAGCGCGGACAGGCGTTGCACGAGCGCGTCGGCGCGGGCGTACGGGTCGTCTGTGGTGCGGATGACGCGGTCGAGCAGGGCGCACGCCTCCGCGGACCGGCTGGCCTCCTGGAGGGACCGAGCGCGGCGGAGAGCGTCAACCTGGTCCTCGACCTGGTCGAGCCAGCCCACTCGCGACCTCCCTGCGGTGTGCGCCCGGACGCACCCGCTCGTGAGGTGAGCCGCGACGCCTCATGATTATTGCGTGACCGCACTCCCGCAACACCCGTCCGAAGGGACAGAACGCGAACGGCCCTCGCTGGTGATCAACCGGGTGGCGCGTGCGCTCGCCGCGGCGGGCGTCGAGGCGCCCCGCGCCGAGGCCGAGCAACTCGCCGCGTACGTGCTCGACGTGCCGCGGGGCCGGCTGGCGCTCGCCGACGGTTTCACCCCGGCGCAGCGTGACCGCCTCGACGAGCTGGTCGGGCGGCGGGTGACCCGCGAGCCGTTGCAGCACCTGCTCGGCTCGGCCGGTTTCCGCCATCTGGAACTGGCGGTCGGGCCGGGCGTCTTCGTGCCCCGGCCGGAGACCGAACTGCTGGCCGGCTGGGGGATCGAGCGGGCCCGGGAGCACGCCGCGCCGCTCGTTGTCGACCTGTGCAGCGGTTCCGGCGCGATCGCTCTCGCCGTCGCGCAGGAGGTGCCCACGGCGCGGGTGGTGGCGGTGGAGCGGTCCCCGGCCGCGCTGGCGTGGCTGCGGCGCAACGCGGCGGACCGGGCCGCCGCCGGGGACCGGCCGGTCGAGGTGGTGTCCGCCGACGTGACCGACCCGGAGCTGCTGGCCGGCCTGGCCGGGCGGGTCGACGTGCTGCTCTGCAACCCGCCGTACGTGCCGAGGTCGGTGCCGGTGCCGCCGGAGGTGGCCGGGCACGACCCGGACGAGGCGGTGTTCGGCGGCGCGGACGGGCTGGACGTGATCCGGCCGGTGGTCGGCCGGGCCGCCGCGTTGCTGCGCCCGGGCGGCGCGATCGGTATCGAGCACGACGACACGCACGCCGCGGCGGTGCCCGCGCTGCTGCGCGGCGACGGCCGCTACGACCGGGTCGAGGAGCACCGGGACCTCGCCGGGCGGCCGCGCTGGGCGAGCGCGTCCCGGCGGGCGGACGGCACCCACGCCGAGCCCGCCCGGGCGTGGCAGACTGACTCCTCGTGATGCTCTACGACTGTCGGTCGCCCGCCGACCGGGACCGCGGCATCGCCGCTGCCATCGAGGCGGTCAAGAACGGGGAACTCGTCGTCCTGCCGACCGACACGGTCTACGGCATCGGGGCGGACGCGTTCACCCCGTACGCGGTGAAGGCCCTGGCGGACACCAAGGGCGGTGCCCGGCAGGCGCCCCCGGTGCTCATCGGTTCCCGGCACACGCTCGACGGCCTGGTCTTCTCGCTGCCCGGCGCGGCCCGCGACCTGGTCGAGGCGTTCTGGCCCGGCGCGTTGACCATCGTGGTGGAGCACTCGCCGAGCCTGGCGTGGGACCTGGGCGACAACGGCGGCACGGTGGCGGTGCGGATGCCACTGCACCCGGTCGCGCTGGAGGTGCTGCGGGAGACCGGGCCGATGGCCGTCGCGTCGGCCAACAAGGTCGGCCAGCCCGCCGCGCTCACCGCCGAGGAGGCGCGTGACCAGCTCGGCTACGGCGTCCGGGCGTACCTGGAGGCCGGGCCGGCGGTGGACCCGGTGCCGAGCACCATCGTCGACCTGACCGGCGACGTGCCGCGGGTGCTGCGCGAGGGCGCGGTGACGCTGGCGAAGCTGCGCGAGGTCGTGCCGGACATCCTCGACGAGCGGGGGGTCTGAGTGCCGCCCTTCACCGTCCTGCACGTCTGCATGGGCAACATCTGCCGGTCGCCGATGGCCGAGCGGCTGCTGCTGCTCGCGGTCCGGGAGCGGCTGGTCCGTCTCGACGTCGACCCGGCCGGGTCGGACGCGCTCGTGCACAGCCACAGCGCCGGCACCGGCGGCTGGCACGCGGGGGAGGAGATGAACCCGCCCGCCGCCCGGCAGGTGATCTCGCGCGGCGGTGACACCGAGGGGTTCGCCGCCCGGCGGCTGCGCTCCGACCTGATCGACGCCGCCGACCTGGTGCTCACGGCCACCGCCGACCAGCAGGAGTACGTGGTGGCGCTGCGGCCGGACGCCGCCGCGCGTACGTTCGTGCTCGGTGAGTTCGGCCGCCTGCTCGGCGGGCTGGACCGGTCCGCCCTGCCGCCGGCCGAGCCGACGCCGGACGCCGTGTACGCCCGCGGCACCGCGCTCGTCGCGGCCGTCGACGCGGCGCGGCAGAACGCCTCCGCGCTGCCCACCGACGACCTGGACGACCCGTGGGGCCGGGGCGACCAGTGCTTCAGCCGGGTCGCCGACGAGATCGAGGAGACCGTGCAGCCCCTGGCTGCCGTCCTGCTCCCCTGATCGCGGTTCATCCTTCCTCGCGAACTTCCTGCGCATTTCGCGGAAGATGGCGGCGAAAGCGGCCAATCCGGTCATTCTGAACGGGTCCGTACGGCCGGCTCCTGCGGGGAGAGCTGATGAACCGGGCCTATCTCGACAAGCTGTTCACCGTTGTGCTCGCCGGCGTGCTCGCCGGACTGGCCCTGGCCGCAGCCGCGCTGCCGGCCGCGCTGGTCTTCGGGCTGGGCGTGAAGAACCTGATGCCGTACACCGCGTTGCCGGAGGCGCTCAAGACGCCGCAGCCGGCACAGCGGTCCAACCTGTACGCGAACGACGGGCGGACGCTCATCACCTCGTTCTACGTCGAGGACCGGGTGGACGTGCCGGTCGGCGAGGTGGCGCCGGTGATGCGCGACGCCATCGTGGCCGCCGAGGACGTGCGCTTCTACGAGCACCACGGCGTCGACGTGCGCGGCGTGGCGCGGGCGTTCACGGCCAACCGCCGCGAGGGCACCCGCCAGGGTGCCTCCACGCTGACCATGCAGTACGTGCGCAACGCGCTCGCCGGTGACACCCGGCTGACCGAGGAGCAGCGCGCCGCCGCCACCGAGATCACCGTCGGGCGAAAGATCCGCGAGATGCGGTACGCGCTGACGCTGGAACGGCAGGTCGGCAAGGACGAGATCCTCGGGCGCTACCTGAACATCGCGTACTTCGGCGCCGGTGCGTACGGCATCGCCGCGGCCAGCAAGCGCTACTTCTCCACCACCCCGGAGCGGCTCACGCTGGCCCAGGCCGCGCTGCTCGCCGGGCTGGTCCGGTCCCCGGCCGACGACCCGATCAACGGCGACGCGGAGGCGGCCCGGCAACGGCGGGCGTACGTGCTGGACCGGATGGTGGAGACCGGCCGGGTGAGCGCGCCGGACGCCGAGGCGGCGAAGGCCACCGAGCTGGCCCTCAAACCCAACACCACGCCGAACGACTGCGCGGCGGTGCCCGCCGACCACAACGACTGGGGCTTCTTCTGCGACTGGTTCACCCAGTGGTGGAACGCCCAGCCGGCGTTCGGCGAGAACGTGGACGAGCGGCAGCGGACGCTGCGCCGGGGCGGCTGGAAGATCGTGTCCTCGCTCGACCCGGACGTGCAGGCCAAGGCCAGCGAGCAGGTGCGGGCGATCTACCCGGAGACGATCGCGCGGGCGGCGCCGACAGCCGTGGTGCAGCCGGGCACCGGCCGGGTGCTGGCGATGGCGGTGAACCGCACCTACGGCACGGCCGCGAACCCGGACGGGCAGCAGAACTACCCGAACACGGTCAACCAGCTCGTGGCCGGCGGTGGCGGCATCACCGGCTACCAGGCGGGCTCCACGTTCAAGCTGTTCGCGCTGCTGGCCGCGCTGGAGTCGGGGCTGCCGCTGGACACCGAGTTCGACGCGCCGCGCGTCTACGTGACGCAGTACCCGGTCGGTGCCGGCCCGGCGAGCTGCGGCGGCCGGTGGTGCCCGGAGAACGCGAACACCTACTGGATGGACGGCGACCGGGACATGTGGGACGCGTTCGGGCGGTCGGTGAACACGTACTTCGCGTGGCTGACCGAGCGCGTCGGCGCGGACCGGGTGGTCGAGATGGCCCAGCGGCTGGGCATCGTGTTTCGTGCCCCGGCCGACGCCGAGATGGCCCGCGAGGGCGCCAGGAGCTGGGGACCGTTCACGCTCGGGGTCTCCGCCACCACGCCGCTGGACCTGGCCGGCGCGTACGCCGCGGTGGCCGCCGAGGGCACCTGGTGCCGGCCCACGCCGGTCGCCTCGATCACCGACCCGGCCGGCCGGAAGGTGGCGGCCGGCAACACCGACTGCCGGCAGGTGCTCGACACCGAGGTCGCCCGCGCGGCGGCGGACGCCAGCCGCTGCCCGGTCGGCGACCAGTCGATGTACCGGCGCTGCGACGGCGGTACGGCCGAGGAACTGGCCCCCGGTCTGCGCCGGCCGGTGGCGGGCAAGACCGGCAGCTCGGAGCGGAACGCCACCGAGACGGTCGTCGCGTTCACCCCGCAGCTGTCGGTGGCGACGATCGCGGCGAACCCGGACGACCCCCGGGACGCGGTCGGCGGCGGCGTGCAGAAGCGGCAGATCGCCGCCGTGGGCCGCATCCTGGCGTGGTCGCTGCGCGACGAGCCGGTACGCGACTTCGTGCCGCCCGGCCAGGCGGTGGCCTTCCAGCACACCAGCCCGCGCACCGGCAATTGAGAGTCAGCTCGTCGACCTGCCGTACCGCGCGACAGTGGTCCGGACGGCTTCGTCCACCACCGCTGTCGTGCGGTCGGGAGTGACCGTCCAGTCCGGGAGGACCAGGCGCGGCCAGAACAGGTAGTTGGAGATCATCCCGAGGAACTGCGTAGCTGCCATCTCGGGGTCGTCGATGTCCGCGGCTCCCGCCTCGTGCTCGGCCACGAGGTAGGTCCGCACGGACTCGAAGTACGGCAGTTTGCCCTGGGAGAAATGCGCTCGGGCCAGCTCGGGAAAGCGTGGCAGTTCGGCGATCACGATGCGGAACAGGTCGCTCATCTCCGGCCGGCTCAACAGCGTCGCGTAGTGCTGCCCGAGAACCGTCAGGCCGGCTGTCAGGTCACCGGCGGGCGGCACGTCGGCGACGTCGTCGCGGGCCCACGAGTCGATGACGATGGCATCGAACAGCGCCGCCTTCGTCGGGAACTGCTTGAACAGCGTCGCTTTCGACACGCCGGCACTCTCGGCGATACGCGCCAGTGACGCGCGGTCGTAGCCCGACTCCAGGAAGAGCTCGGTGGCGGCCTGCACGATCAGCGCGCGCTTCTCCTCCGCCACGCGCTGGTGATAGGCCGACGGCGCTGGGGTCATGCGCCCATCATAGCGAGGTAAGTGGGTTGACTCACCATCGACGGGAGCGTAGCTTCGGGTGGTGAGTCGCTCGACTCACCACCCGGTCCCGGGTGGTCGTCGTACGTATCGGAGGATCCGATGTCCCGCTTCGCCGATCAGACAGTTCTCGTCACCGGAGGCAGCGGTGGGCAGGGGGCCAGCCACGTCCGCGCCCTGCACGCCGAAGGCGCCAATGTCGTCATCGGTGGCGTCGACGCCGAGCGTGGCGCCGGCCTCGCCGCCGAGCTGGAGCACCGGGCCCTCTCCGTCCGCCTGGACGTCACCCGGGAGGAGTCGTGGGCGGCCGCCGTCGCGGAGACCGAGAGGGCATTCGGTGCGCTCACGATCCTGGTCAACAACGCCGGGGTGCAGAACCCGCCGGCCCTCATCGAGTCCACCGACCGGGCCACGTGGTCCCGCATCCTCGACGTCAACCTCACCGGCACGTTCCTCGGCATCAAGGCAGCCGCCCCGGCGCTGCGGCGCGCGGGGGGAGGAACGATCGTCAACATCGGCTCCACCATGGGCATCGGCGGCACCGCCCTCTACGCGCCGTACGTGGCCGGCAAGTGGGCGGTTCGAGGGCTCACCCGGACCGCCGCCCTCGAACTGGGTCGCGACAACATCCGCGTCAACGCGATCCACCCCGGCGTGGTCGCCACCCCGTTCATCACCGAGCCGGCAGCCGGCAGCGACGCCCCGATCGCCGACTTCTACTCGCCCGAGCCGTTCGCCGTCCCGCGACTCGGGCAGCCCGCCGACATCACCGCGCTGCTGATGTTCCTCGTGTCGCCGGAGGCGGCCTTCATCACCGGCGCCGAGTACGTCATCGACGGAGGGCTGCTCCTCGGCCCCGCACTGAAGAACGGCTCTCCGGCCTAACCGGCCGGGTGTTCGGCGCCCTTGGCGATGTTGCGGGCCATGCCGCCGAAGACGACGGCGTGGAACGGGGCCACCGAGGCCCAGTAGAGGTGGCCGGGCAGGCCGCGCGGGAGGAACACGGCACGCTGGACGTACCTGCTGCGGCCGTCCCCGTCCGGCTCGGCGCGCATCTCCAGCCAGGCCCGCCCGGGCAGCCGCATCTCGGCGCGCAGCCGCAGCAGCTCACCCGGGACGATCTCCTCGACCCGCCAGAAGTCCAGCGCCTCGCCGACCTGCAGCCGGTGCGGGTCGCGCCGGCCGCGGCGCAGCCCGACGCCGCCGACCAGCCGGTCCATCCAGCCGCGCACCGACCAGGCCAGCGGGAACGAGTACCAGCCGTGCTCGCCGCCGACGCCCTCGATGACCCGCCACAGCGCCGACGGCGGCGCGTCCACCGTCCGCTCCCGCAGATCGGTGTACGCGGTGCCGCCGGACCAGTGCGGGTCCGACGGCAACGGCTCGGCGGGTGCGTCCGGCCCGCTCGCGTTCGACCAGCGCGTCTCCACCTCCGCGTCCCGCACCTTCGTCAGCGCCAGCGCGACCGCCTGGTCGAAGCCGATCAGCCCGTCCGGCGGGTCCGGCACGTACCGGGCGATGTCGTGCTCGTGCGCCACCGCCTCGTGCACCAGGCTCTCCACGAGCGGCCGGGCGATCGCGTTCGGCACCGGCGTGATCAGGCCGACCCAGTGCGAGGAGAGCGACGGGGTGAGCGGGCGGACCGGCAGGATGAGCCGGCGCCGCAGCCCGGCCACCCGGGCGTACCGCTGCATCATCTCGGCGAACGTCAGCACGTCCGGGCCGCCGATGTCGAAGGCCCGGTTCACGTCGGCCGGCAGGTGGGCGCAGCCGGCCAGGTAGCGCAGCACGTCCCGGACCGCGATCGGCTGGATCCGGTTGCGCACCCAGCGCGGGGTGACCATCGCCGGGAGCCGCTCGGTCAGGTAGCGCAGCATCTCGAACGAGGCCGAGCCGGACCCGATGATCACCGCGGCGCGCAGCACCGCCGTGGGCACGCCGCTGTCCAGCAGGATCCGTGCGACCTCCGCCCGGGAGCGCAGGTGCGCCGAGGGCAGGCCCTCGCGCTCCGCCGGCTGCGGCCCGCCGAGATACACGATCCGGCGTACGCCCGCGGCGCGCGCCGCCTCGGCGAAGTTCGTCGCCGCCTCTCGGTCGGCCGCCTCGAACCCGCGCTGGCCCAACGAGTGGACCAGGTAGTACGCCACCTCCACGCCCTCGAACGCGGCCGGCAGCGTCTCCGGCCGGCGCAGGTCACCCTCGACGATCTCCGCCTGGGCCGCCCACGGCACGTCCCGCAGCCGCCCGGCGGTCCGGGCCAGGCAGCGTACGGTGTGCCCCTCGGTCAGCAGCCGGGGCGCGAGGCGTCCGCCGATGTAGCCGGTAGCACCGGTGACGAGGCATCTCACGGCCTCCAGTGTGCGGCTCCGTAGACTCCTTCGCTGTGGAGAACGCGAGGGACACCTTCTGGGGACCGGACTTCCAGCAGCTCAGCACCGTCGACCCGGAGATCGCCGAGGTGGTGCTGGGTGAGCTGGACCGGCTGCGCGGCGGCCTGCAACTGATCGCCAGCGAGAACCTGACCTCGCCCGCGGTGCTGGCCGCGCTGGGCTCCACGCTCACGAACAAGTACGCCGAGGGCTACCCGGGGCGGCGCTACTACGGCGGCTGCGCCGAGGTGGACCGGGCCGAGGAGCTGGCCGTGTCCCGGGCGAAGGAGCTGTTCGGCGCCGAGCACGCGAACGTGCAGCCTCACTCCGGGGCGAGCGCCAACCTGGCCGCGTACGCCGCCCTGGTGCAGCCGGGCGACACGGTGCTGGCCATGGACCTGCCGCACGGCGGGCACCTGACCCACGGCAGCCGGGTGAACTTCTCCGGCAAGTGGTTCCACCCGGTCGGGTACACCGTCCGGCGGGACACCGGGACGATCGACTACGACGAGGTACGCGACCTGGCCCGCGCGCACCGGCCGAAGATGATCATCTGCGGCGCGACCGCGTACCCGCGCCTGATCGACTTCGCCCGCTTCCGGGAGATCGCCGACGAGGTCGACGCGTACCTGATGGTGGACGCCGCCCACTTCATCGGCCTGGTCGCAGGCGGCGCGATCCCGTCCCCGGTGCCCTACGCCGACGTGGTCACCGCGACCACCCACAAGGTGCTGCGCGGTCCGCGCGGCGGCATGATCCTCTGCCGGGAGCCGCTCGCGGCCCGGATCGACAAGGCGGTCTTCCCGTTCACCCAGGGCGGCCCGCTGATGCACGCCGTCGCGGCCAAGGCGGTCGCGTTGCGCGAGGCCGCGCAGCCGGAGTTCCGCACGTACGCCGCCCAGGTGGTCACAAACGCCCGCGCGCTCGCCGACGGGCTGGCCGCGGAGGGGCTGCCGCCGGTCTCCGGCGGCACCGACACCCACCTGGCCCTGCTCGACCTGCGCGAGACCGGCGTGACCGGCGCCCAGGCCGAGGCCCGCTGCGACGCCGCCGGCATCACGCTAAACAAGAACGCGATCCCGTACGACCCGCAGCCGCCCGCCGTGGCCTCCGGCATCCGGGTGGGCTCGCCGAGCGTCACCACCCAGGGCATGCGCGAGGGGGAGATGCGCCGGATCGCCGCGCTGATCGGGCGGGCGGTGCGCACCGATCCGGAGTCTCCCGGTGGCGGCGACGAGCTGACCCGGATCGCCGCCGACGTGACCGAGCTGGTCACCGAGTTCCCGGCGTACCCCCGTGGCTGAGCCCGGGACGCACGCGGCGGAGGCGGCCGCGGACCGCGGCTGGCGACTGCGCCACCTGCCGGTGCTGCTGGCGGCGGTGGCGGTGCTCGCCGCTGCCGCGGCGGTGGCCGGCGGGGTGTGGCGCGGCGCGGACGGCGCGCTCGGCGCGGCGGCCGGGGTGGCCGTCACGGCTGCCAGCTACACGCTCACCACAGTGGTTCTGGCCTGGGCGGACTCCAAGGACCCGCAGCTCGTGCTGCCGTTCGGCCTGGGCCTGTACGTCGCCAAGATCACCGCGCTCGGCGGCGTGATGGTGCTGGTGGCGTCGACCGGCTGGCCGGGACTGATCCCGTTCGCGCTCGGCATCGCCGCGGGTGTCGTGGTGTGGACCGGTGTGCACGTCTGGTGGCTCACAACCGTCCATGCCCGACGGATGTCGCGCTGAGGCGTCCCACCCTTCGGGCGACGCGCCGTTCTGTCCGCGATCGGTCATTCTCTCAGTGGCGGGGGAGGAGTACCGTGCCTCCAGACGACTTCGCCCGCCCGTGTCCCACACAACCAGGTTGTGCGGGGGGTGAGGCACAGCCTCTTCTGCTCGACTGATATCGTTCGCCCCGTCATGGCCGGTGACCAGAAACCCCCCAGCACTGGCGGCCCGGGCGACGTTCCGTCCGGTGCCGGTCAGGGTTGGACCGCGCTCTCATACCTCATCGGGGGCATGCTCGTCTGGGGTTTCATCGGCTGGCTGGTCGACCGTTGGCTCGATACCGGCGGCGTCGCCACCGGTATCGGGGTCGTGCTCGGCATGGCCGGGGGGATCATCCTGGTCGTCCGCCGACTGGGCACGCCTACTTAGGAAGGGACGCGGTGTTCGGACAGGCGAACGTCCTGGCTCAGGGCCAGGCGGAATTCCCACCCAGTGTGGGGGACTTCTACCTGCCCAGCATCCTGCCCTGGGGTGCGGAGAACTCGTACTGGTTCACCAAGATCACGGCGATGGTGTGGATCGCCGTCGGCGTGCTGATCATCTTCTTCCTGGCCAGCTACCGGAACCCGCAGCTGGTCCCCACCAAGAAGCAGTGGTTCGCCGAGTCCATCTACGGCTTCGTGCGCAACAACATCGCGGTGGACATGATCGGGCACGCGGGGGTGCGGTTCGCGCCGTACTTCACCACGCTCTTCTGCTTCGTCCTGCTGACGAACTTCTTCGCGATCGTGCCGTTCTTCCAGATCTCGCCGAACTCGCACATCGCGTTCCCGGCCATCCTCGCCGTGATCAGCTACGTGCTGTTCAACTGGGTCGGCATCCGGCACCACGGCTTCGTGAAGTACTTCAAGAACTCTCTGGTCCCGCCGGCGCCCTGGTACATCCTGCCGCTGCTGATCCCGATCGAGTTCTTCTCCACGTTCCTGGTCCGGCCGTTCTCGCTGGCCGTTCGTCTCTTCGCGAACATGTTCGCCGGCCACATGCTCCTGCTGGTCTTCACGCTCGGCGGGTTCGCCATGCTCAGCGCGAACGCCTGGCTGGCGCCGGTCTCGGTGCTGTCCTGGACGATGACGATCGCGCTGACCTTCCTCGAGTTCCTGGTGATCTGTCTGCAGGCGTACGTCTTCACGGTGCTGACCGCCAGCTACGTGCAGGGCGCCCTCGCCGACGAGCACTGATCCGATCTTTCGCACCAACCGTTGTCGTCCCGCGTGACCGTCACGCGTGATAACCAGGAGGAACCAACCAATGGACATCTACGCCGCGGTAGAGGGCAGCACCGCCGCCATCGGCTACGGTCTCGCGGCCATCGGCCCGGGCATCGGCGTGGGCCTGGTCTTCTCGGCCTACATCCAGTCGACCGCCCGCCAGCCGGAGTCGTCCCGGATGACCCTTCCGTACGTCTGGATCGGCTTCGCCGTCATCGAGGCGCTGGCGCTGCTGGGCATCGCCTTCGGCTTCATCTGGGCCGGCTGAACCAGCCCCTTTGACCGGGAGGTTTTCCCATGTACTTCCTCGCCGCTGAGGGTGGTGAGACGACCCACAACCCGATCATCCCGCTCTGGCAGGAGATCGTGGTCGGCCTGGTCGCCTTCGGTGTCCTCTGCTTCGTGCTGATGAAGTTCGTCTTCCCGCGCATGGAGCAGACGTTCCAGGCCCGGGTGGACGCGATCGAGGGCGGCATCAAGCGCGCCGAGGCCGCGCAGGCCGAGGCGAACCAGCTGCTCGAGCAGTACCGGGCCCAGCTCGCGGAGGCGCGTACCGACGCCGCCAAGATCCGTGACGACGCCCGTGCCGACGCCGAGGGCATCCGCCAGGACATCCTCGCCAAGGCGCGCGAGGAGTCCGACCGGATCATCGCCGCAGGCAAGGAGCAGCTCGCCGCGGAGCGGGCCACCATCGTGCGCGAGCTGCGCACCGAGGTCGGCACCATCGCGGTGGACCTGGCCAGCAAGATCGTCGGTGAGTCGCTCGCCGACGAGGCGCGTCGCAAGGGCACCGTCGACCGGTTCCTGAGCGGTCTCGAGAGCACGGGGGCCCGCTGATGCAGGCCGCCAGCCGGGAGTCGTACTCCGCCGGGGCCGAGCGCCTCGACGCGTACGCCCGCGGCGCGGAGCCGTCGGCGGTGGCCTCCACCGCCGACGACATCCTCTCCGTCGCCGCCCTGCTGCGGCGGGAGCCGCGGCTGCGCCGGGCGCTGTCCGACCCGGCGCGCTCGGGTGAGGACCGCACCGCTCTGCTCACCGGGATCCTGAGCGGCAAGGTCGGCGCGGACGCGCTCGACCTGCTGGCCACGCTGGTCTCCGGTCGCTGGTCGGCCCCGTCGGAGCTGCTCGACGGCGTCGAGCGGCTCGGCGTGGAGGCGCTCCTGGCGAGCGCCGACTCGACCGGCGAGCTGGGCGAGGTCGAGGACGAGCTGTTCCGCTTCGGGCAGGTCGTCTCCGGCTCCGGCGAGCTGTCCAACGCGCTCTCCGACCCGATGGCCACTGTCGAGCGGCGGGCCGAACTGGCCCGGCAGCTGCTCGCCGGCAAGGCCCGGCCGGTCACCGTCCGCCTCGTCGAGGCCGCGCTCGCCGGCTTCGGGGGGCGCTCCTTCACCGGTGCGCTCACCCGGCTGGTCGAGCTGGCCGCCGACCGGCGGGACCGTCAGGTCGCGTACGTGACAGTGGCGGCTCCGCTGAACGACGAGGAGGAGCGACGCCTCGGCGCCCGCCTCTCCCAGATGTACGGTCGGGAGGTGTCCGTCAAGCAGACGGTCGACCCCGACGTGCTCGGCGGAGTGCGCGTACGGGTCGGATCCGACCTGTACGACGGGACCGTCCTGCGCCGCCTCAACGAGACCCGCAACGCGCTCGCGAAGCGCTGACCAGCGTCTTAGCAGCCCTGATTCGACGCCATCGGACCGGTCGGTACTAGGTATCCCGGGCCCCTGATACTTAAGGAAGCAGAGGATGGCCGAGCTGACCATCTCGACGGAGGAGATCCGCGGCGCCCTGGAGCGCTACGTCTCCTCCTACACGGCCGACGTCTCCCGCGAGGAGGTCGGCACCGTCGCCGACGCCGGTGACGGCATCGCCCACGTCGAGGGTCTCCCCTCGACCATGACCAACGAGCTCCTGGAGTTCGAGGACGGCACGCTCGGCGTGGCGCTGAACCTCGACGTCCGGGAGATCGGTGTCGTCGTCCTCGGTGACTTCGGCGGGATCGAAGAGGGTCAGCGCGTCAAGCGCACCGGCCGGGTGCTCTCCGTGCCGGTCGGCGACGCCTTCCTCGGCCGCGTGGTCAACGCGCTGGGCGAGCCGATCGACGGCCTCGGCGACATCGCCAACGAGGGCTACCGCGAGCTGGAGCTCCAGGCCCCGAACGTGATGTCCCGCAAGTCGGTCGACGAGCCGCTCCAGACGGGCATCAAGGCCGTCGACGCGATGACCCCGATCGGCCGCGGCCAGCGCCAGCTGATCATCGGTGACCGCAAGACCGGCAAGACCACGGTCGCCCTGGACACCATCCTCAACCAGCGCGAGAACTGGCGCTCCGGCGACCCGAAGAAGCAGGTCCGCTGCATCTACGTCGCGATCGGCCAGAAGGCCTCCACCATCGCCTCCATCAAGGGGACGCTGGAGGAGGCGGGCGCGATGGAGTACACCACCATCGTCGCCTCCCCGGCCTCCGACCCGGCCGGCTTCAAGTACCTCGCCCCCTACACCGGCTCGTCCATCGGGCAGCACTGGATGTACGGCGGCAAGCACGTCCTGATCGTCTTCGACGACCTGAGCAAGCAGGCCGAGGCGTACCGCGCCGTGTCGCTGCTGCTGCGCCGCCCGCCGGGCCGCGAGGCCTACCCGGGTGACGTCTTCTACCTGCACTCGCGTCTGCTGGAGCGCTGCGCCAAGCTCTCCGACGAGCTGGGCGGCGGCTCGATGACCGGTCTGCCGATCATCGAGACCAAGGCGAACGACATCTCGGCGTTCATCCCGACCAACGTCATCTCCATCACCGACGGCCAGATCTTCCTCGAGACCGACCTGTTCAACCAGGGCGTCCGGCCGGCCATCAACGTCGGCACCTCGGTCTCCCGGGTCGGTGGCGCCGCGCAGGTGAAGCCGATGAAGAAGGTCGCCGGCTCGCTGCGGCTGAACCTGGCCCAGTTCCGCGAGCTGGAGGCGTTCGCCGCCTTCGCCTCCGACCTGGACCGGGCCTCCCGGGCCCAGCTGGACCGCGGTTCCCGCCTGGTCGAGCTGCTCAAGCAGCCGAACTACTCGCCGTACCCGGTGCAGGAGCAGGTCGTCTCCGTCTGGGCCGGCACCGAGGGCAAGCTGGACGACGTCCCGGTCGGCGAGGTCCGCCGCTTCGAGTCGGAGTTCCTCCAGTACCTCCGGCACAAGCACGAGGGCGTCCTGGCCGGGATCGCGGACAACAAGTGGGACGACGACATCATCTCCTCGCTCGACTCCGCGATCGCCGAGTTCAAGCAGGTCTTCCTGGGCAAGGAGGACGAGGTCCGGGTCAACGACGCGCCGGCCAAGCCGCTGGAGGGCGACCAGACCCGCGAGACGGTGACCCGCTTCCGCGACGGCACCACCGACCGCCCGGCCGAGAGCTGATCCGATGGCCGCCCAGGTACGCGTTCTCCGGCAGCGGATCCGTTCCGCCAAGGGGATGAAGAAGATCACCAAGGCGATGGAGCTCGTCGCGACGAGCCGCATCGCCAAGGCCCAGGCCAAGGTGGCGGCGTCGCTGCCGTACGCCGAGGCGATCACCGGCGTGCTGACGGCGCTGGCCTCGAACGCGCGGATCGACCACCCGCTGCTCACCCCGCGCGAGCGGGTGCGGCGGGCGGGCGTCCTGCTGGTCACCGCCGACCGGGGCCTGGCCGGTGGTTACAGCTCGAACGCGATCCGGACCGCCGAGTCGCTGATCGCCCGCCTGCGTGCCGACGGCAAGGAGCCCGTGCTCTACGTCATCGGCCGCAAGGGCGTGGCGTTCTACCGGTTCCGCAACCGGCAGATCGCCGCCAGCTGGACGGGCTTCTCCGAGCAGCCGTCGTTCGAGGACGCCCGCGAGGTCGGTGAGACGCTGATCAAGGCGTTCACCGCCGGCGCGGACGACACCGACAACGACGCCGGCGCCGACGGGATCCTCGGCGTGGACGAACTGCACATCGTCTACACCGAGTTCAAGTCCCTGATGACGCAGAACCCGGTGACCCGGATCGTCGGTCCGATGCAGGTCGAGGACCGGCCCCGGTCCGAGGGTCTGCTGCCGGCGTACGAGTTCGAGCCGGAGCCGGAGTCGCTGCTCGACGCCCTGCTGCCGAAGTACATCAACACGCGGATCTACGCGGCGTTGCTGGAGTCGGCGGCCAGTGAGTCGGCCGCCCGTCGGCGAGCGATGAAGAGCGCCACCGACAACGCCGAAGAGATGATCGAGAAGTACACGCGTGAGATGAACTCGGCCCGTCAGGCCGGCATCACCCAGGAGATCAGTGAGATCGTCGGCGGCGCGAACGCGCTGGCCGCGTCGGGAAGTGAAGTGTGATGACTGTATCCGCAGTTGAGACCAAGACGGCCACGGGTCGCGTGGTCCGGGTCATCGGCCCGGTCGTCGACGCCGAGTTCCCGCGCGACGGCATGCCGGAGCTGTTCAACGCCCTGCACGTCAACGTGACGCTCTCCGGCGGCGAGAAGACGCTGACCCTGGAGGTCGCCCAGCACCTGGGTGACAACCTGGTCCGCGCCATCTCGATGCAGCCGACCGACGGCCTGGTCCGCGGCACCGAGGTGCGCGACACCGGCGCGCCGATCAGCGTGCCGGTGGGCGACGCGGTCAAGGGCCACGTGTTCAACGCGATCGGCGAGTGCCTCAACCTCACCGAGGGCGAGACCATCCAGGCCGACGACCGGTGGGGCATCCACCGCAAGGCCCCGGCCTTCGCGGACCTGGAGCCGAAGACCGAGATGCTGGAGACCGGCATCAAGGTCATCGACCTGCTCGCCCCGTACGTCAAGGGCGGCAAGATCGGCCTGTTCGGCGGTGCCGGCGTGGGCAAGACGGTGCTCATCCAGGAGATGATCACCCGTGTGGCCCGGAACTTCGGTGGTACCTCGGTCTTCGCCGGCGTGGGTGAGCGCACCCGCGAGGGCAACGACCTCATCGCCGAGATGACCGAGTCGGGCGTCATCGACAAGACCGCGCTGGTCTACGGCCAGATGGACGAGCCGCCGGGCACCCGCCTGCGGGTCGCCCTGTCCGCGCTGACCATGGCGGAGTACTTCCGTGACGTGAAGAAGCAGGAGGTGCTGCTCTTCATCGACAACATCTTCCGCTTCACCCAGGCCGGTTCCGAGGTCTCCACGCTGCTCGGCCGTATGCCGAGCGCCGTGGGTTACCAGCCGACCCTGGCCGACGAGATGGGCGAGCTCCAGGAGCGGATCACCTCCGTCCGGGGCCAGGCCATCACCTCGATGCAGGCGATCTACGTGCCCGCCGACGACTACACCGACCCGGCGCCGGCCACCACGTTCGCCCACCTCGACGCGACCACCAACCTGGAGCGGTCGATCTCCGACAAGGGCATCTACCCGGCCGTGGACCCGCTGGCGTCCTCGTCCCGGATCCTCGCCCCGGAGTTCGTCGGCGAGGAGCACTTCGCCGTCGCCACCGAGGTGAAGCGGATCCTGCAGCGCTACAAGGACCTGCAGGACATCATCGCCATCCTCGGTATCGAGGAGCTCTCCGAGGAGGACAAGCTCACCGTCGGCCGCGCCCGCCGGATCGAGCGGTTCCTCTCGCAGAACACGTACGCGGCGGAGCAGTTCACCGGCGTGCCCGGCTCGACGGTCCCGATCGCCGAGACCATCGACGCCTTCCGCCGGATCAGCGAGGGGGAGTTCGACCACTTCCCGGAGCAGGCGTTCTTCATGTGCGGCGGCCTGGACGACCTTCGGGCCAAGGCCAAGGAGCTGATGGGCGAGGAGGGCTGAGAGCCCGCTCACAACCCACGAGGGCCGTCCCGGCGAAAGCCGGGGCGGCCTTCGCCTTTTCGGGCCACTCCACTACCAGATGCCCGGTTCTCCAGCAAAGCAGTTCGCCGGATCGCGCGGTACCGTTCCTGACACGACTTCACATCCTGGCCGTTGATCTCTGCAACCAAACGGACCCCCGTGCCCGTCTTCCTACCCGTGGGCGCGACGATTGGAGATGCTCGTGGGTGACAAGGGCGGCGCGGATCGCGGCAAGCGGTCCATGTGGCGCGGCGTGCCCCGGTGGGCCCGCGTCTGCACGATCCTGGGCATCGTCATGGTGGTGCTCAGCGGTTCCGTGCTGATCGGCTCCCGCGCCCTGGTCGCCCGCTACGAGGGATCGGTGGGCAAGGCCGACCTCTTCGGTGACCAGGCGGCCGGCGCCAACGAGAAGAAGAGCGACATCAAGGGCCCGCTCAACATCCTGCTCGTCGGTGTGGACCCCCGCACGTCGACCGCTCGCCCGCTCGCCGACTCGATCATGGTCCTGCACGTGCCCGCCACCATGGACCGCGGCTACCTCTTCTCGCTCCCACGTGACCTGCGGGTGGACATCCCGGCCTTCCCCAAGGCCGACTACGCGGGCGCCAACGACCGGCTCAACGCGGCCATGTCGCACGGCAGCAACGTGCCGGGGCAGAACCCCAGCACCGCACAGGGCTTCGAGCTGCTCGCCAAGACCGTGCAGGACGTCACCGGCATCAAGCGCTTCGACGCCGGCGCGATCATCAACTTCAGCGGCTTCAAGAAGATCGTCGACGCGATGGGCGGCGTCGACATGTACATCGAGCGGGAGGTGCGCTCCGAGCACCTCCAGCCGGACGGCACCCCACGCCAGCTCCGGCCCGGCGGCGGTGGCTACCTCGGGCCGCAGGCGGTGTACAAGAAGGGCAACGCCCACCTGGAGGGCTGGCAGGCGCTGGACTACGTCCGGCAGCGCTACCCGAAGAACGGCGTGCCCGACGGCGACTACGGCCGGCAGCGGCACCAGCAGCAGTTCGTCAAGGCGATGGCGAGCCAGGCGTTCAGCGCCGACGTGGTGACCAACCCGGTCAAGCTGGACCGGGTGCTGCGCGCGGCTGGCAAGTCGCTGGTGTTCAACGGACGCGGCAACAGCGTGGTGGACTTCGGGCTGGCCCTGAAGGACATCCGCCCGGACGCGATCGAGACCATCAAGCTGCCGGGCGGGGGGATCGGCACCGGCAGCAACTACCGGGGTGAGCAACTGCTCGAACCGGCGGAGGACTTCTTCACCGCCCTGCGTACCGAACAGCTCGACGCTTTCCTCCTGGAGCACCCCGACTTCGTCCAGAAGACCAAGTAGCCTGAGCGGGTGCGGGGCCGTGGTGGTCCGGCTCTCACCACCCGCGTTGGGTGGGCTGCGGGGGCGCGACTAGACTTTCGGCAATCCGCCGCCGCAGCAAGGAGACAGCGTGGCACAGCAGCTTCACGTCGAGCTCGTAGCCGTCGAGGAGAAGGTCTGGACCGGCGAGGCCGAGATGGTCGTCGCCCGGACGACCGAGGGTGAGCTCGGTGTGCTGCCAGGGCACGCACCGCTGCTCGGCCAGCTCGCCGAACCCAGCCAGGTACGTATCAAGCAGGCCGGCGGCCAGCAGGTCGCGTACGACGTGGCCGGCGGCTTCCTGTCGGTGACCGGTGAGGGCGTCACGGTACTCGCCGAGAGCGCAACCCCCGCCACCCCGGCCCGCTGAGCCGACCCGCCGATGGAGATCGTCGAAGGGATCGGAATCGGCGTCGCGATCGTCGTCGTCGCGCTTCTGATCCTCTTCATCCGGCGGGCCCTGTTCACGCGTAGCGGTGGCATCATTCGGCTGAGCGTCCGGGTCAACACGATCCTCGACGGTCGTGGCTGGTCACCCGGGTTCGGTCGCTTCGTGGGCGACGAACTCCGCTGGTACCGCATGTTCAGCTTCGCGCTGCGCCCCAAGCGGGTGCTCTCCCGCAAGGGGCTGGCGGTCGAGCGCCGCCGGCTGCCCGAGGGGCAGGAGCGCATGTCCATGCCCGCCGAGTGGGTGATCCTGCGCTGCACCAGCCACCACGCGCCGATCGAGATCGCGATGGCGCGATCCACTGTCACCGGATTCCTGTCCTGGCTCGAGGCCGCCCCACCCGGGGCGGTCTCGCCGCGTCTGGCCTCCCAGGACTGGCCCGCCGCCTGACCTCGCCCCCTCCCCGGGTTACGGGGGGCGTGCCGGGGCGCCGCCGCTGACGCCGATCTTGGAGTTGTGGCGCCACAAGATGCCCATTTCGCACCCTTCGCGAGGCACCACAACTCCAAGATCGCCGCTCCCTCCCGGGGGCACCCGCGATCTTGCACTTGGGGCCCCGGCGAAACTCGCAAACGGGACGCCTGGAGGGCTCGAACTGCAAGATCGCGCGGGCAGTCGTGCGGGCGACCGGCGGCGTCGCGCTCCGCACCGGGCCAGCCCCGCTCGGGCCGGCCCCGCCCTGCGTCAGTCCCGCCCAGGCCAGCTCTGACCGGCCAGCCCCGCCTGGGTCGGGCCGATCATGAACTTGGCGGCGTCTGGTGTCCGGTTTGCCGCCGATAACCTCATGATCGACGGTCTGGGGGGCGGGTGGGCTGTGGTGCCACCCGTGCACGCGAGCCTGCCCCGCGCGCCCTCCGCAGCCTGCGACCGAGCTATCTCTAGATCTTGGTACGAAACGGAGCCCGTGAGGGCACTTTTGTGCGGAGATCTACGGCTGTTCCTGGAATGCGGACATGTGTCTCAGGTGATGGAAGAAGGTGCTGGCGGGAGGTCTCCGAGGTGCTCCGAGGTGCGGGAGGCGGGAGTGCCGGGCGCGTGTGGGTGTGGTGCCGGGTCCGAGCGTGTGTGTGGGGTGTCCGGTTCGGGGGTGGTGGGCGGCACTCTGGGGGCGGAATCGTGGGCGGGCCGGTGGCGTTGTAACCGGGTGAACGACCGAGCACCGGCCCCGCCCCTGATGGGCCGCACGGCCTGCGGGAACGGACGTGGCCGGCTGGTCGTTGAGTACGGTTCCGGCGACGTGAGCCGCGGGGAATCACCCCGGCCCGGCCGGTCGTTGCGGTTCCGACGGCGTGAGCCGGCCCGGGAATGACGGCGGGTCGCAGGTCGTTGGACATGCTTCCGGCGCCGCGTAGAGGCCCCCGCCCCCGCGAGCAGCCGGGATCCCCCCAAGACTTTTTGAGCGCCTGACGGTGCCCACGTATCCCGTCCCCCGGCGGGTGCGTCGACCCCCGAATGGAGCACTTGTGATGAACACGATTCTGCGTAAGAGCGTTCTGGGTATTGCTGGTCTGGCTTTCACCGGTGGCGTGTTCGCCGGTCCGGTGGCCGCCCACGCGGCGGACACCACCCCCGCGGCGAAGCCGGTGAGTGTGAGCGTGCAGGGTGACAAGCTGATCCCGCACGGTGTGCAGGGTGAGCAGTCGCGCATCGACCTGAACGACGAGCAGACCAAGAACGTGAAGGCGATCATCGCGGCGACGAAGAAGGCCGGCATGGACGAGCGCGCTGCGGTGGTGTCGATCGCGACGGCGTTGCAGGAGTCGAAGCTGGAGAACCTGGGCCACCTGGGTGACCGTAACGACCACGACTCGCAGGGCCTGTTCCAGCAGCGTCCGTCCTCCGGTTGGGGCACGGTGGAGCAGATCACCGATCCTGAGTACTCGACGACGGCGTTCCTGAAGGGTCTGAAGCAGGTCGACGGTTGGCAGGACATGCCGCTGACCAAGGCCGCCCAGACCGTCCAGGTCTCCGCTTACCCGGACCACTACGCCCAGTGGGAGCAGCAGGCCGCCGACCTCGTCGCCGAGCACTGGAACAGCTAAGACCAACAAGCAAGACACAGCGAAAGGCCGGCACCCCAAACGGGGTGCCGGCCTTTTCACGTCTCCGCGACCAGCTCGACCTCGTACCCCTGCCCGTCGCTGAGGTAAGCGGCGTAGCTGTCCGGGCCGCCCGCGTGCGGGTGCCGGTCCGGAAACAGCAGCGTCCAGCCGTACTCTCCGGCGGCAGTGACCAGCCGCTCGACGGCGGACGGCGGGCCGGCGTGGAAGGCCAGGTGGTTCAGGCCGGGCGCGCGCCTGTCATGGGTGCGGCCGGTGAGCGCGGGTGACTCCTCCAGCACGATGTAGGTCGCGCCGAGCCGCCAGGAGCGGCCGGCGGGCCAGTCCTGGTAGGGCGTCCAGCCCAGCTCGCCGAGAAGCCAGCCCCAGGAACGACTGGCCGCCGCCAGGTCGGGTACCCAGACCTCCACGTGATGGAGGCCGCCGATGGTCAGCGCTTCCCGCCCGGCACCCATAGCACGTCGCCGTCCGGATTTGCCGTTCTTGACAGGATAAAGAGCAAATCGGAGAGCCGGTTGAGATACTTTGCCGGGAGGGGACTGGTCCGATCGGGGTCGTGTGCGACCAGCGCCCATGCCGCACGCTCGGCGCGCCGGGCGGTCGTCCGTGCCACGTGCAGCAGTGCCGCACCAGCGGTGCCGCCGGGGAGGATGAAGGAGTCGAGCTTGCTCAGGCGCGCGTTGTACTCGTCGCACCAGCCCTCGAGGCGCTCGACGTACTCCTCGGTCACCCGCAGCGGCGGGTACTTCGGATCCGGCTCGACAGGCGTCGCCAGATCCGCGCCGACGTCGAACATGTCGTTCTGCACGGACTCCAGCACGGCCCGCAGCTCGTCCGAGAGCTGCCCCAGGGCGAGCGCGACGCCGATCGAGGCGTTGCACTCGTCCACGTCCGCGTACGCGGCGATACGCGGATCGGTCTTCGGCACCTGCTCGTTGTTGCTCAGCCTGGTCATGCCGGCGTCGCCGGCCTTGGTGTAGATGCGCGTGAGGTGGACGGCCATGACGCACAGCCTACGGATACCGGACCTGACCATCCCGGCCCGGCCGAGCCCGGTGGGGCCGGGGGACGCGGGAGATCCGGCGCTCAGCGATGTCGACGTCATCCGGGTACGCGGTGACGCCCGCCTCGCCGGCACCGTGCACGTGGTGGGTGCGAAGAACTCCGCGCTGAAACTGATGGCCGCGGCGCTGCTCGCGCCCGGCCGCAGCATGATCACCAACGTGCCCCGGATCACCGACATCGCGATCATGGGCGAGGTGCTGCGGCGGCTCGGCTGCGGCGTACGTTTCGGGCCGGACGACCCGGTCGACCCGATGGTGGCCCACGGCGGTGTGGCGCGGTCCCGCTCGGTGCTCATCGACGTGCCGGAGCAGCCGGGCGCGGAGGCCGACTACGACCTGGTCCGGCGGCTGCGCGCCTCGATCTGCGTGCTGGGCCCGCTGCTGGCCCGCCGGGGGTACGTCCGGGTGGCGCACCCGGGCGGCGACGCCATCGGCTCGCGCGGCCTGGACATGCACATCGCCGGGCTGGCCCGGATGGGCGCGGAGATCTCCGGTGAGCACGGCTTCGTCATCGCCGAGGCGCCGGGCGGGCTGCACGGCGCCGACATCGTGCTGGACTTCCCGAGCGTGGGCGCGACCGAGAACCTGGTGATGGCGGCGGTGTTGGCCCGGGGCGCCACGACTATCGACAACGCGGCCCGGGAGCCGGAGATCGTCGACATCTGCACGATGCTGAACCGGATGGGCGCCCGGATCGAAGGGGCCGGCACCTCGACGCTGCACATCGTCGGCGTACCCGAGCTGCGCCCGGTCCGGCACGCCACGGTGGGGGACCGGATCGTGGCCGGCACCTGGGCGTTCGCCGCCGCGATGACCCGCGGCGACGTGACGGTGACGGGCCTGGACCCGGCGTACCTGGAGGTCGCGCTGGACAAGCTGGTCGCGGCCGGCGGCCTGGTGGAGACCCGGGGCGACGCCTTCCGGGTACGCATGGACGACCGCCCGAGGGCGGTCGACGTGGTCACGCTGCCCTATCCGGGCTTCGCCACCGACCTGCTGCCGATGGCGATCGGGCTGGCGGCGGTGAGCGAGGGCGGCTCGCTGATCACCGAGAACATCTTCGACGGCCGGTTCATGTTCGCCAACGAGATGATGCGGCTGGGTGCGGAGATCCGTACCGACGGCCACCACGCGCTGGTGTGCGGCCGGGAGCGGCTGTCCGGCGCCCCGGTCCGGGCCACCGACATCCGGGCCGGCGCCGGCCTGATCATCGCCGGGCTCTGCGCGGACGGGCTGACCGAGGTCTCGCACGTGCACCACGTCGACCGGGGCTACCCGGATTTCGTGGCCGACCTGCGGGCGCTCGGCGTCGAGGTGGAGCGCGGCACCGCGCCGGAGGAGCCGGACCTGGCCATCTGACAGCCGGGGCTTATCCCTCGTTAAGTAGGGTTCTCCCAGACGTTGCAGAACACGGCGAGGGAGAAGCAGATGGCGGGTCGACTCGCGGTCGTCGGTGCCGGGCTGATGGGCTCGGGCATCGCCCAGGTGGCGGCGCAGGCGGGCTGGCAGGTGACGCTGCGCGACATCGACGACGCGGCCACGAAGCGCGGTGTGGACGGCATCCGGAAGTCGCTGACGAAGTTCGCCGAGAAGGGCAAGATCGAGGCGTCCGACGTCGAGGCGACGCTGGGCCGGATCACCCCGACGACCGAGCTGGAGGCCGCCGCCGACGCGGACATCGTGGTCGAGGCGGTCTTCGAGAAGATCGAGATCAAGCACGAGGTGTTCCGCGCGCTCGACAAGATCTGCAAGGCGGACGCGGTGCTCGCCACCAACACGTCGGCCATCCCGGTGACCCAGATCGCCACCGCCACCGAGCGCCCGGAGTCGGTAGTCGGCACGCACTTCTTCTCGCCGGTGCCGATGATGAAGCTCTGCGAGCTGGTACGCGGCTACAAGACGAGCGACGCGACGATGGACACGGTCAAGTCGTTCGCCGAGGGGATCGGCAAGACCGTGGTGGTGGTCAACCGGGACATCGCCGGTTTCGTCACCACCCGGCTGATCTGCGCGCTGGCGATGGAGGCGGTCAAGCTCGTCGAATCCGGCGTGATCTCCGCCGAGGACCTGGACACCGCCTGCAAGCTGGGCTTCGGCCACGCCATGGGCCCGCTCGCCACTGTCGACCTGACCGGCGTGGACGTGCTGCTCAACGCCACCCGCAACATCTACACCGACACCGCCGACGAGAAGTTCTTCCCGCCGGAGTTGCTCCAGCGCATGGCCACCGCCGGTGACCTGGGCCGCAAGACCGGCCAGGGCTTCTACTCGTACTGACCGGCCCGTCCTCCTGCCCCCGGCCCGCGCGGCCGGGGGCGGTTCACGTCCGGGGTGGGCTGAGCGCGGCGCCGATCAGCGCGAACGCGTCCGGGATGACTGTGCCCCAGTAGCCGAAGTTGTGCCGCCCGTCGGCCCAGGCGGCGCGTACCGGCTCCTCGGGCAGCGCCCGGGCCAGCGCGCGCACGTCCTTGAGGAAGTTGTCCTGCCGCCCGCACCACAGCCCCACCGGGGTGCCGCGCAGCCTCTCCGCGCCGGTGAAGACCGCGTCGCCGGGGCTCACCGCGGGGGAGAAGGCCGCAGCCATCCGCAGCCACTTCGGGTACGTCTCGGCGAGCAGCAAGGCGCCGAAGCCCCCCATCGACCAGCCCCACACGGCCAGCCGGCTGCTGTCGAACCCGCGCCGGGCGCACCAGGTGGGCACCTCCTCGCGCACCATCCGCTGCGGGTCGTCGTCACCGGAGGCGCGCCAGGACAGCCGCCCGCCGGTGGCGCCGGCGAGCGCGAACGGCGGGGCGCCCCGGCGTACCGCGTCGGTGAGGAAGCGGGCCAGCCCGAACCGGCCGTAGTCGCGCGGGGTGGCCGACGCGCCGTGCAGCACCAGGCAGACGGGCAGGCCGCGGCCGTCGCCGTACCCCTCGGGGACCGCCGTCCAGAAGTCCACCTCGCGGCCGCGCGCGCCGGACGCGATGCGGATGAGCCGTTCGTCGCCGGGCGGGGCGTCCGGCAGGGACGGCGCCGGTCCCGGGCGGGGGCCGGCCAGTTGCCGGGCGGCGAGGCCGCCGACCAGGCCGGCCCCGGCGATCCCGGCGGCGGCGGTGAGCACCGTCCGCCGGGTCAGCGTGTGTGCCATGCCGGCGAGTGTGCCATCCGGTACGCGTCGCGGGGAGCCGCGCGGCATCACGGTGCCGGGACGGCCGCCGTGGGTCTGCTGTCCGGCTCCCCGGCGCCCGGCGTGGTCCGGCGCAGGCCGGGGGTGAGCGCGACGGTGACGGCCAGCGCAACGGCGGCGAGCACCGCGACGGCGTGCGCCGGGGTGGTCAGGTCGGCGAGCGCCCCGGCGAGCGCGGCGCACACCGCCTGCGCGGCGAGCATGCCGTTGCCGTGCAGGCCGAGCACCTGGCCCCGGGCCTCGGACGGCGAGTGGGCGATCAGCCGTTCCTGCATCGGCAGGGTGGAGGCGTAGCCGACCGACGCGACGAGCGCGACGGCCACGGCCACCGGCAGCGGCGGCGACAGCAGGATCAGCAGGTACGGCAGGGGGAGCAGCACCCGCAGCGGGTGGATCCACCTCTCGCGGAGGGCGGGGGACAGGAACCGTCCCACCACCACGTCCCCGGCCAGCATGCCGAGCGCGGCGGCGGCGAGCAGGAAGCCGGCGCGGTCGGCGGCGTACGGGACGAACAGCGCCTCGCAGCCGACGATCAGGCCGCCCGGTATCCAGAGGTTGAGCAGGAGCGACCGGCGACCCGGATCGGCCCAGAGCACCCGGTTGACGCGCAGCGTGCGGGCGACCGTCACCCGCTCACTGGTCCGGGCCGGACGCTCGGTGAGCCCGAACCATCCCACCGCGGCGGACACCGCCCGCAGGACCAGCGCCAGCAGGAACACCTGGTACGGGCTCAGCCACACCAGCAGGACGCCGGCCAGCCCGAACCCGGCGATCTGCATGACGCCGACGCTCGTGTTCATCGTGGCCCGGGCCAGCACGTAGGCGTTCACCGGCACGATGTCGGTGAGCAGGGCCCACTTGGCGCCGGCAGCGACCGAGCCCACGTACGCGTTGGCGAAGATGATCGCGAAGCGGGCCCAGAGTGGCAGCCCGGGCACCGCCTGGAGCGCCGCGCCGGCGGTGGCGAGCAGGGCGGCGAAGGCCATCGCCCGGCGCGGCGGCACGCTGTCCGCGGCGGACAGCAGCGTCAGGCTGCCGAGGACACCGGCCAGCGGCGCCCCGAACATGCTCAGCGCGGTGAGCAGCGCCGAGCCGGTCGACGCGTAGGTCAGCGCGCCCAGGGCCAGCGCCGACGTGGTGTGGGCGGCGATCCCGGCGCAGTTGGCCAGGAACAGGTTGCGGAACTCCCGGACCGCGAACAGTTCTGCGTACGTTCTCACCCGGGCATGGTCGGCCGGTCGTCGGCGGAATCCCTAGACTTACGTCTGGAGGCGAAACGTGGGCGTCTGGCAGGTGCCGTCCGACCTGGTCGCGCGGAGTCGTTTCACGGTGTCGCCGATGGCCGAGACCGTCGGCGCGCTGAAGGCGCTGCGCCATCCGAAGGTCCCCTGGGAGCAGGCCTGGCGACGGCCGCACGTGGACGCGTTCCGGGAGATGCTGGCTGCCCGGCCGGTGGTCCGGGCGCTGGTGGAGGCGTCGTTCGGCCTTCGCTGGGTGGCGGACTTCCTCACCATCGCGCCCGCCTCGGCGGATCCGACGTTCGCCGGGGAACTGGCGGCGATCGAGCGGTTGTCCGACGAGCGGATCCGGGCCGACCTGCGTGCCACCCGGCCGGGCCCGCTGGCGGCCGAGCTGCTGGCGGACGGGCTCACCGGGCAGGTCGTGGAACTGCTCGACTGGATCTGGGCGCACACAGTCGCGCCGGAGTGGCCGGAGCGGGAACGCCGGCTGCGGGCGGACATCGTGGCCCGTACCGCCGCCCTGAGCATGCGCGGCCTGGCCGGGGCGATCGTCGACATCAACCGCAACGTGCGGTGGCTGGGTGACGGCCGGCTCCAGGTGAACGACTACCCGGAACCGCCGCTGTCGCTGCACGCGGCCGAACAGCTGGTGTTCGTGCCGGCCCACTGCCGCCGCGGCTGGGTGGTCTGGGACGCGCCGGCCCGGTTCGGGATGGTCTATCCGGCGCGCGGGATCCTGGTCGATCCGACCTCACCGGCGCCGGACGGCCTGGCCCGGCTGATCGGCGCGAACCGGGCCGAGATCCTGGCCCGGCTGGACGCTCCGCTGAGCACCTCGCAGCTCGTGGTGGTGACCGGGCTGTCCCTGGGCACGGTCAGCGACCACCTGCGGGTGCTGCTCGACGCGGGCGCGGTCGCGAAGCGGCGGTCCGGGCGCGAGGTGCTCTACTGGCGTACGCCGCTCGGTGCGGCGCTCGTCGACGGCGGATGAGCGGCGTCAGCCGTCGCGCTTGGTGGTCCAGCGGAACGTGGTCAGGCACAGCACCAGGCCGATGACGCACCAGGCGCCCAGCACCAGCGCGACGGTGCCCAGCTCGAACGAGCCGCCCGGCTCCCGGGCGCCGAAGCTGTCCGGCAGGAAGACCGAGCGCAGCCCTTGGCACATCCACTTGAGCGGGAAGATCGCCGCGACCTGCTGCATCCAGGTGGGCAGGCTGGTGAAGACGAAGAACACGCCGGAGATGAACTGGAGCACCAGCGCGACCGGGGTGACCACCGCCGAGCCGCTGCGGGCGGTGCGGGCCAGCGACGAGATGGCGATGCCGCAGAGCGTGCAGGCGGTGACACCGAGCACGGAGACCCAGGCGAACGTCAGCCACTTGGCGGTGGTCTGCGGCAGGTCCAGGTCGAACATCGCCACCGAGACGGCGAGCAGCAGCACGGTCTCGGCGATGCCGATGACCACCACCATGATCACCTTGCCGGCGAACCAGACCCACTTCGGCATCGGCGTACCGCGGTAGCGCTTGAGCACGCCCCGGTCCCGTTCGATCGGGATCCAGATGCCGAGGTTCTGGAAGCTCACCGTCATCAGGCCGGTCGCGATCATGCCGGTGATGAAGTACTGCGTGTAGCTGACCCCGGGGGCGATCTCGTCGCTGAAGATCGCCGCGAAGATCAGGATCATGATGATCGGGAAGCCCATCGTGAACACGACGGACTCCCGGCTGCGCAGGAACTGGGTGATCTCCAGCCGCCCCTGGCGCAGCGCCAGCGCGCCCGCGCCGGGCCGCCGGGCCGCGGCGGCGGTGACCGGGGCCGCGGGGTTGGTCGTGGTGGTCATGAGTGTCCGATCATCCGCAGGTAGACGTCTTCCAGGGTCGGCCGGGTCACGGTGAGACCGGGCACCTCGCCGCCGAAGCGCGCGGCCAGGTCGTACACCAGCGCCGTCGGCGTCGCGGTCTCCGCCGAGGCCGGTGTCCCGTCGGGGGTACGCCAGGCGACGGTCGCCAGCGACTCCTGCCGGTTGCCCAGCGCGTTCGGCGGCGCGACCTCGATCACCCGCCCGGCGGCGATCACGCCGACCCGGTCGGCGAGCGCCTCGGCCTCGTCCAGGTAGTGGGTGGTGAGCACGATCGTGGTGCCGGCGGCGGACAGGTCCCGGATCAGCTCCCAGAACTCGCGCCGGGCCTCCGGGTCGAAGCCGGTGGTCGGCTCGTCGAGGAAGAGCAGCTCGGGGCGGCCGATGATGCCCAGCGCCACGTCCAGGCGGCGCTTCTGCCCGCCGGAGAGCGTGTGCGTGCGCGCCTTGGCCTTGGCGCCCAGCCCGACCCGCTCGACCACCTTGTCCGGGTCGTCGGCGCCCGGGTAGAAGCCGGAGAAGTGGCGGACCACCTCGATGACGCTGAGCTCGTCGAACTCGCCGGTGCCCTGGAGCACGATGCCGACCCGGGAACGCCAGCCGGCGTCGGGGTGGGCGGGGTCGGCGCCGAGCACGCGTACCTCGCCGGCGTCGCGCTGCCGGTAGCCCTCCAGGATCTCGACCGTTGTGGTCTTGCCGGCGCCGTTCGGGCCGAGCAGGGCGAACACCTCACCCCGGTGGACGTCCAGGTCCACCGAGGCGACGGCGACGTTGTCGCCGTACGCCTTGCGCAGCCCTCGCACGGAAATCGCGAGCTCGTTCTCCATGACGTCAAGTGTGCGTCGTGCGGTAGCCCGTTCCACTGCCGGGTCAGCTATATACGCGAGGTATACACTCGGTGTAGTCTCTGCTCATGACGGTTCCCCTGACCCTGCTCGGGCTGCTCGAACGCGAACCCAGCCACGGCTACGACCTCAAGCGCGACTACGACACCTTCTTCGGACGCGGCAAGCCGCTGCCGTACGGGCAGGTCTACTCGACGCTGAGCCGGCTGGCCCGCGACGGCAAGGTGGTGGTCGGCGACGTCGCTCCCGGCGCCGGGCCGGACCGCAAGCGCTACGTCATCACCGACGTGGGCGCCACCGAGGTGGAGCACTGGCTGACCGAGCCGGTCGAACCGGAACCGCACCTGCAGACCCTGCTGTTCACCAAGGTCGTGCTCGCGCTGATGCTCGACCGCCCGGCCGAGGAGTACCTGGACACCCAGCGCGCCGCCCACCTGCGCCGGATGCGCGAACTCACCGAGATCAAGCGCAGCGGCGAACTCGTCGACGTGATGCTGGCCGACCACGGCCTCTACCACCTCGAGGCGGACCTGCGGTGGATCGAGACGACGGGCGCCCGGCTGGACGCCCTGAGAAAGGCGGTACGGCCATGAGCCCGATGATCGAGGCACGTGACGTCACGTACGCGTTCGGCGAGACACCGGCCCTGCGCGGCGCGAGCCTCGCCGTGGCCGCCGGTGAGGTCGTCGCCGTGATGGGACCGAGCGGTTCCGGCAAGTCGACGTTGCTGCACTGCCTGGCCGGCATCCTGCGCCCCGACTCCGGTGAGGTCCGGTTCGACGGCACCCGGATCGACACGCTCGGCGAGGCCGACCGCAGCGCGCTGCGCCGCGACAGCTTCGGCTTCGTCTTCCAGTTCGGCCAGCTCGTGCCGGAACTCACCGCGGCGGAGAACGTGGCGCTGCCGCTGCTGCTGCGCGGTGTCCGCCGCACTCCGGCGCTGCGCGCCGCGCGGGGCTGGTTCGAGCGGCTCGGCCTGGCCGGCATGGAGCACCGCCGCTCCGGGGAGCTGTCCGGTGGGCAGGCCCAGCGGGTCGCGCTGGCCCGTGGCCTGGTCGCCGAGCCCCGGGTGCTGTTCGCCGACGAGCCCACCGGCGCGCTCGACTCGCTCACCGGCGAGGAGGTGATGACGCTGCTGGTGGACGCCGCCCGCGAGAAGGGCACCACAGTCGTCCTGGTGACGCACGAGGCGCGCATCGCGGCGTACGCCGACCGGGAGGTCATGGTGCGCGACGGCCGGGTCAACGCCCCCGCCGGGGTCGCCTCGTGATCGGGCTCGCGCTCCGGCTCGCCGTCGCGGGTGGCCGGGAGGCGCTGGTCCGGCTGGTCGCCATCGCCGCCGCCGTCGCGGTCGGCACCGGGCTGCTGCTCACCACGCTCGCCGGTGTGCACGCCACCGACGCCCAGCTCACCCGCTACGCGTCGATGTACCCGCAGGAGACGGCGGGCGGGTCCGCCGACCCGCTGCTGTGGTCGACCCGGTTTGACTACTTCCGGGGCGATCAGATCGTTCGCATCGACGTCGCCGCGACCGGTCCGGACGCGCCCACGCCGATCGGCGTCCCCCGCGCGCCGGGGCCCGGCGAGTTCTACGCCTCCCCGGCGCTGCGGAAGCTGCTGGCCACCACCCCCGCCGACCAGCTCGCCGACCGCTACCCGGGCCGGGACCTCGGCGTCGTCGGGCCGGCGGCGCTCACCTCGCCGGACACCCTGCTCGTCCTGGTCGGTGGCACCCCGGAGCAGGTGAGGAAGCTGGACCAGGTCAGGAAGGTCACCCGGCTCGACGACAACCGGGCTCCGCTGCCGAGGGCGGCGATCGACCTCATCCTCGGCGTGGCCGCGGGCGGACTGCTGTTTCCCGTACTCGTCTTCATCGGCACGGCGACCCGGCTCGGCGCCGCCCGCCGGGAGCAGCGGTTCGCCGCGATGCGGCTGGTCGGGGCCACGCCCCGGCAGATCTCGGCGGTCGCGGCCGTCGAGGCCGCGCTCGCGGCGGCGGCCGGCGCGGCGGTCGGCTTCGCGGTGTTCTTCGCGTTCCGTGGACAGCTCGCCGGCATCCCGTTCACCGGCATGCCGTTCTTCCCCCGGGACATGGCCATCGGTGCGCCGGAGGCCGTCCTGGTGGCGCTCGGCGTGCCGGCGGGCGCGGCGGCCGCGGCCTGGGTCGCGCTGCGCCGGGTCCGGATCTCCCCACTCGGTGTCAGCCGCCGCGTCACACCCCGGCCGCCCCGGGTGTACCGGCTGATCCCGCTCGCGCTCGGCCTGGCCGGGCTGGGCTTCGCCCTGGTGTACCGGCCGCCCACGTCGGACGGTCAGACCGCGTTGTTCCTGCCCGCGCTGTTGCTGGTCATGGTCGGGCTGATCGCGGGCGGGCCGTGGCTCACCATGGTCGGCGCCCGGGCGATGGCCGCTCGCGCCACCCGGCCCGCCGCGCTCATCGCCGCGCGCCGGCTCGCCGACAACCCGGCCGCCGGCTTCCGCGCGGTGGGCGGGGTGATGCTCGCGCTGTTCGTCACGACGGTGGCCGTGGGCGTGATGGGGACGATCGCGTACGAGCGCGGTCCCGCGCCCCAGGGCTCCCTGGAGGCCGGTCGGGTGTCGATGGTGCTGACGGACGACCCGCCGGTGCCCGGAACGCTGGTGGCCGACCTGGCCGCGATTCCCGGGGTCCGCAACCCGGTGCTCGTCCGGGAGAACCCGGTACGCGGTGACGGCCGCGACTCCGGCGTGATCGCCTGCGCGGACATCCCACCCGCGTACGGGCGGTGCGCCGCCGGGGCGAGCGTCGCCGAGGTGCCGCCGGACCTGATCCCCTGGCGGGAGTCCGCCTCGGCCGACCGGGTCTGGCCGCCGTCCCCGGTGGAGCCGGCCGCGCTTCCCGGGCTGCCCGCCGGTTCGGTGGCGGTCGAGGCGGCGGACCCGGCCGCTGTCGAGCGGGTCCGGACGGTCCTCGAAGCCGCCTTCCCCACGTTCTTCGTGGCCCCGAACGTGCCGGGCGACTTCGAGGCCGACTTCGCCGACACCATGCGGGGCTGGCAGCGGCTGGCCGACCTCGTCGTGGTGACCGGTCTCGTGCTCGCCGGGTGCAGCCTGGCGGTCGCGGTGGCGGCCGGCCTCAGTGAACGGAAGCGGCCGTTCAGCCTGCTGCGGCTCAGTGGCGCCCCGGTGCGGCTGCTGCGCCGGGTGGTGGCCCTGGAGAGCGCGGTGCCGCTGCTGACCGTCGCCGTGGTGGCGGTCGGGATGGGACTGGTCGCCGCGCAGCTGTTCCTGCGCGCGCAGATGGACTACGACCTGCGCCTACCGGGGATCGGGTTCGCCGCCGTGGTGGTCCTCGGCGTGCTGGGCTGCCTCGCCGTCATCGCGGCCACCCTGCCGCTGCTGGAACGGATCACCGGTCCGGAGACCGCCCGTAGCGAATGACCCGTCGGTGGGCCGGCCGCACGCCGGCCCACCGGTGCGGGCATCGGGTTGTGTGGTTTTCCACACTCTCTTTTACTGAACGGTAACTTAAACTCCGGCCATGGACGACGCGATGCCGGGACGGCTGCCCGAGCGGGACCGCCCGTGGGTGATGCGCACGTACGCCGGGCACTCCTCCGCCGCGGCCACCAACGCGCTCTTCCGCCGCAACCTGGCGAAGGGGCAGACCGGCCTGTCGGTCGCCTTCGACCTGCCCACCCAGACCGGGTACGACCCGGACCACGAGCTGGCCTCCGGCGAGGTGGGCCGGGTCGGCGTGCCGGTGGCGCACCTGGGCGACATGCGGGCGCTGTTCGAGGGCATCCCGCTCGCCGAGATGAACACCTCGATGACCATCAACGCCCCGGCGATGTGGCTGCTCGGCCTCTACGGCACCGTCGCGGCCGAGCAGGGCGCGGAGCTGAGCCGCTGCGCCGGCACCACGCAGAACGACATCATCAAGGAGTACCTGTCCCGGGGGACGTACATCTTTCCGCCGGCGGCGTCGCTGCGGCTGACCGCCGACGTGATCGCGTACACACTGCGTGAGATGCCCCGGTGGAACCCGGTGAACATCTGCTCGTACCACCTTCAGGAGGCCGGCGCCACGCCGGTGCAGGAGGTGGGCTTCGCGCTGGCCACCGCCGTCGCCGTGCTGGACACCGTCCGCGACTCCGGCCAGGTGCCGCCCGAGCGGATGGGCGACGTGGTCCAGCGGATCTCGTTCTTCGTCAACGCCGGGGTGCGCTTCGTCGAGGAGATCGCCAAGATGCGCGCGTTCGGCGCGCTCTGGGACGAGATCACCCGCGACCGCTACGGCGTGGAGAACCCGAAGCAGCGCCGGTTCCGCTACGGCGTCCAGGTCAACTCGCTGGGCCTGACCGAGGCGCAGCCGGAGAACAACATCCAGCGCATCGTGCTGGAGATGCTCGGCGTCACGCTGTCCCGCGACGCCCGCGCCCGGGCCGTGCAACTGCCCGCCTGGAACGAGGCGCTGGGCCTGCCCCGCCCGTGGGACCAGCAGTGGTCGCTGCGCATGCAGCAGGTGCTGGCGTACGAGTCGGACCTGCTGGAGTACCCGGACCTGTTCGCCGGCTCGCACGTGATGACCGCGCTCGTCGACGACATCGTCTCCGGTGCCCGCGTCGAGCTGGAGAAGGTGCTGGAGATGGGCGGCGTGGTCACCGCCGTCGAGACCGGCTACCTCAAGAGCGCGCTGGTGGCGTCGCTCGCCGACCGGCGCCGCCGGATGGAGTCCGGCTCGGACGTGGTGGTCGGCGTCAACCGGTTCACCGAGACCGAGCCGTCGCCGCTCACCGCGGCCGGTGCCGAGGCGATCGAGCAGGTCGACCCGGCCGTCGAGGAGGCCGCCACCGACGGCGTACGCCGGTGGCGGGCCGACCGGGACGCGGCGGCGGTCGAGGCGGCGCTGGACCGGCTGCGCGCCGACGCCGCCACCACGGCGAACCTGATGCCGGCGACGCTGGACTGCGTGCGGGCCGGTGTCACCACCGGCGAGTGGGCGGGCGCGCTGCGCCAGGTGTACGGCGAGTACCGCGCGCCGACCGGCCTGGCCGGGGCGGTCGGCACAACCGGTGACGCGACCCTCGCCGGGGTCCGGGAGCGGGTCGCCGCGACCGCCCGGGAGCTGGGCAGCGGCCGGCTGCGGCTGCTGGTCGGCAAGCCGGGGCTGGACGGGCACTCGAACGGCGCGGAGCAGATCGCGGTACGCGCCCGCGACGCCGGCTTCGAAGTGGTCTACCAGGGCATCCGGCTGACCGCCGGGCAGATCGTCGCGGCGGCGGTGGAGGAGGACGTCGACCTGGTCGGCCTCTCCGTGCTGTCCGGCTCGCACCTGGCCGCCGTGCCGGCGGTGCTGGACGGGCTGCGCGCGGCCGGGCGGGGCGACCTGCCGGTGGTGGTGGGCGGGATCATCCCGGCCGCCGACGCCGAGGCGCTGCGGACCGCCGGGGTGGCCCGGGTGTTCACGCCGAAGGACTTCGCGCTCACCGGCATCATCGACGAGCTGGTCACAGTGATCCGCGAGGCCAACGCGCTGAGCTGAACGCCCTCGCGGGTGGGTCAGCGGCTCTCGTAGGTCATGCAGTCGGCCATGTCCATGTCCGGGCCGACGGTGATGGCCGGGGCGTGACACTCCAGGTCGGCGTTGTGCCGGCAGTCGGCGCGCGAGCACGCGCCGACCTGGGCGACCAACTGGTCGAGACCGCCGCGCACCGGCATCTCCACGAACGTGTGGCAGTGCGCGTGGTCGCTGCTGCCGATCGTGATGGCGAACGCGTGGCAGTCGTTCGTGTGGTTGTAGGCGCAGGACCGGACGGCGCACTCCTGGACCCGGGGCATCTCCAACGACGCGGTCATCTCCCGTACCTCCTTGGGTGTCTTGCCCCGATTTTAGAGGTTTCGGGAGTCGGTGCGCGTCAGACGCGGAAGCCCGCCGCGCGGGCGGCGGCGCGCTCGCGGCGCCGCTCCCGGCGGCGGCGGAACAGCCACGGTACGAAGAACACCAGGGCGACCAGGAAGACCAGGACCAGCACCGGCAGCAGCAGCGCCACCACCGACATGACCACGCTCGTCGCGTCCTCGGCGGTGCTGGCCACCGGCGCGCCCACCCCGGCGGTGGTCGCGTTGATGACCGGCCGGGCGGCGGCCTTGAGCAGGTGCACGCCGAGCGCGATGAGTACGCCGACCACCACCGGCACCCACTGGTGGGTGGAGAAGAACGTGTCCGGGTCGCTCACCGTGACGGTCTCCGAGCCGGCGCCCGCGCCGAACGCGAGCCCGCCCGCGGTCGGCCGCACCACCGTCTGCACCACGTCGTTGACGTGGTCGACCACAGGCACCTTGTCGGCCACCACCTCGACCGCGAGCAGGACGGCGAGGATCAGCACCACCCAGCCGTTGCCGAGCCACTGCCAGCCGCTCGGCAGCTCGACCAGATCGGTGTAGCGGGACAGCAGCCCCATCAGCAGCAGCGGGATGTAGGCGTTCAGGCCCGCCGAGGCGGCCAGGCCGGAACCGGTGAGGACTTCGAGCACGATCTCAATATGGCACCGGTACGCCAGTGGCGCTCGTCGGCGTCCGCCGGGGCCTCGGCTACCCTCGGCGGGTGCGGTTGGTGATTGCGAAGTGCTCGGTGGACTACGTCGGACGGCTCTCGGCCCACCTGCCCCCGGCGACCCGGTTGCTGATGGTGAAGGCGGACGGGTCGGTGTCGATCCACGCGGACGACCGGGCCTACAAGCCGTTGAACTGGATGAGCCCGCCCTGCCGGCTGGAGGAGGCACCCGGCGTCTGGCGGGTGGTCAACAAGGCCGGCGAGGAACTGCGCATCACCCTGGAGGAGATCTTCCAGGACACCTCGTACGAGCTGGGCGTGGACCCGGGCCTGCGCAAGGACGGCGTCGAGGCGCACCTGCAGGAGCTGCTCGCCGCGAACCCGGAGACGCTGGGGGAGGGCTTCACGCTGGTCCGGCGCGAGTACATGACCGCGATCGGGCCGGTCGACCTGCTCTGCCGGGACGCGGTCGGCGGCGCGGTGGCGGTCGAGGTGAAGCGGCGCGGCGAGATCGACGGCGTCGAGCAGCTCACCCGCTACCTGGAGCTGATGAACCGCGATCCGCTGCTCGCGCCGGTGGCCGGCGTGTTCGCCGCGCAGGAGATCAAGCCGCAGGCGCGGGTGCTCGCCACCGACCGGGGGATCCGGTGCGTGGTGGTCGACTACGACAAGCTGCGCGGCATCGAGCGCGACGAGCTGACGCTGTTCTGAGGCGCCGCCTCAGCGGCCCCGGCCGTACATCAGCTTGGCGATCTTGACAATGCGGGCGATGTCGGCCGGGGTGCGCTCGAACGTCATCGCCGGCAGCAGCGACTGGGCCCGGCGGCGGGTGACCGACTTGGGCCGGCCGAACTCGCGCAGCCCCTCCTCGCCGTGGATGCGGCCGAAGCCGGACTCGCCGGTGCCGCCGAACGGCAGCGTCGACATGCCGGCGAAGGTCAGCGCCGAGTTGACCGAGGCCATGCCGGAACGCAGCCGCCGCGCGACCGCCACCGCCCGCGCCCGGCCGAAGACCGAACCCCCGAGCCCGTACGGCAGCGCGTTCGCCCGCTCGACCGCCTCGTCCACGTCCCGGACGCGGTTGACCACGAGCGTCGGGCCGAACGTCTCCTCCTGCACGGCGGCCGAGTCCTCCGGCACGTCGACCAGCACCGTCGGGTGCACGTACGGCGGCTGGACCGCCTCCGGGCCGCCCAGCACCGCCCGGCCGCCCCGGTCGATCGCGTCGTCGATGTGCCGGCGGATGACGTCGATCTGCGACGGCATGGTGATCGGGCCGAGGTCGGAGCCGTCGGCGCCCACGGTGAGCCGCCCGGCCTTCGCCACCACCTTCTCCACGAAGGCGTCGAAGACCTGGTCGACCGCGTAGACCCGCTCGATGCCGATGCACGTCTGGCCGGCGTTCGTCATCCCGCCCCATACGCACGCGTCGGCGGCGGCGTCCAGGTCGGCGTCGCTGTCCACGATCATCGCGTCCTTGCCGCCGGCCTCCAGCAGCACCGGTGTGAGCGTCTCGGCGCAGGCGGCCATCACCCGCTTCGCGGTGGCGGTCGAGCCGGTGAACGCGACCTTGCCGACCCCGGAGCGGCACAGCGCCGCGCCGACCGCGCCGAAGCCGTGCACCACCTGGAACACCGGCTGCTCCGGCACCACCTCGGCGAACCTGTCGACCAGCCACTGGCCGACCGCCGGCGTGTACTCGCTGGGCTTGAACACCACCGCGTTGCCTGCCGCGAGCGCGTACGCGGCGGAGCCGATCGGGGTGAAGACCGGGTAGTTCCACGGGCCGATCACACCGATCACGCCGTACGGCTGGTATTCGAGGTGACCGCTGAACTCGGCGAGGACCAGGCGGGAGCGGACCCGGCGCGGCCCGAGCACCCGCTGCGCGTTGCGGGCCGCCCAGTCGATGTGCTCCAGCGCGGTGAGGATCTCCACCACCGCGTCCCCGACCGGCTTGCCGCCCTCGGTGTGCATCAGGTCGGCCAGTTCCTCGATCCGCCGGGCGAGCACGCCGCGCCAGCGCTGGAGGCGGTCGCGCCGGCCGGCGAAGCCGAGCCCGGCCCACCAGTCACCGGCCGCCCGGGCGCGGTCGACGGCGGCGCGCACGTCCGCCTCGGTGGCCAGCGGAAATCGGCCCGCCTCGGCGCCGGTGGCCGGGCTGGTCGACACCAATTGACCCTCGGAGATGAGCGGGGCGCCCGGCACATGTACAGCGGTCATGGCCGAAGTCTAGACCCGAGGATTACTCGCCGGTAGGTGTCGAATGCGCCGTACGCTGCGCGGACGATCAGCCGTCGCATCGACGGAAGTGCCGTCCGAAACGGCGAATGGGAGATGACCGGCCGGGGTCGCGGGGGTGACCGCGCGGTGGTGCAAGCCACTACGGTGAGGTGGCAGGCTGACGCCGCGGGGCGATGTGGGGTGGAGGACTGTCCATGGAGGAGCATCCTGAGCTGATGCCGTTGCTGACGGTGTCGGGCGGGGCGATGCGGGGGCTCACGTTCCGGGTCGGCCAGGAGGCGCAGGTGATCGGCCGTGCGCCGACCGCCGACATCGTGCTCGCCGATCCGCACCTGAGCCGGCGGCACGCCACCGTCCGGGCCACCCCGGAGGGGGTGCTGCTCACCGACCTCGGCTCGACGAACGGCACCTGGCTCAACGACACCCGGGTCACCGGCAGCGTGGCGATCGCCGACGGCGACGTGGTCCGGCTCGGCCGCACCGATCTGCGCCTCTACGACCCGGGTGTGGCCCGCACCGACCCGGTCGGGATGAGCTTCGGCGCGATGCGCCGCGACCAGCGCCCCACAGTGCCGCTGCCCGTCCCCGGGCCACGCCAGCCGATCGAGGCGCGCGAGGCGCAGCCAGCCGACGCCCGCTAGCCCCTCACCACCCGCCGCCCTCTCGGGCCCCCCGCGACCCTCGGTTGATCATGAAGTTGGCGGCGGTCCGCGTCCGATTTGTCGCCGCCAACCTCATGATCGACGCGGTGAGGGGGCGGGGGTGTGCGCCACCGTCGCGTGCGGCGGTGTGGGGGTGGGGCACATGGACCGGGGGTGGGGGCGCGTGCCAGCATGCGCGGATGCGCAGCGCACGGCTCACGGTCCAGGCCAACGGCATCACCCAGGCGGTCCGCGTGGCCGGTCCACCGGACGGCGTACCGGTCCTGCTGGTGCACGGCAACGTCTCCTCCTCCGCGTTCTGGGAACCGTTGCTGGCCCGGCTGCCGGAGACGCTGCGGGTGGTCGCGCCCGACCTGCGCGGCTACGGCGAGACAGACACCGCGCCTGTCGACGCCACCCGGGGGCTGGACGACTTCGCCGACGACGTGGCCGCGCTGCTGGACGCCCCGGGGCTGTTCCCGCCCGGCGCCCGGCCGGTGGTGGCCGGGCACTCGCTGGGCGGCGGCGTGGCGATGCGGCTGCTCGTCGGCCACCCCGAGCGGGTCGCAGGGCTGCTGCTGGAGGCGCCGGTGTCCCCGTACGGCTTCGGCGGCACCCGGGACCTCGACGGCACCCCGACGACGCCCGACTTCGCCGGCACCGGCGCCGGCGGCGCGAACCCCGACTTCGTGGCCCGGCTCGCCGCCGGTGACCGGAGCGCGGACGGCCCGACCAGCCCACGTGCGGTGCTGCGTGCCGCGTACGTGGCCGACCCGGCGTCCCTCGGCGACGACGAGGACCTGCTGCTGGAGAGCATGCTGACCACCGCCACCGGGGACGACAACTACCCGGGCACCGCCGTGGCCTCGGCCCACTGGCCGGGGACCGCCGCCGGTCCGCGCGGCGTGCTCAACGCGCTGGCCCCGGCCCACTTCCGGCTCGCCGACGAGCTCGTCGCCGTGCCGGTCAAGCCGCCGGTGACCTGGGTACGCGGCGACGCCGACGTGATCGTCTCGGACACCTCGCTGTTCGACCTGGCGTACCTCGGCCGGCTCGGTGTGGTGCCCGGCTGGCCGGGCGAGGCCCAGTGCCCGCCGCAGCCGATGGTCGGGCAGACCCGCGCGGTGCTGGACCGGTACGCGGCGGCCGGCGGGACGTACCGCGAGGTGGTGCTGCCCGGCTGCGGGCACAGCCCGCACCTGGAACGGCCGGCCGAGTTCGTCGCCGAACTGCTGGCGCTGACCGGGGAGAACGCCACCGGGTGAGGCGCGGTGCGTGAAATATCCCACGGCGTCTCGACAACACAGCGTCACGTGGCAGACTCCGGCGCATAACCTTAGCGGCCGTTCATGTCGCGGACGGCGGAGTCGAGCCAGGGGAGGCCGGTCGTGGCGCGGGAGTTCACCAGGGTGGGCGTGGTGGGTCTGGGCACCATGGGTGCCGGCATCGTGGAGGTGTTCGCCCGCAACGGCGTCGACGTCACAGCCGTCGAGATCTCCGACGCGGCGCTGGAGCGCGGCCGGACCACGCTCACCGGCTCCACCGACCGGGCCGTCGCCAAGGGCAAGCTCGCCGAGGCCGAGCGGGACGCCCTGCTCGCGCGGGTCGACTTCCGGGTCGGCCTGGACGCGCTGCACGACGTGGACCTGGTGATCGAGGCGGTGCCCGAGCACCTGGACCTCAAGCAGCGGATCTTCGCCGAGCTGGACCGGGTCTGCAAGCCCGAGGCGATCCTCGCCACCAACACGTCGTCGCTGAGCGTCACCGAGATCTCCGTCGCCACCACGCGGCCCAACCAGGTCATCGGCATCCACTTCTTCAACCCGGCCCCGGTGATGAAGCTGGTCGAGGTGGTCCGCACGGTGGTCACCTCCGCCGACGTGGTCGCCGACGTGGAGGCGCTCTGCGAGCGGCTCGGCAAGGTCGACGTGACGATCAGCGACCGGGCCGGGTTCATCGCCAACGCGCTGCTGTTCGGCTACCTGAACCACGCGGTCGGCATGTTCGAGGCCCGCTACGCCACCCGCGAGGACATCGACGCCGCCATGAAGCTCGGCTGCGGTCTGCCGATGGGCCCGCTGGCGCTGATGGACCTGATCGGTCTGGACACCGCGTACGAGATCCTCGACACGATGTACCGGCGCGGCGGCCGGGACCGCCGGCACGCCCCGGCCCCGCTGCTCAAGCAGATGGTCACCGCCGGTCTGCTGGGTCGGAAGTCGGGCCGCGGCTTCTACACCTACGAGCGGCCGGGTTCGCCGAAGGTCGTACCCGACGAGTACACGCCGCTCGCCGCGGACGCCGCGCTCGCCGACGGCGCCCGCGCCATCGCGAAGGTCGGCGTGGTCGGGTCCGGCACCATGGCCACCGGCATCATCGAGGTGTTCGCCAAGGCCGGGTACGAGGTCATCTCGGTGACCCGGGGCGCGGAGAAGTCCGCGAAGGTCTGCGAGGCGGTGAAGACCTCGCTGAACAAGGGCGTGGTGCGGGGCAAGCTCAGCGAGACCGACCGGGACGACGCGCTCGGCCGGATCACCTGGTCCGCGACGCTGGAGCACCTGGCCGACGTCGACCTGGTGGTCGAGGCCGTGATCGAGGAGCTGAGCGTCAAGAAGGCGCTTTTCGCCAGCCTCGACGAGATCTGCAAGCCGGGCGTCGTGCTCGCCACCACCACCTCGTCGCTGCCGGTGATCGACGTGGCGATGGCGACCCAGCGTCCCGCCGACGTGGTCGGCCTGCACTTCTTCAACCCGGCGCCGATCATGCCGCTGGTGGAGATCGTGCAGACCATCCGCACCTCCGCCGAGACGTCGGCCACCGCCCGCGCGGTCTGCGCGAAGCTCGGCAAGACCGGCGTGGTCTGCGGTGACCGGTCCGGCTTCATCGTCAACGCGCTGCTGTTCCCGTACCTGAACGACGCGGTGAAGATGCTGGAGGCCAGCTACTCGACCGCCGACGACATCGACTACGCGATGAAGCTCGGCTGTGGCTACCCGATGGGCCCGTTCGAGCTGCTCGACGTGGTCGGCCTGGACGTCTCGCTGGCCATCCAGCGGGAGCTGTATCTGGAACTGCGCGAGCCCGGATTCGCCCCGGCGCCGCTGCTGGAGCACCTGGTCACGGCCGGCTACCTGGGCCGCAAGTCCGGCCGCGGGTTCCGCGACCACACCCGGCGCTGACCGCTGTCAACAGCCGGGCCCGGTGACGGCGTCTTCGAGGTGTGACCTTCGAGGAGTACGTCGGCAGCCGCGGCCCGGCTCTGTTGCGTCTGGCCCGGCTGCTGACCGGCGACGCGCACCGGGCCGAGGACCTGACCCAGGACGTGCTGGCGCGCGCGTACGTGCACTGGCGGAAGATCGCCCGGATCGATCGGCCCGACGTGTACGTGCGCCGGATGCTCGTCAACGCCAACACGTCCTGGTGGCGGCGGCGGTCCAACCGCGAACTGGCGGTGGACACGTTCGCCGACCGGCCCGAACGCGGAGACCTGAGCGGCGAGGCGGCGGACCGGGACGAGATGTGGGGGCTGATCCGCGCCCTCCCGGACCGCCAGCGCGCCGTGCTGGTGCTGCGCTACTACGAGGACCTGGACGACGCCACGATCGCCCAGATCCTCGACTGCTCCCCGGTCACCGTCCGCACCCACGCGATGCGGGCGCTCGCCCACCTCCGGGAGCGCTGCGGCGTCCCGATGACAAAGGGGAGCCGGCCGTGACCGACCTCGACCAGCGGATCGCCTCGGTGCTGCGGGAGCACGCCGAGGGCGAGACAGACACCGGGCGCCTGCTGCGCCGCTCCCGCGCGCTCGGCCGGCGCCGGCAGGTACGCCGCCGACTCACCGCCGGCACCGCGCTCGCCCTGGTCGGCGTGCTCGGCTTCACCGGCGCGATACGCGCGGACGTGGGCGGGCTGGCCGGGCGGATGCCCTGGACGGCCGCAACCCCGGAGGCGGCGCCACCGCCGGTGCCGCCGCTCGCCGACGGGGTGCCCGGGGCGCTTCAGCGTCCCGATCTGGTGGGTACCGACCCGCAGGTGCTGCACCTAGGCGTCGACACCACCCGGGCCCGCTATCTGGGCTGGTCCGTCCACAGCGCCAACCTGGTCGAGTCGATCCGGTTCAGCGTCGGTGACGGGCACCCGGTCCTGCTCGAGGTGAGCCCGGTGGCGAAGACCCTCGACGACACCCCGATCGAAGGCTTCCCGGTGCAGGCCGTCAGCGGTCGGCTGACCTTCGACGGTGCCGTGTTGCGGGTTGCCGGTACCGACGGTCTGGTCAAGTCGTGGCAGCCCTTCCCCGGTCTCTACGCCCGGGCGGCCACGCTTCGCGGTGACGTAGCCGCCTTGGACCGGGTGGCCGGTCTGGTGCGCTGGGAGGAAGCCCGGCGATGCACCGGGCCGGTCCGACCGACCACGTTGCCGGCGAATGCGGCGGTGACGGGATGCTCGGTGGACGCGGCCGCCTTCCCGAAGGGCCTCACGGTTCAGCTCACCGTCTTCCGGGCACCTTCGTCGAACATGTGGATCAAGCTGGTCTACGGGGCGGAGATGGGGGAGGACACGGGCCGCGCCAGCAACCGCGACCTCGGTGGCCGTCCGGGCTTCCGGTATCCGGACGGCAACCGCCTGGAACTGCTCGGCCTGCCCAAGGTGCGGTTGACAGTCGACTTCGCCTGGCCCTTCCCCGGCTACGGACCCCCGGGCCAGGTGAACTTCACCGAGGCCGACGCGGCGACGGTGCTCGTCGGGACGAAGGTGGCGAGAGACCTCACCCGTCCGCAGACCTGGCCCTGATCGGTCACCACGAGCAGATCCTGGTGCGGAACGGCCCCGGGAAGGGCGCATCCGTACCAAGATCGCCCGACCCGGGTCCGGCCGGCGGACCGTACGCTTGGTGACCGTGAGCCCTCGTCGCAACCGCCCCCGCCGGGAGGAGAACCCCGGCCTGGACGCCGAGCGTGCCCGCCACGGCGTGCCGACAGTGCAGCAGTGGCGCGACGGCGACTGGCAGATACGCGCGATCAGCGGCGGGGCATCGGTCAAGACGTACCGTTGTCCCGGCTGTGACCAGGAGATCCGTCCCGGCGTGGCGCACGTGGTGGCCTGGCCGGCCGACGACCGGGGCGACCTGACCGACCGCCGGCACTGGCACTCCGGCTGCTGGCGGGCCCGGGACCGGCGCGGGCCGAACCTCCAGCGCGGCCGGGGCGCCCCGCGCTACGGCTGAGCGATCTGGATCACCCGGTTCCCGTCCCGCTGGGCGGCGGGGCCGCCGACGCGGGAGACTGGCAGGCGTGAGCACTCCGATTCGCGCGTCGTCGATCCTGCCCGGCCGCCGGGAGGACATCGAGCTGCACACCGCCGACGGGCTGACGCTCGTCGGCGAGCTGGCCCGGCCGCTGGACCGTGAACCGGCCGCCACACTCGTCTGCCTGCACCCGCTGCCCACCCACGGCGGGATGATGGACAGCCACGTGTTCCGCAAGGCGGCGTGGCGGCTGCCCGCGCTGGCCGGCCTGGCCGTGCTCCGGTTCAACACCCGGGGCACCAGCAGCGTCCGCGGCACCAGCGAGGGGGCGTTCGACGGCGCCGTCGGCGAGAAGTTCGACGTGGCCGCGGCGATCGAGTACGCCGAGTTCCACGAGCTGCCGAACATCTGGCTGGTCGGGTGGTCGTTCGGCACCGACCTGGCGCTGAAGTACGGCTGCGACCCGGCGGTGGCCGGCGCGATCCTGCTCTCCCCGCCGCTGCGCTACTCAGCCCCGGAGGACCTGGGGGTCTGGGCCGAGACGGGCAAGCCGCTCACCGCGCTGGTCCCCGAGTTCGACGACTACCTGCGGCCGGAGGAGGCCCGGGAGCGCTTCGCCGCCGTGCCGCAGGCCGAGGTGGTGGGCGTGGACGGCGCCAAGCACCTCTGGGTCGGCGACGCGGAGAAGGTGCTGGACGAGATCGTCCGGCGGGTCGCCCCCGGCGTACCGCTGCCGCTGCCCACCGCCTGGGACGGCCCGATGGAGACCGGCGACGTCAGCGCGTACGCCGACCGCACCGTCGCCGCGTTCGCCGACACCCCGGTGCCCGGCCCGGCCCAGCGGCGCGCCGAGTAACGGCTCAGCGCGCGTCCTGACGCGGTAGCACCACCTCGCGCAGGATCAGCTGCAACGCGGCGACCGTCGGGATCGCGATGAGCGCGCCCACCACGCCCAGCAGCGCCACCCCGAGCAGCGCGGCGAGCAACGCGGCCACCTCGTTGACCGACACCGCCCGGCGCATGATCTTCGGATAGATCAGGTAGTTCTCCACCTGCTGGTAGAGCACGAAGAACACCAGGCAGGCGATGCCCACCGGCAGGTCGGTGGCGAGCCCGACGAGCGTCACCACCACCGCGCCCAGCGTCGCGCCGATCTGCGGGATCAGGTCGGTCACCGCGACCACCACGGCCAGGGCGAACGGGTACGGCAGGCCGACCGCCAGCGCGAACACGAACGTGCTCACCCCGGCCAGCACCGCGATGGCGAGCGCACCGACCATGTACGCGCCGACCCGGGTGAGGATCTCGTCGCCGATCAGCCGGACCCGCTCCCGGCGTGAGCGCGGCGCCAGCGCGTACCCGAGTTCGCGCAGCTTGTCGAAGTACGCCAGGAAGTAGATCGTCAGCACCAGCACGGTGAGCAGACGGAAGATCGTCCCGAAGATCAGTTGCGCGCCGCCGAGCACCCCGCCGAGCGCCCGCCCGACGTTGTCCGCGTTCGCCGCCGCCTGGACCCGCTCCATCACGTCGTACCGGATCACCAGGTCGTTGACCGTGGGGTTGCGGCGCAGCTCCTCGACGTACCCGGGCAGCTGCTGGATGAACTGACCGGACTGGGTCACCACCGGCGGCACCAGCGCCAGCAGCCCGGCCACGATCAGCAGCAGCAGGGTGAGCGTCACGACCGCCACCGCCAGCCCGCGCGGCACGCCCCACTTGCGCAGCCGGACCACCGCCGGGTGCAGGCCGACCGCGAGGAACAGCGCGATCACCACGAGCACCAGGATGCCGGCGGCGTTGCGGATGCCCAGGAACAACGCGTACGCGAGCAGCACGCCGAGCGCGCCGGTGAACCCGACCAGGAAGGCGCTGCGCCGCAGCGGGCGTCCCGGTACGCCGAAGCGCCCGCTCGGCTCGAACTCACCCGGCTCGACGTCGGTCGGCCGTCCGCTGCTCGTGTCCGTGCCGGATCGCGGTTCGCCGGCGGCGGTCGTGGCGTCGCGCGCGGGTTCCGCCTCGCCGGTGGGGTGCACGGCCGCCGCCTCGTCACCCGGGACGGCGGAACCCTCCTGCGACACCCGTGCCTCCCGGCTCCCGCGCTGCCCGGCTCGCCCGCCGGTGCCGTCCACGCCCGACGCGCGGCCCTCTGCCCGCAGGGTAGTCCTCGCCGTCCGCCCCGACCATCCCACCACCACTTCCCGCCGGGCCGTCCCGGCGCGGGTCACCCGCCAGTTCGGGGAGGTGGTGTGGTCCGGGTGGGTGGGATGCCGCCACTTCGCCGAAGTGGCGCTGGGTCCGCCAGGTCGGGGAGGTGGTGTGGTCCGGGTGGGTGGGATGCCGCCACTTCGCCGAAGTGGCGCTGGGTCCGCCAGGTCGGGGAGGTGGCGTGGTCCGGGTGGGGCGGATGCCGCCACCTCCCCGATCCGGCGCGGTGGGTGGATCAGTCCTTGTCGACAGTCACCGTGCTGGGCTTGGCGCTGCGCTCGTCGGTGGTCGGCTTGGTCGGGCGCTTGCCGTTCTCACCGGTGCTGGTGATCTTCGTGGGGGTGGCGCCCCGGCCGCCCTCACCCGGTACGGCGGCAACAGTGGGCTCGCCGTCGACGCCCGCTCCGCCGGGGGAGTCCATCGTGGTCACCGGTTCGCCGACCGGCTTCGCCTTGCCCGCGTCGGCGGGCTCGCCGTCACCCCTGGCCGGCCCGGCGCCGTTGGGGACCGCGGTGGCGGTGCCCTTCGCGGCCACCGGCGCCCCGCCGCCGGCCGGGGTGTCGCCGGGGCTCTCCGCGCCGCTGGTGACCGGCGTGCCCTCGCCCGCCGGCGTGCCGTCGCCGGTGGACCGGCCGGTGGAGGCGGCAGCGAGGTCGTCCGGGTCGACCGGGGTGGCCGCGATCCCGGCCGAATCGGCGTCGCGCCGCAGGTCGGTGAGGCGGCGCTGCAGGTCGTCGGACTCCTGCCGCGACTTCCAGGTCTCGGTACGCAGGTCGGCCAGCTCCTGCTGGGCCTTGGCGATCTCCAACATGACCCCGGCGAGCTGCTGCCGGCCGGCGGCCACCTCCTGCTGGGTGGCGGCCAGGTGCTGCTGCGTGGTGGCGAGGTGCTGCTGGGTGGTGGCCGCGTACTCCTCGAACTGGCGTCGCGAGGCCGCGACGTGCTCGTCGGCCTTGCGGCGCTGCGCGCCGGCATCCGCCTCGGCGCGGCGCAGCAGCTCGGCGGCCTCCAGCTCGGCCTGCTGCCGCATGCTCAGTGCGTCGGCCTCGGCGGCCTGCCGGACGTCGGCGGCGGTGCGCTCGATCTCGTCGCGCCGCGTCGTGTACGCCTGCTCCAGCTCCTCCTGCCGCTTGGCGTGCTGCTTGTCCAGCTCGTCGCGGCGCTTGGCGAACTCCTGCTCGGCGGCGGCCCGGCGCTGGGCCAGCTCCTTCTCCGCGCCGTCCCGCCGCTCGGCGACCTCCTTCTCCACGCCGGCCCGCCATGCGCCCAGCTCCTGCTGGGTCTGCGCGCGGGCCTGCTGCACGTACGCCTCGGTCTCGGTGCGCATGCGCTGCACGTACGCCTCGACCTCGGCGCGGTTGCGCTTCCCGGCCTCGGCGGCCTCGGTGGTGAGCCGGTTGGCCTCGCTGCGGGCCCGGCCGCGGGTGGCCTTGGCGGCCTCCTCCGCGTCGTCCACGATCTTCTTGGCCTCGGCCAGCGCCTTGGCGTGCGTGGCCCGGCCGGCCTCGGCGGCGGCGTCGGTCAGCCGCTTGGCCTCCTGCTGGCCCTTGGCGTGCACCTCCTTGGCCGCCTCGCGGAGCTGGTTCGCCTCCTGCTGGGCCTTGGCCAGCGCCTCCTTGGCCGACTCCCGCAGCCGCGCGGCCTCCTGCTGTGCCCGGGAGTGGATCTCCTTGGCGGTGTCGCGGAGCTGGGTGGCCTCCTGCTGGGCCTTCGCCAGTGCGTCCTGGGCGGTCCGGCGCAGCTTCTCGGCCTCGTCCTGGGCGGCCGTCCGCAGCCTCGTCGACTCGTCCTGCGCGTCCTTGCGCAGCTTCGCCGACTCGTCCTTGGCGGCCTTCAGCGTGGCCTCGGCCTCGGCCTTGCGGGCGGCGGTGTGCCGCTCCTCCTCGGTCCGGCGGGCCGCAAGCGCGATCTCGAAGTCCTTGAGCGCCTGGGCGGCCTGCTCCCGGGCCTCCTCGACGATGTGCTCGGCGGCGGCGCGGCGGGCCTCGATCTCCTCGTTGGCGGCGGCCAGGATGTCGTCTGCCTGCTCCTCGGCCATGGTGAGGATCTGCTCGACGCGCGGACCGAGGTGCCGGAACGACGCCCGGTCCACCACCGCCGCCTGCTTGCGCACCTGGGCCAGGTCGCGCTGGAGCACCTCGACCTGACCGGCCAGCTTGTGGATCTGGGTGTATGCCTGTTCCCGCTCGGTGGTCAACGCCGCGATCTCGTGCTCCGCGCGAGCGACGTAGCGGTCGACCTGCCGTTTCTCGTATCCCCGCAGGGCTGACTCGAAGCTGGGCTCCGTCGTCACGTCCCCGCCGAGCGCGAACAGTTCCTCGCCGTGCGACATGCCCCCATCCTCACACGCATCCGGCTCTGCTGGGGCGATACGGACGCCCCTTCTGGGAGCTACTTCACCCTCCTGGCGAAACGGGCCGCACAAGCATGACGGCGCGGGGCGACACCGGTCACCCGGCGTCACCCCGCGCCGTGGCTCATGCCCCCGACAGCGGGTGTAACGGTCAGCCGGCCGACTCGGCCGTCACCTTCTGCGCGGCGGCGTCGCCCTTCGGCGCCTCGGTCTTGCCGCCGGCCGGCACGCCCGGCACGATGCCGGCCAGGCCGGACAGCATCTGCCCGAGCTGCGAGGTGACCGCGTCCTTCTGACGGGTCAGGTCCTCGACCTCGCGGCGGGCCGCCTGCGTGGTCAGCTCGGCCTCGGTGCGGGCCTCGTTGAGCACCCGCTGCGCCTCGGCGCGCGCCTCGTTCAGCGTCTTGTCGGCCAGCGCCTTGGCCTTGTCGACGGTCTCGTTGGCGGTGCGCTCGGACTCGACCCGCCGGGCCTCGGCCCGCTGCTCGATCTCCTTGGCCCGCTCCTGCGCGGCGCGGGCGCGCTGCTCGGCCTCGTTCACCAGCTTCTGGGTCTGCGCGACCTGGGCGGCGTGCCGCTCCGACTCCTCGCGCTCGGCCTTCTCGCGCCGCTCGGCGAGCTGGAGCTCCAGGGCCTGCAGGTCCTTGTCGCGCTTGTCGCGCGCGTCGGTGAGCAGCTTGGTCGCCTCGGCCCGCTTCTCCTCGGCCTCCCGGGCGGCCTTGGCCCGCTGCTGGGTGATCTCCCGCTCGGCGGTGGCGCGCAGCGTGGCGACCTCGCGCTCCACGGTCGACTTCAGCTCGGCCACCTCGTGCGCGGTGACCGTACGCAGCTGCTTGGTCTCCCGGTCGGCGTCGGCGCGCAGCGTGTCGGCCTCGCGGCGGGCCTGCACGCGGACCTCGGCGGCCTCGCGCTCGGCGGCGGTACGGACGCTGCCGGCCTCACGCTCGGCGGTCGCCTTCATGGCGGCGGCCTCGGCGCGGGCCTTGTCGGTGATCTCACGCGCCTCGAGGCGGGCGGCGGAGAGGATGCCCTCCGACTCGCGCTTGGCCTCGTTGCGGTGGTCGTTGGCCTGCTCCTCGGCCAGCCGCAGGATCTGCTCGACGCGAGTGCCCAGGCCGGAGAGCGTCGGCCGGCTGTTCTCCTCGAGCTGCTTGTTGGTCTCGGTGAGCTTCTGCTCCAGCGCGCTCTGGCGCTGCTCGGCCTGCCGCAGCCGGCGCTGGGCGTCGTTCATCCGCTGCTCGGCCTCGGCGCGGGCCTGTTCGGACTGGCTCAGGGCGGCGCTGAGGCGGCCGATGAAGTCGTCGACCTGGTTGGTGTTGTAACCACGCAGGCCAACGGTGAAATCGGGCTGTGAGTTCGCGTTATCGAAGAACGCAAGAGGGGAGGACTGCTGCTGGGGCATTGGGACATACTGGCAGACGCCCCAGGGTGGTTCGCAAGAGCGGTCGGCACCTTTCGCGTCCTGTTTACATGGTCAACTCGGTCGGCCGGTGAGACCGGACCAATTGGCGATCTTGGCAGCTCCCGGGCGGGTGGGGCGGGTCGGGCTTCTGCGGGGAAGGCGGCGCGAAAAGGGCCGCGGGTGGGTACCCGCGGCCCTTTGTGCGTACGCCGGTCGAATGGTGCCCGGCTCCGCCGGAAAGGCAATCCGGTGCGACCGTACGGTCAGTGACCGCGGAACCGGTTGATGGCGCTTTCGTGGCGCGAGCGCATCTCGGTGTCCCGGACGCCGAGCCCGTCGGCGGGGGCGAGGCACCGCACGCCGACCTTGCCCTGGTGCGCGTTGCGGTGCACCTCGTACGCGGCCTGGCCGGTCTGCTCCAGCGCGTACGTCTTCGACACGGTCGGGTGCACCTTGCCCAGCGCGACCAGCCGGTTGGCCTGCCACGCCTCGTGGTAGTTGGCGAAGTGGCTGCCGACGATGCGCTTGAGGTGCATCCACAGGTAGCGGTTGTCGTACTGGTGGTTGAAGCCGCTGGTGGAGGCGCAGGTGACGATCGTGCCGCCCTTCTTGGCGACGTAGACGCTGGCGCCGAAGGTCTCCCGGCCCGGGTGCTCGAAGACGATGTCCGGGTCCTCGCCGCCGGTCAGCTCGCGGATGCGCTCACCGAAGCGCCGCCACTCGTCCTGGTCCTGGGTCTGCTCGTCGGACCAGAACTTGAACCCCTCGGCGGTCCGGTCGATGACCAGCTCGGCGCCCATCTTGCGGCACAGCTCGGCCTTCTCCGGCGAGGAGACCACGCAGACCGGGATCGCGCCGCCGTTGAGCGCCATCTGGGTGGCGTAGCCGCCGAGGCCGCCGGAGGCACCCCAGATCAGCACCACGTCGCCCTGCTTCATGTTCGCGCCGTGGTGCGAGACGAGCTGCCGGTACGCGGTGGAGTTGACCAGCCCCGGGCTGGCCGCCTCCTCCCAGCTCAGGTGGCGTGGCTTCGGCATCAGCTGGTTGGCCTTGACGATCGCCAGCTCGGCCAGGCCGCCGAAGTTGGTCTCGAAGCCCCAGATCCGCTGCTGCGGGTCGAGCATCGTGTCGTCGTGGCCGGCGGAGTCCTCCAGCTCGACCGAGAGGCAGTGCGCGACCACCTCGTCGCCGGCCTTCCACTTGGTCACGCCGGGCCCGGTGCGCAGCACCACGCCCGCGGCGTCCGAGCCGACCACGTGGTACGGCAGGTCGTGGCGGCGGGTCAGCTCGGAGAGCCGGCCGTAGCGCTGGAGGAACTTGAAGGTGGGCAGCGGCTCGAAGATGCTCGTCCACACCGTGTTGTAGTTGATCGCGCTGGCCATCACCGCGACGAGCGCCTCACCCGGGCCCAGTTCGGGGGTGGGCACCTCCTGCACGTGCAGCGCCTTGCGCGGGTCCTTGTCGCGGGTGGCCATGCCCTCGAACATGCGGGTGTCCTCGGCACGCACCACCACGCCCCGGTAGCTCTCCGGCACGGGCAGGCCGGCGAGGCCGGCGAGCTCCCGCTCCGGCTGCGACGAACCCTCCGCCGCCATGATCGCTTCGAGGATGTCCTGCACGGTGACCTCCCGTTTGTCCACACCCGCACGACGCGGGCAGGGGTGCTGCCATCGTCGGCGCCGGTGCGACGGGACCGCCATGTCGGCAATCGACACATTCGGCAACCGGTCGCCGCTGCTGTTCGGGCGGACGTTACTGAACGGTAGCTAAAGCGGGAACCCCTCTGTGAAAAACTGCATCCACCGATGCGTGGAGGTGTCCGTGGGAACGTGCAAGTGCGCACTGCCGCGCGCCTTCTCACATGCCGGGAGGGGGCCGCGACCGGCCCCCTCCACGCGCGTCAGGCGGGCTGGACCAGCTCGATCAGCACGCCGCCGGCGTCCTTGGGGTGCACGAAGTTGACCCGGGAGTCCGACGTGCCGCGCCGGGGCGCGTCGTAGAGCAGCCGGACGCCGCGCTCACGCAGCGCCGCGCATGCCACGTCGATGTCCGCCACCGTGTACGCCACCTGCTGGATGCCCGGACCGCGCTTGTCCAGGAACTTGCCGATCGTGGTGTCCGGCGAGAGCGGCGCGAGCAGCTGCACCATGCCGCCGGAGGCGTCCGGCCCGACCGCGAGCATCGCCTCGCGTACGCCCTGCTCGTCGTTGGTCTCGGTGTGCACGCAGCGCATCCCGAACGTGCGCTGGTAGAAGTCGATCGCGGCGTCCAGGTCGGCCACGGCGATCCCGACGTGGTCGATGCGGCGCAGGCCGATGTCTGTGACAAACTCGGCAGCGGGCTCGACGGGGGAGTTCTCAGCCATGACGCTAGTCTGACCGAACAATCGTTAAGGCGTACAGGTCGGCACCCCCTCGGAGGCAGGCAATGGCTTCGGTGATCGTCAGCGGCGCGCGGACCCCCATGGGGCGCCTGCTGGGCAACCTCAAGGACCTCCCCGCGACCAAGCTCGGTGGCATCGCGATCAAGGCGGCCCTGGAGCGCGCCGGCGTCGCGCCCGAGCAGGTCCAGTACGTGATCATGGGCCAGGTGCTCCAGGCCGGCGCCGGGCAGATCCCGGCCCGGCAGGCGGCCGTCGAGGCCGGCATCCCGATGTCCACCCCGGCGCTGACCATCAACAAGGTCTGCCTCTCCGGGCTGGACGCGATCGCGCTCGCCGACCAGCTCATCCGGGCCGGTGAGTTCGACGTCGTGGTGGCCGGCGGCATGGAGTCCATGACCAACGCCCCGCACCTGCTGCTCGGTCAGCGCTCCGGCTACAAGTACGGCGACGTGACGGTCAAGGACCACATGGCCCTCGACGGCCTCACCGACGCCTGGGACTGCTGCTCGATGGGCGAGTCCACCGAGCGGCACGGCGCGAAGCACGGCATCACCCGCGAGGAGCAGGACGCGTTCTCCGCGGCCAGCCACCAGCGCGCCGCCGCCGCGCAGAAGAACGGCCACTTCGGCGACGAGATCACCCCGGTGGTCATCCCGCAGCGCAAGGGCGACCCGCTGGTGATCAGCGAGGACGAGGGCATCCGCCCGGACACCACCGCCGAGTCGCTCGGCAAGCTGCGTCCCGCCTTCACCAAGGACGGCACCATCACCGCCGGCAGCTCCTCGCCGATCTCCGACGGCGCGGCCGCCGTGGTCGTGATGAGCAAGGCCAAGGCCAAGGAGCTGGGCCTGACCTGGCTGGCCGAGATCGGCGCGCACGGCAACGTGGCCGGCCCGGACAACTCCCTGCACTCGCAGCCGTCCAACGCGATCAACCACGCCCTGAAGAAGGGCGGCCTGAGCATCGAGGACCTCGACCTCATCGAGATCAACGAGGCGTTCGCGGCGGTGGGCATCCAGTCCACCCGTGACCTCGGCATCAGCCCCGACAAGGTCAACGTCAACGGCGGCGCGATCGCGCTCGGCCACCCGATCGGCATGTCCGGCGCCCGCCTCGTCCTCACGCTCGCGATGGAGCTGAAGCGGCGCGGCGGCGGCACCGGCGCGGCGGCGCTCTGCGGCGGTGGCGGGCAGGGCGACGCGCTGATCATCCACGTGCCGAACGGCGCCGAGAGCTGATTGCTGATACCTGTGAACGATGCACAGAACGCCCCGGCGGCGGCCACCGGCCCGGTGCGCCGCAGCCGGGACGTACCCATGCTGGTGGAGCGGGCCCGCGCGGGTGACCCCCGCGCGGTGGCCCGCCTGATCACCCTGGTCGAGTCCGGCGACGAGGTGCTGCCGCAGGTGGCGGCGGCGCTCGCGCCGTACGCCGGGCACGCCCAGGTGGTCGGCCTGACCGGCTCGCCCGGTGTGGGCAAGTCGACCACCACGAACGAGCTGGTCCGGGCGCTGCGGGCGCGCGGGCACCGGGTCGGCGTGCTGGCGATCGACCCGTCCAGCCCGTTCACCGGCGGCGCGATCCTCGGCGACCGGGTCCGGATGCAGGACCACGCGACCGACCCGGGCGTCTACATCCGCTCGATGTCCAGCCGGGGCCACCTGGGCGGGCTCTCGGCGGCGACGCCGCAGGCGGTGCGGGTGCTGGAGGGTGCCGGCTGCGACGTGGTGCTGGTCGAGACCGTCGGCGTCGGGCAGGCCGAGGTGGAGGTGGCCTCGCTGGCCGACACCACGCTCGTGCTGCTCGCGCCGGGCATGGGTGACGCGATCCAGGCCGTGAAGGCAGGCATCCTGGAGATCGCCGACGTCTTCGTGGTCAACAAGGCCGACCGGGACGGCGCGGACGCCACAGTCCGCGACATCCAGGGCATGATCGCGCTGGGCGAGCGCGGGCCGGGGGAGTGGCGTCCGCAGGTGGTGCGCTCGATCGCCGCCCGTGCCGAGGGCATCGACGACATCGCCGCCGCGATCGACAAGCACCGCGACTGGCTGGAGCGCCACGGCGAGCTGCGCCGCCGCCGGGAGGCGCGGGCCGCCGCCGAGATCGAGGCGATCGCGCTGGGCGTGCTGCGCGCCCGGATCGGCTCACTGCGCGACGGTACGCAGCTTCCGACGCTCGCCGCGAAGGTGGCCGAGGGCGCGATCGATCCGTACGCGGCGGCGGACGAGCTGCTCTCCCAGCTAGGCTCCTGACCCGCCCCCGCCCCGTCCACCGCTGCCACCTGACGGAACGCCGATCTCGCGTGACGGGAGGCGCTCCCACAAACCCCGCGATCTTGCAGTTGCGGCCCCGGTTGCGCCTGCTTCGCGGCTTGTGCCGGGGCCGTAACTCCATGATCGACGGTCGATGTACGCTCCCTCGGACGAAGGAGGGTGGGCGCGTGGAGCACGACGCTACTCAGGAGCTGCCGGCGATGCCTGAGACCGTGGCGGGCGGGAGCACTTCGGTCTCGGACGAGGTGGTCGAGAAGATCGCGGTGGCCGCCGCGAAGTCGGTGCCCGGGGTTGCCGAGCTGGGCGGCGACATCGCCCGCTTCTTCAACGCCGTGCTGGACCGGGTCGGGCTGGAGCAGGTCGGGGACGCGCGGCGCGGCTGCTCGGCGCACGTCACCGACGGGTCGGCGGTGGTCAACCTCGTCCTCGTGATCGACGCCGGGTACCCGGTGCCGCAGGTGACGGGTGAGGTCCGGGCCGCGGTGGCGTCCGCGATCGAGGCGTACGGGCTGCGGGCCGCCGAGATCAACATCAAGGTCGACGACGTGGCGATGGGTACGCCCACCGCCTGACGCGCGCCGCCCGGCTCAGTCGTGTGCCGGGCGGGTCAGCTCCACCTCGTCGCCCGGCAGCAACTCCACGTCGCCCTCCGGGCCGTGGATCTCGAGCACCGGTACGCCCTCGTCCAGCAGCATGTTCCGGCGCTCGGCGCCGGTAGGCATCCGCGCGACGACTCTCGCGCCCGCGGCCAGCTCCACCTGCCTGCGCTGCGGCGTCTCCCGGACCCGCGTGCCGAGCGGACGGCTGGTGGTGACGAGCCCTTCCGATCGCAGCAGCGAAATCGCCATCCGGACCGCGTCGCGGCCGATCTGGTGCTCCTGGCTGAGCCGCGACTCGCTGCCGACGCTCGCCCCGGGCGGCAGCGCGCCCGATTCGATCTGCTCTCGGATCAGGTCGGCGAGCTGGACGTAGACCGGCGTGTGCGAGCGCGGATCGATGGTCATGACGTAAGCCTTGTGCCCCGGTAGATCTGATCCATCAAGGCTTTATGGCGATGATGGATTGTAGCCATGTTGGATTCTTGCTATGGTCGGAGCGTGTTCGTGCGGTAACCGGCGGACATGACTCCTTCGAGTGCTCAATCTCGACTGCCCCGGTGCCGTACCGCGAAGTGACGCTGCGGTGGCGGGGCGGGCGGGTCCGCCCGCGCGCGGCGGGCGGGTGGTCCCGCCCTTCCAGTCCCTTCGACCACGAGAGGCAGGCGTTCGTGCGGTGGAACCTCCGGTGGCCCGGTCGGCGCGCGCGAGCCGGTCGCGGCACCACCCAGCCGGGCTGCTACCGGGCGGCCAACTACACGCCGTTGCGCCCCTGGCAGGTGCGGGAACGGCGGTTCCGGACGACCCGGCTGGGCCGGCGCGGGCTCGACCCGGCCGAGGTGCACGAGTTCCTCGACCGGGTGGCGCTCGACCTGGCCGACGTCTACCGGGCGCTCGGCGTCAGCCGGGAGGAGACCGCGCGGGTCCGGGACGCGCTGCGGTGCTGGCAGTCCGAGCAGGCGCAGAGGCGGATGAACGCGGGAGCGTACCGTCGATGAGTTCCCGCGAGCGGTTCGTCATCCACCTGCCGGTCGTCGCCGGTGACCTGGCCGGCGCCGTACGCCTGGCCCGGGTCGTCGCCCGCTGGTCGGGCGTGCTCGCCCAGGCAGACCCGGGCGAGACCACCGTCTCGGCCGAGGACGAGCAGGGCGTACGCCATCGGGTCTTCTGCGATCTTCGGATGGGCGACGGCCGGCGCTGCCTGCTGCGGGCCGACCACGACGGCCCGTGCGCCCGCCGGCTGCTCCGGTGACCCGCCGCGCGGCCTGCGCACTCGTCGTGGCGGGCGGGGGCTGACCACCGCGCGGGTCGATGCACCGTACCGTTGTTCCCAGCGGCGCGAGGCCGCCGTGCGTCGGGAGGTTCGCCATGCCGAAGGGTGTCTCGTTCGCTCCAGTGCGCACCGTGAGGGCGTACGAGGGGATCGTCCGGCAGGTCGAGGAGCGGATCGCCGCCGGGGATCTGCGGCCGGGGGACCGCCTGCCGAGCGAGCGCGAACTGACGACCCAGTTCGACGTCAGCCGGTCCACTGTGCGTGAGGCGCTGCGCGTGCTGGAGAGCAGCGGCCTGATCCGTTCCCGCCCCGGTGACCCGCTCGGGCCGCAGGTGATCGCGTCGACCGCCTCGGCGATGCGCAAGCTGTTCGCCCGGGTCGTGGACAGTCGGCGGCTCGGCGTGGCGGAGCTGCTCCAGTTCCGCATGATCATCGAATCGGCGGCCGGGTCGGTCGCCGCCCGGCTGGCGTCACCGTCCGAGTTGGACGAGCTGGAGCAGGCGCTGACGGGCATGCGCGACGCGGTCGCCGAGGGATACGAGGCGTTCAGCGCGGCGGACCTCCGCTTCCACGAGTACGTCGCCCGGCTGTCCGGGAACGAGTTGCTCGTGCTCTGCCTCGACGCGGTACGGAGCATGGTGCTGGACCTGATCTCGACCAAGCTCGCCCAGGCTCCGGACCCGGAGGCCCTGATGGAGCGCACGCTCGCGCACCACCGGCGCGTCATCGACGCGATGCGGGCGGGCGAGGCCGACGAGGTGGCCCGGCTGACCCGTCAGGAGCTGCACCACTACTACGCCGAGTACGTGCCGGAGGCGCGCCGCTCGATGGTGGACGTATTGCTCTGAATCCGCCTGATGTGGCCTGACCTCGGATTATTCGAGTCGGCCATCAGCTGAGCAGGCTCTTCCCTTCAACTGGTCTGACCAGTAGCCTCCGTCACATCTCGTCGTGTACCACGGGGGACCACCAGTTGCCCAATGCATCGACCGCCCCGGATCGGGGCGGAGGTCGCACCGCTTCACATGGGAGAAGCTGCATGAAGTCGTCCAGATTCGCCGCGTTCGCCGCGGCAGCCCTGGTCTGTCCGGGACTCGTGCTCGTCGGGTCGCCCGCGTCGGCCAACCCCGCCGCCGGTGCCCCGGGCGCCCACAACGCCATCACCGACGTCCCCGGCATCCAGGTCGGCCAGGTCCAGTCCGACACCGCTCCGTACCTGACCGGCACCTCGGTCGTCTACATGCCGCAGATGTCCGTGGCGAGTGTGGACCAGCGTGGTGGCGCCCCCGCCACCAAGGAGACCGACCTGCTCAGCCCGCTCAACTCCAACCCGGGCGTCAACGCGATCCAGCTCGGCGGCAGCAGCATGTATGGGCTGTCGGCCACCAACGGCATCATCCGCTGGCTGGAGGACCGCGGCGAGGGCGTACGCGTCGGCGCCGGCGGTGTGGCCCCGATCGTGCCGGCCGCTGACATCTTCGACCTCGGCCGCGGCGGCGACCCGAAGGCCCGCACCTCCGCCGAGTGGGGCTACCTCGCGGCACAGGCCACCTCGGACGGTCCCGTTCGCCAGGGCGGCGTCGGCGGTGGCACCGGTGCCCGTGGCGGCGGCATGCGCGGCGGCGTCGGCACCGCGAGCGTCCACCTCGGCGACGGCATCTACGTCGGCGCGATGGTGATCGTCAACCCGGCCGGCTCCCCGGTCGACCCGGCCGACTGCACCCTGTACGGGGTCAAGTACGGCATCGGCGACGAGTTCGCCGGGTACAAGGCTCCCAAGAAGAAGGAGTGCAACCCGCCGACCCCGCCGGCCGCCGCCGCCGAGCAGCCGGCAAACACCACGATCGCCGTGGTCGCCACCAACGCCCCGCTGGAGAAGGCCGCCGCGCAGCGCATGTCCGGCAACGCGCACGACGGCATGGCCCGCGCGATCAGCCCGATCCACACGCTCGGCGACGGCGACACCGTGTTCGCGGTGTCCACCGGCAAGGGCGAGGCGCTCCAGATCAACGACCCGGCCGACAGCCGCCAGCTCAACGCCATCTTCAACGCCGGTGCCAGCACGCTCGCCCGTGCCATCGCCAAGGCGGTCCTCTCGTCCGAGAGCATCGGCAACACCACCAGCTACTGCGACCGCTACCCCTCGGCCTGCAAGGGCATGAAGCAGCTCAAGCAGTGGCGTACCCAGGGCAACGCCCCGGACGTGACGCCGCAGAGCTTCGCCCAGGCGACCCAGGCGCTGGCCCAGACCCCGGTCCCCGCGCCGGCCGGTGCCGACAACGGCAAGGGCAAGGACAAGCCCAAGCCCAAGGCCGCCCCGGCGGGCAACACCACGAACGACGCCGGTCAGGAGTCGCAGAACGGCATGGTTCTCGCCTCCGGTAACACCGGTGGTCCCACGCTCTCCACGGGCGTGACCACGGGCCTGCTGGCCGCCGCCATCCTCGGTGTCGGCCTGCTGGGGATGCACCTGCGGGGTCGCCGCCGGACGCCCTCCGCCCCGCTCAGCTGACAAACACGCTGTCTCACCTCGCGCCGGCACCGTAGGCGCGTGACGATCGAGGCGGGTTCCGTCCACCCGGACGGAGCCCGCCTCGCGTCGTTCCAGCCGGCCGGCCGGTGGCCCGTCCGTGCGCGGTGTGACCGTCGATCTTGGAGTTGTGGCACCTCGCGCAGCTCGCTTACCGGACATCCCAGGCGCCACAAGTCCAAGATCGACGGGGTGGGGCGTTCTGCTCCGACCCACTTCGCAGCACGTCAGCTCCTGGCCTGTGGAGCGCGAGCGGGATTGCGACGTCCCCTCGGCAGCCCGGTGCATCGCGCCGGCGCCCAACGCGGAGGCCGCACCGTAGGGCTAGACGTGGTCGTCGGCCGGGCGGAACACGTCCATCGCGGCATAGTCCTCGCTCGGCAGTGCGTTGTGTCGACGCCCCGCGGTCCCGGACGCGCCGGGCTACACGCGGGCCGCGCCTCGACTGCGTCAGTCCACTGCGCACCGATCACGGCTCCTCGGGCATCCCCGGTCCTCCTAGCCCGTGGATCTTGCACCTGGTGCCCCGGCGAACGGGGTCAAATCCCCCGTGCGAGGGGCCGCAAGTGCAAGATCGCGGGGAGCGGGGAGCGGGGAGCGGGGAGCGGGGGACGCGCAGAAGGACCTGGTGGGCGGGAGCCCACCAGGTCCTTCTGCGCGTGGTGCTGTTACTTCTTGGAGACCTTGGTGACGTCGAAGGACTGGGTCACCGCGTCCTTCGGGTAGCCCTCGACGCCGTCGCGGATCACCGCGAGGTTCGGCAGCAGGAACAGCCAGTCGCTGGCCGCCTCCTGCGAGATGACCTTCGCGGCCTCGGCGAACTTCTTGTCCCGGGTCGCCGCGTCCAGAGCCGTGTCGGCCTCGTTCATGAGCTGCGTGACGGCCGGGTTCTTGTAGCGGTAGTAGTACTCCGGCTGGCCGTAGCGGACCAGGTCACGCGGCTCGACGTGGGCGATGATCGACAGATCGTAGTTGGCCTTGCCGAGCACCTTGTCGAGCCACTGCGGCATCTCGACGTTGTTCTGGGTCACCTTGATGCCGACCTCGGCGAGCTGCGAGGCGACGAACTGCGCGGAGGCGCGGGCGTAGCCGGGCGGCGGGACGTCCATGGTCAGGGTGAGCCCGCCTGCGTGACCGGCCTCGGCGAGCAGCTGCTTGGCCTTGGCGGGGTCGTGCGGGAAGTCGCCGGTGCGGTCCTCGTACCACGGGTCGCTCGGCGGCACCATGCTGCCGATCTTCGTGCCGTAGCCGGACCAGACGGTCTTGATGAGCGCGTCGTGGTCGATCGCGTGGCGGATGGCCTGGCGCACCCGGGCGTCGGCCAGCGGGCCCTTGGCGTTGTTCATCGCCAGGACGACCTCACCGGTCGTCTTGCCCTCGACCACCTCGAACTGCTTGTTGCCCTTGAACACCTCGAGCAGTTGCGGCGCCTGGATGTTCGCCACGATGTCGAGCTGGCCGGAGAGCATCGCGTTGTTCAGCGCGTTGGCGTCGGTGATGTACCGGAAGACGGCGGTGCCGACCTTGGCCTTCTCACCCCAGTAGCCGTCGTTGCGCACCAGCGTGATGCTGTCGCCGCGGTTCCACTTGTCGAACTTGAACGGGCCGGTGCCGTTCGGCTTCGTGCCCAGGTCGGTGGCGTTCTCCTTGAGGACCACACCGACCCGGCCGGCGACGTCGAACAGCCAGCTCTGGCTGGGCCGGGACAGCGTCACGTCCACGGTGGAGGCATCGGGCGCCTCGACGGTCTTCACGACTGTCATCTGCGACTTGAACGGGTTCGTCGAGCCCTCGGCGGTGACCCGCTTGAAGCTCCACACCACGTCCTGCGCGGTGAGCTTCTGGCCGTCGTGGAAGGTCACGCCGTCGCGCAGCTTGAACGAGTACTTGGTGCCGTCTTCGGACACCTTCCACTCGCTGGCCAGCAGCGGCTCCACCTCGCCGGTACCGGCGTTCTGGCGCACCAGGCCCTCGTACACGTTGTAGAGCAGGACCTGCGGGATCGCGGCGCCGGCCTCGGCGGTCAGGTCGAGGCTCACCGGCTCGAGGTAGGCGCCGAGGGTGACCGTTCCGTTGCCGGAACCACCGCCGGTGGTGGTCTCGGAGTCGCCGTCGCTACTGCACGCGGTCAGAGCCAGCGCCGTGGCGAGCAGCACGGCGGGCAGCGTTATCTTCAGCCGATTCATTCGTGTGTCCCATCGCGAAGAACGCCAAGGGCGCTCGTAGCCTGTGAGGCGGGACACTATGAGCGTGGTACCCGATGCAAAAGGGCCAGTTCAGCGGGGTCGGCAGGTACCAATCAGCGTCCGGCTACCGGGCCACCCGGAACCCGGTGTTGCCGGTCGACGAGTCGACGGTGGTCCGACTCCGTGCTGCCACGCGGTATCGGTTGCAGTAGGAGTCGTGGCACAGGTACGAACCACCCCTGATGACGCTCTCACCTGGTGAGATGCGGCCGCGGTGGTCGCGCCAGGGTTCGGCCGTGAGTTCCCAAACGTTGCCCGCGACGTCGTACAGACCGTAGCCGTTCGGCGGAAACGCGGTCACCGGAGAGGTGCCCGCGAACCCGTCTTCCGCGGTGTTGACAGCGGGGAAGGCGCCTTGCCAGATGTTGCAGCGGTGCCGCCCGGCCGGGGTCAGCTCGTCACCCCAGGCGTAGCGGGCCTGCGACAGGCCGCCGCGCGCCGCGTACTCCCACTCCGCCTCGGTCGCCAGCCGGGTGCCGGACCACAGGCAGTACGCCTCGGCGTCCCGGTGCGAGACGTGGACGACCGGGTGCCGCTCGCGCCCGCGTACGTCCGACCCGGGCCCGTCCGGGGCGGCCCAGTACGCCCCCTCGACGGCCAGCCACCACGGCGCCTGCGGCACGGAGGCGTCCAGCACGTACCGGTGCGCGGACGGCGCCAGCAGCAGGTGGAAGACGAACGACCAGCTGTACCGTTCCGCGTCCGTGCGGTAGCCGGTGGCGTCGACGAAGCGGGCGAACTGCCGGTTCGTCACCGGCGTCGCGCCGATCGCGAACGGGCCCACGGTCACCGGGCGGACCGGCCCCTCCAGATCCTCCGGGAAGCCCTCCGGGTTGTCGGTGCCCATGAGGAAGGTGCCGCCGGGCAGTGCGATCAGGTCGTCCGTACCCCCGTGTGGTGAGCGGACGGCACTCGCGCCCGCCGCGGCGCCGGTGCCGGCGGCGGGCGGGCGTCTCGGCGCGCAACACGGCGACGGCGGGGGAGTGCCCCCGCCGCCGCCCGGATCGACCGGTTCGGTGCTCACATCCGTGTCACGCCGGCAGGGCGTCCGCCTGGTGCGCGCCCTCGCCGATGACGGCGGCGACCGCGTCGCCGAAGTCCTCGGTCGACATGCCCATCTCCGGCCCGCGCATGGCGCCCAGGCGCGGCAGCACCGCCTTCACGCCGTCCTCCAGGCTGCGGGCCGCCTCCGGGTGACCCAGGTGCTCCAGCATCAGCGCGGCGCTGAGGATCGACCCGGCGGGGTTGGCCCAGCCGCGGCCGGCGATGTCCGGCGCGGAGCCGTGCACCGGCTCGAACATGCTCGGCGCCGACCCGGTCGGGTTGAGGTTGCCGCTGGCGGCCAGACCGAGACCGCCCTGCACGGCGGCGCCCAGGTCGGTGATGATGTCGCCGAACAGGTTGTCGGTGACCACGACGTCGAACCGCTCCGGCTGCGTCACCAGGTAGAGGCACATCGCGTCGACGTGTACGTAGTCCACAGCGATGTCCGGGTACTCCGCGGCGACCTCCTCGAAGGTCCGCTGCCACAGGTCGCCGGCGTACGTGAGGATGTTCGCCTTGTGCACCAGGGTCACGTGCTTGCGGCGGGTCAGGGCCAGCCGGAAACCGTGCCGGATGAGGCGTTCGACCCCCTTGCGGGTGTTCACCGACTCCTGGGTGGCGATCTCGTCCGGCCCGCCCCGGTGGATGAAGCCGCCGGCGCCGACGTACGCGCCCTCGGTGTTCTCCCGCAGGATCACCAGGTCGCACTGCTCGGGGCGCAGGCCGCCGATGGGCGTGGGCACCCCGGGCAGCAGCTTGACCGGCCGCAGGTTCACGTACTGGTCGAACGCGGTCCGCAGGTGGATCACCAGGCCGCGTTCGAGCACGCCGGGCGGCACCGACGGGTCGCCGACGGCGCCGAAGAGAATGGCGTCCGCCTTGGCCAGTTCCTGCTCCACGTCCGGCGGTACGACCTGGCCGGTTATCCGCCAGTAGTCCGCGCCGAGTTCGTAGTCCTCCCAGACCAGGTCGATCCCGAACCGTCGGGCGGCGGCGTCGCACGCCTTGACCGCCTGTGCGGTGACCTCCGGTCCGATGCCGTCGCCGGGCACCAGCGCGATTCGCTGGGCGCTCATGAGTCCACCCCTGTCCGCGTGCAGGAGACCGTCACCTGCCATCGCCCGGCCAAGCGTGGCGGGAACGGGCCCTCCGCAACAGGTCCAGGTCTCCGGCTAGGCTGGTACCAGCGGGACGCACAGGGCGTGTGCAGGGCGTACGACGACGGGACGAGGCGAGGCCCCCGCGGAAGTGGGAGGTCGAGGTGGCGGATTTCCTGCTGCCGGTCAACCCGCAGAGCACGGTTCCGCTCTACGAACAGATCATCACCGGGCTCGAGGACGCCATCCTCGCCGGGCAGTACGACGACGGCCCGCTGCCGAGCACGCGCCGCCTGGCCGAGGCGCTCGGCGTCTCCCGGAACACGGTGCTGACCGCGTACGACCGGCTCATGGAGCAGGGTCTGATCGTGACCGTTCCGCGGCGCGGTCTCTACGTCTCCTCCGACGCGGTGGTGCGGATGCGGGCCGCGCGGCGGACCGCCCGCTCGCCGATGCAGCCGATCGACTGGGCGGCGCGGCTGCCGGAACCGCCGCCCACGCCGGTACACCGGGATCCGGCCTGGTCGCGGGCGCCGTTCCCGTTCGTGGTCGGCCAGCCCGACCCGTCCATGTTCCCGATCGGCGCGTGGGAGCGGGCGCAGCGTGAGGCGCTGCGGCAGGACGGGCTGTCCCGGGTCATCGGGGACGCCGGCCAGGCCGACGACCCGGAGCTGGTGCGTCAGCTCTGCGAGCACGTGCTGCCCGCGCGCGGCATCTCCGCCCACCCGGACCAGGTGATGATCACGCTGGGTTCGACGCACGCGCTGCACCTGCTGGCGAGCGTCCTCGTCCGGCCGGGCAGCGTGGTGCTCGTCGAGGACCCCGGCTACCCGGACGCCCGGACGATCATGCAGATGGCCGGCGCCGACGTGGTGCCCGGCCGGGTCGACGAGGACGGCCTGGTCGTGGAGGACCTGCCGGCCGACCTGCACGGCGCCCAGCTCGTGTACGTCACGCCGAGCCACCAGTACCCGACCGGCGCGACCATGTCGGCGTCCCGGCGGGAGGAGCTGCTGCGCCGGGCCGGGGCGGCGGACACGGTCGTGATCGAGGACGACTACGACCCGGAGATGACGTTCCGGGGGATGCCCGCGGTGGCGGTGCGGGCGCTCGACGACGAGGACCGCGTGGTCTACCTCGGCAGCTTCAGCAAGCTGCTGGCGCCGGGCCTGCGGCTCGGTTACGTGGTGGCGTCCCCGGCGCTCGTGGACGCCATGCGGGCCCGTTCCCGCTACGTGCTGCGTCACCCGCCCGGCCCGATGCAACGCGCCCTCGCGCAGATGATCGCCAGCCGCGACCTGGCCCGCCACGTGCGCCGCGTCCGCGCCCACTACCTGGGGCTGTACGAGGAGATGGTGCGGGCGGTCGAGCGGCATGTGCGCTGGGGACCGCAGCCGGTGCCGCGCGGTGGACTGGCCCGGTGGATCACCGGCCCGCCGGGGCTGGACGCCGGTGAACTGGCCCGCGAACTGCGCCGGCAGGGCGTGCTGCTGGACCCGGGCGCGCCGTACTGGGCTGCCCGGCCGGCACCGCGTCACCACCTGCGCCTGGGGTACCAGGTGATGCCGCTGGACCGGATCGACGAGGGGGTGCGACGGGTCGTCGAGGCGGTAGAAGACCAGGTCCGGCCGCGACTGGTACCCCCACCGACCCGGAAACTGGACGTTCCCCTCCGGGGGCGGAGTTCGTAACCTCCGACGCCATGACGTCGGACACCCACGCCTCCCTCCGCGCCGGCCATCTCGTGGACGAGCAAGCCGTCGTGTCGCTGACCCAGGACCTGGTCCGCATCCCCTCGACCTGGGACGCCGCGCAGGGGCGAAGCGAGCAGCCCGCGGCGGACCTCGTCGCGCGGGTCATGCGGGGCTTCGGCTGGCGGCCGGAGGTCACCGAGGTCGTCCCCGGGCGCCCCAACGTCGTCGCCGTGGTGGACGGTGGCCTGCCCGGCCCGACGCTGATGTTCGAGGGGCACACCGACGTCGTCACCGAGGGCGCTCCCGAGGAGTGGACGGTCGACCCGTTCGGCGGTGACATCGTCGACGGCCGCCTGTACGGTCGCGGCTCCGCCGACATGAAGGCCGGTGTCGCCGCGATGATCCACGCGGCCCGGGCCGTCGAGCTGGCCGGGCCGTTCCCGGGCCGGATCGTGGTGGCGGCCCTGGTGGACGAGGAGGGCCAGATGCTCGGGGCGAAGCACTTCACCACCACCGCGCTGGCCCGCGAGGTGGACGCCGCGATCATCTGTGAGCCGGAGGCGGAGGAGATCTGCGCGGTCGCCAAGGGCGCCGTCCGGCTGCTTGTCACCTGCACCGGCAAGATGGCGCACGGCGCGATGCCGCAGCACGGCCGCAACCCGGTCCCCGCGGTGGCCGAGCTGGTCGCCGCGCTCGGCCGGTACCAGAAGGAACTGCAGGCCGACCCGGGTGAGCACGTGCACCTCGGCCCGACGTACCTGACCCCCACGGTCCTGGACGCCGGCTCCGCCGATCAGCTCAACGTCATCCCCGGTCGCGCCGTCCTCGGCGTGGACTGCCGGACCGTACCCGGTGTCGACCACGCCGCCCTCGCCGCGCGGGTGCGCTCCGACGCCGACGCCATCGGCGCCCGGCACGGCGTCACCTTCGCCGTCGAGGTCGTCGACGACCGGCCGTGCGCGGTGACACCGGAGGACCACCCGATCTCGCTCGCCGTGGCCGACGCGCACCGCACCGTCACCGGTGCCGAGCCCGTCTTCGGCGGCGTGCCCGGCGCGACCGACGGCACCATCCTGTGGCGCGACAGCGGCATCCCGAACGTGGTGTACGGCCCCGGTCCGAAGTGGATCGCCCACCAGCCCGACGAGTACGTCGAGGTCGACGACATCGTCCGCAAGACGAAGGTGTACGCCGAGGCGGCGCTGGCCTTCCTCACCGGTGCCACCGGCGCCCGGACGGGTGCGGCGTCGTGACCGCGCAGGAGCTGCTGACCGCGCTGCCCGCCGGCCTGCCGATCGGCGCGGGCTGGACCAGCACCGCGCAGACCGCGCCGGTGCGCTTCCCGTACGACGGCAGCACAGTGACCCAGGCGCCGTGGGGCGACATCGCCGACGCGGAGGCGGCTGTCGAGGCCGCGCAGGGGGTCGCCGCGGAGATGGCCGGGCTGCCCGGTCACCGGCGGCGCGCGATCCTGACGGCAGTCGCCGCCGAGGTGCGCGCCCGCGCCGACTCGCTGGCCGAACTGCTGGTCCTGGAGACCGGCAAGCCGCTGGTCGACTGCCGGGTCGAGGTCGCCCGCACGCTTGTCACGCTGGAGACGGCCGCCGAGGAGGTCGGGCACCTGACCGGCGAGACGGTGGCGCTGGACATGCAGCCGGCCGGCGAGGGCATGCTCGGCTTCTGGGTACGCCGCCCGGTCGGTGTCGTCGTCGGCATCACCGGATTCAACTACCCCCTGCTCCTGGCCGCCCACAAGGTCGCGCCGTCGGTAGCGGCGGGCTGCCCGGTGATCGTCAAGCCGGCGCCGAACACGCCGCTGGCCACGCTGGTGCTCGTCGACCTGTTCCGGCGGGCGGGCTGCCCGGCGGCGGGCGTCCAGCTCGTCACCGGTGGCGTCGAGGTCGGCAAGCTCCTGACCACGCACCCCGGCGTCGCAGCCGTGTCGTTCACCGGGTCGGCGCAGGTCGGCCACCAGATCGCCCGCGCCGCGGCCCCGCGCAAGGTGCTGCTGGAACTCGGGTCCAACGCGGCGCTCGTCGTCGGCCGCGACGCCGACCTCGACCGGGCGGCCGAAGCGGTGGTACGCGGCGGGTTCTACGCCTCCGGTCAGGCGTGCATCAGCGTGCAGCGGGTGATCGTCGAGGAGCCGGTCCGCGAGGCGTTGCTGGAACGCCTCCAGCCGCTGCTGGCGACGGTCACCACCGGTGACCCCCGGTCCGCCGACACCCGTGTGTCCGCCCTGGTGGACGAGGCGTCCACCGAGCGGGTCCACTCGTGGGTGGACCGCGCGGTCGCCGCCGGGGCGCGCTGCCTGGCCGGCGGTACGGCGCAGGGCCGGGTGCTGCAGCCGACCGTGCTCGTCGACGTCCCCGAGGACGCCGAGTGCTGGGCGGAGGAGATCTTCGGCCCGGTGGTCTGCGTCCGGTCGGTGCCCGACATGGACGCGGCGGTCGAGCTGGTGAACCGGTCCCGGTACGGGCTCCAGGCTGCCGTCTTCACCCGTGACCTGGCGGTGGCCCTGGACGTCGTGCGCCGGCTCGACGTCGGCGGTGTGCTGGTCAACGAGGTGCCCGGCTTCCGCGCCGACAACATGCCGTACGGCGGCGTCAAGGACTCCGGCATCGGCCGGGAGGGACCGCGCTTCGCCATGGAGGAGCTGACCGTGACCAAGATGGTGATGATCAGGCCATGACTCGGAGTGGGAGCACACACGCATGGTGATCTACTTCGTCCGGCGGCTGGCCATCCTTGCGGTATCCCTGTTCGCCGCGTCGATCCTCGTCTTCACGATGCTGTCGCTGCTGCCGGGCGACCAGGCGCAGGCGATGCTCGGAGTCAACGCCACGCCGGAGGCGCTGGAGGCGCTGCGGGAGCAGTTCGGGACGAACCGGCCGTTCACCGAGCGGTACCTCGACTGGGCCGGCGGCCTGATCCGCGGTGACTTCGGCATCTCGCCGCTCAGCGGGGTGTCGGTGGGCTCGGAGATCGCCGACAAGCTCGGCGTGACGGTGCCGCTGATCCTGGCCGGGATGACGCTGGCGCTGCTCATCGCCGTCCCGCTGGGCATCCTCGCCGCGGTGAAGAGCCGCACCGCGATCGGGACGGCGCTGTCGGCGCTGAGCCAGGTCGGCATCGCCGTTCCGTCGTTCTGGCTGGGCATCCTGCTCATCACCGTGTTCGCGGTGAAGTTGCAGTGGCTGCCCGCCGGCGGGTTCACCGGATGGGACGACGTCGGCGGCGCCGTGCAGGCCCTGCTGATGCCGGCGCTCGTCCTCGGCGTGGCCCAGGGCGCGATCCTGATGCGCTACGTCCGGTCCGCGGTGGTCGAGGTCATGCAGGAGGACTTCATCCAGACCGCGCGCGCCAAGGGCCTCAGCCGCTCGCAGGCGCTGACCCGGCACGCGCTGCGCAACGCGGCCATCCCGGTCATCACCGTCCTCGGCCTGCAACTCGCGACGCTGCTCATCGGCACCGTCGTGATCGAGAACGTCTTCGGCCTGCCCGGTCTCGGCCGGATGCTGCTCCAGGACGTGGGCAACCGCGACCTGCTGAAGGTGCAGGGCACCGTGATGGTGCTGACCGCCGCGGTGCTTCTGATCAACTTCGTCGTCGACGTGGTGTACCACGCGGTCGACCCCAGGCTGAGGAGCAAGGCATGACATCGGTCGCCGACGCCCCACCGGACGCCACCGCCGACGTCGTCGCGGCCGGCCCCGTCAAGCCGCGCCGCCGCTGGAACCTCACGCTGGTGATCGGCGCCGGCCTGGTGGGCCTGGTCGTCCTCACCGCGCTCGTGTCGTTCCTCTGGACGCCGTACGACCCCACCCGGGTCGACCCGTCGCAGACGCTGCTCTCCCCGGGCGGGGACCACTGGCTCGGCACCGACCACTTCGGCCGGGACATCGTCAGCCAGCTCCTCGTCGGCGCGCGGACCACACTGTTCGTCGGTGTCGTCGCCGTCGCGATCGCCGCCGCCGTCGGCGTACCCCTGGGTCTGCTCGCCGCCACCGGGCACCGCTGGCTCAGCGAGCCGGTGATGCGGGCGCTGGACATCGTGTTCGCCTTCCCGGCCATCCTGCTGGCGATCATCCTGGCCGCCGGCTTCGGCGCCTCCACCCTCACCGGCATGATCGCCATCGGCGTCGCCAACGTGCCGGTGTTCGGCCGCCTCACCCGGGCCGGCGCGATGCAGGTGCTGCAGAGCGACTTCGTGCTGGCCGCGCGCAGCTACGGCCGCCGGGGCGTGGTGCTCATGGTCCGGTACGTGCTGCCGAACATCGCGGCACTGCTCATCGTGCAGGCGTCGGTGTCGTTCGCGCACGCGGTGCTCGCCGAGGCGGCGCTGTCGTACCTCGGGTACGGCACCCCGCCACCGACCCCCACCTGGGGCCGGATGCTCCAGGAGGCCCAGAACTACTTCGTCGTGCAGCCGATGCTCGCCGTCTGGCCCGGTCTGGCCATCGCCCTGTCGGTGCTCGGTTTCAACCTCATGGGCGACGGGCTACGCGACGCCCTCGACCCGCGGCTGAGAGGACGGTGAGCGGCGTGAGCGGGCTCGTGGTGGAGGACCTCGTCGTCAAGGTCCACGACATCCAGGCCGTCAAGGGCGTCTCGTTCGAGATCGGGCGGGGCCGCCGGATGGGGCTCATCGGCGAGTCCGGCTGCGGCAAGTCCCTGACCGCGCTCGCGCTGATGGGCCTGCTGCCCCACGGCGTGACCGCGTCCGGCCGGGTGCTGCTGAACGGCCGGAACCTGCTCGACCTCTCCGACAAGGAGATGTGCGCGGTCCGCGGCAACGACATCGCCATGGTGTTCCAGGAGCCGATGACGGCGCTGAACCCGCTGATGCGGGTCGGCAACCAGGTCGCCGAGTCGCTGCGGCTGCACAAGGGGATGAGCCGCGCCGCGGCCTCGGCCCGGGCCGTCGAACTGCTCGAACGGGTCCAGCTCCCCGAGCCCGACCGGACCGCGCGCAAGTACCCGCACCAGCTCTCCGGTGGCCAGCGCCAGCGCGTCGTGCTCGCCATCGCGCTGGCGTGCGACCCGGCCGTGCTGGTCGCGGACGAGCCCACCACCGCGCTGGACGTCACGGTGCAGGCGGAGATGCTGCGGCTGATGGACACGCTGGTGCGCGAGGAGGGTGCGTCGCTGCTGCTCATCACGCACGACCTGCCGGTCGTCGCCAGCATCTGCGAGGAACTGCTCGTCATGTACGGCGGCTCGATCGTCGAGCACGGCGACGTGGCGACGGTGTTCGACTCGCCCCGGCACCCGTACACGGCGGGCCTGCGGGCGTCCACGGTGCTGGAGAGCACCGACGGAAGCGGCCGGCTGTCGACGATCCCGGGCCGCGTCCCGTCGCTCGGTTCGTTCCCCACCGGCTGCGTCTACCGCAACCGCTGCCCGCGCGCCGACGACGTCTGCGGCACGGTGCCGCTGCTGACGGCGCCGCCCGGCAGCACCCAGCGGGCGGCCTGCCACCACCCGATCGAGAGCGACCAGCCCCTAGGAAGCGGGAAGGCCAGCGCATGACCACCACCCCGTTGCTGGAAGCCGTCGACGTGGTGCGCGAGTACCGCGCCCCGCGGCGGTCGCTGCGTACGCCGGGCCGGCCGATCCGCGCGCTCGACGGCGTGAGCGTGCAGGTCCACGAGGGCGAGGCGTTCGGCATCGTGGGGGAGAGCGGCTCCGGCAAGTCCACGCTGTCGCGCATCCTCATGGCACTCGACCAGCCGACCTCCGGCACCGCGTACTACAACGGGCAGCGGATCAGCGGCGTACCGGAGCGGCGGCTCGGGTTCCTGCGCCGCGACGTGCAGATGGTGCTGCAGGACCCGATGTCGTCGCTGAACCCGCGCATGCGCGTCGCGGACATCATCGCGGAGCCGATGCGCGCGCTGCGCCTGCCCGGCGACCACCGGGCCCGCGTCGCCGAGCTGATGCACTCGGTGGGTCTGCCCGAGGAGGCGGTGACCCGCTACCCGCACCAGTTCTCCGGCGGCCAGCGGCAGCGCATCGCCATCGCCCGTGCCCTCGCGGCCGGGCCGAAGGTCATCGTCGGCGACGAGCCGGTCAGCGCGCTCGACGTCTCGGTCCGCGCGCAGATCCTCAACCTGCTCACCGACCTGGCCGAGCAGTTCAAGCTGACCCTGATCCTGGTCTCCCACGACCTGTCCGTCGTCCGGTACCTCTGCGACCGGATCGCGGTGATGAACCAGGGCCGGATCGTCGAGACGGGTGACACCGAATCGATCTACTCCGACCCCCGGCACCCCTACACCCAGAGGCTGCTGTCCGCGGTGCCCACCCTGAGCGGCGACCTCCTGGACCGATTCAACAGGAGCAGCACATGAGGTTGGTTGACCGCGTCGCCGTCGTCACCGGAGGCGCCAGCGGCATCGGACTGGCCACCGTCGGCCGGCTCGTCGAGGAGGGCGCGCGCGTCGTCATCGCCGACCTCGACGGCGACCGCGCCGCCGAGGCCGCCGCCGGCTTCGGGTCCGCCGTGGTCGGCGTGGCCTGCGACGTCACCCGGGCCGCCGACTGCCGCGCCGCCGTCGAGACCGCCGTCGAGCGGTTCGGCCGGCTCGACCTCATGCACGCGAACGCCGGTACGCCGTTCACCGGCCCGCTCGACGAGGTGGACGAGGCGACGCTGGACCGCGTGGTCGACGTGAACCTCAAGGGTGCGTTCTGGACCGCGCAGGCCGCCGCGCCCGCGCTGATCGAGGCCGGTGGCGGCACGATCGTGTTCACCGCGTCGCTGCAGGCCGTCATAGCCCGTCCCCGGTACGCGCCGTACACCGCCGCCAAGCACGGCGTCATCGGCCTGATGAAGGCGCTGGCGCTGGAGCTGGCGCCGCACGGCGTCCGGGTCAACGCGATCGCCCCGGCGGCGACCGAGACGCCGATGCTGTCGGCGTTCCTGGGCGGCATGGGTGACGTGCCGGACAGCGCGCGGGAGAACTTCCGGGCGTCGATCCCGCTGGGCCGCATGGCGACGCCGCGCGACTCCGCCGACGCGGTGGTGTTCCTCGCCAGCGACGAGGCGCGCATGATCACGGGCCACACGCTCGTCCTCGACGGCGGCACGACGGCCGGCTGAGGCGTACCGTGACCGGACCTCTGGCGGACCCTCCGTACGAGGGGACCATCGGACGCACCTACGGCGAGTCGACGGAGCACTGGAGCGCGCCGCCGTCGGCCGCCGCGGGTACGCCGAACGTGGTGTACGTGCTGCTGGACGACGTCGGGTTCGCCGACTTCGGCTGCTTCGGCGCCGAGATCGACACCCCGACGATCGACCGCCTGGCCGCCTCCGGGCTGCGGTACACCAACTTCCACACCTCGCCGCTGTGCTCGCCGACCCGGGCCAGCGTGCTCACCGGGCGCAACCACCACAGCGTCGGCATGCGCATGCTGTCCAACTTCGACAGCGGCTTCCCGAGCGGGCGGGGGCGGATCACCCACGCCGCGGCCACAGTCGCGGAGATGCTCGCCGACGCCGGGTTCAACACGATGGCGGTCGGCAAGTGGCACGTCGCGCCGCTGGAGCAGACCACGCCGTCCGGCCCGTACGACCAGTGGCCGCTGGGACGCGGCTTCGAGCGGTACTACGGCTTCCTGGAGGCCGAGACCGACAACTTCTATCCGGAGCTGGTGTACGACAACCACCAGGTGGACCCGCCGGCCACGCCGGAGGAGGGCTACCACCTCACCGAGGACCTGACCGACCGGGCCATCGGGTTCGTCCGGGACCAGACCTCGTTCACCCCGGAGAAGCCGTTCTTCCTCTACCTGGCGTACGCCGCGGCGCACGCCCCGCACCAGGCCCCGCCGGAGTACCTGGCGAAGTACCGGGGCCGCTACGACGCCGGCTGGGACGTCGTCCGCGCGGACCGGCACCGGCGGCAGATCGGGCTCGGCATCATCCCGCCGGAAGCGCCGCTGCCACCGCACAACCCCGGCGTCGTGCCGTGGGACGACGTGCCGCCGGAGCAGCGGCGCCTGTTCGCCCGCATGCAGGAGGCGTACGCGGCGATGGTCGACCACACCGACGCCCAGCTCGGGCACCTGGTCGACTTCCTGGAACGGATCGGCCGGTTGGACGACACGATCTTCGTGGTCATGTCGGACAACGGCGCGAGCCCCGAGGGCACGCCGCTCGGCACGCTCAACCCGACGGCCTTCCAGAACTGGGTGCCGGAGAACCTCCAGGACAGCCTGGACCGGATCGACGAGATCGGCGGCCCGCGGGCGCAGAGCAACTATCCGCTGGGCTGGGCGCAGGTCAGCAACACCCCGTTCCGCCGCTACAAGCAGCACACCCACGAGGGCGGAGTCCGAGTGCCGTTCGTGCTGAGCTGGCCGGCCGGTGACGTACCCGGCGGGGAGGTGCGGACGCAGTTCCAGCACAGCATCGACGTCACCGCGACGGTGCTGGACCTCGTCGGGGTGCGGCCGCCCGCCGTGCGCCGGGGCATCCCGCAGATGCCGCTGCACGGCCGCAGCTTCCGCGACGGGCTGCGCGACCCGGCGGCGCCGCCGTCGCGCGACCGCCAGTACTTCGAGATGTTCGGCCACCGCGGCATCTACCACCAGGGCTGGAAGGCTGTCGCGTTCCACGAGCGGGGCACCTCCTGGGACGAGGACCGCTGGGAGCTGTACCGGATCGACGAGGACCCGACCGAGAGCCGCGACCTGGCCGCCGAGCATCCGGAGGTGCTGCGGCGCCTCATCGAGGAGTTCTGGATCGAGGCGGCCCGCTACGACGTGCTGCCGCTCGACGACAGGGGATTCGCGATCCGGGCCCGGGTGCCGCGCCCCGGCTCGGTGCGGGACCGGCTGGACTTCACCTACCTCGCCGGCGTACCGACGATCTCCGGCGCGGCGGTGCCGCCGACGATGAACCGCTCGCACGTCATCACGGCGCGGGTGCATCGCACCGACGCCGCCCAGGGCGGCGTGATCGTGGTGCTCGGCAACGTCAGCGGCGGGTACGTGCTGCACATCAAGGACAACCACCTGGTGTACGAGTACAACCACCTCGGCACCCGTTACGTGCTGCGGTCCGAGGGCGAGTTGCCGCTGGGTCCGGTGGAGCTGACCTTCGAGCTGACGAAGACGGCCGACTGCCAGGGCACCGGCCGCCTCTACGTGGACGGCGAGGCGGCGGGCGAGGCGCTGTTCCCGCAGTTGCTGCCGTTCTTCCACGGCTTCGCCGGCATGGACGTCGGGCGCAGCATCCACTCGCCGGTGTCGCCGAGCTACCCGGCCCGGCACGAGTTCTCCGGCGAGCTGGAGTACGTGCGGTTCCGCCTCGCCGCGTCCGAGGAGGTGGGTGAGCCCATCGCACCGGCGGGCGGTGTCGCGCCGCGTCCGTCCGTCGGCGTGGGGTTCGAAGTGGTGGACTGACGCGCGCCCGCGTACGGCGACGGCGCGTGGACGGACCTCCTTGTCCGCCACGCGCCGTCCGTCCACCGGGGGCTCAGCGCAGGGCCAGGCCCCACAGCGGGTCTTCCAGGAACCGGCCGACGTGGGCGAGCACCCGGCTGCCCAGTTCCCCGTCCACCAGCCGGTGGTCGAACGACAGCGACAACTGCACCGTCCACCGGGGAACGACCTGCTCGTCGACGACCCACGGCATGCGGCGCAGCGCGCCGAGGCAGAGGATCGCCGCCTCACCGGGGTTGAGGATGGGGGTGCCGGCGTCCACCCCGAACACACCGATGTTGGTGATGGTGATGGTTCCGCCGGCCAGGTCGGCGGGACGGGTGCGGCCCTCCCGCGCGGTGGCCGCCAGCTCGTTCAGGGCGGCCGCGAGATCCCGTACCCCCAGGTTGTGCGCGGCCTTTACGTTCGGTACGAGCAGGCCGCGCGGCGTCGCGGCGGCGACGCCCAGGTTGACGTCGGCGAACCGGACGATCTCCTGGTTCTCCTCGTCCCACCGGGCGTTGACGTCCGGGTACCGGCGGACGGCGTCCAGCACCGCGAGCGACGCCACGAGCAGCGGGCTGACCTTCACGCCCTGGAACGCCGGGTCCTGCTTCAGCCGGTCCACGAACTCGACGGTGCCGGTCATGTCGACGGTGAGGAACTCGGTGACGTGCGGCGCGGTGAACGCGCTGGCGACCATCGCGGCGGCGGTCGCCTTGCGGACCCCGCGCACGGGCAGGCGCACGTCCCGCCGCTGGTCGGCCACGGGTGCCGGGCCGGTGGTGTGGTCGAGCAGGTCCTGGCGGGTGATCCGGCCGCCGGGGCCGGTGCCGCGCACGTCGGCCAGCGCCACGCCGAGGTCCTTGGCGAGCTTGCGCAGCGGCGGCTTGGTGAGCACCGGCGGCCGGGACGTGTGCGCCGGGCGGGTCGGCTCGGCCGGGCGGACGGACGGCCCGCGACGCGGCCGGCGGGTCCGCGCCTGGGCCGACACCCCGTAGCCGACGAGCACCGCGGTGCGTTCCGCCGCCGGTTCCTCGGCGGCCGGTTCGTCGCCGGTCGGCGGTTCGTCGGCGGACGGCGCCGCCGGGCCGTCACCCGGCACCCGGATCGCGATGATCGGCGCGCCGACCTCGACTGTCTGCCCCTCCTCGGCCAGCAGGCGGTCCACCACACCGGCGTACGGGCTGGGCAGCTCGACCACGGCCTTGGCGGTCTCGATGTCCACGATGACGTCGTTGAGGCCGACCGGATCGCCGGGGGCGACCCGCCAGGTGACGATCTCGGCCTCGGTGAGGCCCTCGCCGACATCGGGCAGACGGAACTGCTGAACGGTCACGGGTACCTCTCCCTTCACGCGGCCAGGACGCGGTCGACGGCGTCGAGGATCCGGTCCAGGTCGGGCAGGTACTCCTCCTCGACCTTGGCCGGTGGGTACGGCAGGTTGAAGCCGCCGACCCGCTCGACCGGCGCCTCCAGCGAGTAGAAGCACCGGCTCGTCACCTGCGCGACGACCTCGGCACCGAACCCGGCGAACGTGGGGGCCTCGTGGACCACCACCGCCCGGCCGGTGCGGCGCACCGACTCCTCGATGGTCGCCACGTCCAGCGGGGAGATGGACCGCAGGTCGATCACCTCGATGTCGCGGCCCTCCTGCGCCGCGGCCTCCGCGGCGGCGACGCAGGTGGCGACGGTGCCGCCGTAAGTCAGCAGCGTCACGTCGGTGCCCGGCCGCACGGTCCGGGCGCGGTCCAGCGGCAGCGGCGGCCCGGCGGGGGTCACCTCGCCCTTGACCCAGTAGCGGCGCTTCGGCTCGTAGAAGATGACCGGGTCGTCACCGGCGACGGCCTGGCGGATCATCCAGTGCGCGTCGTCCGGGCTGGCGCAGTAGACGACCCGCAGCCCGGCGGTGTGCGCGAAGTACGCCTCGTTCGACTCGCTGTGGTGCTCCACCGCACCGATTCCGCCACCCACCGGGATCCGGATCACCACCGGCAGGGCGGTACGGCCGCCGGTGCGGGCCCGCATCTTGGCGAGCTGGGAGACGATCTGGTTGAACGCGGGGTAGACGAAGCCGTCGAACTGGATCTCGCAGACCGGGCGGTACCCGCGCAGCGCCAGCCCGATGGCGGTGCCGACGATCCCGGATTCGGCGAGGGTGGTGTCCACCACCCGGGCCTCACCGAAGTCCTTCTGGAGACCGTCGGTGACCCGGAACACGCCGCCGAGCCGGCCGACGTCCTCGCCCATCAGGAGGACCTTGTCGTCGTCCTCCATTGCGCGGCGCAGGCCGGAGTTCAGTGCCTGACAGAGGGTGAGCATGAACGAGTTCTCCGATCGCAGGCGGGCGTCAGTCGAGGAAGGAGGCGCGGTAGGCGACGAACGCCTCGCGCTCCTCCCGCAGGAGCTGGGGCACGTCGGCCAGCACCGTGGCGAAGGCGTCCGCGAGGTCCGGCGCCGTCAGGGCCAGACACTCCCGGCGGGTCCGGTCGGCGAGTTCGTCCGCCTCGGCCTGGATCTCGCCGAGGAACGCCTCGTCGCTCCAGCCCTCGGCACGCATCAGCGCCTCCACCCGGGCCAGCGGATCCCGCGCCCGCCAGGCCGCCAGCTCGTCGTCGGTGCGGTACCGGGTCGGGTCGTCCGACGTGCTGTGCCCGCCCATCCGGTACGTGGTGGCCTCGACGATCGCGGGGCCGGCGCCGGACCGGGCGTGCGCGGTCACCGCCGACGTCACCGCGTACACCGCCAGCACGTCGTTGCCGTCGACCCACTCGCTGCGCAGGCCGAACCCGGCGCCGCGCCGGTGGATCGGGGTACGCGTCTGCGACGCCGTCGGGGTGGAGATGGCCCACTGGTTGTTCTGGCAGAAGAACACCATCGGGGCGGCGTTGACGGCGGCGATGTTCATCGCCTCGCTCGCGTCGCCCTCGCTGGCGGCGCCGTCACCGAAGTACGTCACGACGACCGTGTCGCTGCCGTCGCGCTGCACCCCGAGGGCGTAGCCGGTGGCGTGCAGCAGCTGGGCGGCCAGGACCAGCGTGTAGATGTGGAACGAGTACGGCTCCGGATCCCAGCCGCTGTGCGCGACGCCGCGCCACTGGCGCAGCAGGTCGGCCGGGCCGATGCCGCGCCACAGGGCCGCGGCGTGCTCCCGGTAGCTCGGGAAGACGTAGTCGTCGGCGCGTACCGCCGCGACCGAACCGACCTGGGCGGCCTCCTGGCCGCGGCACTGCAGCCACAGGCCCAGCTCGCCCTGTCGCTGCAACGCGAACGCCTCGTCGTCGAGGCGGCGGGCGAGCCGCATCCCCCGGTACAGGTCGCGGGTGAGGCGGCCGAGGGCGTCACGGTCGGCGTCGACCTCGGGGTGCAGGCGCCCGTCCGAGGTGACGAGCTGGGTCCAGCCCTCGGACGTACGCGGAAGGCCGGTGGTGCCGGCGAAGGGGTTGGTTACCGGTGGGTCGGCGAGATCTACGGTAGTCATTCGTCACCTTCTGGGTGCGTCGGTCTCCGCGTCACCGGGGTCGCCGGCCGTCTCGCGGATCTCGGATACGGGACCGCCCGCCGGGGTGGACCCGGCGGGCGGTGGTGGGCAGTGCCTCAGACCGTGTGGCGGTCGGCGAGTGTCAGCGCCTCGTCGAGGATCGCCAGGCCCGCCTTGGCCTCCGTCTCCGACACGGTGCACGGCGGCACCACGTGGATCCGGTTGAAGTTCGCGAACGCGACGAGGCCGCCCCGCTTGCACGCGGCCAGCACCTCGTTCATCTCCGGCGACGACGCCCCGTACGGCGCCAGCGGCTCCTTCGTCTCGCGGTCGCGTACCAGTTCCAGCGCCCAGAACACGCCGAGCCCGCGGACGTCACCGACGCTCGGGTGCCGGTCGGCCAGTTCGCGCAGCCCCGGGCCCAGCACGTCGGCGCCGATCGTGGCGGCGTTCTCGACGATCCGCTCGTCGCGCATCACGTTGATGGTCGCGACGGCGGCGGCGGTGGCCAGCGGGTGACCGGAGTAGGTCAGGCCGCCGGGGTAGGCGCGGGTGGCGAACGTGTCGGCCACGTGGTCGGCGATCACCACACCGCCGAGCGGGACGTAACCGGAGTTCACGCCCTTGGCGAAGGTGATCAGGTCGGGCGTCACGCCGTAGTGGTCCAGCGCGAACCAGGCGCCGGTACGCCCGAAGCCCGCCATCACCTCGTCGGCGATGTAGAGGATGCCGTGCCTGTCGCACAGCTCCCGTACGCCCGCGAGGAAGCCCGGCGGCGGCGGCATGATGCCGGCGGTGCCCGGCACCGTCTCCAGCACGATCGCGGCGATGGTGGACGGGCCCTCCATCTCCACGACGCGTTCGAGGTGGCGCAGCGCGAGCGCGCACTCCTCCTCCTCGGTCGTGGCGCCGAACTCCGACCGGTACAGGAACGGGCCGAAGAAGTGCACCACCCCGGCGGTGCCGTTGTCGCTGGGCCAGCGGCGCGGATCGCCGGTGAGGTTCACCGCCGTCTGGGTGCCGCCGTGGTAGCTGCGGTACTGCGACAGCACCTTCGGCCGGCCGGTGTGCAGCCGGGCCATCCGGACGGCGTGCTCGATCGCGTCCGCGCCGCCGTTGGTGAAGAACACCTTGTCGAGCCCCGCCGGGGTCAGTTCGGTGATCAGCCGGGCCGCCTCGCCGCGAACGTCGTTGGCGTACGAGGGCGCGATCGTGCACAGACGGGCCGCCTGCTCCTGGATCGCCGCGACCACCACCGGGTGCTGGTGGCCGATGTTGGTGTTGACGAGCTGCGACGAGAAGTCCAGGTAGCGGTTCCCGTCGCCGTCCCAGAAGTACGACCCCTCGGCGCGCTCGACCACCATCGGGTCGAGCAGCGACTGGGCGGACCAGGAGTGGAAGACGTGCGCGCGGTCGAGCTCGTAGGTGCGTGCGCTGCTGCTCATCGGCGTTCTCTCTCCGCTGCTCAGACGTTCTCGGGGAAGCCGAGGTTGATGCCGCCGTGGCTGGGGTCGAGCCACCGGGACGTGACGACCTTGCCGCGGGTGAAGAAGTGCACGCCCTCGGCGCCGTGGGCGTGCGAGTCGCCGAAGAGGCTGTCCTTCCAGCCGCCGAAGGAGTAGTAGGCCATCGGCACCGGGATCGGCACGTTGACGCCGACCATGCCGACCTCGACCTCGTTCTGGAAGCGGCGGGCCGCGCCGCCGTCGTTCGTGAAGATCGCCGTGCCGTTGCCGTACCGGTTGGCGTTCACCAGCGCGAGCGCCTCGTCGTAGCTGCCGACGCGCACCACCGACAGCACCGGCCCGAAGATCTCGTCGGTGTAGACGCTCATCTCCGGCGACACCCGGTCCAGCAGGCTCGGCCCGAGCCAGAACCCGGACTCGTCGCCGTCGACCTGCACCTCGCGGCCGTCCACCACCAGCTCGGCACCGGCCTCGGCACCGGCGTCGAGGTACGACGCGACGCGGTCGCGGTGCTCCTTGGTGACCAGCGGACCCATGTCGCAGGAGCGCCGCCCGTCACCGACCTTCAGCGTGGCGATCCGCTCCCGGATCCGGGCCACCAGGTCGTCGGCGACGGGCTCGACGACCACCAGGGCGGAGATCGCCATGCACCGCTCGCCGGCCGAACCGAAGCCGGCGTTGACCGCCGCGTCGGCGGCCAGGTCGAGGTCGGCGTCCGGCAGCACCACCATGTGGTTCTTGGCGCCGCCGAGGGCCTGGACGCGCTTGCCGTTGCGGGTGCCGGTCTCGTACACGTACCGGGCGATCGGCGTGGAGCCGACGAACGACACCGCCTTGACCTCGGGGTGCTCCAGCAGCCGGTCCACCGCGACCTTGTCGCCGTGCACGACGTTGAACACGCCGGCGGGCAGCCCTGCCTGCTCCCAGAGCCGGGCCACGAGCAGCGACGCGGACGGGTCCTTCTCGCTGGGCTTGAGCACGACGGTGTTGCCGGCCGCGATGGCGATGGGCACGAACCACATCGGGACCATCACCGGGAAGTTGAAGGGGGAGATGACGGCGCAGACGCCGACCGGCTGCCGGATCGAGTAGACGTCCACGTTCGTGGACACGCCCTCGGAGTAGCCGCCCTTGAGCAGGTGCGGGATGCCGCAGGCGAACTCGACGACCTCCAGGCCGCGGGTGACCTCGCCGAGGGCGTCCGAGACGACCTTGCCGTGCTCGGCCGTGATCAGCTCGGCCAGCTCCTGCTTGTGCTGGTTGACCAGTTCCCGGAACGCGAACAGCACCTGGGTGCGCTTGGTCAGCGACGAGGTCCGCCAGGAGGCGAATGCGGCGGCGGCGGACGCGACGGCCTGGTCCACCTCGTCGACCGAGGCCAGCGGCACCTCGGTCCGGACCGCGCCCAGCGCCGGATCGTAGACTGGGGCCGTACGCTCGGTGACTCCGGCGAACGGCTTGCCGTCGATCCAGTGGGTCACCCGCTCCAGCGGGACGGGAGCGGGCGCGGTGCCGGGTGCTGTCTGGGTCATGCCCGGGATCATCTGCGCTTCCCCAGGTCCGGGCAATGGGCACTGTGTCGTTCCCGTCCGCGGGAAGCGCACATACTGTGCGCCGGAGGGAAGGGGGGAGGCGCTCCGATGCCGATGACCGTCCGTGACGTGCTGGAACTGCCGGCTCTGCAGCAGGCCGGGCCGCGCGTCCTGGCGGGCCGGGACCGGCTGGACGCGCCGGTGCGCTGGGTGCACGTCGCCGAGATCCCCGAGATCGCCGACCTGCTCCGCGGTGGCGAGCTGGTCCTGACCACGGGCATCGGCCTGCCCCCCGACGACGACGGGCTGCGCCGGTGGATCGACGGCCTCGCGGCCGTCGGCGTGGCGGGCGTGGTGGTCGAGCTGGGCCGCCGGTTCGGCGGCACGCTGCCGGCCGGGCTGGTCGAGCACGCCCGCAGCCGGAACCTGCCCCTGATCGCCCTGCGGCGCGAGATGCGGTTCGTGGCCGTGACCGAGGTCGTCCACTCGGTGATCGTCGAGGAACAGACGGCGGATCTGCTCGCGAAGGACGAGATCCACCGCATCTTCACCGAGCTGTCGGTGGAGGGCGCCGAGCCCCGCCAGGTGCTCCGCGAGGTCACCCGCCTGTCCCGGCGGCCCGCGGTGCTGGAGAACCTCGCCCACCAGGTGCTGGCGTACGAGACCGGCCCGCTCACCGCCGAGGAACTGCTCGACCGCTGGGAGACCCGCTCGCGTGCGGTCGAGGTGCCGTCCGGCACCGGCTACGAGCCGCGCTCGGGTTGGCTGGTGACGAGCGTCGAGGCGCGCGGCAACCGGTGGGGGCGGCTCGTGCTGCTCTGCGACCAGGAGCCACCGCCCCGGACCCGGGTGCTGCTGGAACGCGCCGCGTCCACCATCGCGCTGAACCAGCTCGTCGCCCGGGACTCGTCGTCGGTCGAGCGGCAGGCGCGCAGCAGCCTGCTGCTGAGCATCGTCACCCACTCCGCGCCAACCCGGGACGTGGCGCTGCGGGCGCGCGGGCTCGGTGTCGTCCTGGACCAGCGCCGGCTGTTCGGCGTCGTGGTCCGGCGGCGCCGGCCGGCCCCGGGCACCGGCGGCGAGGCGAACGCGCGCCGGCGGGAACTGCTCGACGCGGTGGAGACGGCGGTACGCGAGTGCGGGCTCGCCGCGCTCGCCGGCGACGTGGACGAGGCGGCCGGCGGCACCGGAGTCACCCTCCTCGTCGCGCTCGACGAGACCGGCTCCGACGAGGCGGCGCTGGGCGGCCTGTCCGCCGCGCTCACCCGGGCGGGCCACCGGGCCGGCTCGGACGTGGTGGTCGCCGCCGGGTCGGTGGTCCGGACGCTCGACCTGGCCCGGCGCTCACTCGCCGAGGCGGCGCAGGTGGCCGACGCGACAGTGCACACCGCCGAACCGCGCCCGTTCTACCGGCTGCACGACGTCCGCCTCCGGGGCCTGCTGTACCTGCTGCGCGACGACGTGCGCCTGCAGACGTTCGTGGAGCGCGAGCTGGGCCCGCTGCTCTCGTACGACCAGCGCCACGGCACGAACCACGTCGCGCTGCTGGAGGCGTACCTGGTGGAGGGGCGCAACAAGCGGCGCGCGGCGGACGCGATGTCGCTGTCGCGGTCGGCGCTCTACCAGCGGCTGGAGCTGATCGAGCGGGTGCTCGGCGTCGACCTGGACTCGAGCGAACGGCGCCTGTCGCTGCACGTGGCGCTCACCGCCCGGGACGTCATGCGCGCCGGTGGCCCGGAGCCCACCGGCTGACGGTCATCTGTGGGTGCCGCGGCCCGACCGCAGGCGCCGGACGCCGTCGCGGGCCGGCGCGCTGTGCACGCTGACGCTGACCACAGGTACGGCGTTCGCGACGCTCTTGCGGACCGTCTCCATCGGCGCCGTGGCGGGGGAGCACTCCACGATCATCACCGCGGACCGGTCGGGGCACTGCACGTACTGGACGTGTGAGACGGCGACCCGGCGGGAGTGCAGCACGGACAGCACCTTGAGCAGGCCGGTGGTGGAGTGGCCGACGCCGAGGTGGATCACCATCGTGCTCGGCGTGCCGTGCTCGGCGGCGGGCTCGTCGTACGGGCGGCCGGGGGCGGGCCGGGGATTGTCGACGGTTGCGGGGGTGGATGCGGACACGCTCACGGGGGCCTCACTAGGACGAGCCGACAGGATCGCTTGGCCGGCGACGCACGCGGAGGCGTACGCCGCCTAGGTAATCAGCCGGGTCGCGATTCGATTGCCCACGGCCGGAGTCTGGCACGGGAACCCGGTCCCCGGGAGGCTGCGCCGGGCAGTCGTCCGCCACGTGAGACAGTGCCCTGACCTGCGGATCGACGGTGATGGGTCGTCCCGGCGGGGCCGTGGCGGGGTTACCGGCCGGTACGCGAGCCCTTAAGGATCGTTCAGGATCTCGCTCTACACTCGGACTCGGGACGACGACTTGAGAAGGAGCTCCGCGCATGGACGCTGACGAGATCGCCGCCGGTCGGGCCCGCTGGCAGGCCCGCTACGACGCCGCCCGCAAGCGCGACGCGGACTTCACCACGCTGTCCGGAATGCCGGTCGAACCGGTGTACGGCCCGCCGGAGGACACCCCGTACCCCGGGTTCGAGCGGATCGGCTGGCCGGGCGAGTTCCCGTACACCAGGGGTCTGTACCCGACCGGCTACCGCGGGCGGACCTGGACCATCAGGCAGTTCGCCGGCTTCGGCAACGCCCGGCAGACCAACGAGCGCTACAAGATGATCCTCGGTGCCGGCGGCGGCGGTCTCTCCGTCGCCTTCGACATGCCGACGCTGATGGGCCGCGACTCGGACGACCCGCAGTCCCTCGGCGAGGTCGGCCACTGTGGCGTCGCTGTGGACTCGGCCGCCGACATGGAGGTGCTGTTCGACGGCATCGACCTGGCCGGCGTGACCACCTCGATGACCATCTCCGGCCCGGCCGTGCCGGTCTTCTGCATGTACCTGGTCGCCGCCGAGCGGCAGGGCGCCGACCTGTCCACGCTGGACGGGACGCTCCAGACGGACATCTTCAAGGAGTACATCGCGCAGAAGGAGTGGCTGTTCGACCCCGAGCCGCACCTGCGCCTCATCGGCGACCTGATGGAGTACTGCGCCCGGGAGATCCCCCGCTACAAGCCGCTGTCCGTCTCCGGCTACCACATCCGCGAGGCCGGCTCGACCGCCGCGCAGGAGCTGGCGTACACGCTGGCCGACGGGTTCGGGTACGTCGAGCTGGGCCTGTCGCGCGGGCTGGACGTGAACACGTTCGCCCCCGGCCTGAGCTTCTTCTTCGACTCCCATGTGGACTTCTTCGAGGAGATCGCCAAGTTCCGCGCCGCCCGCCGGATCTGGGCCCGCTGGCTGCGTGACGTGTACGGCGCCACCAGCGAGAAGGCGCAGTGGCTGCGGTTCCACACGCAGACCGCCGGGGTGTCGCTGACCGCGCAGCAGCCGGTGAACAACGTGGTCCGTACCGCCGTGGAGGCCCTGGCCGCGGTGCTCGGCGGCACCAACTCGCTGCACACGAACGCGCTCGACGAGACGCTCGCCCTGCCCACCGACGAGTCGGCCGAGATCGCCCTGCGTACCCAGCAGGTGCTGATGGAGGAGACCGGGGTGACGAACGTGGCCGACCCGCTCGGCGGTTCCTGGTACGTCGAGGCGCTCACCGACCGGATCGAGGCCGAGGCGGAGGAGATCTTCGCCCGGATCAAGCAGCTCGGCGGCGAGGGCCCGCACACCATCGGCCCGATGACCTCGGGCATCCTGCGCGGCATCGAGGACGGCTGGTTCACCGGGCACATCGCCGAGTCGGCGTTCGTCTACCAGCAGGCGCTGGAGAAGGGCGACAAGAAGATCGTCGGCGTCAACTGCCACACCGGCACCGTCGCCAAGGACCTGGAGATCCTGCGCATCTCGCACGAGGTGGAGCTGGAGCAGCGCCGGGTGCTCACCGAGCGCAAGTCGGCCCGCGACGACGCCGCCGTCACCGCCGCCGTGGCGCGGATGGTCGAGGTGGCGCGGACCGGCGAGAACATGATCCCCGCCATGCTCGACGCGGTCCGCGCGGAGGCCACCCTCGGCGAGATCTGCGACGCACTCCGCGCCGAGTGGGGCGTCTACCGCGAACCCGCCCGCTTCTGACCCACCCACCCCCGCCCCCGCGATCTTGCAGTTCGAGCCCTCCGCGTGTGGCAGTTCGTCGCATTTGCCGGGGCGGAAAGTGCAAGATCGCGGGGAGGTGGGGGTGAGGGGGCGGCGCGGGGGTTGAGCAGGGGTGAGAGTGGCGACGTGGGCGTTGCGGGTGGTCGGAGATCCCCGGGGTACGTGCGAGACTAGACAACCATGAGCGACCCACGGATCACCTCGTCGATCTTCACCCGCGGCGCGGTCGACCTCAGCGCGCTGCGCACCCCCGCACCGGCCGACACCTCCTCCGCCACACCGTCCCAGGGCGCTGGGCCGACCGGGCTGCCGGGCAGCCCCGCAGGCTCCGCCGCCGTGATCGACGTGACCGAGGCGAACATCCAGTCCGAGGTGCTCGAACGCTCGCTCACCACACCGGTGGTGGTCTTCTTCGGTGCCGCCGGCTACCCGGAGAGCGACCAGTTCGCCCCGGTGCTGGAGAAGCTGGCCGCCGAGGGCGGCGGAGCGTGGCTGCTGGCCCGGGTCGACGTGCAGCAGCAGCCGCGGCTCGCGCAGATGTTCCAGCTCCAGACGCTGCCCACCACGTACGCCATCGTCGGTGGCCGCCCGATCGACGCCTTCCCCGGCCCGGTGCCGGAGTCGCAGTTGCGACAGTGGCTCCAGGCCGTACTCAAGGCCGGTGGCGTCACAGTCGCCGAACCGGAGGACCCGCGCCTCGACGCCGCCGACGACGCGCTGATGAGCGGTGACCTCGACGCGGCCGAGGCGGCGTACCGGAAGATCCTGGCCGAGTCGCCGGCGGACGCGGCGGCGGAGGCGGGCCTGGCGCAGGTCGGGCTGGCCCGCCGGGTGGCCGGCGCCGACCCGCAGGGCGCGCTGGACGCCGCTGCGGCCGCCCCCGACGACGTGGACGCCCAGTTGCTGGCCGCCGACATCGAGGTGCTCAGCGGCCTCGCCGACGAGGCGTACAAGCGGCTGGTCGGCCTGGTCAGGCGCACCGCCGGGGACGACCGGGACCGGGTACGCCAGCACCTGCTCGGCCTGTTCACCATCGCCGGCCCGGACGACCCCGCCGTGGCCTCCGCCCGACGCGCCCTGGCCAGCGCGCTGTTCTGAGTCAACCCGCGCGGGCCGGCGCACCGCCGGCCCGCCCGACCGCCGAGGACGGGAGCCCATGATGCGCCGGATCGCCGTCCTCGACGCGCCGACGAACCTCGGACTGCGCCCGCCCACCGCGAGCTCCGTCCCCGGGTGCGGCAAGGCGCCGGGTGCGCTGCGCGACCACGGCCTGCTCGCGCGGCTGCGGGCCCGCGACGCCGGCTGCCTCACCCCGCCCCGGTACGACCCGGGCGACTGGCGACCCGGTGACGGCGTCTGCCACGCGCCGGAGATCTCCGCGTACTCGGTGGCGCTCGCCGACCGGATCGGCGCGATCATCGACCGGGGCGAGTTCCCGCTGGTGCTCGGCGGTGACTGCTCGGTGCTGCTCGGCTCGGCGCTGGCCATGCACCGTCTCGGCGAGGCGGTCGGCGGGCGGATCGGGCTGGTCTTCGTCGACGGCCACTCCGACTTCCGGCACCCCGGCAACGCCTCGTACGTCGGCGCCGCCGCCGGGGAGGATCTCGCCCTGGTCACCGGCCGGGGGCAGCCCGACCTGGCCGCGATCGAGGGCCGCCGGCCGTACTTCCGGGACATCGACGTGGTGGTACTCGGCATCCGGGCACAGGACGAGTACCGGCTCGACCTCCAGGCCGCCGGCATCACCACCCGGCCGGTGCCGGCGCTGCGCGCCGAGGGCGCCGCCCGGACCGCCCAGTGGGCGCACGAGCAGCTCGTCGACTGCGCCGGCTACTGGGTGCACATCGACGTGGACGTGCTCGACCCGGCGGTGATGCCCGCAGTGGACGCACCCGACCCGGGCGGCATCGCCTTCGCCGAGCTGGAGATCCTGCTCGCCGGGCTGGTCGACACCCCGCACTGCCTCGGCGTCGAGCTGACCGTCTTCGACCCCGACTACGACCCGGACGGGGCGTACGCCGCCGAGATCGTGAACACGGTGGTGGCCGGGCTCGCCCCGGTCGTCGCGCCGGGTGCCGTGCCGCCCCGGCTGCTGCCGGCCGGACCTGTCGCACCGCAGCCCCGCGCCGCCGACAGCCGGTCGAAGCCCGAGCCGCTGCCCGCCCCGGCGGCCGTACCGGCGCCGGCGGTCGCGGTGGAGCCGATCGGCCCCGACCCGACCGCCGACGACGACCTCGGTGACGACCCGCTCGGGCCCGGTCTGCTGCGCCGCGCCTCCGCCGGAGACGAGCCGGACCCGGCCCGCTCCGGCATCGACATCGCCTGACCGGTACGCCTCAGCGCGCCGCCCCGCCGCGCAGGACCGGGCTCAGCTCACGGCCGGGCGGCGCGGGACCCGCTCAGCTCGCGGCGAGGCCGCGCAGGAACTTCTCGGCGATCGGCGCGGCGACCTTCGAGCCCGCCCCGCCCTGCTCGACGAAGACGGCGAAGGCCACGTCGCCCTGCCAGCCGACGAACCAGGCGTGCGTGTGCGCCGGGTTGTTGTCGTACTCCGCGGTGCCGGTCTTGCCGTGCACCGGCTCGCCCGGCACGTCCGCGAGCGCGCTGCCGCTGCCCGCTGTGACCACCCCGCGCATCATCGACTTCAGCGCCGCCACCGACTCCGGCTTGAGCGCCCCGCCGGCCGGCGCGGGCTTGGCCGGCGCCGGGTCGAGCAGCAGCTTGGGCTGCTCGAACTTGCCCCGGGCCACCGCCGCCGTGGCGCTGGCCATCGCCAGCGGGCTCACCAGCGTGGTGCCCTGACCGATCGCGGCGGCGGCCTGCTCGGTGGCCGGGCCGTTGGCGGAGATCTTGCCGGTGAACGCGTCGGTGCCCAGATCCCACGCGGCCTCCAGGCCGAGCGACCGGCCCGCCTGCGCGAGCCCGTCCGGGCCGAGCTTCGGCGCCAGCGCCACGAACGCGGTGTTGCAGGACTCGGCGAAGTCGGTGGCGAACGGCACCGCGCCCAGCTCGAAGTTGTCCGAGTTCTTGAAGACCCGGCCCTCGACGGTCGCCGTCTTCGGGCAGTTCACAGTCGTCTGTGGGGTCACCGCACCGCGGTCGAGCAGGCCGAGCGCGCTGACCATCTTGAACGTCGAGCCGGGCGGAACCTGGGCGGTGAAGGCGAGGTTCTCGCCCGCCGCACCCGGGCCGTTCGCGGCGGCCAGCACCGCGCCGTCGCTGATCCGCACGGCGACCAGGGCGGACCGGCGAGTCTGCCCGCGCAACGCGGCGTCGGCGGCGTTCTGGGTGGCCGCGTCGATCGTCGTCTTCACCGGCTGACCGGGCTTCGGGTCGGCGCGGTACAGCTCCGTGCCGGTCGGCTCGACCTTGCCGTCCGGGGTGGTCCGCTCGGTGATCACGGTGACGCCGGGGACGCCGCGCAGCCGCTCGTCGTACCGGCCCTGAAGGCCGCCGTGGCCGACCAGGTCGCCGCGCGCGTACCGCTCCGGGTGGGCCTGGAGGTCATCGGCGGTGGCCTGGTCGACCGAGCCGAGCAGCGCCCGGGCGAACTCGCGGGTCGGCGCCAGCATGAGCTGCTCCGAGACGAACCGGGTGCCGGGCAGGTCGTAGATGCGCGGCTTGATCTGCCGGTACGCCTCGTCGCGCAGCGTCACCACCTCGACGAGCCCGTCCGCCTTCGCCTCCTTGAGCCGCTTGGGCAGGTCGCCCAGGTCGACCGGCGGGGTGAGCGCGGGCCGGATCGCCTTGAACGCGGCGTCCAGCTTCTTGACCGTGCCGGGCACGTCGGTGACCTCGCCGGGGACGAGCTGCACCCGGACCACCGGGCGCGGTGCGACGATCGGCTGACCGGCCGCGTCCAGCACACCGGCGCGCTGCGCCGGCTCCCGCCGCAGCGCGATCCGGTCGCCGCTCTCCAGCTTCTCGTGCACCACCGACGGCTCCCAGATCACCTGCCACTGGTCGTCGCCGCCGCGCTTGAGGCGTACCGGATTCTCGTAGGCCCAGGTGCCGCCGCCGGGCAGCGCCCAGCTCACCTTGACCCGGGCGGTGGCGACGTCGCCCTTGGTGGTGATCTCGCCGGTGCGCGCCAGCTCCGGCGGGTTCGCCGCGAGCGCGCCGGCGAGCGCCTGGATCTGCTTGGTCACGTCGCCGGCGGGCACCCGCCCGCCGGCCGGCTGGACGAAGCCGACCGCCTGCAGGTCGCCGGAGCGCCAGCCGCCGAGGAACGCCTCGACGGCCGTCTCCGGGCCGTCGTCCCCGGAGCATCCGGTCAGCGCACCGGCCGTGACCAGGACTGCGGCCAGTGCCGCGAGGGCGCGGTGACGGGTGTGGCGGTGGGGGCGGACGGGGTACGACACGGGCATGAAGCGGTCCCTCCGGTGCTCAACTGCCCTGCACGCTAGTACGGCCCGGCGCTCCCCACCGCCCCGCCACGGCCTCCGGCAGCGCGAGAAGCAGCGTGTGGCAGTGTGATGAACATCGCCAGTCGGGGTACTCCGCGAGCGGCCGACCTCGGACCCGCAACGGGTGAAAGGACAGAGTCCCGATCCGGACGTCCGGCCAGTGATCCGCCGCGGGAGGTACCGCGCGGTAGGGCCTAGGCTGGGCGGCAGAGTGACCCACAACGCGGTGGGTCGAGGGGAGTGGCACCGATGGACCGGCGTCCGGCGATCAAACCGGGACCCGACCTCCGGCAGGCTGACACCGGCCGGGACGACGACAGCTTCGATTCGGCGACCGACGGGGACGGTTTCAGCCGTCTCGACACAGGAGTGACCGGGATGACCGGTTCCAGCATCGACACCCTCTACGACCTGGGCCTGCCTGCGCAGGCGCTGGCCGACGAGTCGGAGGACGCCGAGCTGGACGAGCCCGTTCCCAACGCGGAGCGGCTGGTCGCCCAGGCGGTCGCGCTGGCCGGCGACGACCACGACGCGGCCACACTGGTGGACCGCTTCTGGCGGTTCGCGCCGGACGAGGAGCTGATCGGCTTCACCGCCGAGGAGATGCTGGAGGCGGCCCGGGCGCACCGGGACCTGGCCCAGCAGCGGGTGCCGGGCGAGCTGAAGCTCCGCATCCACGAGCCGGACGCCGAGCAGCACCACACGGTCGTGGAGATCGTCACCGACGACATGCCGTTCCTCGTCGACTCGGTGACCGCCCTGTTGAACTCCCACCACCTGGACGTGCACCTGCTTGTGCACCCGCTGGTCGTGGTGCGGCGCGAGCCGCTGGGCCGGCTCACCGAGGTGTCGGCGGACGTGGAACCGGACGACGCCATCGCCGGTGACCTGGTCGAGAGCTGGATGCGGATCGAGATCGACCCGGTCCGTGACCCGGCCGAGCGGGAGACGCTGCGGCGCGAGTTGCAGCGGGTGCTCACCGACGTGCGCGAGGCGGTCGAGGACTGGCCGAAGATGCGGCAGCGGGCCCTCGCGCTCGCCGACGAGCTGGCCGCCGCCCGGACGTCGGACAACCGCCCGCCGGTGCCGGAGAAGGACATCACCGACTCGGTGGAGCTGCTGCGCTGGCTGGCGCACGACCACTTCACGTTCCTCGGCTACCGGGAGTACCGCCTGGTCGACACCGACGGCGCGCGCGGCGGGCAGGCCCTGGAGGCGGTGCTCGGCACCGGGCTTGGCATCCTGCGCTCCGACTCGCCGGAGGCCCGGTCGCTGAACTCGATGACGCCCGAGGCGCACGAGAAGGTGCTGGAGAAGCGCCTGCTCATCATCACCAAGGCCAACTCGCGTGCCACTGTGCACCGCTCGGCGTACCTCGACTACATCGGCTTCAAGATCTTCAACGAGGCCGGCGAGGTGGTCGGGGAGCGGCGCTTCCTGGGTCTGTTCTCCACCGCCGCGTACCGGACCAGCGTGCAGGAGCTGCCCGTGGTCCGGCGCAAGGTCGCCGAGGTGCTCGACCGCTCGGGCCTGAGCCTGCGCAGCCACTCCGGCAAGGACCTGCTGCAGATCCTGGAGACCTACCCGCGCGACGAGCTGTTCCAGATCAAGACCGACGACCTGTACCACGCGGTGATCGGCGTGCTGCGGATGGCGGGTCGACGGCAGCTGCGGGTGTTCCTGCGCCGCGACGCGTACGGGCGGTTCATCTCCTGCCTGATCTACCTGCCGCGGGACCGCTTCACCACCCAGAACCGGCTGCGCATGCAGGACATCCTGCTGCGCGAGCTGAACGGCGTCGGCGTCGACTACACCACGCGGGTGACCGAGTCGATGCTGGCCCGGGTGCACTTCATCGTGCGTACCGACCCGAACAACCCGCCCGGCGACATCGACGCCGACCTGCTCGCCGAGGAGCTGGCCGACGCGACCCGCCTCTGGGACGACGACTACCGGCTGGTGCTGGAGCGCAAGCTCGGCGACGAGCAGGCCAAGCACCTGTTCGCCAGGTACGCCGACGCGTTCCCGGAGGGCTACAAGGACGGGCACACGCCGTACGAGGCGATGAAGGACCTGGCGAAGCTGGAGCTGCTGGAGGAGCCCGGCCAGCTGGAGATGCACCTGTTCCGCAAGCAGGCACCGCCGCGTCCGTACGCCGCCCGCGCCGCCGACGCCGACGAGACGATGGACGTGCGGTTCAAGGTCTACCGGTACGGCGAGCCGATGATGCTCTCCGCCGTGCTGCCGGTGCTGCACTCGCTCGGCGTGAAGGTGGTCGACGAGCACCCGTACGAGGTGGAGCGCGTCGACGGCCGGATCTGGCTCTACGACTTCGGTCTGGAGCTGCCCGAGCGGCACCAGGACCTGGCCGAGGTGCGTCCGCACGTGGAGAACGCCTTCGCCGCCGCCTGGCGGGGCGAGGCCGAGGTGGACGGCTTCAACGAGCTGGTGCTGCGGGCCGGGCTCACCTGGCGGCAGGTCGTCGTGCTGCGCGCGTACGCGAAGTACCTGCGCCAGGCCGGCACCGTGTTCTCCCAGGAGTACATGGAGCAGACGTTCATCGCGTACCCGCAGATCGCCGAACTGCTGGTGAAGCTGTTCGAGACCCGGTTCGCCCCGGGCGCGACCACGCTCGACGAGCGGCGGCAGCGCAGCGGCGAGCTGGTCGACGCGATCGGTGAGGCGCTGGACGAGGTGGCCAGCCTCGACCAGGATCGCATCCTGCGGGCCTACCTGACGCTGATCCAGGCCACGCTGCGCACCAGCTTCTACCAGAAGCCGGTGGGCGGGCGGCCCAAGGCGTACGTGGCGTTCAAGCTGGACCCGCAGGCCATCCCGGACCTGCCCGCGCCGCGGCCCAAGTTCGAGATCTTCGTCTACTCGCCCCGGTTCGAGGGCGTGCACCTGCGGTACGGGCCGGTGGCCCGCGGCGGCCTGCGCTGGTCCGACCGGCGCGAGGACTTCCGGACCGAGGTGCTCGGCCTGGTCAAGGCGCAGATGGTGAAGAACGCGGTGATCGTGCCGGTCGGCGCCAAGGGCGGCTTCGTGCTGAAGCAGAAGCCGGGCGACCGGGACGAGGCGGTGATCTGCTACAAGGAGTTCATCTCCGCGCTGCTCGACGTCACCGACAACATCGTCAGCGGCGAGATCGTGCCGCCCGACGACGTGGTCCGGCACGACGGCGACGACCCGTACATGGTCGTGGCCGCCGACAAGGGCACGGCGACGTTCTCCGACATCGCCAACGAGATCTCCGAGGCGCACAGCTTCTGGCTCGGTGACGCGTTCGCCTCCGGCGGCTCGGCCGGCTACGACCACAAGAAGATGGGCATCACCGCCCGGGGCGCCTGGGAGTCGGTCAAGCGGCACTTCCGGGAGCTGGGCCACGACACCCAGACGCAGGACTTCACTGTGGTCGGCGTCGGCGACATGTCCGGCGACGTGTTCGGCAACGGGATGCTGCTGTCGAAGCACATCCGGCTGGTGGCCGCGTTCGACCACAGGCACATCTTCCTGGACCCGGATCCGGACTCGGCCCGGTCCTGGGAGGAACGCAAGCGGCTGTTCGACATGCCGCGCTCGTCGTGGGAGGACTACGACCGCGAGCTGATCTCCGAAGGCGGCGGCGTCCACTCGCGTACGGCGAAGTCGGTGCCGATCTCGCCGCAGGTCCGCGCGGTGCTCGGCCTCGACGAGGACGTCACGCAGCTCAGCCCGCAGGAGCTGATGAAGGCGATCCTCACCGCGCCGGTCGACCTGTTCTGGAACGGCGGCATCGGCACCTACGTCAAGGCGTCCAGCCAGACCAACGCCGAGGTGGGGGACAAGTCAAACGACGCCATCCGGGTGGACGGCAAGGGCCTGCGCTGCCGGGTGGTCGGCGAGGGCGGCAACCTGGGCTTCACCCAGCAGGGCCGGATCGAGTACGCCTCGACCGGCGGCCGCATCTACACCGACTTCATCGACAACGCGGCCGGTGTGGACTGCTCCGACCACGAGGTCAACATCAAGATCCTGCTCAACACGGCGGTGGCCGACGGCGAGCTGGACCGGCCGGAGCGCGACGAGCTGCTGGCCCAGATGACCGACGAGGTCGCCGATCTGGTGCTGCGGGACAACTACGACCAGGCGCGTGCGCTCAACAACGCCCAGGCCCAGGCCGCCTCGTTGCTCCCGGTGCACCGGCGGATGATCAACGAGCTGGAGCGGTCCGGCGCGTTGAACCGGTCGCTGGAGGCGTTGCCCTCGGACGAGGAACTGGCGGTCCGCACCGAGAGCGGCCTGACCGCGCCGGAGTTCGCGGTGCTGCTCGCGTACGTCAAGATCGTGCTGGAGCGCGAGATCGTCGGCGAGGGCCTGGCGGACGAGGAGTGGACGACCGAGGTCCTGGTCAACTACTTCCCGACGCCGCTGCGGCAGCGCTTCGCCGAGCGGATGGGCCGGCACCGCCTGCGCCGGGACATCGTCACCACGGTCCTGGTCAACGAGGCGATCAACCGGGGTGGCATCTCGTTCGTCTTCCGGGTGGTCGAGGAGACGGCCGCGTCCGCTGCCGACGTGCTCCGGGCGTACGTGGTGGTCCGCGAGGTGTTCGGCCTGCGCGACCTGTGGGACGCGGTCGAGGCGCTCGACAACAAGGTCTCGCCCGAGTTGCAGACCGCTGTCTACCTGGACACCCGGCGGCTGCTCGACCGCGCGGTGCGCTGGCTGGTCACCAACCGGCGCTCGCCGATCGACGTGCCGGCGGAGATCGCCCGGCTGCGCGACGGTGTGGCCCGGCTCCTGCCGGACCTGGAGAACCGGTTCTGGGGCACCGAGCGGGAGGCCATCGCGGCGCACATCGAGTCGCTTGTCGAGCGCGGACTGCCGCGTGACCTGGCCGAGCAGGCGACTCGCCTGATGTACAGCTTCGGCCTGCTGGACATCGTCGAGACGGCGCAGGCGACCGGGCGGGACGTGAGCGAGGTGGCCTCGGTCTACTTCGTGCTCTCCGACCGGTTCCGGGTCGACGCGCTGCTGTCGAAGATCTCCCTGCTGCCCCGCGAGGACAGGTGGCAGACCCTGGCCCGGATGGCGCTGCGCTACGACCTGTACGCCGCGCTGGCCGCGCTCACCGCGGAGGTGCTCGGGTCCACACCGGAGGACGTGCCGCCGGTGGAGCGGGTGCAGGAGTGGGAGCAGGCGAACGCCACCTCGATCCACCGGGCGCACCGGGCGATGGGGGAGTTCGACGAGTCCCGCGCCGACCTGTCCGCGCTGTCGGTGCTGCTGCGACAGATCCGTACCCTGGTCCGGACCTCGGCGGCGGCCTGACCGCTCGACGCGAGTGGCCCGGTGGTCGGTTCCCGACCGCCGGGCCACTGCCGTTTCCGCCCCTCAGCTCGTCATCGGGGCGTAGACGACGATGTTGTTCAGGTAGCTCCCGGCCGTCTTGTCGAACACCCCGCCGCAGGTCACCACCCGCAGGGCGGGCACGTCCGACGGGCCGTAGACCTGCGCGGCGGGAAAGGCGGTCTTCGGGTACGACGCGACCTCCCGCACCGTGAACGTGGCGGACGAGCCGTCCTGCCGGGCGACCACTATCGTGTCGCCCGCCACCAGCGCGCCGAGGTTGAAGAACACCGCTGGGCCGAGCTGGGCGGAGTCGACGTGACCCACTATCACCGCGTTGCCGGCCTCGCCCGGGCTGGCGCCGGGGGAGTACCAGCCGGCGTTCATGGCCTGGTCCAGCGGGGGCACCTGGACCGTGCCGTCCGGGTTCGTGCCGAGCGACATGATCGGCGCCTGCACCCCGATGCGGGGGATCGAGATGGTGACCGGCGCCGACCGGGGCAGCGGGGCCGGGGCGGCGCCCGTCGTGTTCGGGACGCCCGGGACGGCTGCGGCGCCCGGAGTGGCGCCGGGTGCGGCGTTCGGTGGGCCCGGCGTCGCCGGGCCGCCCCCGGCGGGGCCCGCTGCCGGCCGGCCGGTGCCACCCGGTGTGGACTGCCCGATGCCCGGTGCCGGTTGGCTCTCGGCGCCCGGTGCGGGTTGGCCCTCGGCGTCCGGGTCGGCGTAGGCGCCACCCGGATCGCTCTGCGGGCCGGTGGTGACCGGGGCCGCCTGACCGAGCGGCTGCGGCGGTGACGGTGGCGGGACGGTCCGGACGGACGCGCCGATCAGACCGGCCCCGGCCATGGCGAGCAGGACGACGACGGCCGTGCCGGCGGCACGCCACGGACTTCCGTGGCGGCCGCCGGCCCGGGTCGTCGTCCGGTCAGACCAGGCCACCGGCCCGCCGCCGGCGCAGCAGCACCAGGCCGCCCAGCGCGGCGGCGCCGATCATGCCCGCGCCGCCGGTGGCGAGGTTGCGGTCCACGCCGGTGGTCGTCATGCCGCCGTCGCCGCCGTCGACCCCACCGTGCGGCAGGACCACCAGTTCGCCCTCACCGCAGGTGCCCCGCAGCTCGTACCGGCCCGGCCGGGCGTCGTGCGACACGGTGGCCTCGCCGTAGTAGACGAAGTCCTTCCCGTGCTCCCACTCGTCTTTGCCGTAGTCGCGCTCGGCGTCCTTGCCGTAGTCGCCCTTGTCCTCCTGCCAGGCGCCTCCGCTCGCCTGCCAGTCGTCCTTGCCGCCCTGCCAGTCCTTGCCGCCCTGCCAGTCGTCCTTGCCGTCCTGCCAGGAGCCGTGCTCGTCCTTGCCGTCCTTGCCCTTGTCGTCCGGCCGGGCGCCACGGTCGTCCTTGCCGTGCTCGTCCTTGGCGTCCTTGCCGTGCCGGCCCTTGCCGTCGGGGCCGTGCTCGTCCTTGGTCCAGTCCGGCCCGCCCGGCTTCTCCTTCTCCCAGCCCGGCTCGGCGTCCTGGCCGTACTCGTCGTGCCCCTGCCAGTCGCCGGGGTCGACGGCCGCGCCGGCGCCCGCGCCACCCGGCTGCGGCTGCCCTTCCGGCTGGCCGGCCGGCGGCTGGGGCTGGTTCGCCGGAGGCTGCGGCATGCCGTCGCCACCCGGGCCGTTCCCGCCGGGCCCGTTGCCACCGGGGCCGTTGCCGTCCGGGCCGTGCCCGTCCCCGCCCGGCTCGCCGCGGCCGTCCGGGCCCTTGCCGTGGTCGTCCTTGCCGTCCGGGCCCTTGTCGTCCCAGCCCCAGTCCTTGTCGCCGCCCCAGTCGCCGCCGCGGTCGGCCCAGTCGCCGTGCTCGCCGTCGCGGGCCGGGTGCAGGTCGACCTTGCCGGTGACCTTCGACCAGACGGTGGCGTGCTTCTGCGGCTCGGAGCAGATCGCGAGCAGTTCGACGGTGTCCCCCGCCTTCACCACGTGCGGCTTGGCGATGACCTTGCCCTCGTCGTGCCCGCCCGCGTAGGCCATTCCCGGGGTGAACGCGAGAAGGCCCGCTCCGCCGAGAGCGGCGCCCGCGACCACCTTCCCGAGCATCTTCTTAGCCATGACCAGCGTCTCCATCCCTGTTCGTCCTGAGCCCGACGTCAGTCGAGCTAAGACCGACGTTAGACCTTTTCGCGAGTTATTCGGGGAAAGATTCGCTTTTAGGGATTTGCTGACGTTGGGGCGGATGCGTGCCCTGTCCGACGTCGCGCGCGGATCGAATGCCCTTCGCCGCGACCGCGGTCCGCGCGCCGAGTGGAACGTCATGGGTGTCTCCGGGCCGTTTTGACACCCGTGGTGTTCCACCCGAGCTGAGGGGCGTCGGTGGGGCGGCGCGAGTGGGGGCGGGCGGTACGGTGGGGCGAGGCGCATCGAGCCATTGTCATGGAAGCGCTCCCATGCAAGAATCGTTCCACGCGGTTCGGGGAGCCACACCGCGAGCTCAGACGTCGAGGGCAGCCGGCACCACCGGCCGACGTCCGGCTCCATCGGCCGGTCCTGCGGACCGGTCGGCACCACCACCCCCACAACGCCCGTCCGGGTCGGGCGTCCCCCGAAGTAACCCGTGGCGCGCACGGTCGTTCCCGCAGGACGCCCGCAGCCGCCATTGCGCCGGGCCGTACGCGGATCCGGTCTCGCCCAAGGAGATCAGTGGCATGAATCTGTGGAGAAGGCTGTCCGGCCGGAACCGGACGCTTGCGCTCACCAGCGCCGGCGTCCTGGTAGCCGGTGGACTGGTGACCCTCCCGGTCACCGCGGCGCAGGCCGCCACGCAGTGCAGCGTGACCTACACGACCAGCGACTGGCCCGGTGGATTCACCGGCACCGTGACCATCAAGAACATCGGTGACGCGCTCAGCTCGTGGAACCTCGGCTTCACCTTCCCGAACAGCTCGCAGCGGGTGGTGAACGGCTGGTCCGCGCGGTGGTCCCAGAGCGGCCAGAACGTCACCGCGCAGAACGAGTCGTACAACGGGTCGCTCGCCAGCGGCGCCAGCACCACCATCGGCTTCAACGGCTCCTGGAGCGGCAGCAACCCCAAGCCGACCCAGTTCACGCTCAACGGCACCGTGTGCAACGGCGGCACGCCGACCACCAGCACCCCGCCGACGAGCACGCCGCCGACCAGCACGCCCCCCACGAGCACCCCGCCGACGTCGACCCCGCCGACCTCGACGCCGCCGACGACCACTCCGCCGCCGCCCGGGCAGCGGGTCGACAACCCGTACGCCGGTGTGAAGGGGTACGTGAACCCCGAGTGGAAGGCCAAGGCCGAGTCGGTGTCCGGCGGCAACCGGGTGTCGAACAACCCGACCGCCGTCTGGATCGACCGGATCGCCGCCATCAACGGCACGCCGGACAGCAGCTCCAACGGGGCGATGGGCGTCCGTGACCACCTGGACGCCGCGCTCGCCCAGGGCGCCGGCTACATCCAGTTCGTCATCTACAACCTGCCCGGCCGGGACTGCTCCGCGCTCGCCTCGAACGGTGAGCTGGGCCCGGACGAGCTGCCCCGCTACAAGGCCGAGTACATCGACCCGATCGCCGCGATCCAGGGCGACGCGAAGTACCGGAACCTGCGCATCGTCAACATCATCGAGATCGACTCGCTGCCCAACCTGGTGACCAACACCTCGGGCAACGCGGGTGGCACCGTCATGTGTGACACGGTGAAGGCCAACGGCGCGTACGTGAACGGTGTCGGCTACGCCCTGGCGAAGCTGGGCGCGATCGGCAACGTCTACAACTACATCGACGCCGCCCACCACGGCTGGATCGGCTGGGACAGCAACTTCGGCCCGGTCGCCGACCAGCTCAAGGCCGCCGCTGTGGCGTCCGGCAGCACCGTCGCCAACGTGCAGGGCTTCATCGTCAACACGGCGAACTACTCCGCGCTGAAGGAGCCGTACGTCAAGATCACCGACACGGTGAACGGCCAGACCGTCCGGCAGTCCAAGTGGGCCGACTGGAACCAGTACCTCGACGAGCTGTCGTTCGCCCAGGCGTTCCGGCAGAAGCTGGTCTCGATCGGCTTCGACAGCAACATCGGCATGCTGATCGACACCTCCCGCAACGGTTGGGGCGGCGCCGCCCGGCCGACCGGCCCCGGCCCGTCGACCAGCGTGGACGCGTACGTCGACGGCGGCCGGGTCGACCGCCGCTTCCACACCGGCAACTGGTGCAACCAGGCCGGCGCGGGTCTCGGCGAGCGGCCGCAGGCCAACCCGGAGCCCGGGATCGACGCCTACGTCTGGGTGAAGCCTCCGGGTGAGTCGGACGGCTCCAGCAAGGAGATCCCGAACAACGAGGGCAAGGGCTTCGACCGGATGTGCGACCCGACCTACACCGGTAACGCCCGCAACGGCAACAGCATGTCCGGTGCCCTGCCGGACGCGCCGATCTCCGGCGCCTGGTTCGCCGCCCAGTTCCAGCAGCTCATGCAGAACGCGTACCCGCCGCTCTCCTGAGCCGCGGTACGGGCCACCCGCGGCGGCGGGAGTGAGGCACCGCCGCGCGGGTTCCCCGGGCCCCTGGTCGACGCCCACGTCGGCCAGGGGCCCTCGGCCGTGCCGGTGTCAGGGCACGGTGCGCTCGATCGCCGCCCGGCCCAGCTCGGCCAGGTCGCGGCGGGCCCGCTCCAGGTTCTCCGGCGTCACGTCCTGACCCCGGGCCTGCACCAGGTCCTCCGGATCCCAGGGCTGCTCGGCTCCGGTGCGGATGTCGTCCGGTGCGGCACCGGTGCCGGTGCCTGTCGCGCCGGTACCGGCCGCGTACGGGTCACCGATGAGGTTCGGCGACCCGGTGTCGGGCACCGCCCCGTCGGGCTCGGTGAAGACGGGGTTGTCCGGGTCGGTGCCGCCGCCGCGCAACTGGGGCACCGTGCTGTCGTCGTCCACCGCCGCGGCCACCTCGGGGGTCTCCTCCAGCGGCCGCTCGCCACCGCGGTCACGATCGGTCATGCTGCTGCCCTCCTGTCCCTTCCGCCTGATCCCCGAGGCGTACCCGGTGCGGGCCGCGCCATGCGGGCGGCGGGGATCAGGACTCGTCGCGGTGCGGCTCCGGCGTCTCGGTCGGGCGCAGCCGCAGCCACAGCAGCATCAGCAGGCCGAACACCAGCATCGCCGCGCCCGCCCACAGGTTGATCCGGACGCCCTGCGCCTTGTCGATCTCGGCGGACGTGTCGAACAGCCCCATCAGCCCGACGATCAGCCCGTACACCACGAACAGGCCACCGATGACCCGGCGGATGTCGAAGAGCCGGGCCGCGGCGGAGCGTTCCTCCCGGGCGTCCTCGGTCTCGTCGACCAGCGGGTCGTGCGCCTCGCCGCCCTGGTAGTGGCGGTCCGCGTCGTCTGGCATGGTGTGCGTCCCCTCCTTCAGAAGACCGGGATGTAGAACAGGGCGGCGAGGATCACCGCGACGACGCCGAGCAGCACCGGGGAGCGGTACCAGGCGGCGTCGCCGGCCAGTGTGTCGTCGGCGAGCGTGGTGTCGCTGAGGCCGTACACCAGCCCGGTCAGCTGGTCGTCGGTCTTCGGCCGGGTCAGCGGCGTGACGATCGCGGCCACCACCGCGACGGTGGCGAAGGCCAGGCCCGCGCCCCAGAAGCTCTCCTCCAGGTCCGAGTTGAAGCTGATCACGCCGCCCTTGTAGAGCAGGTACGTGGCGGTGGCGACGACGGTGCCGGACAGCAGCGACCAGAACCCGGCCAGCGGCGTCATCCGCCGCCAGAACATGCCGATGATGAACGTGCCGAACAGCGGCGCGTTGAACACCGAGAACAGCGCCTGGATGTAGTTCATGATGTTGCTGAATCCGGCCGCGATGAACGCGGTGCCGATGCCGATCACCACGGCGCCGACGGTGGCGAGCCGGCCCACCTTCACGTAGTGCTCGTCCGGCATGTCCCGCCGGAAGTACGCCTGCCAGATGTCGTACGTGAACACGGTGTTGAAGCCGCTGACGTTCGCCGCCATGCCGGCCATGAACGAGGCCACCAGGCCGGTGACCGCGATACCGAGCACGCCGTTTGGCAGCAGGTCGCGCATGAGCAGCGGGATCGCGTTGTTGTAGACCAGGTCGCCCTCGTCGGCGCCCAGCCCTTTCACGGTGACCAGGGCGATCAGGCCGGGGATCACGGTGACCGCCGGGATGAGCAGCTTCGGGTACGCGGCGATGATCGGCGTACGCCGGGCGGCGCTCATGTTCCGCGCGGACAGGGCGCGCTGCACCTCGGCGAAGTTCGTGGTCCAGTAGCCGAAGGAGAGCACGAAGCCGAGGCCGAACACGATGCCCAGCCAGTGCGCGCCGAGCGGGTTGCCGGTGCTGCCGGTGCCCTCCCAGGCGTGCAGGCCGGCCTCGCCGAGTCTGGAGTCGCGGACCGCGTCCATCAGGCCGCTCACGCCGCCGACCTTGACCAGCCCGATCACCGTGATCGGCACCAGACCGGCGATGATCACGAAGAACTGGAGCACCTCGTTGTAGATCGCGCCGGAGAGCCCGCCGACGGTGATGTACGCCAGCACGATCACCGCACCGACGATGATCGCGAACCAGAGCGGCCAGCCGAGCAGCGCCTGCATGATCAGGGCCAGCGCGTAGAGGTTCACGCCCGCGATGAGCACCTGCGCGACCGCGAAACTGATCGCGTTGAGCAGGTGGGTGGGGCGGTTGAAGCGCAGCCGCAGGTACTCGGGGACGCTGCGGACCTTGGAGCCGTAGTAGAACGGCATCATCACGATGCCGAGGAAGACCATCGCCGGCACGGCGCCGATCCAGTAGTAGTGCACGGTCATGATGCCGTACTGGGCACCGTTGGCGGCCATGCCGATGATCTCCAGGGCGCCCAGGTTCGCCGAGACGAACGCCAGGCCGGTGACCCAGGCGGGCAGCGAGCGGCCGGAGAGGAAGAAGTCCACGCTGGTGCGGATCGCGCGCCGGGCGGCGAAACCGACGCCGAGCACCGTGACGAAGTAGAGCGCCAGAATCAGATAGTCCAGGGCGTTCATGTTCAATCGCAGGCCGCCACCGCCCATGACCGTGCTCCCCTCGTGTGCACCGCTGACCGCACGTACCCCGATTGGGAAGTTTCATACCTGCTGTTCGGTCCGGACGTGCGGAAGCCCCGGCCGGGTCACCGGCCGGGGCTTCGTGGCGGTTTCTCAGCGGCCCAGCACGCGGTCCAGGAAGTCGCGGTAGCCGCGCACGGCGACCCGGAGCTGCTCGGTGTCCGTGGAGCCGGACTCCTGCCAGGCACCGAGCCGGGTGCGCTGCTCGCGCAGGGCCGTGGAGAGCGCCTCGATCGCCTCCTCGACCAGCGACTCGGCCTCGCCGACCGCGGCGCGCGGGTCGTCCACGAAGCGCAGCTGCACGTCGCGCCAGCGGTCCCGGAAGCCCTGGGCGGCCTCCGGCGCGAACAGCGTCGCCGCGTCGGCGGGTACCGCGCCGGGCGTGGGCCGGTCCGCGCCGCCCAGGCTCGCGCCGGCCGTGCCGGCGGCTGCCGCGCCCGCCGCCGCGGTGGCGGTGTCCACCCGGTCGTGCCGCCGGTCGGCGTCGTCGGTGGCGGGGACCGGCTCGGCGTCCGGGTCGACCAGGCCGGGCTCAGCGCTGCCGTACCCGACCGCGCCGTCGGCGGCCGCGTCGTCCCGGACGACGCCGTCGATGCGGTCGTCCCGGGCGTCGGTGTCCACCGTGCGGTCGTCCCGGCCGTCGCCGTCCACGTCACGGTCGCCGGCGCCGGGGTGCTCGGCGTCCCAGCGGTCCCGGTCGTGCAGGCGGTCCCCGGCGGTCGGGTCGGCCCGCTCGTCGTCCAGCGGGTCGGTGCGTCCCGGCGCGCCGTCGCCCGGCGCCGCCGTGTCCTCGTCGCGCGCGTCGCGCTCGTCCTGCGGACGGCCGCCGGCCAGGGCCGAGGCGGCCACCGCGTCGCCCACAGTGGCCGCGCCGAACGCCGTCGGCAGCGGCGCCGGCTCGGCGTACGGGGCACGCCCGTCGTCGTCGGTCCGGTCGGCCGCGTCGCGCAGCTCCCCGGCGTCGTAGGCGCGGGTCTCGTCCACCTCGGCGTCGCGCCGCTCGTCGGTGACCGCCGGGTCGTCGAAGGTGCCGCGGTCGTCCAGCGCGTCCTCGGGCACGTCGGCCCGGTCGGTGTCGCGGCGGTCGGTGTCGGCGTGCTCGCCCGGCTGCGGCACCGGCACCGGTGCGGACCGGACGGCCTCGGGGTGGTCCTGCGTGACCTGCTGTTCATCCTGGCGCATGGCGGCGGCCTCCTCAGCGGCTCGGGACGTCGTGGTCGTGGTCGTGGTCGGGGTGGCGCTGCTCCGGCTGCTGCGTGGACATGGGCACCGGCTCCTCGCCGAGCAGGTCGGCGAAGAGGGCCCGGTAGTGCACGAGCGCCTGCCGGAGGTCCTCGGTGCCGGCCTCACCGCGCTCGTTGCGCTGCCGGATCTCGTGGGCGTCGCGGTAGTGGGTGAGGGTGCGGGCGTGCTCGACGGAGAGGTGGGCGATCTGGTCCGAGAAGTCCCCGGTGGGGTAACCGCGCTCGGCAATCAGACGGCTGACCAGCTCGTCGGCCTCGCCGACGGTCTCCGCGGGGGAGTCGACGAAGCGCACCTGGAGTTCCTCCCAGGCGGCGGCGTAGCGGGCCCGGGACTCGGGGCTCAGCGGGGTCAGCTCCAGCTCGGCGTGCCGGCGTTCGCGTTCCCGCAGCTCGCGCTCGGCGGCGCTGCGGCTGTCCTGCTCGGCGACGACCCGGTCGTACTCGGGGCCGAAGCGCTCGCGCAGCGCCCGGCGGCGGCTGGCGACCACGGCGACCGCGACGAGCGCGGCGATGACGGCGACGACGATGACTATGACGACTACCTGGGTGGACGACATGGCTCCTCCTTCGCACGCTGGTATTCCCTCGTGCGGGTGATCGCCAATCCCGTTGTGCGGCACTTTCCGCCCCGCTTCTGGAAATAGGCGCGGTGTCGCGACCGCCGTCCGGTGCCGGACCGGTGTCCGACTGCGCCCGCCGTGCCCGTCTCGGACCGTAGTGAGAGCCGAGACGGCCGGTAGTGCATCCGCCCCGGATTACGTATCCTGCCCAAGGCGTCCGGGCCGGGGCCCGGCGTCGTGGCCGGCGAACGTGACGGCCGCTGCCGGCGCCACCGAGCGACACCTTCCCGGGCGAGGTCTGATTGAACACCCGTGACTGGCCGATCCGCGCCAAGCTGACCGCGCTGGTCATCGGCCCGGTGACCGGGCTGCTGGCCCTGTGGATCTTCGCCACCACGCTCACCTTCGGGCCCGCGCTCGATCTGCTCTCCGCGCGTACCCTCCTCTACGACCTGGGCCGTCCCGGCGAGGCCGTGGTGGCCGAGCTGCAACGCGAGCGGCGGCTGTCGGTGGTCCAGCTCGCCGGCGACCGCGCCCTCCCCGAGCTGACCGAGCAGCGGGTACGCACCGACGACGCGATCGTCGAGCTGCGCCGCAAGGTCGACGGCGGCGACCTGCGCGACGTCGCCGACGCCCAGCTCGACAACCGGCTCGACCAACTCGTCTCGGCGCTCGACGCGCTGCCCGCCGGACGCGCGTTCATCGACGACCGCAAGGTGGACCGGGCCGGCGCCGTCGGCCTCTACAGCGGGATGATCGGCTCGGCGTTCCAGGCGTTCGGCGCGATGGCCGCGCTGCCCGACGCGCAGCTCAACCGGGAGGCCACCGCGCTGACCGCGCTGGGCCGCTCCCGGGAGCTGCTCGGGCAGGCCGACGCGCTGCTGGCCGGCGCCGTCACGGCCGGGCGGTACGCCGACGGCGAGCACGAGCAACTGGTACGCACAGTGGAGAACCAGCGTTTCCTGGCCGAGACGGCGGTCGCCGACCTGCCGGCCGGGGAGCGGACCGCCTACCAGCGGATGACCGAGGGCGCCGGGTTCCTCCGGCTGCGCGCGCTCCAGGACAGCCTGATCCGCTCGCCCGGGCTGCCCGCCCGGTTCGACATGCGGGCGTGGGAGACCGGCCACGCCGAGGTGTGGCAGAGCCTGCGCGACTTCGAGCTGCGCGGCGCGGACGCCCTCGCCGAGCGGTCGGTGCCGATGGCCACCCGGATCCTCGTCCAGCTCGCCGCCGCCGGTGTGCTGGGCCTGGTCGCGATCGTGGTGTGCGTGCTGGTGGCGCTGCGGGTCGGCCGGTCGCTGGCGCAGCGGCTGAGCGGCGTACGGGCGGCCGCGACCGAGGTGGCCGAACGCCGGCTGCCCGACGTGGTCGCGCGGCTGCGCCGGGGCGAGGAGGTCGACGTGGCCCGGGAGGCGCCCGAGCTGGACCACGGCGGCGACGAGATCGGCCAGGTGGCGCGCGCCTTCAACGAGGTACGCCGGACCGCGGTCCGGGCCGCTGTCGACGAGGTGACGCTGCGCCGGGGCTTCAACGAGGTGATCCTCAACCTGGCCCGGCGCAGCCAGGGGCTGGTGCACCGGCAACTGGCGCTGCTGGACCGGCTGGAACGGCGTACCGAGGATCCGGACGAGCTGGCCGGGCTGTTCCAGGTCGACCACCTGGCGACGCGGCTGCGGCGGCACGCCGAGGACCTGGTAATCCTCGCCGGGGCCGCGCCCGGACGCGGCTGGCGCCGGCCGGTCGCCGCCGTCGACGTGATGCGCGGCGCGATCTCCGAGGTCGAGGCGTACGACCGGGTCGACGTGGGCGAGGTGGCACCGGCCGGGGTGCTGGGCCGCGCCGTCGGCGACGTGATCCACCTGCTCGCCGAGCTGATCGAGAACGCGACCACGTTCTCCCCGCCCGGCACCCGGGTGGACGTCACCGGCCGGAGCGTCCCGGGCGGCTACACCGTCGAGATCCTCGACCGAGGGCTGGGCATGTCCGCGCCGGCCCTGGCCGAGGCCAACCGCAAGCTGGCCGAGCCACCGGAGTTCGACCCGGCCGGCAGCGCCCGGCTGGGGCTGTTCGTGGTGGCGCGCCTGGCCGCCCGGCACGGCGTCCGGGTGGAGCTGCGGCCGTCCCGCCCGGCCGGGATCGTGGCCGCGGTGTTCGTACCGTCGGAACTGATCACCGACGAGCCGCCGGTGGGCGCGGACGCCTCCGCCGGGCCGGAACGGCGGCGCCTGGCCAAGGTGACCCGGCTGACCACCGTGCCGCGGCCGGGGCGGCCGGTCCGGCCGGGCCGGGACCGGTCGGAGAGCACAGTCGTCCCGCTGCAGTCGGCACGGGCCTCGACGGTGGAGCCACCCGCCGACGACGACGGCCTGCCCCGCCGGATCCGGCGCCGCGGCGCGACCGCGCGTCCTCGCGCCGCCGTCGCCGACACCCCGGCCCACCGCACCCCGGAGGAGGCCCGCCGGGCCATGTCGGCGTTGCAGGCCGGCACCGCGCGCGGGCGCCGGGACGGCTCCCGCGCCGCCGGAACCGATCCGGCCACCCCCGCCACCGAAACGCGTGACACCGGTACGCCGTCCACCACCGCGGGGCCGGCCGTTCAGCCCGCCCCGCCGGCGCCGGACCAACGAACCGCGACTGAGAGGGACGCCTAGTGGTGCACACGACGCGGCAGAACGCCGATCTCGACTGGCTGCTCGACGACCTGGTGGAGCGCGTTCCCGCCGCCCGTCAGGCGGTGGTGCTCTCGGCGGACGGGCTCCTGCTCGGCGCCTCCACCGACCAGGACCGCACCGACGCGGAACACCTGTGCGCGCTGGCGTCCGGCTTCTCCGGGCTGGCCAAGGGCGCCACCCGGCACCTGGGCGGCGGCGCGGTCCGTCAGACCGTGGTGGAGATGGAGTCGGCCTACCTGTTCGTGACCGCCGCCGGGCAGGGCGCCTGCCTCGCCGTGGCGAGCGACGCCGACGCCGACATCGGCCTGGTGGCGTACGAGATGGCGATGCTCGTCATCCGGGTCGGGGAGAACCTGGCCGCGCCGAGCCGGGTGGCGGGGGAGCGGACCGATGCGCGCTGAGTCGCCGGGACCGCAGCACGAGTGGCTGGACGCCGACGCCGGACCGGTGGTGCGCCCGTACACGCTCACCGGCGGCCGGGTGCGCCCGCCGGTCGACGGCTTCGACCTGCTGGCGTTCGTGCTCGCCACCAGCGGCGCGGACCCGGCCGGCACGCCCGGTCTCCAGCCGGAGCACCGCCGCCTGATCGAGCTGGCCCGGCGGCCGAAGGCCGTGGCCGACCTCGCCGCCGACCTGGACCTCGCCGTCGGCGTGGTCCGGGTGCTGCTCGGCGACCTCCTCGCCCATGAGCTCGTCGCGGTGCACCGGCCACCGGCCACCGCGTACCTGCCCGACGACAACATCCTCAAGGCGGTGGTCAGTGGACTCCGTGCGCTATGACCGGGAGCCGGGGGCGCCACGAGTGCCGCTGGCTTTGAAGATCCTCATCGCCGGTGGCTTCGGCGCCGGAAAGACGACGCTGGTCAGCGCGTTGAGTGAGGTCCGGCCGTTGCAGACCGAGGAGGTCCTGACCGGGGCCGGGCTCGGCACCGACGACGTCTCCGGGGTCGAGCAGAAGTCGACCACGACGGTGGCGATGGACTTCGGCCGGATCACCATCAACGACGACCTTCAGGTCTACCTGTTCGGCACCCCGGGCCAGGACCGGTTCTGGTTCCTCTGGGACGAGCTGGCGTTCGGCGCGCTCGGTGCGGTGGTGCTCGCCGACACCCGGCGGCTGGCCGACTGCTTCCCCTCGATCGACTACTTCGAGCAGCGGGGCATCCCGTTCGTGGTGGGCGTCAACTGCTTTGAGGGTTCCCGCCGGTTCGGCATGGAGGCGGTCCGCGACGCGCTGGACCTGGACCCGGACGTCCCGCTGGTGCTCTGCGACGCCCGGGACCGGCAGTCCGGCAAGCTGGTGCTGATCTCGCTCGTCGAGCACGTGGCGCGGCAGCGCGGCGAGCCGGTGCCGGTGGGCTGAGCACGCCGTACCCGATCCGTCGGGCCTGGTGGGACTGACCGGGCGCGCCACCGGGAAGCCTCTGGTTGGATCGCAGGCAGGACCGACGAGAGGTGGGTGCGGTGACCGGGCAGGACGAGATCGTCCACATCGGCGGCTACACGGCGGAGACGGGCGGGCGGGCCGAGGGCGTCGTGGCGGCCCGGCGGGACCGGGCGACCGGGGAACTGACCCCGCTGGGCGTCGTGGCGGTCACCCCGTCGCCGTCGTTCCTGGTGCGGCATCCGGCGCTGCCGGTGCTGTACGCGTGCAACGAGCTGCCCGACGGTCAGGTGAGCGCGTTCCGGGTGGCCCCGGACGGCGACCTCGCACCGCTGGGCGTCCGCGAGACCGGCGGCGCGGAGCCGTGCCACGTGTCCGTCGCCCCGGACGGGCGGCACCTGTTCGTGGCGAACTACGGCGGCGGCAGCGTGGCGGTGTTCGGCCTGGACGCCGACGGCGTGCCGGGGGAGCGCGCCGACCTGGTCCGGCACTCCGGCCAGGGAGCCGACCCGCAGCGGCAGGAGCACGCGCACTGCCACATGGTCTCGCCCGACCCGGCCGGCGGCGGGCTGCTCGCCGTCGACCTGGGCACCGACTCGGTCTACCGGTACGACGTCGACGACGCCACCGGCCGGCTGGCCGAGCGGGAGCCGAGGCTGCGGACGGCGCCCGGAACCGGTCCCCGGCACCTGGCCCGGCACCCGGACGGGCGGCGCTGCTGGCTGGTCGGCGAGCTGGACGCCACCGTCACCGCGTACGAGCTGACGCCGGACGGGCCGCGGCAGCGGACGCGTGTCGACGCCAGCGGCCGGACCGGGCACGTCCAGCCCTCCGAGGTGACTGTCGGACCGGGCGGGCGTTTCCTCTACGTGGGCAACCGCGGCGTGGGCACGATCGCTGTCTTCGCGCTCGACGGCCCGGCGCCGGAGCTGGTGGCCGAGGTCGACACCGGCGGCGAGTGGCCGCGGCACTTCGCGTTCGCCGGGGAGCACCTGTACGTGGCCGACGAGCGGGCCGACATGATCAGGATCTTCCGGGTCGATCCGGACGGCGGGGTGCCGGAGCCGGTGGGGGAACCGGTGCCGATGGCGAGCCCGACGTGCGTCCGGCCGTGACCGGACGGTCACCAAGTGAAAGTCCGAAGTGGATTGACATCACCATAAATGACTGACTGGTAACTTAGCGTATGGGTTAGCTGATCAACTGTTTCTGCTGCGTAACTTTCGTCCGAACGGTTGTGGTGGTAACCCCACGAGGTACGCAAGATGGTCACCGTGTCTGGCCGCCATCGCATGCGTTCTCACCTCCGCGGAGCAGGTGCCGCCGCCGTGGCGGCCGCCCTGGTCGCCGTCGTAGCCGGCTCCTGGTTCGGTTACCAGCAGCTGGCCGGCCCGAACTGTTCGGGCCGCATCGAGCTGTCGGTGGCGACCGCCCCGGAGATCGCCCCCGCGGTGCGCGCCGCCGCCGACCAGTGGGTCTCCGACGGCGCCGCGGTGGGCGGAACCTGCATCGCGGTCAACGTCTCCTCGGCCGAGCCGGTCGAGGTGGCCGCCGCGGTGGCGAGCAAGCACGGTGCCACGCTCGCCGGCGTCGGGCAGGCCAGCGGCACCGCCGTCACCCCCGACGTCTGGGTGCCGGACTCCTCGACCTGGCTGGTCCGGCTCAAGAGCGGCGGGGCCAGCGCGTTCGCGCCGACCAACGGCGCGTCCATCGCACGCAGCCCGGTCGTGGTGGCGCTGCCCGAGCCGGTGGCCTCCCGCATAGGGTGGCCGGACAAGGAACTCCGCTGGTCCGACCTGCTCACCCAGGTCACCGCCAGCAAGCCGCTGCGGGCCGGGATCGTCGAGCCGACCCAGGACGCGGCCGGCCTGTCCGGCCTGCTGTCGCTGACCGCCGCGGCCAGTTCCGCCGGCGAGTCCGGCTCGCCGAAGGCACAGGAGGCGATGGTCGGCGCGCTGCGGGCCCTTGCCACCAACCGGTCCTCGCTGCGGCAGGACCTCCTCGCGCGGTTCCCGCGCTCCTCCGACCCGACGGCGATCGCCAACGGGCTGGGGGCGGCGGCGCTGTCCGAGGAGGACGTGATCGCCTACAACAGCACCAAGCCGCCGATCCGGCTCGCCGCGCTGTACCTGCAGCCGCCGCCGATCTCGCTGGACTACCCGTTCGCGGTGCTGCCCGGCATCGAGCCGGCCAAGGCGTCCGCCGCCAAGGTGCTCTTCGAGGTGCTGCGTACGCCGGGCTTCAAGGACCGGCTCGCCGCGCAGGCGCTGCGCGCGCCGGACGGCAACTGGGGCCGGGGTTTCCAGGCGCCGACCGGCGCGCCGAGCCCGGCCAACGGCGGCGAGCGTCAGGTGCCGCCGTCGGGCCAGGGCGGCGCGGCCGACCTCGACCCCGGTGCCATCTCGACCGCCACCACCACCTGGTCGGTGGCCACCCAGTCCGGCCGGATGCTCTGCGTCATCGACGTCTCCGGCTCGATGAAGAAGCCGGTCGCGACCGCCAACGGCGCCAGCCGGGAGCAGGTCACGGTGGCCGCCGCGAGCCAGGGCCTCGGGCTGTTCGACGACTCCTGGTCGATCGGCCTCTGGACGTTCTCCACCAACCTGCAGGGCTCACAGGACTGGAGCGAGTTGGTCGGAATAAAGCCTCTGTCCAGCAACCGGGGCGCCCTCCAGCGCGGCCTGGCCTCGATCAAGCCCTCCAGCGGCGACACCGGCCTGTACGACACGATGCTCGCGGCGTACAAGAAGGTGCAGCAGGACTGGGAGCCGGGCAAGGTCAACTCGATCGTGCTGTTCACCGACGGCAAGAACGAGGACGACAACGGCATCTCGCAGAAGGAACTGCTGGACCAGCTGAAGAAGCTGAAGGACGACGAGCAGCCGGTCCAGGTCGTCATCATCGGCATCGGCACCGAGGTGAACCGGGCCGAGCTGGAGTCGATCACCAAGGTCACCGGCGGCGGCGCGTTCGTCACCACCGACCCCAGCAAGATCGGCGAGATCTTCCTCCGGGCGATCGCGCTGCGGCCGCCCGCTCCCCGCTGACCTGAAGCTCAGCGCTAGTCTTCCGCCGTACCGGAAATCCGGTACGGCGGAAGGCTTCCCGGGTCAAGACACGGGATGAGAACTGACGGTAATGCGTCCGAATCAATCGGTAACCATAATTGTCCAGGCATGATGACCGGGTGCCTCGACCGCGGGCTCCACACCGGAGCCGGGCGGGGACGGGGCGGTCCTGAGCGAAGTGGGGAGGGCCGGTGACCTCGGCGACGCTGTTGACCCCTGCCACGTCGTCGCGACCCGGTGGTGAACGCCCGGGCAAGACGACGCGAGCGGCGGAGCGGGCCTACATCCGGGTCCTGGTGGTGCTGGACACCGCCGTGCTCGCGGTGGCCATCCTGGTCGGTTACCTGGCTCGGTTCGGCGACGAGGAACCGACCGGCTCCGAGATCCCGTACGTGGTGGTCGCCCCGGCGCTGCTGCTGGTCTGGCTCGTCTCGCTCAAGGCGATGCGGTGCTACGACGACCAGGTGCTCGGCTACGGCGCCGACGAGTACCGGCGGGTCAGCGCGGCCAGCATGCGACTCGCCGGCGGCATCGCCATCGCCGGGTACATCGCCGACGTCGGCGTCTCCCGGGGCTTCCTGGCCATCTCCTTCGCGGTCGGCACGATCGGCCTGGAGGTGGCGCGGTTCGCGGCCCGCAAGCGGCTGCACCGGGCCCGCGACCGGGGCGCCGGCTGGTCCCGCAAGGTGCTCGTGGTGGGCGACACCGCACACGTGCTGGAGCTGGTGCACACGCTGCGCCGGGAACCGTACGCCGGCTACCAGGTGGTCGGCGCGTGCATCCCGGACGCGCTGCTCGCCCCGGTGCCGCAACGCCTGGGCGACGTGCCCGTGGTCGGCAGCTTCCGCGGCATCCCGGAGGCGGCCACCGCGATCGGCGCCGACACCGTGGCGGTCACCGCCTCCGGCGAGCTGACCGCGACGCGGCTGCGCCGCCTCGGCTGGCAGCTGGAGGGCACCGGCGTCGACCTGGTGGTGGCGCCGGCGCTCACCGACGTGGCCGGCCCCCGCATCCACACCCGCCCGGTCGCCGGCCTGCCGCTGATCCACGTCGAGGCACCCGAGTTCCGCGGCGCCCGCAAGCTGGTAAAGGGCTTCGTCGACAGGTCGATCTCGTCGATCGCGCTGCTCGTGCTGGCGCCGCTGCTGATCGTGATCGCGCTCGCCATCAAGATCGACAGCCGTGGTCCGGTGCTGTTCCGGCAGACCCGCGTCGGCCAGGGCGGCGAGGAGTTCGGCGTCTTCAAGTTCCGCACCATGGTGGTGAACGCCGACGCCCTGCTCGCCGAGCTTGCCGCGCGCAACGAGACCGACGGCCTGATGTTCAAGATGCGCGACGACCCGCGCGTCACCCGGGTCGGCCGGCTGCTGCGCAAGTGGTCGCTGGACGAGCTGCCCCAGCTCGCAAACGTCCTGCTCGGCCAGATGAGCCTGGTCGGCCCGCGCCCGCCGCTGCCGTCCGAGGTGGCCCGCTACGACGGCGACGTGGCACGCCGGCTGCTGGTCAAGCCCGGCATGACCGGCCTCTGGCAGGTCAGCGGCCGGTCCGACCTGAGCTGGGAGGACGGCATCCGGCTCGACCTCTACTACGTGGAGAACTGGTCGCTGGCCGCCGACCTGACCATCCTGTGGAAGACGTTCGGCGCGGTGGTCAACAGCCGCGGCGCGTACTGACCGGGCGGGTCAGGGCTGCGGCCCCAGCCAGTCCAGGCAGACCACCACCGCGTCGTCGACCAGGTCCCCGGCGACGAACGCGCGCAGGTCGCCGATCAGCGACCGGACCGCGTCCAGCGGCTCCATCGGGCCGGTCCGGCGCAGGAACCGGTCCAGCGCCACCTCGCCGTAGCGCACCTGCTCGGTGGCGGCATCGATCACGCCGTCGCTGACCACGAAGAGCCGGTCCTCGCGCTCCAGCCGGAACCGCTGCGGGCGGTAGTCGGTGCCCTCGAACATGCCGAGCGGGAACTGCTTCTCCAGTTCCTGCTCGGTCACCTCGCCGTTCCGCAGCCGCAGCAGCCGCGGCGAACCGGCGTCCACCACTGTCATCTCGCCGGAGGCCAGGTCCAGCTCGATCAGGAGCACCGAGACGTGCTGTTCGCCCCGGTGCTGGGCGTAGATGGCCTGGTCGGCCAGCGCGGCCTGGTCGGCCAGGTCCAGCCCGGCCCGGCGTGCGTTACGCAGCGCGTACGTGGCCAGCGAGGCGAGCAGCGCCGCCGCCACCCCCTCGCCGTAGCCGTTCAGCACCGCCAGCCAGAGCCGGTGCCCGTCGTCGGACCAGTCGAAGCTGTCCCCGCGCACCGCGTACGCCGGCTCCAGCTGCCCGGCCAGGCTGAACGACTGCCGGATCCGGCTGCGCCCGGGCAGCAGCTCCCACTGCATCTCGGCGGCCAGCGTGAGCCGCCGGCTGCGCCGGGCGGTCCGGTAGATGTCGGTGGTTGCCATGACCGCGCTCAGTTCGTGCCCGAGCACCGTGGCGATGGTGTCCAGCTCCCGGCGGGCGTCCGGGTCGGCGGGCACCGGCGAGACCTTCAGCACGCCCCGGCGTTCGCCGCGCATGCCCACCGGGAACCAGCCGACGCCGTCGGCGATCACCGGCTCCTGGTGGTCGAAGGCGCGCCAGGCCGGGTGGCCGGGCCCGGTGACCGACGGCCCGTCGTCCAGCGGCAGCAGCTCGGCGAGCCGGTAGTCGACCTGGTAGAGCTCGGTGTGGGTGACGCCGTACGTGCGCGCGAGCTCGGCGGCGAGCCGGTCCACGATGAGATCCGTCGGCGCCTCGGTCAGGACCCGGCGAGCGCGGCCCTCCGCTCCGCTCATCTTTGCTCCTTTGCACAGGTCGCCGGGCAGATCCGGGGAGTAGTCTCGGCCCCACCATGACCGAAGAGCGCAGTACCCGGGAACCTGTAACGAGTATGTCCGCCGCCCTGGACGAGGCGGCAGGCACCTTGCTCGCCGTCTGGGAGGCGGCCCGGGAGCGCACCACCAGCCGGCTGTCGAGTGCCCAGCTACGCGCGATCATGGTCGTCGAGCAGTATGACGGCATCAACCTCCGCCGTCTCGCCACGCTCACCGACATGTTGCTCTCCTCCGCCAGCCGGCTGTGCGACCGGCTGGTCGCGGCCGGGATGCTGGAGCGCGAGCCGGGCCGCTACGACCGGCGGGAGATCTCGCTGCACCTCACGCCCGCCGCCCTCCGGCTCCTCGCCGAGCTGCGTGCCGACCGGCGGCACCGGCTGGAGCGGATCCTGGCCGGGATGAGCCCGGAGGGCCGGGCCGCGCTGGTACGCGGCATGCGCGAGTTCGACGAGGTGGGCCGGCGCGGGGAGGCCACCGTGGCGGAGGGCTGGCCGATGCTGCAACCCTCCGGGGAACGGATCGGCGACCCGGCCCGGCCGTCCGGCGAAACTCCGGTGGCCCGTACCGCCTGACTCAGCCGGCGTGGCCTGGATCGTCCGGCACCGCTTCGCGGGCGGCCCGCAGCCGTGCCACCACCCGGGGATGCTCGGTCAGCGCCCGTTCCAGCGTGTCGAGCACCCGGTCCAGCAGGGCCCGGCCGCCGCGGGAGGTCAGCGCCTCCTCCTGCCATCCGACGAAGTCACGCAGCAGCCGGTCGTCGTCCACCCGCACGGCCGCGATCAGCGCGTCCACCAGGTGCGCGATACCGGCGGCGACGTCCTCGGCGTTCTCCGGCGGCGGGTCCACCGCGGCGAGCGCGAGCCGCACCAGCTCACGTCGCCGGTGCAGCACCGCCACGTACGCGTCGTCGGGCGGGGGCGGCGGCGCGCCGGTGTGCTCGGTAGACAGCGGCCGCTCCAGCAGCTCCACCGCGTCCCGGGCGCTGGCGCCCCAGCCCGCCGCGCCGATCGCGGTGGCCCACCGGCCGTCCGGGCCGAAGCCGGGACCACCGGCGAGCACCGGCACCCCGGCCGCCCGGCTGGCCTCCACCATCCGCGCCGCCCGGACCAGCCGGTTCGGCTGCACGCAGCTCAGCAGCACCGCGTCCGGACCGGTCTGGTGCAGGTAGGAGACCAGGTGCCGGGCCGGCACGCTGGCGCCGAGGAACGTCACCCGCCAGCCGGCCGCCCGGACCACCTCGGTGACGATGCGGGCGGCAAGCGCGTGCCACTCGCCCTCCACGCACGCCATCACCACGTGCCCGCGTCGCGGTGGGCCGACCGTCGCGCCCAGCGCGTCCACCACCTGCTCGCTGACGTGGGTGGCGGCGTGCTCCTGGGCGATGCTCCACGAGCCGGTGAGCCAGCGCCGGCCGACCTCCCGCTGCGCCACCGCGACCAGGTCGACCAGGACGTCCGCGACCGAGAACCCGTCCGCGAGCAGGCTGAGCGCCAGCGTGACCGCGCCGGCCCGGTCGGCGGCGTCCAGGTGATCGAGGTACGCGACGAGCGTGTCCGGCCCGATCCGGCGCCCGGCCGCGGGGGTGGGGCGGTCCGGCGGCGGCGGTGTCACCCGGCCGCCACGGCGAGCATGGCGATGTCGTCGTGGGGCTGCCCGTCCAGCCACTCGTCGACGAGCTGGAGCACCCGCTCGACGAGCGCGGCGGGCGGAAGCCCGGTGCCGGTGGCGAGCGCCTGACGCAGCCGGGCGTCGCCGAACATGGCCGGCTCGGTGGGGCCGCCGCGGGCCTCGGTCACCCCGTCGGTGTACGCCAGCAGCAGGTCACCCGGCGCCAGCCGTACCTCGGTGCCGGTGAACCGGGCGTCGGTGAGCGCGCCCACCGGCATGCCGCCCACCCGGACCGTCTCCACCTCGCCGCCGGCGCGGACGACGAGCGGTGACGGGTGCCCGCCACCGGCGAGCCGTACCAGCAGCCCGCCGTCCGGCTCGCGGCGCAGCGCGCCCAGCAGGAGTGTGGTGAACTGGGCCCGGCGGGCCGCGTCGGGGGCGTCCAGCAGCGCCCGGTTGAGCAGCTCCAGCAGCTCCCGGGGGCGCTGCTCGACCAGGCGCAGGGTCTGCAGCGACTGGCGGACCCGGCCGGTCAGCACTGCCGCGCCGACACCCTTGCCGCAGACGTCACCGAGCGCGAACAGGCCGCCGTCGCCGGTGGGGAACAGGTCGTAGAAGTCGCCTCCGATGCGCAGGCTGTCCCCGGCGGCGCGATAACCGCCGGCCAGCGTCATCCCGCGCAGGCGCGGCAGCTCCGGCGGGAGCAGGCTGTTCTGCAGCACCCGGGCCAGGTGGGCCTGCTCGCCGTACAGCTCGGCGGCGGCCAGCGCGGCGCCGGCCCGCCCGGCGAACTCCCGGGCCAGGCCGATCTCCCGCCTGTCGAAACCGGGCCGCTCCGGGCGCCGGGCCAGCACCAGCGCGCCGGCCGGCCCACCGGCGCTCGGCATCGGGCTGATCAACACGGTGCCCGGACGGCCGAACCCGGCGGGCAGCACCTCGGCCAGGTCGGCCAGCTCGGCGTCCAGCCAGGGACTCGGTTCGGTGAGGTCGCCGTCGAGCGCCTCGACCAGGCCGGGTACGGACTCCACAGTCGGCCAGCCGGCCAGGCCGGTGACCGGGCCGGAATCGCCGGTGGCGTACCGGATCCAGTGCGGCTGGTCCTCGGCGGGCGGCGGCGGGCGGTGCACCACCACCGCGACGTCGGCCAGGTAGGGCACCGGCAGCGTCACCGCGGTACGCAGCGTCTGCTCGCGGTGCAGGGACAGCCCGAGCCGGCTGCCCGCCTCGGCGAGGAACGCGGTGCGCGACCGTTCGGCCAGCAGTGCGTCGGTACGCGCGTGTTCCTCGGTGACATCGCGGACGTACCAGGCGCTGCGGTCGTCGGCCAGGGGCCGCCGCACGCCGCGCAGCCGCCGGCCGTGGTGGTCGGTCTCGAACGCGTCCGATCCGGCGGTGGCCGCGTCGGCCAGCGCCGGCACCCGGCACGCGGCCAGGTCGACGCCGGGCGCCACCTCGGGGAGCAGGTCGGCGGCCATCGCGTTGACGAGCGTCACCACGCCCGCGTGGTCGACTGTCACGACCGCCTCGGCGAGCCCGTCGAGCAGTTCCCGGGCCAGATGGTCGTCAGCCGGTAGCGCGGCCTCGGCAATCCGCCGGGGCCGTCTCCGCGAAGCGTGTCCACCGCCGCTGACCGGCCCCGCGACACCGCCCCGGCGCGCGGCGGTCACCTCCGGTGGCCGGGCGCTTCGGTCGGTCGACCCGTGCGCATGCTGTCGGTGCACCCCTCACTCGGCGGACAGGTTGCCTGGCGGCAAGCGTACCGAGCGCAGGCACGGAATGCCCGTCGAGGATCATCCGGTCATCCGGTCAGCCGGCCCGGGCCAGCCAGCCCACCGGCCGGTCGACGATCCGGCGGACCACCGAGCCGGCTCCGCCGACCGCGGCGGACTGCGCCCCGAGCACTGCCGGGCGCACCGTCACCGGTGCCCAGGCGGCGGTGAGCACCCGCCGCGAGACCTCCGCCTCCACCGTCGGCCGCAGCCAGGGCGCGAGCCGGGCGTATCCGCCCCCGAGCACCACGGTGTCCAGATCCAGCAGGTTCACCACGCCCGCCACCGCCACCCCGAGGGCGGTGCCGGCGTCGGTCAGGGCGGTCAGCGTGGCCGGGTCACCGGCCTCGGCCAGGTCGGCGAGCCGGGTGGCGGCGGTGTCAGCAGGCAGTTCCGCGCCGGGCAGCCCGGCGGCGGCGAGGATCGCCTCCTGGCCCGCGTACCGCTCCAGGCAGCCCTGGCCGCCGCAGCGGCACGGCCGCCCCTGCGGCTGCACCGGGAAGTGACCGATCTCTCCGCTCCAGCCGCGCGCGCCCCGGTAGAGCGCGCCGTCGAGCACGATCCCGGCGCCGATGCCGATCTCGCCGGTGACATGCAGGAAGCTGCGCGGGCCGGCCGGGCCCGCGTACAACTCGCCGAGGGCGGCCAGGTTGGCCTCGTTGTCGACCACCAGCGGCGGCACCCCGTCGACCGGCTCGGCCAGCGGGTGCCCGGCGAGCAGGGCCGGCACGTCCACGTCCCGCCAGCCGAGGTTCGGCGCGAGCCGGACCAGGCCGCCGTCGCCCACCAGGCCCGGCACGGCGAGCGCCGCGCCGGCCAGGGTCAGCCCGTCGCGTACGGCGGCGGCGCGCGCCTCGGCGGCCAGCGCGGCGAGCCGGGCGAGCGCGTCGGCGGGGGAGACCGGGCGCAGGTCGGCGCGGCGGACCAGGTGGTGCCGGACCGCGCCGGTCAGGTCGACCACGCAGGCCGCCAGGTAGTCGACGTTCACCTCGAGGCCGAGCCCGGCCGGGCCGTCGGAGGCGAGCACCAGGCCCCGGGCCGGGCGGCCCGCCCCGGTACGCGGCTCCGGCTCCGCCTCGGCGACCAGCCGGCCGGCGATCAGGTCGTCCACCACGGCGGAGACGGTGGCCCGGGTCAGGCCGGTGTCGGCGGCGATTCCGGCGCGCGAGGGCGGCCGGTCGGCGGCGGCGATCCGCCGCAGCACCACCGCGAGGTTCAACTCGCGCAGGCTGCCCTGCCGGACCGCCCCGGCGGTGCTGGTGCTTGTCACCTCTTGACACTGCCACATCGCCGCCATTTAATTCAACCGCTGAACAAATCGCGGACGACACCACCACCTGGAGGTCTGCCATGGCACCCCGCCCCACCCCCGCGGACAAGTTCTCCTTCGGTCTCTGGACGGTGGGCTGGCCGGCCCGTGACCCGTTCGGCGACGCCACCCGCCCGGAGCTGGACGCCGTCGAGGCGGTGCACCGGCTCGCCGAGCTGGGCGCGTACGGCATCACCTTCCACGACGACGACCTGGTCCCGTTCGGCGCGGACGCCGCCACCCGCGACGCCCGGCTGAGCCGCTTCCGCAAGGCCCTCGACGAGACCGGCCTGGTCGTGCCGATGGTCACCACCAACCTGTTCAACCACCCGGTGTTCAAGGACGGCGGCTTCACCAGCAACGACCGCGACGTGCGCCGGTACGCGCTGCGCAAGGTGCTGCGCAACATCGACCTGGCCGCCGAGATGGGCGCCAAGACGTTCGTCATGTGGGGCGGCCGGGAGGGCGCCGAGTACGACGTCGCCAAGGACGTCCAGGCAGCGCTGGACCGCTACCGCGAAGCCGTCGACCTGCTCTGCGAGTACGTCGTCGACAACGGCTACGACCTGCGCTTCGCCCTGGAGCCCAAGCCGAACGAGCCGCGCGGCGACATCCTGCTGCCCACCGTCGGCCACGCGCTCGGCTTCATCTCCACCCTGGCCCGCCCGGAGATGGTCGGGCTCAACCCGGAGGTCGGGCACGAGCAGATGGCCGGGCTGAACTTCGCCCACGGCATCGCCCAGGCGCTCTGGCAGGGCAAGCTGTTCCACATCGACCTCAACGGCCAGCGCGGCATCAAGTACGACCAGGACCTGGTCTTCGGCCACGGCGACCTGCTCAACGCGTTCGCCCTGGTCGACCTGCTGGAGCACGGCGGCCCGAACGGCGGCCCGGCCTACGACGGCCCGCGCCACTTCGACTACAAGCCGTCCCGCACCGAGGACATGACCGGCGTGTGGGCCTCCGCCGAGGCGAACATGCGCACGTACCTGCTGCTCAAGGAGCGGGCCGCGGCGTTCCGCGCCGACCCGGAGGTGATCGAGGCGCTCGCCGCCGCCCGGGTGGCTGAGCTGGCCACCCCGACGCTCAACCCCGGTGAGGGCTACCGCGAGCTGCTGGCCGACCGGACCGCGTTCGAGGAGTTCGACCCGGAGGCCGCCGGGGCGAAGGGCTTCGGCTTCGTCCGGCTCAACCAGCTCGCCGTCGAGCACGTGCTCGGCGCGCGCTGAGGCGGGCCGCCATGCCGCTCGTCGCGGGGGTCGACTCGTCGACCCAGTCCTGCAAGGTGGTCGTCCGGGACGCGGAGACCGGCGCGCTGGTCCGGCAGGGCCGCGCGCCGCACCCGCCCGGCACCGAGGTCGACCCGTACGCCTGGTGGGAGGCCCTGCGGGCGGCGGTGACCGAGGCCGGCGGCCTGGCCGACGTGGCTGCCGTCTCGGTCGGCGGCCAGCAGCACGGCATGGTCTGCCTGGACGCCTCCGGTGAGGTGGTCCGGCCGGCGCTGCTGTGGAACGACACCCGGTCCGCCGACGCGGCCCGGGACCTGGTCGAGGAGGCCGGCGGCGGGGAGACCGGCCGCCGGTTCTGGGCCGAGGCGACCGGCGCGGTGCCGGTGGCGAGCTTCACCGCGACGAAGCTGCGGTGGCTGGCCCGGCACGAGCCGGACAACGCCGACCGGGTCGCCGCCGTCTGCCTGCCGCACGACTGGCTCACCTGGCGGCTCGCCGGTGCTCCCGGCCTGGACGCGCTGCGCACCGACCGGGGCGACGCCAGCGGCACCGGCTACTGGTCGCCGCGCACCGGCGAGTACCGGCTGGACCTGCTGGAACGGGCCTTCGGCCGGCGCGTGACGGTGCCTGTCGTGCTCGGCCCGGCCGAGGCGGCCGGGCACCTCGACCCGGCCGTGCTCGGCGACGGCGCGGCGTCCGGCCCGGTCCTGCTCGGGCCGGGCACCGGGGACAACGCCGCCGCGGCGTTCGGTGCCGGAGCCGGCCCGGGCGACGTGATCGTCTCGATCGGCACCTCCGGCACCGTGTTCGCGGTGGCGGACACGCCGGCCGCCGATCCCAGCGGCGCGGTGGCCGGATTCGCCGACGCCACCGGCCGGTTCCTGCCGCTCGTGTGCACGCTCAACGCGGCCCGGGTGCTGGACGCCGCCGCGACGCTGCTCGGCGTCGACCTCGACACGCTCGGCGAACTGGCCCTGTCCGCCCCGCCCGGCGCGGACGGGCTGGTGCTGGTGCCGTACCTGGAAGGGGAGCGGACACCGGACCGGCCGCACGCCACCGGCGAGCTGAAGGGCCTGACGCTGCGCACCTCGACCCCGGCGCACCTGGCCCGGGCCGCGGTGGAGGGCATGCTCTGCGGGCTGGCCGACGGCCTGGACGCGCTGATCGCGCAGGGCGCCCGCGCCGACCGGATCATCCTGGTCGGCGGCGGCGCCCGGTCCGCTGCGGTACGCCGGATCGCGCCGCAGGTCTTCGGCCGCCCGGTGGTGGTGCCGCCGCCCGGCGAGTACGTGGCGGACGGCGCGGCCCGGCAGGCCGCCTGGGTGGCGCTCGGTGGCGACACCCCGCCCGCCTGGTCCATCGGCGACACCGAGGAGTACACGGGCGAGGCGGTCCCCGCCATCCGCGAGCGCTACGCCGAGGCGCGGGGATGACGCCGGTACGGGGGGTCGTGCTGCGCAGGTGACCCGCACCTGATTTGCTGCCCGGCATGACGGGCACCAGGATCTCCCGGCGCGGGAACGCGGCACACCGGTTCTACAGCGTCGTGGTCTTCGTGGTGCTCGCCTCGCTGGACAACGTGGCGATCGGCCTGGTGCCCCCGCTGTACGGGCCGATCTCCGCCGCCCTCGACGTACCCCAGCGGATGCTCGGCCTGGTCACCGCCGTCAGCTTCCTGGTCAGCGCGGTGGCGGCGGTGGGCTGGGCGTACGTGGGGGACCGCACCAACCGCAAGCCGCTGCTCATGGTCGGCACGCTGCTGTGGGCCGCCGGCACCGCCGGCAGCGCGCTCGCCGGGGGGTACGCGACGTTCCTGATCGCGCAGTTCGTCGGCGCGGTCGGGCTCGGCGCGGTGGGCTCGGTCGGTTTCTCCGTGGTCACCGACCTGATCTCACCGCGCCGCCGCGGCCTGGTGATGAGCTTCTGGGGGCTGTCGCAGGGCGTCGGCACGCTGGCCGGAACGCTGCTCGGCGGCGTCCTCGGCGCGACCGACTGGCGGCGGCCGTTCCTGCTGCTGACCGGTGTGGGCCTGGCCGCCACAGTGGCGTACCTGTTCACCTACGACATCCGGCGCGGGCAGAGCGAACCGGAGCTGGCCGGGGCGATCGACGCCGGGAACGAGTACGACTACCGGATCAGCCGCGCCGACCTGCCCCGGATCCTGGCCCGCCGGACCAACCGCTGGCTGATCCTGCAGGGGCTGACCGCTCAGGCCGCGTTCGGCTCGCTGGTCTGGCTGCCGGTGCTGTTCAGTCAGCGGGCCGAGGCGCAGGGCTACTCACCGGCCACGGCCGTGGTGGTGGGCAGCGTCTTCGCCACCCTGTTCCAGCTCGGCGGCGTGCTGTCCATCGTGGGCGGACTGGTGGGCGACGCGCTGCAACGGCGTACGCCGAGTGGCCGGGCCGTGGTCGCGGCCGTCGGCATCCTCGCGGCGCTGCCGTTCTACCTGGTCCTGTTCTTCGTGCCGATCCGCATCGACGTGCCGGACGGCGCCGGCTCCGGCGCGGTGGTCACGGCCGTGCTGTCCAGCGTGCTGACCGAACCGTCGGTGGGGCTGAGCCTGCTCACCGCCGTGGTGGCGCTGGCGCTGACCTCGGCGAACTCGCCGAACTGGTTCGCCCTGATCGCCGACGTCAACCCGCCCGAGCACCGGGGCACCGTCTACAGCCTGGGCAACCTGGTCAACGGCGTCGGCCGGGCGGCGGGCAACGGGCTGGTCGGGGTGGCGTTCGCCGGGTTGCGGGCGGCGTTCCCGCCGCCGCTGAACTACGCGGTCGGGCTGGCCGCTTTCCAGCTCTTCTTCATCCCGACCGGGATCATGTACTGGCTCGCGGCCCGCACCTCACCCCGGGACATCGCGCAGGTGCACGACCTGCTGCACGCCCGCGCCGGTCGGCTGGAGAGCGAGGGCCCCGCCGGACGGTGACCGTCCGGCGGGGCCACTGCCTCAGCTCCGGAACCAGACCGTCACGTCGGTCGGCACGACGTCGCCGTCGAGCGGCGCGCTCGACACCAGCACCTGCGCGCCGGCCGGCAGCGGTGCCGGGTCGGCGCCGAAGTTGGTCAGCACGGTGAGGTCGCCGTTGGTGAACGTGAGCACCTCGTCGCCGGAGGACAGGAACCGCAGCGGCCCCCGGGCCAGCGCGTGCTCGCGGCGCAACCGAAGCGCGGTCCGGTACAGCTCGTACGTCGAGCCGGGAACGCCGCGCTGCCGGTCCAGTGCGTACTCGGCCCACACCGGCGGCTGGGGCAGCCAGCTCGCGTCGGTCGGCCCGAAGCCGTACGACGGGGCGTCGGCCTCCCACGGGATCGGCACCCGGCAGCCGTCCCGGCCGCGCTCGGTGTGCCCGCTGCGCTTCCAGGTCGGGTCCTGCCGGGCCTCGTCGGGCAGCGTGGTGTGCTCCGGCAGCCCCAGTTCCTCACCCTGGTAGAGGTAGGCGGAGCCGGGCAGCGCGAGCATCAGCAGGCTGGCCGCCCGGGCCCGGCGCAGGCCCAGCGCGGCGTCCGGCTGCGGGTCGTCCACGCCGACGCCGTTGGCCCGGCCGCCGCCGGTGCCGAGCCCGAGCCGGGAGGCGTGCCGGACCACGTCGTGGTTGGACAGCACCCAGGTGGTGGGCGCGCCGACGGAGTCGGTGGCCTCCAGCGAGCGGGTGATCACCGCGTACTGGGCCGGCGCGGTCCAGGCGGCCAGCAGGTACTCGAAGTTGAACGCCTGGTGCATCTCGTCCGGGCGCACGTACCGGGCCAGCCGCTCGGCCGGCTCCACCCACGCCTCGGCGACGAGGATCCGCTCACCGGGGTACGAGTCGAGCACCCGCCGCCACTCCCGGTAGATCTCGTGCACGCCGTCCTGGTCCCACATCGGCGGGCGCGGCTTGTCCACCTCGCTGCCGGAGAGGATCTCCTGCGGCTCCTGCCAGTCGGCCAGGTCGGCCTGCTTGATCAGGCCGTGCGCCACGTCCACCCGGAAGCCGTCGACGCCCCGGTCCAGCCAGAAACGCAGCACGTCGAGGAACTCCGCGCGCACCTCCGGGTTGTCCCAGTTGAGGTCGGGCTGGCCGGAGTCGAACAGGTGCAGGTACCACTGCCCGTCGGGCAGCCGGGTCCAGGCGGGGCCGCCGAACACGCTCACCCAGTCGTTCGGCGGCTCGGCGCCGTCCGGGCCCTTGCCGTCGCGGATGACGTAGCGCTGCCGCTCCGGGCTGCCCGGCGCGGCGGCCACGGCCGCGGTGAACCAGCGGTGCGCGGAGGAGGTGTGGTTGGGCACCAGGTCGACGATCACCCGCAGCCCGCGCGCCTTCGCCTCGGCGATCAGCTTGTCGGCGTCGGCGAGCGTGCCGAACAGCGGGTCGACGTCGCGGTAGTCGGACACGTCGTACCCGGCGTCTGCCTGCGGGGACGGGTAGAACGGGGACAGCCAGAGCGCGTCGACGCCCAGCTCGGCGAGGTGGTCGAGCCGGGACGTGATGCCCGGCAGGTCACCGATGCCGTCGCCGTCGGAGTCGGCGAACGAGCGCGGGTAGACCTGGTAGATCACCGCCTCGGTCCACCAGCCGGTGCCCGGGGTCTGCTGCGTCGCGTCGGTGTTCAGCGCCTTACTCCTGTCTGGGTGGTGCGGGACCAGCGAGTTCTTCAGTGTGCCCGGGGCGGCGCTGTCGATTCGCGCACCACCAGGCGAGTGGGCAGGATCACCGGCGACGGCGTACCGCCGTCGGTGTCGGGGCCGCGCGGGGCGGGCACCAGGCCGGGGTACGGCTCGGAGGCCCGTACGCCGAGCGGGTCGAGCAGGATGCGGGCGGCGAGCAGGCCCTGGTCTGCGGCGGGCTGGGCGATCGTGGAGAGCCCGAGCACACCGGCGAGGTCGTGGTCGTCGATGCCCATCACGCTCACGTCCTGCGGCACCCGCAGCCCGGCGTCGCGCAGCGCGGTGACCGCGCCCATCGCCATCTCGTCGCAGGCGGCGAAGATGGCTGTCGGCGGCTCGCCCCGGGCCAGCAGTTCCGCGGTGGCCCGGGTGCCGCCGTCGATGGTGAACCGCGACTCGACGTCGAGGCTCGGGTCGGGCCGCAGACCGGCGGCCCGCAGCGCCTCCTGGTAGCCGCGCCGCCGGTCCAGGTGGGTGGTGAAGGCCAGTTCGTCGTCCGGGTCGCCGGAGATGTGCGCGATCCGGGTGTGGCCGAGGTCGAGCAGGTGGCGGGTGGCGGTGCGGGCGGCGGCCACGTCGTCGATCCGGACGCAGGGCCACCCGGGCACCTCGCTGCCGGAGCTGATCGTCACGCCCGGCAGGTCCAGCTTCGTCAGCGCGTGCACGTCGGCGGCCCGCAGCGGGGTGGCGACCAGGATGATCGCGTCCACCCGCTTGTGCAGGCTCGCCGTGCGCAGCACGCGCTGCCGGGTCCGTTCCCGGCCACCGAGGTTGTAGAGCAGCAGGTCGTAGCCGCTGTCCTGGAGGAACTCCTCGACCGCCTCGACCACGGTGCCGAAGAACCATCTGGTGATCCGGGGCACCACCACCGCCACGGTGCCGGTCCGGCCGCCGGCCAGCCGGCTCGCGCTGGGCGACACCGCGTACTGGAGTTGTTCGGCGGCGGCGAGCACCCGGCGGCGGGTCGCGGCCGAGACCGTCGGCAGGCCCCGCAGCGCCCGCGAGACGGTGGCCGTGGAGACCCCGGCCAGCCGGGCGACGTCGTCAATCCTGGTCATCGTGATCTCCCCGCTGTGACCCGGACCCCGCCGCCGGCCGTGCCGGCGGCGGGGCACCGGATCAACCCTTGACGCTGCCGGCGAGCAGACCTCGCACGAAGAAGCGCTGAAGGGACAGGAACACGATCAGCGGTACGACGATCGACACGAACGCGCCGGCCGTCAGCCGCTGCCACTCGTTGCCCCGGGTACCGGCCAGTTCCGCGAGCCGGACGGTCATCGGGGCGGTCTCGTCGCCGCCACCGGCGAAGATCAGCGCGACCAGCAGGTCGTTCCAGACCCAGAGGAACTGGAAGATGCCGAACGCCGCCAGCGCGGGCATGATCAGCGGCAGCACGATGGTGCGGAAGATCTTCGGGTGGGTGGCGCCGTCGACCCGAGCCGCCTCCATCAGGTCGCCGGGCAGCTGCGAGATGAAGTTGTGCAGCAGGAACACGGCGAACGGAAGCGCGAAGCAGGTGTGCGCGAACCACACCTGGGCGAACTTCTGTTCGTCGACCAGGTCCCACGCGGGCATGATCTGCACGCCGGCGACTGTGACACCGGTGGAGAAGAACCGCAGCAGCGGCACCAGGGCCATCTGCAGCGGCACGATCTGGAGCGCGAAGATCCCGATGTAGACCCAGTCCCGCCCCTTGAAGTTCATCCACGCCAGCGCGTACGCGGCGAGCGACGCGAAGGCCAGGGGGAAGAGCACCGAGGGGATGGTGATCGCCAGCGAGTTGATGAAGTAGCTGGCCAGCTGCCCGGACGAGCCGCGGCTGAACAGCACCTCCTGGTAGTTCTCCAGCGTGATCTGCGGGTTGGTGAAGAACGTCCACCACCCGGTGGTCTTGATCTCGTTCTCCGGCCGGAGCGAGGAGATGAACAGGCCGAAGGTCGGGATCGTCCAGAGCATCGCGATGACGATCGACACGAGCGTGGCGGTACGGCTGTTCAGGCGCTTGCGCACCCGGGCGCCCCGGGTGGTCGGTCCGGTGGCCTGGGCGCCGACTCCGACGGTGGGCGTGGCGGTGGTCATCTCAGCCCTCCCGCTGCTTGCGCAGGTTGCGGATCTGGTAGATCACGATCGGGATCACCAGGACGAACAGGAACACCGCCAGCGCCGAGCCCTGACCGTTCTCCTGGTAGCGGAACGCCTGGTTGTACATCTCGGTCGCGATCACGTTCGTGTCGTAGTTGCCGTTGGTGGCGGTCCGGACGATGTCGAAGACCTTGAGCGTGGCGATGGAGATCGTCACCACCACGACGATCAGGGCCGGCCGGATGCTCGGAATGGTGATCCGCCAGAACATCTGCCACGGGGTGGTGCCGTCGAGCCGGGCCGCCTCGACGATGTCGGCCGGGATGGCCTTGATCGCCGCGGAGAGCACCACCATCGCGAAACCGGCCTGGATCCACACCATGATCGCGATGAGCAGGAACGTGTTCAGCGGCGAGTCCAGCAGCCACTGCTTCGGCTCGCCGCCGAGGCTCACCACGATCTGGTTGAGCAGGCCGATCTGGTCGCCCTCGCCCCGGTAGGCGTAGACGAACTTCCAGATGATGGAGGCGCCGACGAACGAGATCGCCATCGGCAGGAAGATCAGGGACTTGGCGACCGCCTCGAACCGGGCCTTGTCCACCAGGACCGCGTAGATCAGGCCGAACGCGGTGGCCACCAGCGGCACCAGGAGCACCCAGATCAGCGTGTTGATCAGGACCCGGACGATCGAGTCCTCGGCGAACATCCAGCGGTAGTTGTCCAGGCCCACCCAGTTGTTGCTGCCGGAGTCCATGAAGGAGAGCAGCGTGGTGCGGACGGCGGGGACCACCAGCCCGACGGCGAGCAGCAGCAGCGTCGGCAACAGGAAGAAGAACGCGAACGCGCCCTCGCCCCGCTTGCGCGGCCGGGCCAGCGGCGCGCCGCTGGCCGAGGCCGCGACGAGCTGCGCCTCCCGGCGCCGGGCGAAGTACGACGGCACCACGTCGAGGAGCAGGAGCAGCCCGCCCACCACCGCGACGAAGGCGATCAAGCCGTACATCAGCATGAGGAACTTCGGCTGCTCCGCCGCGAAGTCGAACTCCATCGACCCTCCTTCAAGGGTTCGGCTAGCAGAGGTGGCCCGGTCCGGAGAACCGGACCGGGCCACCTGCCAGATCACTTCCAGCTGCCCTCGATGTCGTTCAGGACGGCGGTGGTGTCCTTGCCGTTGATCCAGGCCACCATGCCCTTCCAGAAGGTGCCGGCGCCGACCGCGGCCGGCATCAGGTCCGAGCCGTCGAAGCGGAAGACCGTCTTCTCGTCCTGGAGGATGCCCACGGAGAGCTTGTCCACCGGGTTCGGGACGTTGTTCAGGTCCAGCTTCTTGTTCGCGGAGACCCAGTCACCGATCTTGGCGCGGCTGTTGGCGTACTCGCCGGAGGCCAGGTAGGTCTGCACCGCCTGGACCTCGGGACGGTCGGCGAAGGCCGCGACGAACTCGCCACCACCCAGAACCGGCTTGCCCTTCGACGGGTCGATGGCCGGGAAGTAGAACGCGAAGACGTCGCCGTCCTCGGCCACCTTGGTGCCCTCGGGCCACTGGTTGGCGTAGAAGGACGCCTGGCGGTGCAGCGCGCACTTGCCGGCGGTGATCGGCGTGCCGCCCTCCTGGAAGGAGGTGGTGGCGATGCTCTTCACGCCGCCGAAGCCGCCGTTGACGTACTTCTCGTTCTTCAGGATGGTGCCGGCCCGGTTGAGGGCGTCAGCCACCTGCGGGTCGTTGAACGGGATCTCGTGGGTGGTCCACTTGTCGTAGACCTCCGGGCCGCCGGTGCGCAGCAGCACGTCCTCGATCCAGTCGGTGGCCGGCCAGCCGGTGGCGTCACCGGACTCGATGCCCGCGCACCACGGCTTGGTGCCGCTCGCCGCGATCTGGTCGGAGAGCTTGATCATGTCGTCCCACGTGGTGGGGACCGTCCAGCCCTTCTCCTTGAAGGTCTTCGGCGAATACCACACGAAGGACTTCACGTTGGAGCCGAGCGGGGCGCCGTAGAGCTGGCCGTTGACGGTGCTGTACTTCAGCCAGTCGGCGGAGTAGTTCTGCTCGGCCATCGCCTTGGTGTCGGCGCCGACCGGCTTGAGCTTGCCCGAGTCGACGAACCGCTTCAGCAGACCCGGCTGCGGGATGAAGGCGAGGTCGGGGGCGTTGCCGCCGTCGACCCGCACCGGCAGCTGGGCCTCGAACTCGCCGGAGCCCTCGTGGTCGATCTCGATGCCGGTGCAGTCCTCGAACTGCTTCCAGGACTGCTGGAGGCGCTCGTCCTCGATGTCACGGATCGAGGAGTAGATGGTCACCTTCTTGCCGTCGTGACCCTCGTACTTCTCGTATGCGCCGCACTCGGCCGAGCCCGCGTTGCTGCTCTTCTTGTCGTTGCCGGTGCCGCAGGCGGCGACGCCGAGCGCCAGCCCCAGGACGCCGGCGACCGCGAGCGCCTGGCGCGATCTGGCAAACGCCATGCCGATCTCCTTCCTTGCCGGCGCGTGGGGGGATCGAACCCGCGCCGGTCCGATGGTCGTCCTCACATGTAAGCGCTTGCATCGTGTCGGGTCCACCCCTGGCCGGACACGGCCCGGTAACAATCCCGAAACCCTGGCCACCGGCGGTGGGTGCGCTCCCACGAAACTTCCCGGGAACGGAACTTTCTGTCAGGATGTCCGCATCACATTGAAGACTTTCAACATTGGAGGCAGTGGATGCGTAAGCGATGGCTCGCCCTCGGGGCGAGCGCCGCGGTCCTGGCGGCGACGCTCGTGCCGGCCGCGCCGGCGATGGCCGCCCCGACGTTCAAGGTCCCGTTCCCGTGCAACCAGTCCTGGTCCGGTCAGACCCGGACCAACCACAGCCCGGCCAACGCCATCGACTTCAACCGCATCGACGACCTGGGCGACCCGGTGGTCGCCAGCGCGCCCGGCACCGTCGACGTGGTCACCAACCTCGGCGACACCAGCTACGGCAAGTACGTCCGGATCAACCACGGTGGCGGTCACACCACCTACTACGCCCACCTGAACGCCTTCAACGTCTCCGTCGGGCAGACCGTCGGCTACGGCCGGGTGATCGGGTACGTCGGCACGACAGGCGGCTCCACCGGCCCGCACCTGCACTACGAGCAGCGCATCGACGGCAGCTCTGTGAAGATCAAGTTCAACGGCGTCCAGGCGCTCTACTGGGGCACCAAGACCTACACCAGTGACAACGGCTGCGGCGGGACGAACACCGGCGAGGGCACCGTCAACACGGCCGGCTCCCCGCTGACGGTCCGCTCCGGCCCCGGCACCGGCTACAGCTCGGTCGGCACGGTCGCCGACGGGGCGAAGGTGACCATCCAGTGTCAGACCAGCGGCACCAGCGTCACCGGCACGTACGGCACCAGCTCGATCTGGGACCGGATCGGCTCCGGCCGGTTCATCTCCGACGCCTACGTCTACACCGGGTACGACGGCTACATCCCGGGCGTACCCCGCTGCTGAACCCGGCGGGCGCGGAGGCGAGCGGCCCCCGCGCCCGTACCGGTCAGGAGTTCAGCCGCCAGACCGCGAAGTTCAGCGCGGACGCGAACGTCACCCAGGCCCAGTACGGCAGCATCAGCAGCGTGGCCGGCCGGGAGATCCGCCGGAACAGGGCCACCGTCACCCCGATCGCCAGCCACATCAGCACGATCTCGGCGAACGCCAGCCCGTACGCCCCGGCGCCGAAGAACAGCGGGGTCCAGATCGCGTTCAGCACGAGCTGCACCACCCAGGCCCAGACCGCGGGGCCGAACCCGGCCCGGCGCCAGACCAGCCAGCCGGCGATCGCGATGAGCACGTAGAGCACGGTCCAGACCGGGCCGAACAGCCACGACGGCGGCGCCCAGGCGGGCTGCTCCAGGCTCTGGTACTCGGCGGAGGTGCCCTGGACACCCAGCCCGCCGATCGCGGCGGCGGTGAAGGTGGCGGCGCCGAAGGCGAGCAGCGCCAACCACGTGCGGGCGCCTGTGGTACGCCGGGCGGCACTCTGCGACATCTCCATGGTCGAGATGTTTCCGCTCGACCGGCCCGGCAAACGCCCGGGAGCCGCCGGGCGCGGAAAAGCCGGGGTCACCCGGCCCGGGTGTTCCGGTCCGGCAGGACGGAACACCCGGGCCGGGTGACCCCGGCGGGTACGGGAACCGCTGTTACGTGTTGAAGATGCTGACGCCACCCGGGCCGACCAGCAGGCCGACGACGATGAGGACGATGCCCCAGAGGATCTGCCGGCGGAACAGGGCGAGAATTCCGGCGACCACCAGTACGACTGCGAGAATCCAGAGAATCAGCTCCATGTCGGCTGAATACCCGGCCGCCCGATACCGGAAACCTCCCGGTCAGTCGAGCTGATCACCGCCCAGGTGGAAGACGCTGTACGCCTGTTTGATCACCGGGTGGGCCACGTTGCGGACCCGTACCCCGCCCGGTGTGGTACCGCGCTCGGTGCCGTGGTGGGCGTGCCCGTGCAGCGCCAGCGCGGTGGGGGCGGAGTCGATCGCCTGGCCGAGCTGGTAGCAGCCGAGGAACGGGTAGATCTCCAGCGGCTCGCCGGCGAGCGTGTCCGGCACGGGGGAGTAGTGGGTGAGCGCGACGAGCGCGTCGCACTCCAGCGAGAGCAGCGCGCCGGTGAGTGCGTCGGCGCTCTCCCGGGTGGTCCGTACGAACGCCTTCATCTCCGGCTCGCCGAAGTCGCTGGCGCACCGCCCGGCGAACCCGCCGCCGAACCCCTTCACGCCGGCCACCCCGAGCCGCCCGCCGGGGGTCTCCACCACCGTGCCGGTGCCCTCCAGCACCGTGATCCCGGCGTCCTCCAGCACCTTCACCACCTGCGGCACCTCGTCGCACTGGTGGTCGTGGTTGCCGAGCACGGTGATCACCGGTACGCCGAGGTCGCCGAACTCCTGGGCCACGCACCGCGCCTCGGCCTCGGTGCCGTGCCGGGTCAGGTCACCGGCGAGCAGCAGCACGTCGGCGCAGCCGGGCAGCTCCTCCAGCGCCGGACGGAACCGGCCCACCACGTCCTGGTCCAGATGCACGTCGCCCACGGCGGCGATCCGGATCACCATCGAACCTCCCTCACGGCAACTCCTCGACCTGGGTGGGCGCCTGCGTGCGGATCACCCCGATGTCGCTGGTCACGGGCGTGTCCGGGAAGCGCTCGGCCACCCGGCGCAGGATCTCCTCCCGCCGGTGCGGGCTCTCCACCTCGCCGTAGAGCACCAGCCCGTTCTCCCGCCGCACCACGGTGATGCCCTGCTCGGCCACCGTCGGGTCCTCGGCCAGCATGCTCTGGATCTCCGCCTCGACGTACTCGTCGGGGGGAATGTCGCCGGACAGTCCGGTCACAGGGTCTCCCTTCCTCCGGGCGCGCCGCCGGGCAGCACGTCCAGCCGGTCGAGCAGCACCAGGAACGCCTCGGCGTACGGCGAGTGCTGCGTCTCCTTCCGTACCCGTTCCCAGTCGATCTGTTCCCGCAGCGAGCGGGCCAGCGGCAGGGCCCGGGCGAAGTCGCAGTAGTGCTGGGAGAAGCTGAGCAGCTTGTGCACCATGAGCTGGCTGGCCGAGAGCACCGGCATGTGGATCGCGTCGACCGGGCGCACGATCGTGTCGGCGAACGTCTCCTCGGTGACCGGGGTCTCCACCGGCCGGTGGATCAGGTCCACCATCCGGTCCTCGTCGTAGACCTTGACCAGCCAGTCCTCCGGCGGGCGCTCGGCGGTGAAGCCGGCCTCGACCAGCGCCTCCAGCGCCCGTTCCACGTCCGCCTCGCGGAGCAGGAAGTCCACGTCGTGGTCGCTGGAGTGGCCGCCGTGCGCGTACACCGCGAAGCTGCCACCGAGTGCGAACGGGATGTCGGACTGTTTGAGCACGGCGGCGACCTTCTTCAGCGTGTGCACCAGGGTCTCGTCCCCGCGCTCGGCCATCTGCGGCTCCCTCGTCGTCATTGGGCGGTGGGACCACGATGCGTACCCGGCGGACGCTCCGGTCACACCTGTTGCGGCGCGATCGGCCCGTCAGGGCAGGAAAGCGACATACGGGCCGGTGTGAGCATCGGTCGGATAACCTCGGGAGGGTGGCCAGCTCACTGCGGACGCGGCGGGGCAGGGCCCGACTGCGTGCCGTCGCCCTGATCGGCATCGACGGCTCGGGTAAGACCACTCAGGCCCACCGGCTCGCCGAGGCGCTCACCGCCGCCGGCCTTCCGGCCACGTACCACCGCAACGCCGGTGGCCGGCGCTGGCTCGGCCGCATCGCGCAGCGGCTCGGCCGTCCGGACGCGCAGCGGCTCGTCGGGCGCGACGGCCTGCTCGTGGTCGAGTCGGTGCTGCGCTGGCTGGCCATCGCGCTCGCGCTGCTCAGCTGCCTGGTGACCGGCCGGACCGCGGTGATGGACAGGTGGTCGGCCTGCCAGTACGCCAGCATCCGGGCGCACGGCGGACAGCGGTGGGAGCGGCTGGCCCGGGCCGGGTACCGGATCTTCCCGGCGCCGAGGGTGACGTTCCTGCTCACCGTCGACCCCGCCGAGGCGTACCGGCGGATCGAACGGCGCGGCACCGACCACGAGACGATGGCGTGGCTCACCGCCGCGGACGCCGCCTACCGCGAGCTGCCGGAGTACGGCGGCTTCGTGGTGGTGGACGGCAACGGCCCGCCGGAGGAGGTGGCCCGCCGGATCCGGGCGCACCTGAGCGAGTGGCTGCCCGACGACCCGTCCGCCGGTCCCGGTCCGACGCCGGCCGGTGGCCCCGGGCGAGACGGGCCGGTGCCGGTTCAGGCCCGCCCGTAGACCGGGATGCTCGCGCCGCTGGTGGGCGCGGACTCGGGGGAGGCCAGGAAGCGGATCACCGCGGCGATCTCGGCCGGCGGCACCCAGCGTGCATGGTCGGCGTCGGGCTGGGCGGCGCGGTTGGCCGGGGTGTCGATGACGCTCGGCAGTACCGTGTTGCACCGCACGCCGCGCTGCCGGTACTCGACCGCCACCGTCTCGGCGAACGCCCGTACCGCCGCCTTGGCGGTGGCGTAGCCGGAGGCGCCGGGGAACGGCGAGAGCGCCGCCCGGGCCGAGACGCAGACCACCGCGCCGTCGCCGGACGCCACGAGGTGCGGCAGCGCGGCCCGGGTGACCAGGTACGTGGGGCGCAGGTTGAGCCGCAGCATCCGTTCGAAGTCCTCGACCGGGGTCTCGTGCACCAGGCCGCCGGCGGCGTACCCGCCGACGAGGTTGACCACCGCGCGCAGCGGCGCGGCCGGCTCGGCGGTCGCCGCCTCGACCGCCCGCGCGGCCCCCTCGGGCGTCAGCAGGTCGGCCACGACCCGGACCGGGCCGTCGTCCGCCCCGGGCTCCCGCTGGGGTACGACCACCCGCCAACCCGCGTCGAGGAAGGCGGCGGTGACCGCGCCGCCGAGCCCACCCGTGCCTCCGGTCACCAGCACCGTGCGTTCCGTCATGGACACACACGCTAGCCAACCGTCGCGCCGACCGACCGGTGACCCGCACGGGCCGTCCGGCCCGCCCGGCCGAGGCCGACCAGGCAGGACCTGCCGCGCGACGGCGGACCGGCACGTCGGGCGGCAGGAGTGACTCGACCGGACCGGATGAGGCAGTGGGGCTGCGACAATGGGATCCTTGGCCCGGGGGCGGGTACGGAAGACAGTAAATTTCCCGATACGCGGTGTCATGGTTGACGCTCACGCCTCGTGAAAGTAAGTTTCATCCGTGGCGAAGAGTCCGAAGATTTCTGCGAGTCACGAGCCCGGTGGACTGATCGTCCACATCAGCGGCCTGCTGCCCTCGCTGTCCCCGGCCGAACAGCGGGTGGCCCGGCTGGTCGTCGCCGATCCGGCGGATGCGGCCCGGCGCACGATCACCGACCTCGCCACCGCCGCCGAGACGTCCGAGGCGACGGTGATCCGCTTCTGCCGCTCGGTCGGCATGGACGGCTACCCGCAGCTGCGGATCCGGCTCGCCGCCGAGGCCGCCCGCCGGGTCGAGCCGCCGGACGCGCGGGTGGTCGGCGGCGACATCCCGCCGGGCGCGGATCTCGCCCAGATCATCGCCACGATCGCGTTCAACGACGCCCGGGCCGTCGAGGAGACCGCCGAGCAGCTCGACCCGGCGGTCTGCGAGCAGGTGGTCGAGGCGATCACCGCGGCCGGCCGGATCGACGTCTACGGCGCGGGCGCCAGCGGTTTCGTCGCCTCCGACTTCCAGCAGAAGCTGCACCGCATCGGCCGCATCGCGTTCTACTTCCCGGACGTGCACACCGCGCTCACCTCCGCCGCCCTGCTGGGCCGCGGCGACGTCGCGGTCGGCATCTCGCACACCGGCACCACCTCCGACGTCATCGAGGTGCTGGAGCAGGCGCGGGCGCGCGGCGCCACCACAGTGGCGCTCACCAACTTCCCGCGCTCGCCGATCACCGAGGTCGCGGACCACGTGCTCACCACCGCCGCCCGGGAGACGACCTACCGCTCCGGCGCGACAGCGAGCCGGCTGGCCCAGCTCACAGTGGTCGACTGCCTCTTCGTCGGGGTGGCCGCCCGCAGCCGGGCCCGCACGAAGAAGGCCCTGGAGGCCACCGCCGAGGCGGTCCAGTCGCACCGGGTCGGTCCCGGGCGGAGGCGGGGATGACGGCGGGTCGGGTGGAGCGGGACGGCGTGGCGGCGGTACGGCCGGTGGTGCGCGTCGGCGCGCCGACCGAGCGGCGCAACCCGCACAGCGTCGACCTCGACCTGATGTCCACCCGGGACGTGCTCACGGTCATCAACGAGGCGGACCGGCGCGTACCGGCCGCCGTCGCCGCGGTGCTGGACGAGATCGCCGAGACGGTCGACCTGGCCGTGGCCGCGCTGCGCGACGGGCACCGCGTGCACTACTTCGGCGCCGGCACCTCCGGGCGCCTCGGCGTGCTCGACGCCGCCGAGCTGGCGCCCACGTTCAACTCGCCGCGGCACTGGTTCTGCTCGCACCTCGCGGGCGGCCCGGAGGCGATGTGGCGCGCCGTCGAGGACGCCGAGGACGACGAGCGCGGTGGCGCCGCCGACGCCGCCGAGTGCGTACGCCCCGGCGACCTCGTGGTGGGCCTCGCGGCCAGCGGGCGCACCCCGTACGTCCTCGGGGCGCTCGCCGCGTCCCGGGCGCAGGGGGCCGGTACGGTGCTGCTCTGCGCGAATCCGGAGGCCGAGGCCGCCGCGTCGGTGGACGTCTTCATCGGTGTGGACACCGGACCGGAGGTGGTCACCGGGTCGACCCGGATGAAGGCCGGCACGGCGCAGAAGCTGGTGCTCAACACGTTCTCCACGGCCGTGATGGTGCGTCTGGGCCGGGTCTACTCGAACCTCATGATCGACATGGTGGCGACGAACGCCAAACTGCGCGGCCGCATGATCTCGATTCTCGTGGAGGCCACCGGCTGCGCCGAGGAGGTGTGCCGGGTCGCCCTGCGGGAGGCCGACGGCGACCTCAAGACCGCGCTCGTGGCTCTGGTGTCCGGCGCCGAGGTGCCCGCCGCCCGGGCCGCGCTGGCCCGCTCCGCCCACCAGGTACGCGGCGCGCTCGCCCTGCTCGCCTCCTGACGTCTCCGGCCTCGCCGCGAGCCCGGCCCGTCCCGGTCCGTCCCGCCCCGTCCGCCCGATCCACCCGCCCGGCGCATCCGCCCGGCGGGTGCGACGCGTATCACGTGCGGGAGGGGGACGACTCCTCCGGCACGGATTGTTCAACGAGGCGGAGGGTAATCCTTGAGCATGGCTGAACCGACCGGTCCCCAGGCGCGTATCTCGCAGTGACCAGGATCGCAACGACTCGGTGACGCGGCTCGCTGTGTTCATGGAACAGGCAATGGTGCCATTCCATGGGCGAACGGCGATTTCGCAGCTCCGGTATGCGCCGAAAACGGCGCCCACGAGCCGCCCGAACCGGGCCGGTAACAGGAAACATGGACCGGGCTCTCAGCTACTACTCAGGCATTCGTGACAGTTTCGACTCACGACATGGAATCCCCGACGCGTCACATCTGTTGTGTAGGTGTCAGCACCTACGGGCACAGCGGAGGTTACGGGGAGGGCTGATGAACGTGGGGATGGCAAGGAACCGGGCAACCGGCGCGAGCGAGGGGACCGTGGCAATCGTGGACAAGAACATCGGCATGCGTACCGACGAGGTCGCCGAGGAGCGGGACCTGGTCGGCGTCTACCTGCACGAGATCTCCCGGACGCCGCTGCTCGACGCCGCCCGGGAGGTCGACCTCTCCAAGGCGATCGAGGCCGGCCTCTACGCCGAGCACCTGCTCGACGAGGACCGGATCCCCGAGGGCGCCGACCGGGAGGACCTGGAGCGGCTGGTCGTCGAGGGTGAGCGCGCGAAGGACCTGTTCATCCGCGCGAACCTGCGACTGGTCGTGTCGATCGCCCGGCGCTACGTGCGCTCCGGGATGCCCATGCTGGACCTGATCCAGGAGGGCAACACCGGCCTGGTCCGGGCGGTCGAGAAGTTCGACTACGAGCGCGGATTCAAGTTCTCCACCTACGCGACCTGGTGGATCCGTCAGGCCATCAGCCGGGCGATCGCCCAGCAGGAGCGGACCGTACGGCTGCCCGTGCACCTGGTCGAGGACGTCAACCGGATGCGCAACGTGGCCCGCCAGCTCACCCGTGAGCTGGGCAGCGACCCGGAGCCGGAGCAGATCGCGACCGCGCTCGGCGTCACCGTCGAGCGGGTGAACGAGCTGGTCCGCTGGTCGCAGGACACCGTCTCGCTGGACACCCCGGTGGGCGACGACGGCGACACCAACCTCGGTGACCTGGTCGCCGACAGCGACGCGCCGTCGCCGGAGGAGATTGTGCTCACCGGCCTGGAGCGGCAGCGGATCGAGGGTCTGCTCAACCACCTCGACGACCGTTCCGCCGGCATCATGCGGGCCCGGTACGGCCTGGAGGACGGGCGCGAGCACTCGCTGACCGAGGTCGCGTCGCGGTTCTCGCTCTCCCGGGAGCGCATCCGCCAGCTGGAGATCCAGGCTCTCGGCCGGCTGCGTGAGCTGGCTCGCGCGGAGGGGCTCCAGGCGGCCTGACCTGGTAACAATGAACGGCGAACGGCCGGCGTCCGACAGGGGGACGCCGGCCGTTCGCCGTCTTCGCGGTGCTCAGACCCGGCCGTAGCCGGCGATCGTCATGATGTTCATGCCGCGCTTGCTGACGTTGCGTCCGGCGCTGGGCGCGTCGATGATCTGGCCGTTGCCGACGTAGAGCGCCACGTGCCCGAGCCCGGAGTAGAACACCAGGTCACCCGGTTGCAGCTGGCTGCGGCTGATCCGCGTGGTGGCCCCCCACTGCTGCGCCGCGCTGTGCGGCAACGACTTCCCGGCGGCCCGCCAGGCGGCGAGCGTCAGACCGGAGCAGTCGTAGCTGCCGGGGCCGTCCTGGCCGTAGCCGTAGGGCTTGCCGACCGCACCGTAGGCGTATCGCACCGCCGTGCCGGCGTCGCCGGAGACGGCCGGCGGCTTGCCCGCCGAGCTGGGGTTGCCGGGTGCCTCCGTGGCCCGCCCGTACGCCTTGCGCCGCATCTCGTAGAGGTCGGACAGGTCCGCCTCGATCCGCGTCTTCGCGGACTTGAGCTGCTTGGCCTGCGCCGCCTCCCGGGCGAGCGTGACGTCCAGCGCGGTCTTCTGGTCGATCAGCCGCTTCTGGTCGGCGGTGAAGCTGTTGATGGTGCGCTGCCGCTGGCGGGTGAGCTGGTCGAGCGTGCCCAGCCGCTCCGGCAGGGTGGCCTGGCCGCCCGGGTCCAGCAGGGCCGCCGCGGTGCGCATGCCACCGGTCTTGTACGCCGTCGCGGCCAGTACGGCCACATCGGCGCGGCTGCGTTCGGCCTGTTCCTGCAGCGGCCCGATGCGGGCCTCCAACTTGGCCGCGGTGGCCTTGTTGGCCTTGATGTCCTCGTTGAGCTTGTTGTAGGACTCGACGATTCGCTCCAGCTCAGTCGAGGACTTCTCGATCTGCTTCGTCAGCTCGGCGGGGGTCGGCTCGGCCCGGGCCACCTGCGCCGGGGCGAGCAGCGCGGCCGATAGGCCGGCCACCGCCAGCGAGCGGAGCAGCATCCGTAAGGACGACAAGAGCGGAAAGCTCCTCTCCCACCGGTCGCCGGGCGCGTTCGCGACCCGGCGACACCGGCCCGGGGCCGTCCGGGTGGACGGCTGTCGACCGGGCCGACCTGGACAACCTAACCCGTGATCGCAGTAGCCGGGAGTTCAAGCAGGGGCGAAAGTTGGCAAAGTGGCGGAAAGTGATGAGGGGGAGCCGGTGGGTGGATGAGGCGACTCGCCCGATTCGTCGTTCTGGGCGGATGTCGCCAGGCCACGCCAGGCGAAGTCATGACAAAGACGGAAATCATTCTCTGTTTCCGGCGGGCGCGCGCGGGCCGGTCAACCCGCGACAGGCGAAACCCCGAGGTCAGGTGGCGCGAGGCAAACACAATGAAGCCCGGACGGGAAATCCCACCACGGGATCCCTGCTCCCGGGAGGCCGCCGTGCAGACCGACCGCTCCGCCACCCAGCCGCCCCGCTCGCCGCGACCGGCCGGACCCAGGCTGCTCTACGCCCGGCCCGGCATCGTGGTCACCGCCGAGCGCTTCACCGTCGGCCGCAACACCTGGCCGGTGGCCGAGATCACCCAGCTCCGGATCGACCGCGGGCCGCACGACCGGCTCGCGATCCGGGCCGTCGCCGTGTCCGCCGCGATGATCGCCGCGGTCGGCCTGCTGCTCGGCTTCACCGGCGGCCTGCACCGGCTCACCGCCGGGGCGTACCTCCTGCTCGGCGCCGTCGGGCTGGTGCCGATGCTGCTGGTGCTGATCGGCGACCGCGTACGGCCCCCGGCGCACGAGCTGTGGGGCCGGGTGCGGGGCACCGAGGTGCTGCTGTTCAGCAGCGACGACGAGCGGCAGTTCGGCCAGGTCGCCCGCGCGCTGGGGCGGGCCCGGGAGGCGGCGCGGCTGGGCGGCTGGGCCGACCCGCCGGCGGCCGAGCCGTGGCGGCCGGCCCGGTGACGGGCGGTCAGCCCGCTACCGGCTCCGGCGTACGCGGCCGGGCCTCGGCGGCCACCCAGTGGCTCACCCGGCGCTCGGCGTAGAACGAGACGAACGGCACGGTGCCGGCGAGCATCACCAGCAGCATCCGCTTCAGCGGCCAGTTCGCCCGGCGGGACAGGTCGAACGTGAGCGCCAGATAGAGCATGTACAGCCAACCGTGCGCCACGCCGACCACGCCCACCACGCTCGGGTTGTCGAAGCCGTACTTCAGCGGCATGCCGATCAGGACCAGCACCACGAGCGCCACGCCCACGATCCAGGCGATCACGCGGTACCGGGTAAGGGCTCCGCCCACCGTCGTCCGTCCTTCCGCACCGGCCTCAGCCGGGATAGTCGCCGGGCCGGGCGCCCGGATTGGCGTTCAACCAGGATAGGTAGCTGTTGTACGCGGCGAGCTCCGCGTCGTCCGCCCCGTCGGCCGGGGCGGCCGGCGCCCGCACGACGCGCACCGGCCGGCGTACCGCAGGGGTGGTGGCGACCGGCGCGGCGCCGGCGGCCGCCGACGGTGCCGGATCGGCCGCCGGCTGCGCGTCGCCCGGCGGCGTCGCCCGCAGCGTCTGGCGGACCTCACGCCACCAGACGAAGATCACGAAACCGGCGAACACCGGCCACTCGATCGCGTAACCGAAGCTGATCGCGTTTCCCCCGGCGGCGCGGGTGACCTGCCACCAGCCCATGCCGAGGCAACCCGCCACCAGCACGACCATGGCCACGTGGCGGACGATCCACGCCGGTGTCCAGAGCCGTTCCATGCCGACGAGAGTACCGGGACTCCCGGGTGTCTCCGACACGGCGTCGTAGTCCGGGCGGTGGTTTGGTGACACGCCCGGTGGGCATCCGAACAGGTGCCAACCCGAACGAGACGAGGGGGCGACGATGACCGAATCGGTACGCCGGGACGCGAGCCCGGAACAGCGGGTCGCGGAGTGGGACGGCGATCACGCCCGCACCGTCGACGGCGATCAGCTCGGGGTGGACCCGGTGGAGCTGGGCGACGAGGACCTGGTCCGGGAGATGCAGAGCCTGCACCGCACCCGGCTGGACACGCTGCGCCACGCCACCGACTCGGCGCTCGCCAACCACCTGCGGCGCACCGCCGAACTGGAGACGGAGTACCTGGCCCGGCACCCCGGCCGGGAGGTCGACCCGAGCCGGCTGCGGGACGCCTGATGGCCAGCCACGCCGAGCGCGGCATGTCCGCGCCGCCGGAGGTGGTGTTCAACACCGCCACTGATCCGGACCGCTCCTCGGCCTGGCTGCCCGAGCGGCTGCGCAACTCCGGCACCTGCCGGGTGGAGGTCGTCGACGCCGACGACATGCGGGCCCGGTGGAGCGCCGCGGACTGGTCCGCCGAGATCGACGTGGAGCCGGCCGGCGCGGGCGGCGCCCGGGTGCGGCTGGACCTGGCCGGGCCGGACCACGACCTGGCCGACGAGATCCTGGCCAACCTCGACCGCGAGGTGGCCGACAACCTGACCGCCGGCTGAGCCCGGCCCGCACGACGAGCACGAGGAGGCCGGGTTGACCGGGAGTGGCCTGAAGCAGAAGGTGGCGCGCCTGCGCCAGGCGTACGCGCCGCACGAGCATCGGCCGCTGGAGGGCTACCTGAAGGCGATGGGCACGTACGCGGGGGTGACGGCCGCGCTCGTCGGCCTGGTCCGGGCGACCGGCCGGCCGGTGCCCGAGCGGCCCACGCCGGCGGACGTGGTGCTGCTCTCGATCGCCACGCACAAGCTCAGCCGGCTGCTGTCCAAGGATGCGATCACCAGCCCGCTGCGGGCGCCGTTCACCCGCTACGACCACCCGATCGGCAGCGGCGAGGTGATGGAGCAGGTCCGCGACGAGGGCAGCCCGACCCGGCACGCGCTCGGCGAGCTGGTGAGCTGCCCGTTCTGCCTGGCGGTCTGGGTGGCCACCGGGCTCACCGGCGGCCTGGTCCTGGCGCCCCGGCTGACCCGGCTGGTCGCCACCGCGCTGACCGCGGTGGCCGCCTCCGACTTCCTCCAGATGGGGTACGCGGTCGCCCAGCAGGCGGCCGAGGGCGGTCGCCACGAGGCGTGACACGCGGACACGAAGGGGGCCGGCGCGCGGGCGCCGGCCCCCTTTCGTCTGTCTCCACCGTCAGGTGGGGGTGGTGCCGTGGTCCTCGCCGGCCCAGCCGCGCGACGCCTCCGGCTCCCGCTCGTCCTCGTCCTCGCCGGTGACGACGTCCCGGTCCACGGCGGTCCGGTCGTGCTCGTTGGCGAAGTCCGGCTCCGGCAGCGTGTCGACGCCCTCCGGGGGCTGGCCGAGCGCCGCCAGGTGCTCGTGCTCGCGGTCGTGGTGGGTCATCTCGCGTCCTCTCGTCGGCGGGGGGCTCAGGCGACCGTGCCGCCCAGCAGATCGGCCGCCTCGTCCGCCGCGTACTCGCCCTGGGGGAGCGCGGCGATCCGGGTGAGCAGCTCCGCGGGGAGTTCGGCGGCCACCGCCCGGCGGTAGATGTCCGCCTGGGTGATTCGCTCCTGGCCGTGGTAGATGTCGTCGAGCAGGTCGTCGAGCGGCCGCGTGTCGGGCTGCTCGGTCACGGGCGCGTCATCGGTCACGCCGACCACCTACCCGGCACCGAACCGGTCAAACTCGCCCCAACCCCGCTCAGGCCCGGGCCGGGAGCGTGGCCCGGCGGGCCCGGACGGCCTGGGCCAGGTGCTCCAGCACCTCGGCCGTGGTGTCCCAGCCGATGCAGGCGTCGGTGACCGACTGGCCGTACGTCAGCTCCCGGGTCGGGTCCAGGTCCTGCCGGCCGGGCACCAGGAAGCTCTCCAGCATGATGCCGGCGATCCCGCGCTGACCGGCGGCGAGCTGGGCGGCCACGTCGGCGGCGACCAGCGGCTGGTTGCGGTGGTCCTTGCCGCTGTTGGCGTGGCTGGCGTCGACCACCACCCGCTCCGGCAGGCCCGCCGCCCGCAGCAGCTCCAGCGCCCCGGCCACCGACTCCGCGTCGTAGTTCGGCCGGCCGCCCCCGCCGCGCAGCACCAGGTGCCCGTCCGCGTTGCCCCGGGTGTGCATGATCGCCGGGGTGCCGGAGACGTCGATGCCGGGGAACACGTGCGGCACCCCTGCTGCCCGGATCGCGTCCACGGCGGTGGCGATGCTGCCGTCCGGGCGGTTCTTCATGCCGATCGGCATGGACAGCCCGGAGGCGAGCTGCCGGTGCACCTGGCTCTCCACCGTCCGCGCGCCGATCGCGCCCCAGGCCACCGTGTCCGCGATGTACTGCGGGGTGATCGGGTCGAGGAACTCGCAGCCCACCGGCAGGCCCAGCCGCAGCACGTCGAGCAGGAGCGCCCGCGCGGTACGCAGACCGGTGTTCACGTCGCCGGAGCCGTCCAGCGCCGGATCGTTGATCAGGCCCTTCCAGCCCACAGTCGAACGCGGCTTCTCGAAGTAGACACGCATCACCACGAGCAGGTCGTCGGCGACCCGGGCGGCGGCCTCGCGCAGCCGGCCCGCGTACTCCAGGGCGGCGGCCGGGTCGTGCACGGAGCAGGGGCCGACGACGACGAGCAGCCGGTCGTCGGCGCGGTCCAGCACCCGGCCGACGGCACGGCGGCCCGCCACGACGGCCTCGGCCAGCGGGGTCTCGAGCGGCAGGTGGTGGTGCAGCAGGGCCGGGGTGGTCAGCGGCACCACACGGTCGATGCGCTGGTCGATGACCCGATGGGCGTCCTGGGACGTGGTCACGGTGGGGATTCCTTCCGCCGACCGTGCCCCCGTGCCGGGTCCGGGGGATCGAGCCGGCTGCTCGCATACGAAAGGGCAGGGAAAAGAATCCCTGCCCGGCCGGCTCGAAGAGGTAAGTGACGTCAGCTCATGGTCGAGTCACCGGCTCCTCCAGCCGGCTGCCTAAACCATCGATACGACCGCGTCACGTCGGCCAGCGTACCCGACGCGCGGCGGAAAGCCCGCTGTCGTTCCGAAGTGCGGAACGCGGGGTATGTGATCGGCATGACCACGAGCCATGACCCGAGCGACCAGGAACGGATCGAGTCCCGAGCGCATCTGCTGCCGGAGGAGGCGGCGGCGGGCAGCGACGACGCCGAGGCGCAGGCCGACGCGATCCTCACCGAGTCCGACATCCGCGAGGCGGACCAGAACGCCGCCCCCGACACGGTGCTGGAGCACCGCACCTCCGAGCAGACCGTCACCCCCGTCGAGCCGCCCGACTGAGCCCGGCGCCCCGGGCCCGGCGGGAACCCCGGTAACTGTCGTCCCGCAGCCGGGCCAGCGGGCCGGCCAGACGCAATCCCGGCGGCACGTTGCCGATCGGGTCGAACGCGAGCGCGGCGTCCTCGGCGGCGCCGCGCTCGTCGTCGAGGCGTACCTCGCCGAACGGCCGCCACCGGCCCACCGCCGAGGCGACCGCCAGCACCAGCCGGGGCTCGTCTGCCGCGACCGCCGCGCCCACCCCGGCCAGGCCGCGACCCAGGTCGGGTGACTCCGGGTCGGCCAGCACGGCCAGGAACAGCCGCCGCCCGCCGGCCCGGAACGGCATGATCGACGTGTACGTCCCGGTGAAGCGCCGCCGGGGCAGCGGCAGGTTCCGCAGCACCGGCGCGGCGCCGCTGGAACTCCACAGCAGGTCCACCGGCGGCTCCGGGTCGCGGTGCAGCCGTACCGCCACGCCCAGCACGTCCGGCCAGCCACCCGGCGTCGGCACGCCCTTGGACAGGCGGATCGTGGCCGGCCACCGGCCCGGCAGGTCGAGCAGCGGCACCCCGGTCGGCGGTCCCGGCGTACCCCAGATCCGGGTCTCGCCGGCGAACGTGCGCCCGGCCGGGTGCAGCAGCCGGGCGTGCCGGAGCCGGGCCAGCGCGGCGGCGGCGCGCTCGACGGCGGAGGGTGTGGTGGCGGCCATGCCCGCACGGGTACCCCGGCGCGCACCGACGATGCTCCGGCGCGCGTGTCACCTTTCCGCCGCCGGGATCGGATAGCGTCGTCTCATGCCCGACAGCGGTTTCCCCTGGCCGATCGAGACGACCCGACTGGACAACGGCCTGCGCGTGGTGGTGAGCGAGGACCGCACCGCCCCGGCCGTGGCGGTCAACCTCTGGTACGACGTGGGCTCACGCCACGAGCCGGCGGGACAGACCGGCTTCGCCCACCTCTTCGAGCACCTCATGTTCGAGGGCTCGGTGAACGTGGCGAAGACCGAGCACATGAAGCTGATCCAGGGCGCGGGCGGCTCGCTCAACGCGACCACCAACCCGGACCGGACCAACTACTTCGAGACGGTCCCGGCCGAGCACCTGGAACTGGCGCTCTGGCTGGAGGCCGACCGGATGGGCGGGCTGGTGCCGGCGCTGACCCAGGAGACGCTGGACAACCAGCGCGACGTGGTGAAGAACGAGCGCCGCCAGCGCTACGAGAACGTGCCGTACGGCGACGCGTGGCTGCGCCTGCTGCCGCTGCTCTACCCGCCGGGCCACCCGTACCACCACGCCACGATCGGGTCGATGGCCGACCTGAACGCCGCCGACCTGGCCACCTTCCAGGAGTTCCACAGCACCTACTACGCGCCGAACAACGCGGTCCTCACCGTGGTCGGCGACACCGAGGCGGCGGAGGTGTTCGGGCTCGCCGACAAGTACTTCGGCGGCCTGGCCGCGCGGGCCGACATCCCGGCCGCGCCGGACGGCCGCACCGTGCCCGCCACCGGCAGCCCGGCGGTGGAGATGGTCACCGCCGACGTGCCCGCCCCCCGCGTCTACGTCGCGCACCGCACCCACCCGTTCGGCACCCAGGGGTACGACGTGACGACGGTGCTGGCCACGGTGCTCGGCAGCGGCCGGGGCAGCCGGCTCTACCAGCGACTCGCCGACGGTGAGCGGATCGCCCAGCCGGACCTGGTCGGCGCGTACGGGGTGGACCTGGCGCACGCGCCCGCCCCGCTGATCGCCACCGCCACGGCCCGGCCCGGGGTGAGCGCCGAGCGGCTGCGCGACGGGCTCGCCGACGTGGTCGACGAACTGGCCACCGTGCCGGTGACCGCCGCCGAGCTGGACCGCGCCAAGGCGCTGCTGAGCACCATGTGGTGGCGGCAGATGTCCACCGTGGACGGACGGGCGGACACGCTCGGCCGGTACGCCACCCAGTTCGGCGACCCGGCCCGCGCGGCCGACCGGCTGCCGGCCTGGCTCGCGGTGACCGCGGAGCAGATCGCCGAGCAGGCCGCCGAGCTGCTCGGCGCCGCCGACCGGGTGATCCTGTCCTACCTGCCCGAGGAGAAGTGATGTCGCTGATCGCCACCCGTCCCGGCCCCGGCGCCGCCCGCGCCTACCGGTTCCCGCAGGTGGTCCGGCGGACGGTGGCCGGCGGTCAGGTGGTCGCCGCGCACCTGCCCGGGCAGAATCTCGCCGTCGCGCTGCTGCTGCTCGACGGCGGCGCGGGCCGGGAGCCGGTCGGCAAGGAGGGCCTCGGCGCGGTGCTGGCGAAGGCGCTGGAGGAGGGCACCGCGCAGCGGGACGCCACCGCGTACGCGCTGGCCATCGAGGCGCTCGGCACCGAGCTGTCGACCGGGCTGGACTGGGACTCGTTCCAGGTGAGCGTGCAGGTGCCGGTGGACCGGCTGACCGCCGCCGTGGAGCTGCTGGCCGAGGCGGTCCGTACGCCCCGGCTCGACCCGGCCGACGTGCGGCGGGTCCGCGACGACGAGGCGACGGCGCTGCGGATGGACTGGGCCAACCCCGGCCCGCGCGCCGACGCGGTGCTGCGGGCCGAGCTGTTCGGCGCGCAGCACCGGTGGGGCCGCCCGCTCTACGGCGACCCGGACAGCGTGGCCGCGCTGGAGGTGGACGACGTCACCGTCTTCCACTCGGAGTGGTTCATCCGCCCCGGCACGCTCGTCGTCGCCGGTGACCTGGAGCGGATCGACCTGGACGCGCTCGCCGCGACGGCGTTTGCCGGGGCCGGCGGCGGCCCGGTGGAACGCGGCGGTCCGATCGACGTGCCGCTGGCCGGGCAGCGCCGGATCATCCTGGTGGACCGGCCCGGCTCGGTGCAGTCGACGCTGCGGCTGGGCCACCCGTCCCCGCACCGCGCCCACCCGGACCACGTGCCGATGACGCTCGCCGGCACCGTGCTCGGCGGCGCGTTCACGTCCCGGCTCAACCACCTGATCCGCGAGGTACGCGGGTACACGTACGGGATCCGGGGCGACTTCGCCTCGTCCCGGCGGTTCGGCCGGTTCGCGGTCAGCTCCGGCGTGCAGACCGCGGTGACCGCCCCGGCGCTCGTCGAGTCGGTGGGCGAGATCTCGCGTACCCGGCTCACCGGCGTCACCGAGGACGAGCTGGAGGTGGCGCGTTCCTGGCGGGCCGGGCAGCTCTCGGTCGAGTTGCAGAGCCCTCGAGCCATCGCCGCGGCCCTGACCACGCTCGTCGTGCACGACCTGCCGGACGACTACCACGCGCGGCTGCGTGAGCAACTGCTCGCGGCGACCGTCGAGGACGTCTCCGCCGCCGCGGCGACCTACCTGCACCCCGAGTCGCTGACCATGGTGATCGAGGGGGACGCGGCGGTCATCCGGGACGAGCTGGTCGCCAGCGGTCTCGGTGAGGTGGTCGACCACACCTGACCGGACGGGGCGGCGGGCCTGTGATTCCCGTCGCCCCGCATCCGTGCGGTGGGAAACGTTTCCCACCCGCGCCGCCCGGCTGGGTAGCCTCGCGGGCATGAGGATCGGCATTGTGGGAGCCACCGGCCAGGTCGGTGGCGTCATGCGGCAGGTGCTGGCGGAGCGCGAGTTCCCGGCGGAGCAGGTGCGCCTGTTCGCCTCGGCCCGGTCGGCCGGGCGCACGCTGCCCTGGCGCGACGGCGAGGTCACCGTGGAGGACGCGGCCACCGCGGACTACCGCGGCCTGGACATCGTGCTCTTCTCGGCGGGCAAGGGCACCGCGAAGGAGCTGGCTCCCCGGGTCGCGGAGGCCGGCGCCGTGGTGATCGACAACTCCTCGGCGTTCCGGATGGACCCGCAGGTGCCGCTGGTGGTGGCCGAGGTCAACCCGCACGCGATCGCGGACCGCCCGAAGGGCATCGTGGCCAACCCGAACTGCACCACGATGGCCGCCATGCCGGTGCTGCGCCCGCTGCACGACGAGGCCGGGCTGGTCAGCCTCGTCGTCGCCACCTACCAGGCGGTCTCCGGCGCCGGCCTGGCCGGCGTGGCGGAACTGGACGAGCAGGTCCGCAAGGTGGCCGAGGACGCCGCCGGGCTCGCCTTCGACGGCGGCGCGGTGGAGTTCCCGGCGCCGCGCTCGTTCGCCCGCCCGATCGCCTTCAACGTGCTCCCGCTCGCCGGCTCGATCGTCGACGACGGCTCCTTCGAGACCGACGAGGAGCAGAAGCTGCGCAACGAGAGCCGCAAGATCCTGGAGATCCCCGGCCTCAAGGTCTCCGGCACGTGCGTGCGCGTCCCGGTCTTCACCGGCCACTCGCTGCAGATCAACGCCCGGTTCGCCCGGCCGATCGACCCGGCCCGGGCCCGCGAGCTGCTCGACGGCGCGCCCGGCGTGGCGCTGCGCGACGTGCCGACGCCGCTGGAGGCGGCCGGCCAGGACCCGACGTACGTCGGCCGGATCCGCGCCGACGAGACCGTCGAGCACGGGCTCGCGTTGTTCTGCGCCAACGACAACCTGCGCAAGGGCGCGGCTCTCAACGCCGTGCAGCTCGCCGAGCTGGTCGCCGCCGAGCGCTGACCCGTCGGGCGTCCGTGCCCTGCCACCCGGCACGGACGCCCGCACAGCGGGTATGCCCGCCGGGTCGCCGGCCGCCCGCGCCGGCAGGCGGGGGTGCAGATGACGGCTGAAGGGGACACCGAGTCCGCCGGGATGCGTTCGGACACGGGCCGGGCTGTCGGGTTCAGCGACGCGGTCTTCGCCATCGTCATCACGCTGCTGGTGCTCGACCTGCGGGTGCCCGAGACGGCGCCGGGCGGGATGCTGCGCGCGCTGCTCGACCAGTGGCCGGTCTACCTCGCCTACGTCACGTCCTACCTGTACGTGGCGGTCAACTGGCTGAACCACAAGGGGACGTTCCACCGGGTCCGCTGCGCCGACCGGGGACTGCACTGGGCGAACCTCGGCGTGCTGTTCAGCGTGGCGCTGCTGCCGTTCGTCACCGCGCTCGTCTCCCGCGCCGTGGAGGCGGGCGACGTCTTCGACGAGCGGGTTGCCGTGTCCGCGTACGCGCTGGTCGGCGTGATCCTGTCGATCACCTGGCTGTGGCTCTACCACTACCTGAGCCGGCACCGGGAACTGCTGGAGCCGCACGTCCCCGCCCGGTTCTTCGAGGCCGAACGCGTCCGGGCCCTGCTCGGCGTGCTCGCGTACGCGATCGCCGGTCTGGTGGGCGTGCTGCTGAGCGTGCCGGCGGCGCTGGTGGTGCTCCTGCTGCTGCCGATCTTCTACGGGCTGTCCAGCAACGGCTCCTACGACCTGCGCCGGCGCCTGCACCCCCGGCGGTGACGCGGGCGTTACCCCGCCTGCGGCGGCGGGTAGACGGCCGTGCCGACACCGAGAGGGGAAGCACCATGACAACGGTCGGAGAGTTCATGACGACCCGGTTGGTGACGATGGACGGCAACGACACGCTCATCGCCGCAGCGCAGGAGATGCGCGACAGCGCCATCGGCGACGTGGTGGTGACCGACGGCGACAACGTGGTCGGCATCGTGACGGACCGGGACATCACGGTACGGGGCGTGGCCGAGAACATGGACCCCACCGCCACCCGGCTCAACCAGATCACCAGCAAGGACGTGGTGACGGTGAGCCAGTACGACGACGCGGTGGCCGCCGCCGACCTGATGCGCACGTACGCGGTCCGCCGCCTCCCGGTGGTCGACGACGGCCGCCTGATCGGCCTGATCTCGATGGGTGACCTGGCGGTGGAGCGGGAACCCCAGTCGGTGCTCGCGGACATCAGCGCCGACGACCCCAACAACTGACCTGTCCGCCGCGATGACGCCGGCTCCCGGTTCGGGGGCCGGCGTCGCGCGTGCACGCGGTGGCGCCGCGTTCACCCGCTTCGGGCGAGGTTGGCCGCGGAACGGGTGGGGACACGGGCCACGGACAGGGAGACCGCGGATCGCGGGAGGAGTCGCCCGGATGGTGGACATGACCACGAGATTCTTCGAGGACCTGGATCGGCGGGGGTTCGAACCCTTGCTGGTCAAGACATCCGGAACGCTCCGCTTCGACCTGCACGAGGGTCCGCACACCACGCACTGGCTGCTGGAGATCGATCACGGCAAGCTGCGGGTCCGGCAGGAGGACGGCGAGGCGGACACGGTGGTGGGCACCGAGCCGCGCCTGTTCGCCGAGCTGGTCGGTGGTGAGGAGAACGCCATCGCGGCGCTGCTGCGCGGCGACATGACTGTCGTCGGCGACCTGCGGCTCGTGCTTCAGGTCGAGCGGGTCTTCCCCGGCCCGCCGGACTCCCGGGGACCGCACCACACGTTCGGCGGGAGGGGTGCCTGATGCCCGGCAGCGGCAACACCGTCCGGATCCTGGACGGCAACACGTTCGTGGTCAGCGAGGACACCGGCGACATCGAGGCCACCCCGAGCGAGCCGACCGGTCTGTTCTCGCTCGACACGCGCTACCTGTCGAAGTGGGTGCTCACCGTCAACGGCGAGCGCCTCAACGCGCTGTCCTACGACGACCTCCAGTACTACGAGGCCCGGTTCTTCCTGGTACCCGGCATGGCCACGCACTACGTCGACGCGAAGCTGTCGGTCATCCGGGAACGGGCGGTCGGCGGCAGCTTCCGCGAGACGCTGACCATCCTCAACCACGACGAGAAGCCGGTCGACCTGGAGGTCCGGATGGACGCCGGGTCCGACTTCGCCGACCTGTTCCAGGTCAAGGACGAGATCCTGAACAAGAAGGGCGAGCACTACGCCGAGGCCGAGTCGGACCGGCTGCGCCTGGGCTACCGGCGCGGCAACTTCCGGCGCGAGACGCTCGTCTCCGCCAACCAGCCGGCCCGCTACGACCAGCGCGGCTTCGCCTGGAGCATCCGGCTGGAACCCAACGAGCAGTGGGACGCCGTCATCGACGTGCAGACGTTCGCGATCGGCCCGGGCGGCCGGGACCTGCGGATGGGGCTGCGCGCGCACGGCACCGAGCGGCTCGCGCTCCAGCACGACCTGGAGGAGTGGATCAGCCGGGCTCCGAAGCTGAACAGCGAGCACGAGGAACTCGCCGCGACGTACCGGCGGAGCCTCGTCGACCTCGCGGCGCTGCGCTTCTCGCCGCTGTCGCTGGGCGGGCAGACGCTGCCGGCTGCCGGTCTGCCCTGGTTCATGACCATGTTCGGCCGGGACAGCATCCTCACCTGCCTGCAGGTGCTGCCGTTCGCGCCGGAGATGTCGAAGACCACGCTGCGGATCCTCGGCGCGCTCCAGGGCACCCGGTTCGACGACTTCCGGGACGAGGACCCGGGCCGGATCCTGCACGAGATGCGGTACGGCGAGACCGCGGCGTTCGAGGAGCAGCCGCACTCGCCGTACTACGGCTCGGTGGACGCGACGCCGCTGTTCGTGGTGCTGCTCGACGAGTACGAGCGGTGGAGCGGCGACGGCGCGCTTGTGAAGGAGCTGGAACAGGAGTGCCGGTCCGCGCTGAAGTGGATCGACGACTACGCCGACCTGCTCGGCAACGGCTACATCTGGTACGAGCGGCGCAACACCGACACCGGCCTGGAGAACCAGTGCTGGAAGGACTCGTGGGACTCCATCTCGTACGCCGACGGCACGCTGCCGCCGTTCCCGCGGGCCACCTGCGAGGTGCAGGGGTACGCGTACGACGCGAAGATGCGGGCCGCCCGGATGGCCCGGCTGTTCTGGGGCGACCCCGCGTACGCCGATCAGCTGGAACGCGAGGCGGCGGAGCTGAAGCGGCGCTTCAACAACGACTGGTGGGTCGCCGATCGCGGCTTCTACGCGCTCGCCCTGGACCCGGACGGGCGTCAGTGCGACGTGCTCAGCTCCAACATGGGCCACCTGCTGTGGAGCGGGATCGTGGACGACGAGCGGGCGCCGAAGGTCGCGGAGCATCTGGTCGGTCCCCGGCTCTGGTCCGGCTGGGGGGTGCGGACGCTGGCCGAGGGTGAGGTCCGCTACAACCCGATCGGCTACCACAACGGCACGATCTGGCCGTTCGACAACTCGTTCGTCGCCTGGGGTCTGCGCCGGTACGGCTTCGCCGAGGAGGCCGCCACCGTCGCCAACGGCATCCTCGACGCGGCCACCTACTTCGACGGCCGGCTGCCGGAGGCGTTCGGCGGCTACCAGCGCGAGCTGACCAAGTTCCCGGTGGAGTACCCGACCGCGTGCAGCCCGCAGGCCTGGTCCACCGGTGCACCGCTGCTGCTGCTGCGCACCATACTCGGGCTGGAGCCGCACGAGCAGCACCTGGCTGTCGACCCGCGGCTGCCGGTGGGCATGGGACGGATCGAGGTGCTTGACATCCCGGGCCGCTGGGGCCGGGTGGACGCGTTCGCCCGGGGCCGGCTCAACCTCGAGGAACTGGCCGACTGAGCCCGGTCAGTGCCCGGGCGGCGACGCGTCGTGCGCCTCGTTCGGCGGGAGCAGGCAGAACTCGTTGCCCTCCGGGTCGGCCAGGACGGTCCAGCGCGGCAGCTCACGCACGACCGTCGCGCCCGCCTCCAGCACCGCGGCCCGCTCCTCGGCGTCGCCGACCAGGTCCAGGTGGATCCGGCCGGGCTCGGGCAGCGTCTCGGCCGGGCTGATCCACAGGTCCGGGCGCCGCCCGTGCGGGTCGCGCAGCAGCACCGCCTCCGTCGGCGCGAGCGTGCCCTCGGCGAGCTTCACCCGGTCCGCCTCGACCACCGGCAGCCCGGTGACCGCACTCCAGAACGGGGCGAGCAGGTAGGGGTCGCGGCAGTGGATGACGATCGCGGCGAGGTCGGGCATGCCTCGAACCTAGTCGCCCGCGCCTGCGGGCAGGACGCTGTCCAGGAACGCGGCGGCGGCCGCGATCAGGTCGGGCCGGGCCAGGTCGAGCGCGTGACCGCCGTGTGTGAGCCACAGATGCACCGGGTGACCGGCGGCGAGCAGCCGGCCGGTCAGCTCCACCGGCTGGGCGGCCGGCACCGCCACGTCGTCGCGGCCCTGCACCAGCAGCACCGGCACGCCGGAGCCGACGTGGGTGGCGACTGTCGCGCCGACGGTGGCCGGGTCGCCTGCGGCCGGCGGGTGGCCCAGCAGGTCGGTCCACGGGTCGTCGCCGGGGGCGCGCCGGCGCCGCTGCTCCGGGTCGAGCGGGTCCACGGGGGCCCAGTACGCGAGCACGCCCGTCACGTCGCCGGGCCGGTCCACCCCACGCAGGCCGAGCTGTAGGGCCAGCATCCCGCCGGCCGAGTCACCGGCCACCAGCAGCGGCAGGCCGCCCGCCGCAGCCCGGGCGGCCCGGGCCGCGTCGCGGACGTCGTCGAGCTGGGCGGGCCAGCGCGCCTGGTGGGAGAACCGGTACGTGGCCTCGACCACGCGCAGCCCGAGCGCCGCGAGCGCCGCCCCGTCCTCCTCGGCGCGGGCCCGCCAGCCACCGCCGTGGATCCAGAGCAGCACCGCGCGTTCGGGCATGTCGCCATCGTCGCCGCACCCGCGTCGGTGCGCGACCCGGGTCTGCCGAGGGCAGATCGGCCCTACGGTCGCGTAACCTACTCGGGGTAAAGTTTCGCCATGTCGGAACTCGTGTACCCACCTGTGATCACCGCCGCGAAGACGATGTTCCGGCTGCTCGACCTGCGCCTGGACGTTTCCGGCAGCGAGCACGTGCCGCACAGCGGCGGCGCGGTGCTCGCGTCCAACCACGTGAGCTACCTCGACTTCATCTTCTGCGGCTACGGCGCGCACCCGGCGAAGCGACTGGTCCGGTTCATGGCCAAGGACAGCGTCTTCCGGCACCGCGTCTCCGGTCCGCTGATGCGCGGCATGAAGCACATCCCGGTGAACCGGGCCGCCGGCGCCGGCTCGTACGCCGCAGCGGTGGGCGCGCTGCGCCGGGGCGAGGTGGTCGGCGTCTTCCCGGAGGCGACGATCAGCCGTTCCTTCGTGGTGAAGGACCTGAAGAACGGCGCGGCCCGGATGTCGCAGGAGGCGGGCGTGCCGCTGCTGCCGGTCGCGCTCTGGGGCACCCAGCGGCTGTGGACCAAGGGCCGCCCGCGCACGCTGACCCGCCGGCACACGCCGATCACCATCATCGTCGGCGAGCCGATGGACCCGGCCGCCTACCCGGACGCCACGGTCATGACCGCCGACCTGCGGAGCCGCCTGTCGGCGCTGGTCGACCGGGCCCAGCGGGAGTACCCGGACAAGCCGTCCGGCCCGGACGACACCTGGTGGCAGCCGGCCCACCTGGGCGGCAGCGCGCCGACCCCGGAGGAAGCGGTCGAGCTGGACCGGTCCGAGCGCCGCACCCGCAGCGCCTCCTGACGGCCCCCGCCCCCGCGCGCTGTGGGCTCGCGAGATCTTGGTACGAAAGGGCCCCTAGGAGGGCCGTTTCGTACCAAGATCTGTGCTGATCCCATGAATCGGGACGTTTGTCTCATGTAGTGGCGCTCAACGGGTGAGCGACAGGCCTGGAGTGCGAGTGCGCCCGAGTCGGCGACTTCGGCGGGCCATCGGCCGGCGACGACGGCGTCAGCAGGCGGAGCCGGGCTGGTCGTGGGCGGGGAACCCGGACCACGACCACGGCGATGCCTCGGCCTCCGCCGGACGGTAGTAGTCGTCGCGGGACAGGAACTCCACCGGCAGCGAGCCCGGCAGCGTCACAGTGCCCAGCGTCGGGCCGGGGGAGGCGGCCACCCGGACGGCGAGCACGTCCCGCTCCGGCGGGGACAGGTCCACCAGTTCGGCGTTCGCCAGCCGGAAACCGGCCACCGCGCGGCGTACCTGCCGGGCCAGCGCGGCCACCTGACCGACCGGGCCGGTCAGCGCCAGCGCCGGCTGCCGGATGGTGCGCAGCGCGTCGCAGACGATGCGCAGCTCGGCGGTGCCGTCGCCCGCCTCGGCCAGTTCCAGCCGGGACGGCCACTGCCAGCGGATCTGCCCACTGACCAGGCGGGACAACCGGACCGGACGCCGGTGCCGGGCGACCGCCCGGCCGTCCCGCCCGGAGACCACCGACAGATCCGAGCCGGTGCAGACGTACGCCAACCGGCGCTCGGTCACGGTGATCGTCGCCGGTGCCGGCAGCGACCAGCAGCGGACGTCCTCGGTGGGGCCGAGCAGGTGACCGGCGACGCGCAGGCAGTGCTGCCCGAGCAGGCGTTCGCCCGGTTCGGGCACCAGCTCGTAGCGCCGGTCGAGCACGGGACGGGTGGGGTCGCCGTCGGCGTCGAACCGATGCGGCCCGACGAAGAAAGGTGTGGCGTCCTCCGGCACGGTACGACCTCCCGGTGACGGTTGGCGGTACCGGTGAGCCTGCCCGATTCCTGGGGTGACTGTCATGACACCTGTTAGGGGGTCGGCCGGTCGGCCGACGCCTGCGACCGGTAGATGCCGATATCTTCCGGTCGGACGAGTCCGTCCTCGATCGCCCGGGCGAGCAGCGCCGCCTTCGTGGCGGCCGGACGGCCCGCTCGGGTGTACTTGATCCGCGCACGGTCGACGTACTGCTTCACCGTGTGCTCACTGATCTGCATCCGGCGCGCCACCGACGCCTTCGACATCGACTGGAACCACAGCAGAAGCGCCTCGCGCTCCTTGTCCGACAGGGACGGACGATCCGGACGGGCGTCCCCGACCATCGCTCCGGCCAGCGCAGGCGGCACGTACGGCCGGTCGCTCGCCGCCGCCAGCACCGTCGCCACGCAGTGCTCGCGTCCCTCGTGCTTGGCCAGGAACGCGACCGCCCCGGCGTCCAGCGCGGCGAGCATGGTCTGCGGGTCGCTGTGCTCGGAGTAGACCACCACCCGGCGCCCGGCCGCGCTCAGCTCGGCCAGCTTGTCCAGCACCATCCGGCCGTGCAGGCGCAGGTCGAGCAGCACCACCTCGGCGTCCGGTGCGGCCCGCAGCACCTCGTCCGGGTCGTCGCCGGTAGCCAGCACCCGCAACCGCGGTTCGCCGGCCAGCCAGGCGCGCACCCCGTCGATCACCACCGGATGGTCGTCCACTATCGCCACCCCGATCGGGGTGCCGGCGTTCACGTCCGCCGCCAGCGGGTCTGCGTCCATCTGATCTCCCCGTCCCGCTCGTGCAGGTGTTCCACCGGCCCGTCCCCGCCGGTCACCGGCTCGTCCGGGCCGTCGTGATCCGGCGTCACCAGGCTGACCACCACCTCGTCCGGGCCCGCCACCACGGTGAGCCGAGCCCAGCCCTCGGCCCCGGCGAGCGCCGCCGTGAGCGGGTCGGCCAGCCCACGCCGGATCTGCACCGGCAGCTCCGGTGGCGTGCCGACCGACACCAGGTCGATCGGCAGTCCGTTGCGCTCGGCCAGGTCGGCCGCCGCGCGCAGTTCGTGCAGCAGCGCGTCCGGCACGTCGTCCGACTCGGCGATCAGCCGGCGCAGCCGGGCCGCGGCCAGCACCGCGCGCCGCCGTACCGCCGGGTCGGCCGGGTCGGCGTCGCCCGCCGCCAGCCCGGCCAGCACCTCCTCGGCGGTGCCGCTGACCAGCGCCAGGCGCGCCTGTCGCTCGGTGCGGGCCCGCTCGGCCGCCTCCTGCTCAGCGGCCACGGCGAGCGTCGCCGCTGCGGTGGCCGCCCGGTCCCGGGCCTGCGCGGTGAGCGCTGCCGCGCCGACGAAGACCGCCACGGGCAGGGTGGAGGTGCCGTAGACGTACATCGCGGCGCGGCTCAGGTCGGCCGGCGCGGTCGCGCCGTACAGCACCACCGCCGCCAGCGCGATCGTGCCGTGCGCGGCGAGCATGAGCAGCAGCCAGCGCACCGGCCGCCGCCAGAGCACCAGCAGGAAGAACCAGGCCAGGCCGCCCCACACCCAGTTGGCGGTGCTGAACAGGAATCGCTCGCCGGCCCCGGCGACCACCGCCGCGTCCACCCCCAGCAGCGCCACCGCCAGCGGCCCGGCCGGCGGCAGCCCGCCGCGCAGCAGCCGTACCCCGGCCCCGACCCCGACCAGCGCGGTCACCAGCCAGCCCGCGGCCACCACGGCCGGGAAGGCCATTCCCGGCCCGGCCCGCAACACGGCGGGCAGCGCGACCGCCAGGTGCCAGGTCGCCGCGATGACGATCGCGGCGATGCGCGCGCCACCGTCGGACGCGTCGGCCACCGCGTGCGCCTCCGGCGGGGCGGTGGCCGTTCCGGAGCGCGTCGCCACCCGCGGCCGGGGCAGCGGGCGCAGCGCGTGGCCGGCCGTCACCGCCGTACCCGACTCACTCGCCATCGGACCACTCCAGCCGAATCCGGGTGCCGGCGCCAGGGGCGGAGGTCACCACCGCCCGACCGCCCACAGTGCTCATCCGGCCGTGGATCGACTCGCGCAGCCCGTACCGGTGCGCCGGGACCGTGGACGGGTCGAAACCGGGACCGTCGTCGACCACCTCGACCACGACGGTGCCGCCCTCGCGGGCCAGACGCAGCGACGCGTCCGCGCCCGGCGCGTGCCGCGCCACGTTCGCCAGCGCGGCGGCGGCGCTGTCGGCGAGCGCCGTGGCGACCTCCGCCGGCAGCCGGCACGGCGCGAGCGTCGCGGTCACCGCCGGCCCGGGCGTCGCGGCGAGCACCTCACGCAGCCGTTCGTCCAGGTCGGCCTCACCGGCCGCGGTCGCGGTCCGCGCACCGGCAAGGGCGGTGAGGGTACGCAGATCGTCCGCGCACCGCTCGCGCAACGTCGCCGAGTCGGGTACGGCACCGAGGCCGACCATGGTGAGCGTGCCCAGGACGGTGTCGTGCAGGTCGCGGTTCTGCCGCCGTTCGTCCTCGCGGGCGGCGCGTGCCACCACCGCCTCGTGCGACAGACGCTGGTAGTCGGCGAACGCGGCGTCGGCGCGGGCGATCCGGCGGCGCATCACCGCCGTCATCACCGCCGCGCTGCCGGTCTGCACCAGCAGCGTCCCGGCGTGCGCCCGCGCCTCGACCGGGTTGCCGGCGAGCGTGGTGCCGGTGACGTACGCGGCGGTGACCAGCAGGCCGGCCGGCACGGACCAGCGGGCCGGGGCGGTGGCCTGCGCGTTGATGACTGTCGAGCTGGCCAGCACCGCGATCCAGCTCGCCTCGCCGGGCAGCACCTCCGGCGCGACGAGCCACGGTACGGCGAGTGCGGCGGCGGTGGTCAGCGCCACGTCGCCGGCGACGAGCGCGCCGCCGATGCCGTGCCGCAGCGCGCGCCACGCGTACCAGACCGACCAGGCGGTGAGCACGGCGACGGCGGGGATCAGCAGCGCCACCCGCACCGGCGGCGTACGCACCGACAGCGCGACGACCGCACCGACCAGACCGCAGGTGAGCCGCAGCAGCGCGGGCAGGGTCGTGAAGATCAGGCTGAACGCGTCACCCGCCGGGCGGGCCAGCGGGGGCCGGGGCAGGGGCATGGCGGCAGCGACCGGCATCGGGGAGATGTCCTTCCGGTTGCGACCCGGCCGGGTCCGCGCGGCATAGATTGACGCTGGAGAATAACATGGTTTGTCGCAACTGGTCACCCTTGGTGCTTGACGAGTTTCGCTCCGGCGTAAAGCAGCCGGCCGCCCGGCCCGGCGGTCAGCGGCGCGCTACGGCGAGCAGGTGAGCGCTGGCCCCAAGGATCGCGGCGTCCCGCTCGAACGTCTCGGCGCAGGCCACCGCGTCGGCGAACAACCGCTCGTCCGGCCCGGTGCCGAGCGCGTTCAGCACCGGCCACAGCGGACCCTCCACCCCGTACACCTGGGGGTCGGGCAGTCCGGCCGCGACGAAGTCGGCGGCCAGTTCCTCCGGCCGGTGGAAGAACGCGGTGGTGAAGCCGGTCCGGGGATCGTTCACCCCGGTCTCGTACTCGGCGTGCAGCAACCGCCGGTTGTCCTCGTCCAGGCGGCCCTGCACGGTCAAGTCGATCAGGGCGGCGTGGCGGCTGATCGCCGCCGCCACGATCGTCCCGCCCGGCCGGGTCACCCGCGCCGCCTCACGCAGCGCGGCCACCCGGTCGGCCTGCCGCGGCAGGTGGTAGAGCGGGCCGAGCAGCAGCGTCGCGTCCGCCGCCGCGTCGGGCGACGGCAACGCGCGGGCGTCCCCCACCGACGCGGTCACCAGCGGGTACGCGGACCGCGCCGCAGCCACGTGCGCGGGCACCAGGTCGACCAGGTGCACCCGGTAACCGGCCGCGGCGAGCGGACCCGCGTACGCCCCGGGACCACCGCCGACGTCCAGCACGTCGGCCGGTGCGGCGGGCAGCAGCCGGGCGAGCAGATCCCGGGTACGTCGTGCCTCCAGCCGGCCCTGCGGCGACCCGTCGAGCCGGTCGGCCTCGACGTAGACCTCGGTGTAGTAGCGACTGACGTCCGGCTCGGCCGGTCGATGTGCGGGCATCGATCGATGGTCGCCGAGAAGTGGAGCCGCAGCATCCGGTTTACGGTTGTCGGCGACTCCTACCCTGCGGGGTATGGCATACCAGCCGGCCATGGTGCCGCCGAAGAAGTCCAAGCGAACCCTCTTCATCGTGCTCGGCGTGGTGCTGGCGATCTGCTGCTGCGGCGGTGTGCTCAGTGGCTTCTTCCTCTTCCGGGCCGTGCAGGAAGCCACCGGCCCGGCACGGTCCACAGCGGAGACGTTCGCCGAGGCGATCGTCGACCGCGACTATCCGGCCGCGTACCGCCAGCTCTGCACCCGCGTACGCGACCGGGTCAGCGAGGCGGACTTCACCCGGCAGCAGTCCTCCCAGCCGGAGTTCACCGGCTACGAGATCACCGGGCTCAACGTGTCGAACAACAACGGCCGGGTGAGCGGGGCGACGACCATCCGCTTCACCCCGGCGGTCGGCACCAACGTGACGCAGTCGTTCCCGATGGTCAAGGAGGACGGGGAGTGGCGGATCTGCGAGTGAGCCGCTGGCGCTCTCCCGCGCGCACCTGATCCACTTGTCGCATGGCCTCACCATCCACCGCACCGCTTCCGCCGGCCGTCGAGGACCGGCTCGCCCGCGAGCGCAACGTCTGGCTCTGTACGCTGCGCCATGACGGCTCCCCGCACGTCACGCCGGTGTGGTTCGTCTACGCCGACGGCGTCTGGTGGATCGGCTGCGAGGGGCGCAGCGTCAAGGCCCGCAACGTGGCGGCCGACCCCCGCGTCTCGCTCGCACTGGAGGACGGCGTCCACCCGGTCGTCGCGGAGGGCGAGGCTCGGGTGCACCGGGCCGACTTCCCGCCCGCGATCGTGGCGGCGTTCGCGGAGAAGTACGGGGGATGGGACATCCGGCAGCCCGTCACCCCGGACAGTGAACGGGTGCTGCTGGAGGTGCCGGTCCGGCGGTGGCTGCTCGCCGGCGCGGCACGCTAGTCCCCGGAGAACCCCCAGAAGTAGAGCTCGTTCGGGGCACCCGCCTCGTCGTGCAGGACGGCGTACCGGCCGAACCAGCGCTGCTCCGCCAGCGGCTCGAGCGCCTCGACGTGAGCGCGGGTCGGCCTCGCGACGCCCGCTCGGGCGAGCGCCTCGGCCTCGGTCACCCGCTGGAACGCCCCGAAGCCGGGTTCCTCGCCGTCGGCCAGCACCCGCGTCATGTCGAGGATGGAGTGTGTGCCGGACTCCTGCACCCGCTCGTCCGCCCACAGCTCCTCCTCGCTGCGGGGACGGTCCGGGAAGTCGGCGGCGGAAGCGCCGAACCCGCCCGGCACCGCCCACCAGTAGTCGCCGGCCTCGAAGACCTGTCGGCGCAGTTCGTCCAGCGCGGCCTGGGCATCCGGCTGGTACGCCACGAAGTAGGTCCATCCCGATGCGCCCACGCTTCCTCCCGGTGATCCCGCTCGTCGCCGCCACGTCCGGCGGCGCACGCGATCATGCCCGAGACCACCGACGAAACCGGCGGGTCAACGCGACCAGGATTCCTGTGCCACTGTCTCCGCCATGCGTCTGTCGTCGGGCCTGCGAGTCGCCGCGGTCGTGGCTGGTCTGCTGTCGGTCGGAGCGGCACTGCTCGCCATGCGGGAAGCGTCGCTCCTGTGGGCGGTGGTCACGCTGGCGGCGCTGGCCGGCCACGCGCTCGCCGCTTCCGGTACGCCCCGGGTGCGATGGGGCGTCGCCGCCGGCGCCGGGCTGTTCGCTCTGGTGGCAGCCGCGAACCTGCTCTGGCACCGAGAACGGGTGGCGGACGCGGGCGGGCCACGGGGGAGCCAGGCGGCGACGCGGACGTACCTTGTGGAGAGCCTGCGGGAGGGCCTGGACCAGCAACGCCTGACCGCGTGGGGCTTGGCTCTCGGCGTACTCCTGCTTTCCGTTGCCGTGCCGGCGTTGCCGGCACGCGGCGGACGGCGGGGTGTGGTGACGACGGTCCTGGCGGTGGCCGTGCTCGTCTGGTGCGGGCTGAAAGTGGCGGCGGCGCCCGGCGACCCGCCGCTGCCCGAGCTGCTCCTGGCGCTGCAGCCGGCGTTGCTCGCCGCGCTCGTGACCGCCGGGGTGCTGGCGTGGTCCGGATGGCGGGGCGACCGGCGCGGGCTCCTCACGGCGGGGATGGTCCTGCTGGCGGTGGTCGCCGTGCGGGCCTGCGCGGACCTCGCCTCCGCGTGGGCGAGTCGGTGGACGTTTGTCGAGCCCGCCAGGGACGCCTTCCTGCAACCGGGATTCATGGTGAGCGTGGGTGGCTCGGCGGGAGGTGCCCTTGAGGTGTCCTCGGCAGTGGAGACGGCTGTCGCGCTCGGCGGCGCGGGACTGGCGGTCGTCGGCGTGTTGCGTGCCTCCCGCGAGAACGCCCGTCCGTAGTCTCCCCCTTACGCGGGTGGTCGCGCCTACGGGTGCGAATCGGTGATCGCGATGACCTCGTCGAGGCGGTCCAGCGCGGCCCGCAGCTCGTCGACCTTGGCCTGGATGCGCTCGCGCTCGGCGCGCAGCATGGCCCGCTGCGCGGGGTCGGTGTGCCCGGAGTCCCAGCACGGCAGGAGTTCCGCGATCCGGCTGCTGGTCAGCCCGGCCGCGTACATCTGCTGGATGAAGCGCACCAGCGTGACCGTGTCCGGCCGGTAGAGGCGCTGGCCGGACGGGCTGCGCCGGGGGACGAGAAGACCCTGTTCCTCGTAGTAGCGCACGGCGCGCACCGAGACACCGGCGCCGCGCGCCACCTCACCGATGCGGATCAGCCGCTCGGCTGCGGTCGTGGTCATGGTGACCCCTCTCACCCCGATCCCGGCGATCGACACTTGCCTCTGACGTTAACGTCAGGTTTTAGCGTACCTCGCATGGACATCAACCACTCGATCGCCCTCGTCACCGGAGCCAACCGCGGACTGGGCCGCGCCTTCGCCCAGCGGCTGCTCGAACGGGGCGCCCGCAAGGTCTACGCGACCGCCCGCCGCCCCGAGACCGTCGACCTGCCCGGCGTCGAGGTGCTGCCGCTGGACATCACCAGCCCCGCATCCGTACGGGCCGTCGCCGCTGCCGCCCCGGACGTCACGCTGCTCGTCAACAACGCCGGGATCCAGACCGGAACCGACCTGGTGACCGGTTCGCTGGACGCGGTGCGGCACGAGGTGGACACCAACGTGCTCGGCCACCTGGAGATGATCCGGGCGTTCGCGCCGGCACTCGCCCGCAACGGCGGAGGCGCAATCGTGAACGTGCTCTCCGCCATGTCATGGTTCGGGACCAGCGGCGCCGGGGCGTACCACCTGACCAAGGCCGCCGCGTGGGCGATGACCAACGGCGTACGCCTGGAACTCGCCGAACAGGGCACGCTCGTGACGGCGGTACACCTCGGGCTGGCCGACACCGACATGTCAGCCGGCTGGTCCGTCGACAAGATCGCGCCGTCGGACCTGGCCGACGCGGCGCTCGACGGCGTCGAGGCGGGTGCCGCCGAAGTGCTCGCCGACCAGTGGAGCCGCGACGTCAAGTCCCGGCTGACGCTGACGCCGGAGGAGTTCAACGCCGCGATGGAGCGGGCCTTGGCGGCGCTGACGGCGGCCTGAGATGTTTCGGCCGGCCCGTCCGTCAGGTCGTACTCGCGGACGGGCCTGGCTGTACTATCCCGACTCCGAATTCAGAGCTTGGCCGCTCACTGATCCTCAGCCTCGTGGCAAGGCAGCTGGCACGATAGACGGCCGTTGAGCTTGCCGCGATGCGACGGGGCACGAAGAGAGGGCCGGGGTAGCGCGCGTTTGCGGAGGGCAGATCGGCGGTGGGCAGGGCTGGCGGGGTAGCGCGCTTCATTGATCAGGGCTAACATCCTCGCGAATAAGGGCCGTGATCGCCGGTATTGCTCGTGCAGGGCATCCAGCCGCTGCCCCATGTCATGCTGCTGTGTGTCGGGGAGGAGCTATGAAGATGAAAAGAATCGGCGCCGTGATGGGTGCATCTGCTTTGACGGCAGCCCTCTTTCTGGCGGTTCCGACGGCTGCTCAAGCTGCTGCTTACACGCAGAAGTGCGGTACTGGAAGGGTTGCGTCACTCGCAAATAACCTCCCTCTCTATGTTGAGATCGACATCAATTCAGAGAGCTGGGACAATCGCTATTCCAAGGGCGACCAGTTCAACTGTGAAAAGGGCAGCCTTTACATCGGCGGCAGGTATACGGCCTGCGGAGTGACCAATGGCAACGGCTGGGTCAAGATCCTCTTCCGGGACGGCGTTACGATGTTCACCTACCAGGCGTGCCTTAAGGATGTCTGACGCCAGCCCCTAACTACTGCTTGTCCGGCTCGCGAGGTGGTGAGTCATGCGAATGTGTGCCAGCCCCGCGAACGTTCAGTTGAGTGGGCTCCCTCGTTCAATCTGAGTTGGACGAGGGCGCTTGCCCGTACAGTGCGTCAGTTTTAGCTGCTTTACCTCGACCGAGTTGCGGTCGAGCCAGTCGGCGGGGCGACTGTTGCGGAGCCGCGCATGAGCGAACGCTGTTAGTCGTTTGCGGGTAGATCGAATGGAAAATCGCGGCTGGACCGGCAAATGGATGCCTTGGATTGATCGCTGCTCGCTCGGCGTGCAGGCTTCAGAACTTCGACGTGGTTGCCGATCACGAGTTGGCCGTGCTTAGGTGAATCTATGCCCGAGTGTCATTGCTGTTTGCATCTCGAAGCTGCTCGCCAGGAATGTTTGACTACCGCGCGCTGGTAGAACAGCCTTATTTGGCTCGAAGATTGACCTGTTCTCAACGGTGGATTTCATCGTCGAGTAATCGCCAGACCGTCCAGCCTCCTGGGACGGGGAGCAGGTAGAGCGAAGAGGACCTGGTGCACGCAACACCGTCAAACCGGCTCGTCCGCCAGCCATCGCTGACCCGCGGTGACGGTGGTGCGCCCGGCAGGATTCGAACCTGCGGCCTTGGGATTAGAAGTCCCCTGCTCTATCCGCTGAGCTACGGGCGCGTGCCGACGGTCGTCGCGCCAAGAGGGTACCGCCGCTCCCCGCGTGCCCGGTGGTACGGGTCGGCGCGTCCGTTCCGCCCCTCAGCGTCCCACGCCGGGGCCCGGCCCGGCACCACAGTTCCGGCGGGTCCGGCGCGGGCCGGGCGGGACGCGATCCGTACCCTCGTCGGATGCTGCTCGACCAGGAAACCGAGAACGAGATCGTCTTCGAGCTGTGTCAGCTCCTCGGGCGGGCCATCCTGCCCCTCACCGGCTCGGACGGCCCGGGCACACCGCCCGGCGTCCTCGGCACCGCCTTCTTCTACAGCGAGCTGGTCGGCGCTACGGACGACGGCGAGATCGCGCACGAGTGGCTGCTCACCGCCGACGCGCTCACCGACCGGGCGTACGGCGAGATCGGCTTGCGGCCCAGCGTCACCGACCCGGCCGAGGGGGCGGACGAGCCGATCGACCTGCCCGGTTTCGCCGACCACTGGCTGCACCTGCCGGAGCTGGGGCTCGCCGCGATGCCGACCGGCGGTCTGCACGGCTGGGCCGACGACCGGGGCTGGCGCTGGCGTACCCAGCATGTCACCGAGGCGGTGGCCGCGCCGGCCGACTCGGTCGCCCGGATCGGCGCGGCGCCGGCCTCGGCGTTCGTGCTGGCCCTGGGCGTCGGCGACGGCGGGTCACGGCCGTTGGAGGCGGTTGTCGAGCGGGTCGCCCGGGACGGCGGCGAGGTGCGGGTCACGACGGAACTACCAGCGGGCTACGTGGGCGCGCCCGTGTTCGCGGTCGAGGCCGGGCCGGACGGCGGGCCCGCGCTGCGTTGCCTCGGCGTGGTGCTGCCGCCGCAGGCTGGTGGCCATCCGATCGCCACCTTCGACCGGATCCGCGCCGCGCTCACGGCGGTCGTCACCGACTGAGCCCGCGGCGAGGCCGGCCGGCCTCAGCCCTCGGCGTTCGCGTCGGCCGGCCGCCGAGGGGCCGGCGGCGTCGTGGGCTCCGGCTCGGTCGGCCCGGCGCGGAGGAACCCCTCCGCCCACCGTCCGACCTCCGCGAAGACCCTCTCGCGTACGCCGGGACTGGAGAGCGTGAGGTCGTGCAACCCGCCGTCGAAGCGGGCCAGCGTGACGTGCCGGCCGAGGCGGGGCGCCCAGCGCACCATGTGTTCGACGTCGAGCACCGCGTCGGCGCCGGTGGCGCTGTCGTGCCACTTGGTGCCCCGGAAACTGCGCGTGGAGCAGGCGAGCAGCACCGGCACCGGGATGTCCAGCCCGGCCCGCAGGCGACGTTGGCCGGTACGGATCGCGTTGAGCCAGCCGGCCCGGACCGGGAACCCGGCGAGCGGCTTCCAGGCCAGGTCGTAGCGCCACTCGCCCCGGTGGTCGGCGTGCAGGCTCTCGCCGTACACCGTGCCCAGGCCGAACGGCAGTACCCGCTGCGGCGCCCTGCGGCCCAGGCGGGAGACGGCGGCCGCGAGGGGCCGGCGGACCATCCAGGGCGCGTTGATGTCGAAGAAGGGGCTGTTGAGCACGATGCCGTCGACCAGGCCGGCGTCGCGGCGGTCGTGTGCCCAGAGCGAGATGATCAGGCCGCCGGTCGAGTGGCCCATCGCGAGCAGGGTGTCGTGGCCCTCCTCTGCGCGGATGATCTCCGCGGCGGCGTCCAGCTCGGGGAAGTAGTCGCTCAGGTCACGGCAGAAGTTCGGGGTCTGGTGCGGGAGCAGGCTGCGGCCGTACTTGCGCAGGTCGAGCGCGTAGAAGTCCCAGCCGCGCTCGGCGAAGAAGTCGGCCACGTGGGTCTGGAAGAAGTAGTCGACGAAGCCGTGCACGTAGAGCACGGCGCGGCCGGTCGGGCGGTCGGCCCGCCGACGCACCAGGGTCGCGACCACCGGCCCCTCGTCGTCGGTGCCCAGCTCGATCGTCCGCCGCTCGTAGGGGGCGCCCAGCACGTCCGGTTCCACGACCGCGACGGTACGCCGCCTCGCTACCCGGCGGTAGCCCCCGCCCGCCCGCACCGGACGGACGGGGGCACAGGGCCTCAGACGGTCTCGGCGTCCTCGCGCTCGGCGTCCTGCAACGGGACGCCCTCGGGCTGGTCGACGGCGCGCAGGTGCTTGTTGTGGCGCGGCTCCTGCCGGGTCTTCGCGTCGTTGAGCTTGCGGCGCAGGTCGTCCCGGACGTCGTTGAGCGCGGCGTGCAGATCTTCCTCGGTCGAGGTGGTGACGATCTTCTGCCGCCCGGCGATCCAGCACTCCAGGGTCACCTTCTGGCCCCGGGCCTCGCGATCCTTGACGGACACCTCCAGCTCGGTGGCGTCGGCGTGGAAGCCGGCGAGCCGGGCGTCCAGGGTCCCGAACTGCTCGGCGATCCAGTTGCGGTCGCCCTGGGAGAACCCGGCGCCGACCCGCAGGCATTCGGCCACGGTCGCGGGGTTCGCCACGGCGCTCATCGCGCTGCCTCGCGGACGTCTCGGAGAAGCATGGGAGCTCCCTTTCTCTCGGTTGATCAAGTACTTACCCAACCGGCGTGATTCCGGAACGCCTGCTTGCCGGCTCCACTCGATCATGCGTCGGCGCAGGTCAGACCCGTAGGGCCGGTCGGCCTAGCAGATCGGGACCTTGATCAGGTGGTTGTCCACAGGCCCGCTCGTCGTCCACAGGTCCGGGCCGGCGGGTGGTCCGGGGCGGGCGTCCGGCCGACGCTCACCGGGACAAGTCGATCCCTGGGAGGGGCGATGTTCGATACGTACGTGACGATCGTCGGCAACGTGCTGACCGCGCCGGAGTGGCGCCGCACCACGCAGAGCGGAACGCTGGTGGCCAACTTCAAGGTCGCCTCGACCGCCCGCCGGCTCGACCGCGACAGCGGCCGCTGGGTGGACGGCAACAGCCTTCGGGTACGCGTCAACTGCTGGCGCCGCCTCGCCGAGGGGGTGGCCGCCTCGGTGGCGGTCGGTGACCCGGTCATCGTGGCCGGGCGCCTCTACACCCGGGACTGGACCGACGAGTCCGGCACCCACCGCACGCTCTACGAGCTGGAGGCGGTCGCGGTCGGGCACGACCTGTCCCGGGGCCGCGCCCGCTTCCTGCGCAACCAGCCCCGCGCGGCCACCAGCACGGTCGAGGACGCGGAGGCCGAGCAGCGGGTGCACGGCGAGGCGACCGAGCCGGTGCCGGACGCGCAGGCCCCGGCGACGTTCGACGACCGGCCCTTCGACGACGACTTCCCGCCGCCGGAGTACGGGGGCCGGGTCGGACTGGCCGGCACCGTCGAGCGGGTGGGCGAGCCCGACCCGTTCGACGGCCGGCCCGGTGTGCGACAGGCCGCCGGCTTCGACCCCGGGTCGGGCGGCCCGGAAGAGGACGAGCTGGGCGACGCGGAGGACGACGGCCCGGCGACGGCCGAGGACGACGAACTGGGCGAGGCCGCGCCGGCGGAGGCCGACGGGCCGGGTGGTGCCGGACCGGGTGAGGGCGAGGCGGGCGCCGCGAGCCCGGGCGGTGCGGGCGGGAACGCGTCGGGGCGTCGCGGACGGCGGCGTACCCCGGTGCCCGCCTGACCCTTCGTCCGACGGGGGCGCGGGGTGGTGACGTCGGCGTCACCACCCCGCGGTACGACTAGGCTGGCCGGCCGGAGGTGGTGACGGGTGCGGCAGGCGACCGCCATGGCGAACGCGACCGGGTTGGTGGCGGGCTACGCGCTCGACGCGCTGCTCGGCGACCCCCGCCGGTGGCATCCGGTGGCCGGCTTCGGCACGGCGGCCGGTGCGCTGGAACGGCGGGTCTACCGCCCCGACCGGGCGGCCGGCACCGCGTTCACGGCGCTCGCCGTCGGCGCGCCGGTCCTGCTCGGTGCCGCCGCCGCGCTGGCGACCCGGCACCATCCGATCGCGCGGGCCGCGCTGGTGGCCGCCGGCACCTGGACGGTGCTCGGCGGGCGCACGCTGCGGCACGAGTCCCGGGTGATGGCGCGGGCACTCGGCCGGGCCGACCTGCCCGCCGCCCGGGCCCGCCTGGGCAACCTCTGCGGGCGCGACCCGTCCGCCCTCGACGAGCCCGAACTCGCCCGCGCCACAGTCGAATCGGTCGCCGAGAACACCTCGGACGCCGTGGTCGCCCCGCTGGTCTGGGGCGCCGTCGCGGGCCTGCCCGGCCTGCTCGGCTACCGGGCGGCGAACACGCTCGACGCGATGGTCGGCCACCGCTCACCCCGGTACGCCCGCTTCGGCACCCCCGCGGCCCGGCTGGACGACGCGCTGAACCTGCTGCCGTCCCGGCTCACCGGGCTGCTCACGGTGGCCGTCGCGCCGGTGGCGCACGGGGACCGCGCCGCCGCGTGGCACGTGTGGCGGCGGGACCGGACCGACCACCCGAGCCCGAACGCCGGTCAGTGCGAGGCCGCGATGGCAGGCGCGCTCGGCGTCCGGCTCGGCGGCCGCAACGTCTACTTCGGCCGCGCCGAGACGCGGCCGTTCCTCGGCGACGGGCCCCGGCCCGAGGCGCGGCACCTGAAGCGGGCCGCCCGGATCTCCGGCGCGGTCGGTGTGGCAGCGCTCGGCCTGGCCGCGCTCTACCCGGTGACGGTCGGCCGTGCGGCCGGGGCGGCCGGACGGGCCGCGCTTGGCATCCTCATGCGTGCGGCCCGCCGGGGGAGCGGGCGGTGAGCGGCGGGCTGCTCGTCGCCGGCACCACCTCCGATGCCGGAAAGAGCGTGCTCACCGCCGGCATCTGCCGCTGGCTGCGCCGCCGGGGCGTCCGGGTCGCCCCGTTCAAGGCGCAGAACATGTCGAACAACTCCGCCGTGGTGGTCGGCCCGGACGGTCGCGGCGGCGAGCTGGGCCGCGCCCAGGCGATGCAGGCCGCCGCCTGCGGGCTCGACGCCGACCTGCGCTTCAACCCGGTGCTGCTCAAGCCGGGTAGCGACCACGCCAGCCAGGTGGTGCTGCTCGGCGAGGCGGTCGACACGGTCACCGCCGGCAACTACCACGAGGTACGGTCCCGGCTCGCCACCACGGCGTACGCGGCGCTGGCCGAGTTGCGGGCCGAGTACGACGTGGTGATCTGCGAGGGCGCGGGCAGCCCGGCCGAGATCAACCTGCGCGACGGCGACTACGTCAACATGGGTCTGGCACGGCAGGCGGGGCTGCCCACGATCGTGGTCGGCGACATCGACAGGGGCGGCGTGTTCGCCTCGATGTTCGGCACCGTCGCGCTGCTCGACGCGGCCGACCAGGCGCTGCTGGCCGGGTTCGTGGTGAACAAGTTCCGTGGTGACCGCGGCCTGCTCCAGCCGGGGCTGGACATGCTGCGCCGGGTCACCGGCCGCCCGACGTACGGGGTGGTGCCCTGGGCGCTGGACCTGTGGCTGGACGCGGAGGACTCGCTCGCGTACGGGCGGGTGCTCGGCCGCCCGGCGGCGCCCCGGGGCACCGACTGGCTCGACGTCGCCGTGGTGCGGCTACCGCGGATCAGCAACGCCACCGACGTGGAGGCCCTCGCGACCGAGCCGGGCGTGCGGGTCCGCCTAACCGTCGAGCCGGCCGAACTGGCCGCCGCCGACGTGGTGGTGCTCCCCGGCACCAAGTCGACTGTCGCCGACCTGGCCTGGCTGCGGGAGACCGGCCTGGCCGACGCGGTCCGGGCGCACGCCGCCGCCGGACGGCCGCTGCTCGGCATCTGCGGCGGTTTCCAGATGCTGGGCCGGGCGATCCACGACGCGGTGGAGAGCCGCCGGGGCACCGTACCCGGCCTCGGGCTGCTGCCCGTCGAGATCACCTTCGAGCCGCGCAAGACGGTTCGCCGAGCCGAGGGCACCGCCGCCGGCGACGTGCCGGTGCACGGGTACGAGATCCACCACGGCCGGGTCACGGCCGCAGACCCGGGACTCGCGCCGCTGCTGCGCCACGCCGACGGCACCGGCGAGGGCGCGCGTCTCGGCACCGTGTACGGCACGCACTGGCACGGCGCCTTCTCTTCCGACGCGTTCCGCCGCCGGTTCCTGACCGAGGTGGCGGAGGCGGCCGGGCGTACCGGGTTCAAGGTCGCGCCGGACACGTCCTTCGCGGCGGCCCGGGAGCGGACGCTCGACCTGCTCGGCGACCTGGTGGAGGAGCACCTCGACACGGACGCGCTGTGGCGGCTGATCGAGTCCGGGCCACCGCCGGGACTGCCGTTCGTGCCACCCGGCGCGCCACCGGCTCAGTAGCGCACGTCGGCCGGGCGGTCGGACATCGGCAGCCCGGCCTCCCGCCAGCCCTGCACCCCGCCGATCATGTCGGTGGCCTGCCGCAGCCCCAGCGTCTGGAGGCTGGCGGCGGCCAGGCTGGAGCTGTACCCCTCCCGGCACACCACGACGACCTCGCGGTCGTACCCGGTGGCCTCCGGTATGCGCCACGCGCTGGCCGGGTCGAGCCGCCACTCCAGCACGGTGCGGTCGATGACGATCGCGCCGGGCAGCTCACCCTCCTCGCGGCGCTGCGCCTCGGTACGCGTGTCGATAAGCAGCGCGCCGCCACGGACCGCCTCGACGGTCTCGTGCGGGGTCAGCCGGCGGAGACCGGCGCGGGCCTGTTCCAGGAGGGCGTCGACGCCCGGACACATCACGTCATGGAGCACCCCCCGATGATGCCCAGCGCGCCGCGCCGCCGCTCGGCGAAACGGTCCGCCCGGGTCGCAGTTTCCAGCGGACGGGGGAACGTTAGCGTCGGTCGGGTGAACGTGGCGGTGATCGAGGCGTACGCCGGGCTGGCCGGTCGGGTACTGGCTGGTCCGGCGCGGTTGGGGCGTACCCGGCTGGTCGCCGTCGACGGGCCCAGCGGCGCGGGCAAGAGCCGGTTCGCGACGCGCCTCGCGGACGCCCTCGCGGCGCGGGCGGGCGGCGTGCGACCGCCGCTCGTGCACACCGACGACCTGCTCGACGGCTGGGACGACCAGCTCACGTTCTGGACCCGGCTGGAGGAGCAGGTGCTCGGCCCGGTGCGGGCCGGCCGGGCGGGAGGTTACCGCCGCTACAGCTGGGTGCGCCGGCGCTTCCTGGACCGGGTGGTGCCGGTGCCCGCCGGTCCGGTGCTGATCGTCGAGGGGGTGAGCGCCGCCCGCGCCGCGGTACGCCCCGAGCTGACGCTGTCGGTCCTGGTCACCGCGCCGGCCGAGCTGCGGTTACGCCGGGCGCTGGCTCGCGACGGCGCGCAGATCCTGCCGGAGCTGCGCCGGTGGCACGCGGGGGAGCGGGCGCACTTCACCGCCGACGACACCGCGAGGGCGGTGGACCTGGTGGTCGACGGCGCTCCGGACCTGCCGCACGACGCGGACCGCTACTACGTGCGCCTCAGGCGGCGATCGGGCTCGGGCGACGTGGCGGGGTAAGGCCAGCATACGATTCCGGTCATGACCACTCCGATCCTCTCCGAGTCCGAGGTGCGGGCCGCCGTCGAGCGGGAACTCCCCGGCGTCCGTGCCGACCTCGAGCGACTCGTCCGTATCCCGGGCATCGCCTTCGAGGGCTTCGACCACTCGCACGTGGAGCGTTCCGCCGAGGCGGTGGCGGAGCTGCTGCGCGGCTGCGGCCTCGACACGCGGATCGTCCGGTCCGGCGGGCAGCCCGCGGTGATCGGCACGAAGGCGGCCCCGCCCGGCGCGCCGACGGTGCTCATGTACGCGCACCACGACGTGCAGCCGGTCGGCGACCTGTCGCTGTGGGAGTCGGACCCGTTCGAGCCGGTGGAGCGCGACGGCCGCCTCTACGGCCGGGGCGCCGCCGACGACAAGGCCGGCATCATGGCGCACGTCGCCGCGCTGCGCGCGTTCGGTGACCGGCTCCCGGTCGGCGTGGTGCTGTTCATCGAGGGCGAGGAGGAGTACGGCTCGGACTCGCTGGAGCGGCTGCTCGCCGAGCACCGCGACGACCTGGCCTCGGACGTCATCGTGATCGCCGACTCCACCAACTGGGACGTCGGCGTGCCGGCGCTGACCACCTCGCTGCGCGGCATCGTCAACTGCTTCGTGGAGGTGCGCACGCTCGACCACGCCGTGCACAGCGGCATGTTCGGCGGCGCCGTGCCGGACGCGCTCACCGCGCTGGTGAAGCTGCTCGGCACGCTGCACGACGAGGCGGGCGACGTCGCGGTGGACGGGCTGGTCGGCCGCGAGGGCGCCAGCGTCGACTACCCGGAGGACCGGTTCCGGGCCGAGGCCGGCCTGGTCGACGGCGCGACGCTGTTCGGCACCGGCCGGATCACCGACCGGCTCTGGACCAAGCCGGCGCTGGCGATCCTCGGCGTGGACGCGCCGTCCACCGGCGAGGCCCCGAACGCGCTGGTGCCGTCCGCGAAGGCGAAGCTGAGCGTACGGCTGGCGCCGGGCGACGACCCGAAGAAGGCGTACGCGGCGCTGACCGCGCACCTGGAGCGGCACGCGCCGTGGGGCGCGCAGGTGTCGGTGACGTTCGAGCACGACGGCGCGCCCTGTGTCATCGACGCCTCCGGGCCGATGTTCGACGCGGCCCGGTCGGCGTTCCGGACGGCCTGGGACGGCACCGACCCGGTCGACATCGGGGTGGGTGGATCGATCCCGTTCATCGCCACGTTCCAGGAGATGTTCCCGCGGGCCGCGATCCTGGTGACCGGTGTGGAGGACCCGCACGCGCGGGCGCACGGCCCGAACGAGAGCCTGCACCTGGGTGAGTTCGCCCGGGTGTGCCTGGCCGAGGCGCTGCTGCTGGCCCGGGTGGCGGAGGCCGGAAACCCCGTCTGAGGTGTCGAAACCGTAACTTCGGGGCCGATGTCGGAGTTTGTGGTGTGTCGGCGGGCGGGGTGTTATAGCCTTTCGAACATGCGTACGAACGACGAGATGGAGCGGCTTCAGGCCGCCGTCCGTGCTCTGGGGGACGTCGACGTCTCCGCGTGGTCCGAGGACACGCTCAACGAACAGATCGGCGAGCTCTCCGCCGCCCTGGTCACGCTCGACGCGCTGCTCACCCGGGTCGCCGAGGGCGTGCGCGGGCGCGGCCTGCGCATCGAGGAACCGGTCTCGGCCTGACCGTCGGCCCGGCGGCCCCGGCGCACCCGTGCGGTGTGCCGGGTCGCCGGATCCGCCCCGATGTCACAGGTGGCTGGCAGGATGTGGACGTGCGTTTCGCAGAGCTGGCGGCCACCTCGGCCGCGGTCGGCGCCACCAGCGGCCGTCGGGCCAAGGTGGAGCTGCTGGCCGCCGCACTGCGCGGTCTGGAGCCGGGCGAGATCCCGGCCGGCGCCGGCTACCTCGCCGGTGAGCTGCGCCAGCGTCAGACCGGTGTCGGCTGGGCGGGCCTGCGTGACCTGCCCACGCCGGCCGCCGAGCCGACGCTCACCGTCGGCGCGGTCGACGCGGCGATCGACGAGATCTCCCGCGTCGCCGGGTCCGGTTCGCAGGCCCGGCGACGGGAGCTGGTCGGCCGTCTCTTCGCCGCCGCCACCGCCGACGAGCAGCGCCTGCTGACCGGCCTGTTCCGGGGCGAGCTGCGCCAGGGCGCACAGGCCGGGCTGCTGACCGACGCGGTCGCGCGCGCCGCCGACGTGCCGGTCGCCGCCGTGCGGCGGGCCCTGCTGCTCGCCGGTGACCTGCGGGCGGTGGCGGTCGCGGCGCTCACCGGCGGTGCCGCCGCGCTGGCCGGGTTCGGGCTCCAGGTGGGCCGTCCGCTCGCGCCGATGCTGGCCCAGAGCGCGCCCTCGGTCGACGAGGCGCTCACCGCCACCGGCGTGCCGGCCGTGGTCGACGTCAAACTCGACGGCATCCGCATCCAGGTGCACCGCTCCGGGGCGGACATCGCGGTCTTCACCCGCAGCCTGGACGAGATCACCGGCCGGCTGCCCCAGGTGGTCGCAGCCGTCCGCGCGCTGCCCGCACGCGAGCTGGTGCTCGACGGCGAGGCGATCGGGCTGGACGCCGCCGGCCGGCCGCTGCCGTTCCAGGAGACCTCCAGCCGCGCGGCCCGTCGCGCCACGCCCAGCACCACCGGGCCGACGCAGGTCGCGCCCGCCGTGCTGGCCGCCGCCGAGCGAACCGGCGAACCGGTGCTCACGCCGTACTTCTTCGACCTGCTGCACCTCGACGGCGCCGACCTGATCGACGCACCCGGCCGGGAGCGGTGGGCGGCCCTGGCCCGCGCTGTCGACGGTTCGCTGCTCGTCGACCGGGTCGAGGTGGACGACGCGGAGCAGGCGGCCACGGCGTTCGCCGCGGCTGTCGACGCCGGTCAGGAGGGCGTGGTCGTCAAGGACCCGGCCGCGCCGTACGACGCCGGCCGGCGCGGCTCGGCCTGGGTCAAGGTGAAGCCACGGCACACGCTCGACCTGGTAGTCCTCGCGGTCGAGTGGGGCAGCGGCCGGCGGGAGGGCTGGCTGTCCAACCTGCACCTCGGCGCCCGCGATCCGCGCACCGGCGAGTTCGTCATGCTGGGCAAGACGTTCAAGGGGCTCACCGACGAGCTGCTGCGCTGGCAGACCGAACGGTTCCTGTCGCTCGCCGTGGAGAAGGGCGACTGGGTGGTGCGGGTCCGGCCGGAACAGGTGGTCGAGATCGCGTTCGACGGCGTGCAGACGAGCAGCCGGTACCCGGGCGGCATGGCGTTGCGCTTCGCCCGCGTGCTGCGCTACCGCCACGACAAGACCGCCGCCGAGGCGGACACCATCGACGCGGTCCGCGCCATCCACGCCGGCCGGGTCACCGGCTGACGGCTCAGCCCGCCGACAGCGACCGGGCGTAGTTGACCTGGTTGTTGAGCTGCTGCACCTGGAACTGGTCGGTGACCGGGATCCGCGCGACGTACTGGTGCCCGCCACTGCTCACCGTCACCTGCACGGTCCCGTAGTGCCGCGTCTCCTTGATCAGCAGGAACAGGAGGCTGAACACGGTCAGGCAGAAGAAGCCGAGGATCGCGGCGACGACGGCCCACGGAGCGATCTTCTCCTCCTTCTGCCAGTAGTCGGTCACGTACCAGGAGGCACCGGCGAGCGGCAGGACACCGACCGGGGTACGGATCACCGGCGGCGTCACCACGATCTCGGCGATCTGCACGGCCACCGCCGACTGCGTGGGCGGCACCGGCCCGGCCGGCGGGTACGCCGCGGGTGCCGGCCCGTGGTACGGCGCGACCACCCCGGCCGCCGGCACCGGCGGCGCGGAGAACTGGGCAGGCGGCGCCGAGTATTGCGCGGGCGGCGCGGAGTATTGCGCGGGCGGTGCGGAGAACTGCGGCGCGGCCGGGAACTGAGCGGTGGGCGGCGGTGCGGAGACCGGTGCGGGCGGTGCGGAGAGCGGCGCGGGGGTGACCGGTGCGTCCGGCGCGGCGATCACCGGGAACTGCTCGGTGGGGGGCGCGACGGCCGGCGGCATGGCCGACCACGGGTCGTACGCGGGTGGCTCGGCGGCCGGGGGCGTCGTGGCGTCAGAGGTCACCGCGACCCCCACGATTGACGATCATCCGCGGACCCTACCAACGTCCCTGCCGCCCGGTGTGCCGCCGGATCCACGGCCCGCCCCTGCGCGGAAGCCTCATCGCTCGGAACGGATATGCCTGAGAGGCATAAATATGCCTCTCAGGCATATCCGTCGTGAGGAGTCCTTCGTCGATGGCCGCTACGGTGAGTAACGGGCGCTTGTGCAGAGGATCGACGAGGCGGGCCGTGCCCGGTGCGGCCTGTTCAGGCGGAGGTGGGAGTGGCCGGCTCGGCGGCGCGGTCCACCGGCTCGCCCGGGGTGTCCAGCCCGGCCCGGCGGCGGGCCTCCCGGCGCGCCACCCAGCCGTAGCCGAACAGGCTCATCACCGCGAAGATCCACCACTGCCACACGTAGCCGAAGTTCTGCCAGTTGTTCGTGTGCCCGATCTGGACCGCCTGGAAGGCCGGGTCGGCCGCCGGCGTCTGCCCGTCGAGCAGGACGTAACCGCCGGTCACCGGGTAGGGGAGCTGCTCGGCCAGGCGGGGGATGTCGATGCGCCGGGCCTCCAGCTTGCCGTCACGCCGGCTGACCGCGCCGCCGCCGCTCTCGCTGCCGACCACCCGGCCGGTCACTGTCACCTCGCCGGTCGGCGCCGCCGGCACGTCCGGCTGGACTGTCGCGCCGGCGCCCGGCACGGGCGGGATCCAGCCCCGGTCGACGAGCACCGCGGTGCCGTCGGCAAGCACCAGCGGGGTGAGCACCTCGAAGCCGACCGTCCGGTCGAGGGTCCGGCCGCGGATCAGGACGGTGTTCGCGCTGTCGTACCGGCCGGTGGCGGTGACCCGGCTCCAGGTGAGCTCCTCGGACGGCGCGGGACCGACGTCGCCGCCGCTGGGCGCGGGGAGCGCGTCGCGCAACGGCGCGGGCGTCATGGTGGCCCCGGCGTCGATGCGCTCGTTGACGGCCGTGCGCCCCCGGTAGCGGTCCAGCTGCCAGTTGCCCAGGAACACCATCACCGTGGCGGCGACGAGCGTGAGCGCGAGGTAGCCGAGCCAGCGCGGGGTCAGCAGGAACCGGTACACGTTGGCCAAGGCTACCCGTATGAGCGATGCCACTCGCCGCTGCCAGGCAGAAACGGCGGTGTGCGCGGCTCTCGCGCGCCGGGCCGGACGGGTATGGTCACGCGGGCGGAAACCACCCACATCAGGAGTCGATGATGACCGACGTGCCGCGCGTCGTGCTGAGTGCGCCCTCCTCGGGGCACGGCACCGGCGCCGTCTCCCTCGGCCTGCTCGCGGCGCTCACCGACCGGGGGATCCCGGTGGCCGGGTTCAAGGTCGGGCCGGACCAGGTGGACGCGGCGTATCTGGGGCTCGCCGCCGGGCGCGCCGGGCGCACGCTCGATCCGAGACTGGTCGGCCCGGAGCGCATCGCCCCCCTCTTCGCGTACGGCGCGAACGGCGCCGGGTTCGCGCTGGTGCAGGGCACGATGGGCCTCTACGACTCGGTCGCCGGACGACCCGAGAGTGAGTCCACGGCGGCCGTCGCCACCGCGCTGCGCAGCCCGGTGGTGCTCGTGGTGGACGTGGCGGCGATGGGCCAGTCGGTGGCCGCGCTGGTGCACGGTTTCCGGGCGTACGACGACGAGCTGTGGCTGGGCGGCGTGATCCTCAACCGGGTGGCCTCGCCCCGGCACGAGGCGCTGCTGCGCGAGGCGCTCGACGACGTGGGCGTGCCGGTCTACGGGGCGCTGCGCCGGCACGAGCTGCCCCCGGTGCTGCCCGCCCGCCGGTACGGCACCGGGCCCGTGGTGCGCGCCGACGCGGACGCCGAACGGGGCGTACGCCGGCTCGGTGAGGCGGTGGCCGCCACCGTCGACCTCGACCGGCTGCTGGCGCTGGCCCGCTCCGCCCCCGCGCTCACCGTCGAGCCGTGGTCGCCGGAGCCGGCCGACGCCCCGCAGCCGTCGGGGGAACGGCCGGTGGTGGCGCTCGCCGGCGGGCCGGCCGGCACCTACAGCCACCCCGAGACCGCCGAGCTGCTGCGTGCGGCGGGCGCCGAGGTGGTGACGCTCGATCCGCTGCGCGACGAGGCGCTGCCCGCCGGGGCCCGCGCGCTGGTCGTCGGCGGCGGGCTGCCCGAGACGTACGCGGAGCAGCTCTCCGCCAACCGCCGCCTCTGCATCGCGGTGGCCGAGCTGGCCCGCTCGGGCCGCCCGGTGATCGCCGAGGGCGCGGGCCTGCTGTGGCTGGCCCGGGAGCTGGACGGCCTGCCCATGTGCGGGGTGCTGGACGCGGTCGGCACGGTCCGGGACGGCCTGGTGGTCGGCTACCGCACGGCCACGGCGGTCACCGACAGCGTGGTGGCGGCGGCCGGTGCCACGGTGACCGGGCACAAGCAGCACGCCGCAGTGCTCACGCCGCGCGCCGGTGACCGGCCGGCCTGGCGCTGGGAGGGTGGCAATCCGGAGGGCTTCGTCCGGCAGGCGGTGCACGCCTCGCAGCTCGTGCCGCACTGGGCCGCGCATCCGGACGTCGCGGCCCGGCTGGTGGCCGCCGCGCTGGCACCGGTGGGGGCGTCGGCGTGATCGGGCAGGTGGCGGTACGCCGCTTCCCGGCGCTGACCGTCTCCACCCCGCGCATCGAGGTGCGGCACCTCGTCGCCGCCGACGCGGAGGCGATGGACGAGGTGTTCGCCGACCGGCAGACGCAACGCTGGCTGCCGCTGGCGGATGCGTCCGGGCAGATCGACGGGCGGGCGTGGTGCACCGAGCTGGCCCGGCAGCGGCGGGACAGCGGCGACGGCGACCACTGGGCGGTGGTCCGCCGGGAGGACCAGCGGGTGGTCGGCTCGCTCTGGGCCCGCCGTACCGACTGGGGCGCCCGGCTCACCGAGTTGTCGTACGCGATCGCGCCGCACGCCCGGGGCTACGGCCTGGCGGTCGAGGCGGTGGACGCGGTGGCGATCGCTCTGATCCTGGAGCACGGGTTCCAGCGGGTGGAGCTGCGGGTGGCGGCCGGCAACGTGGCGTCGCGGCGGGTCGCCGAGAAGGCCGGCTTCAGCTACGAGGGCCTGCTGCGCAACGCCGGTTTCGTCAGGGGCGCCCGGGTCGACCTGGAGCTGTGGTCCTTCGTCGCCGCGGACCTCCGCTGAGCTCACCCTTTCGCAACGTCGATCAAGGAGTTCGCGTCTGCGGATAGGACGATCCGTGACGCAAACTCCTTGATCAACTACCCGGGCGCACCCCCGGGCGGATCAGGGCGGCTCAGCCGACTATCTGGTCCGAGGGTGGGGTGAACTGGCGGGTGGGCTGGCCCTTCAGGGAGTCCCGCAGGGTCTGCGCCACCGCGTTCACCGGGATCTGCGACTGCCCGTCGCCCACCGCGTTGAACGGATTGTCCGGGTCGGCGATGAAGCTCGCCGCCGCCAGCTCCGGCGTGTAGCCGACGAACCACGCCGACCGGGTGCTGTCCGTCGTACCCGTCTTGCCGGCGACCGGGCGGCCGACCGTGCCGCGGACGCTGTCGGCCGTCGACCAGCCGCCGCAGCTCCCCTTGGCCGGGGTGTCGCCGGTGGGGCAGCGCGCCGCGTCGGTGGCGGCGCGGGCCGCGTCGGCGTTCACCACCTGCCGGCACCGCGGCTTGGCGACCTCCCGCTGCACCCCGCCCGCCGTCGTGTACGTGGCCGGCGTGCCGTCCCGGTTCATGATCGCGTTGACCGGGATGGCCTCGCAGTAGCGCCCGTCGGCGGCGATGGCGGCGTACGCGTTCGCCATCTCCAGCGGGGTGGCGTCGGAGACGCCGAGCGTGAACGCGCCCCACTTCTTCGCCTTGCCCGGCGACGCCTGTTCCTTGTCCACGTCGGTACGCCAGCGCAGCCCCAGTTGCTCGGCCAGGCGCACCCCGGCGTCCGCGCCGATCTTCTCCTCCAGTTGGACGAAGTAGGTGTTCACCGACTTGCCGAATCCGGACCACATGGTCTGCCGGCCGGTCATCGCGCCGCTGGCGTTGGACGGCGCCCACCCGTCGTAGACGGCCGACTTGTACGTGTACGGCGAGTCGTACGCGGTGGACAACGGCATCCCGGCGTTGAGCGCGGCGAGCATCGGGAACATCTTGAACGTCGAACCGGCCTGGTAGCCCGGTAGCGTCCCGCCGCCGAGCAGCGGCGCCACCGTGTTCGGGTAGTTCGCCTTGACCTTCGGGCCGGCCTCCGGGTTCGAGCTGTTCGGGTTCTCGGCCAGGTCGAGCGAGTAGTTCCGGTTCACCGCCATCGCCTTGATCCGCCCGGTGCCGGGCTCGGCGACCACGATGCCGTTGGCGAACGGGCTGCCGGTGTTGTCCTTGGCCCCGACGTTCTTCTCCGCCGCCGCCTGGGTCTTCGGGTCGAGCGCGAGCACGATCCGGTAGCCGCCACGGCGCAGCTTGTCCATCCGTTCCAGCCGGTTCTCGCCGAACGCGGGCTGGGAACTCCACCAGTTCTTCAGGTAGTCGCAGTAGAAGCCCCAGGCGCGGTGCCCGCCGTCGATGGCGGCGCAGTCGTTGGGCGGGTCGGTCAGCTTCAGCTTGATCGGCTGACCCTTCGCCGCGGCGGCGGCGTCCGGCGACAGGTAACCGAGGCGGGCCATGTTGTCCAGCACGTAGTTGCGCCGGCCGGTGGCCTCCTTCTGGTCGGAGGTGATCGGGTCGTACTCCGACGGCGACTTCACCAGCCCGGCCAGCGTGGCCGCCTCGACCGGGGTGAGCGTGGCCGGCGTCTTGGAGAAGAAGATCTGCGAGGCGGCGTAGATCCCGTACGCCCGGTGACCGAAGTAGGCCGAGTTGAGGTAGCGCTCCATGATCTGCTCTTTGCTCAGGTGCTTCTCGATGTCCAGCGCCATGCGCATCTCCTTGACCTTGCGCAGGCTGGTCTGCTGGGTCGCCTCCTGGACCTCCTTGGGTGTGGTCGCGCTGTCCCGCAGCGCCATCCGCACGTACTGCATGGTGATCGTCGAGGCGCCCTGGGATACGCCGCCGGATCGGGCGTTTGACACGAAAGCACGCGCCACGCCCTTCGGGTCGACGCCGTGGTGCTGGTAGAAGCGGTTGTCCTCGGCGGCGACGATCGCCTGCTGGATGTTCGGCGACATGTTCTCGATCTTGGTGTACTGCCGGTACTCCTCGTAGAACATCGTCAGCACCGTCTTGCCGTCCGGCGCGTAGACGTACGAGGTCTCGGCCGGCAACGCGGTCTTGAGGATGTTCGTCTTCTGTTCGATCGCGTGCGCGGTGGCCTTGGCCCCGATGCCGGTGACGGCGACCAGCGGATACAGGGCGGCGGCGACCACGATGCCGGCGATCAGCCCGGCGCGGAGAAGGGGAACGAGACGGCCAGCGGAAGCAAGGGGACGACTGCTCACGGGGTCAAGCTATGACATTTCCGATTCGGAAATGAGAAGAACTCATAAACCGGCGGACCGTGACGCGACCCACGCCGGGATGCGCTGTCCCGGGCGGCGGCTACCCGGCAGGATCGCGGACATGCCCGCAGCACCGACCGGGAGCGCCGCCGCGCTCGACGAGCCCGACCTGGGCCACCACGGGGACGCCGAGGCCACGCCCGGCCTGGTGGACCTGGCCGTGAACGTGCGCCGCGCCCCGATGCCGGACTGGCTGGCCGACCCGATCACCGCCGCGCTGGGCGACCTGGCCGCGTACCCGGACCCGGCGCCGGCCCGCGTCGCCGTCGCTCACCGGCACGGGCGACCCCCGGAAGAGGTACTCCTCACCGCCGGCGCCGCCGAGGGATTCGTCCTGATCGCCCGCGCACTGTCCGGCGTCCGCCACCCCGTGGTGGTGCACCCGCAGTTCACCGAGCCGGAGGCCGCGCTGCGGGCTGCCGGGCACCGGGTGGACAGGGTGCTGCTCGACCCGGCCGACGGCTTCCGCCTGGACCCGGCCCGCGTCCCCGGCGACGCCGACCTGGTCATGATCGGCAACCCCACGAACCCGACCTCGGTGCTGCACCCGGCCGGCACCATCGCCGCGCTGGCCCGTCCCGGCCGGGTGCTCGTGGTCGACGAGGCGTTCGCCGACACCACCGCCGCACCCGGCGTCGACGGCGAGCCCGAGTCGCTCGCCGCCCGCCGCGACCTCCCCGGCCTCGTGGTGGTGCGCAGCCTCACCAAGACCTGGGGCCTGGCCGGGCTGCGGATCGGCTACCTGCTCGGCGATGCCGCGCTGCTGGCCCGGTTCGCCGCCGCGCAGCCGCTCTGGGCGGTCTCCACCCCGGCGCTCGCCGCCGCCACCGCCTGCGCCGCGCCGGCCGCCGTCGCCGCCGAACGCGGCATCGCCGCCGAACTCGCCGCCGACCGCGACCACCTGGTGGCACGCCTGTCCGGCCTGCCGGGGGTACGCGTGGCGGGCCGCCCCGCCGCCGCCTTCGTCCTGATCCACGTGGCCGGCGCCGCCGACGTACGAGAGCGGCTACGCGCGCACGGCTGGGCGGTACGCCGGGGCGACACCTTCCCCGGGCTCGGCCCGGACTGGCTCCGGATCGCCGTACGCGACCGGGGCACCACAGACGCGTTCATCGAGACGCTGGCACGGATCCTGGAGGCATGATGCTGGAGTCCACAGTCGCGACGATCCGGCCGCTGGACGAGGCCGCCATGACGGCGGCCCGCGAGTTGCAGGGGCGGCTGACCAAGCCCGCCGGCTCGCTCGGCGCCCTGGAGCCGCTCTCGGTACGCCTCGCCGGGCTGGCCGGCGCCTGCCCGCCGCCGCTGCCCGAGCCGGCCGCGGTGGCGATCTTCGCCGGTGACCACGGCGTGCACGCCCAGGGCGTGACCCCGTGGCCGCAGGAGGTCACCGCCCAGATGATCGCCAACTTCCTGGCCGGCGGCGCTGTGGTCAACGCGTTCGCCCGGCAGGCCGGCGCCTCGGTCACGGTGGTGGACGTCGGCGTGGCCACCCCGATCCCGGGCGCCGAGTCCGCCGACCCGGCCGGGCCGCGCCTGGTGTCCGCGAACGTCCGCCCCGGGACCCGCGACATGACGGTCACCGCGGCGCTGACCCGGGACGAGGCCCGCACGGCCGTCGAAACCGGCATCCGGATCGCCGGTGAGCTGATCGACGCCGGGGCGGGCATCCTGCTCACCGGCGACATGGGCATCGGCAACACCACCCCGTCCGCCACGCTCATCGCCGCGTTCTCCGGCGTGGACGCCGAGGCGGCCACCGGCCGGGGCACCGGGGTCGACGACGAGACGTACGCCCGCAAGGTGGCTGTGGTGCGGGCCGCGCTGGCCCGGCACGAGCCCGACCCGGCCGACCCCCTGGGCGTGCTGGCCACCGTCGGCGGGCTGGAGCACGCCGCGCTGACCGGCCTGATCCTCGGCGCCGCCGCGCGCCGGGTGCCGGTGCTGCTCGACGGCGTGATCGCCGTCAGCGCCGCGGTCGCCGCCGCCGCGTTCGCGCCGGACGCGGTGGGCGCCATGATCGCCGGGCACCGCAGCGCCGAGCCGGGCGCCACGGCGGCACTGCGGCATCTCGGCCTGGAACCGCTGATCGACCTGGGCCTGCGGCTCGGCGAGGGCACCGGGGCGCTGCTCGCCCTGCCGGTGGTCACCGGCGCGGTCCGGGTACTGCACGAGGTCGCCACGTTCGACTCCGCCGGGGTGGCGGAGAAGTGACCGAGCCGGCCGGGCCGACGCCGCCCAGCCCGTACCCCCTGGGTTTGCGGCTGGACGGGCGGCGCGTGGTGGTCGTGGGCGGGGGAGCGGTCGCGACCCGGCGGGTCCCCGCGTTGCTCGACGCCGGCGCGGACGTGCTGCTGGTGTCGCCCGAGCTGACCCCGGCGCTGCGCGCGCACGTCGACGCCGGGCGGCTGCACTGGGAGCCGCGCCGGTTCGTCCCCGGCGACCTGGACGGCGCGTGGCTGGTGCAGGTGGCTGTCGACGACCGGGCCGCCGCTGCCGCGGTCAGCGCGGCAGCGGCCGAGCGGCGGATCTTCTGCGTACGAGCCGACGACCGGACGGCGGCGAGCGCGTGGACCCCGGCGGTGACCCGGCACGGCCCGGTCACCGTGGCGGTACTCGGCGGTGGCGACCCCCGCCGAGCGATGGCGACCCGCGACGCCATCCGCGCCCTGCTCGGAAGGAAGGGCCCCCTTTTAACCCCTGCGGTAGCGGAGGGGCCCCCTGTTGACACCGGCGGGCGCGTCGCACTCGTCGGATCCGGGCCGGGCGACCCGGAGCTGATCACGGTGAAGGGGTGGCGGCTGCTCACCGAGGCCGAGGTGGTCGTCGCCGACCGGCTCGTGCCCGGCCTGCTCCTGGACGAACTGCGGCCGGACGTCGAGCTGGTCGACGCCTCCAAGATCCCGTACGGGCCGTCGCGTGCCCAGGAGGAGATCAACCGGATCCTGGTGGACCGGGCGCGGGCCGGCAAGGTGGTGGTACGGCTCAAGGGCGGCGACCCGTACGTCTTCGGCCGGGGCGGCGAGGAACTGCTGGCCTGCGCCGAGGCGGGCGTGCCGGTGACTGTGGTGCCCGGCGTGACGAGCGCGATCGCGGTGCCCGAGGTGGCCGGGGTGCCGGTGACGCACCGGGGCGTGGCGCACGAGTTCACTGTGGTGTCCGGACACCTCGCGCCCGACGCGCCCGCGTCGCTGGTGCGCTGGGACGCCCTCGCCGGGCTGCGGGGCACGCTCGTGATCCTGATGGGCCTGAAGAACCTCGCCGCGATCGCCGCGACCCTGATCGCGCACGGCAAGCCGGCGGACACCCCCGCCGCGGTGATCCAGGAGGGCACCACAGCCGCCCAGCGGACGCTGCGCTCCACACTGGGCACTGTCGCGCAGGACGTCGAGACCGCCGCGCTACGCCCACCCGCGATCGTGGTGCTCGGCGACGTGGTCCACGCCCTGACCCCCGCCGCCCCGACGCGCGCCTGACCCC